>NZ_JANSIS010000001.1:0-537889 GCF_047462135.1 Synechococcus sp. O70.2
GGCAGACACCCTGATATTCCGAATGTCCCCAATGACAACGGTCTGGACGCCCCTTGCATACAGCGTCGAGACAAGTCTTGTAGTTTGCTTGTGCAGAATATCTTGGATTTGCCTATTCAACCTGGCCAACTGCTTCCGTTTGGAACGAAGCAACTGCCGATGTCGCCGAGAACCACGCTTCTTTCTATCAATCAGTCTCGATAACTTGGCCTTCAGCTTGTTCTGGTAGCGGCGCTTGGAACGAAGCAGCCTGCCATTGGCGATGTAGGTATTCTCCCCATCATGGGCAACGGCCAGGTGAACCTCGCCCAGATCCACACCGGCAACACCGCCTTTTTCCCTCTCTTCTTTGGGCCGCGCATCACTCAATTTGTAGCAAGCCCGCAACTCATACTGCTTGCCGTCCCAGCCGATTTCTACCCAGACAGGCGTATCCCAAGCCCAAGGAACGACCAACGGCTTGTTGCCTTTTCCGTTGGACAACCGAAGCTTTCCGCTCTCAACTGTGATGGCTGAGGACTTCCACTGCACCTTGTAGTAGTACCGACGGCGTCGAGGTGGGCGAGCGTTGGGATCCGTTTTGCGGCGTTCTCGCCACGACTTTAGGGAGGCAAAGAAACTTTGGACAACAGCATCCGCACTGTGGGCATGAAGTCTGTTTTCAGGATCACTGGGAAACCAACGCATGAGTGTGGCAGGTTTCAACCAAAGACCTTTCTTGCGGACGACCCGCCAAAAACTGACGAGTGTCTGGGAGTACAGCTTGCCTGCGGCTCTGCTCAAAAGTTGCAGTTGGTCTGAAACTCCCAGCTTGAGCTTGCGGACAAAGTACATGCAAAGTTGTCCTTCTGCTATCTAGGGCATCATACAAAAAGCCGCCCTCAAGGGCAGGGCTTGAAACCCAGTTTTCTTGGTCAACGCCGTAGCCAAAAGGCCCGTGGCCGCAAGAGTCAGAGCAGCGCGCTGCATCTTTTCGTCTCCCTACAAAGCCTTTGCAGAAACCTGCTGAACCCCTTGCCCCCTCCCTGCAGCCAGCTTGCCTTTGGACTACCCTTTTCCCGTCCCAGCCATAGAGAGTCTTTGCGCTAAAGCAGCAGCAAGCGCCGCAGGAGCAGGGCTATGACGGCAGCGAAGCTAACCACGATAAGCTGTCCTGGCAGGGTATAGCCGGAGTAGAGCCGAAGCAACTTCAGCAACTCTCCATTCCAGGGCTGGGTAGCCAAGAGATAGATGATCCCGGTCAGGTGAACCAGGGCCAGGGCCACCAAACTGGCGGCGGCCAAATCCTGTAGACGCACCGGCGCAGAGATGCTGGGCAGCAGGTAGGGGTTGCGGCGAGGGAGAAGGGAAGTAGGCAGCAGGTGGGGATCCCTTTGTCGAAAGGCCATCGTCCCGCAGGCCCAGGCCGCAGGCAAAAACCCGAGCAAATAGCCAAAGGCGGGCTGGTACAGGTACTGCCACCCCCCTCCCTGGGCAAACACCTGCAGCCCTGCCAATCCCAAGCCTAGATAGACAAGCTGGGCGCACACTGCCGCCACCGGTCCCGCCAGACAGGCCGTTAGCAGCATGCCGCCGATTTGCAGGGAAAAGCTATATCCTCCCACCCCTGGCCACTGAGGCGGCAAGCTCACCTGGGTTAGGGTGCCCAAAATGGTCAAGATCACTCCAATTGCGGTCCAGAGCCATTCCAGAGGGGTTAACAGTCGGCCAGCACGCATAGCCGAGGGAAAATCTTTCCCTATGCTAGGAGAGAACACCGACGAGGTAGGCAAGAGAGTGGTTAAGCCAGAGTGGATTGCCTTGGCCCAGGCTCTAGCCGACGCAGCCGGAGCGGTGATCCGGCCCCTGTTTCGCGGGGAGCTGCAGGCCGAGTACAAAGAGGCTAGATCCCCTATCGTAACGATAGCCGACCGGGAAGCAGAACGGGCAATGCGGGCGTTGCTGGCCGCCCACGTGCCGGAGCACAACGTCCTTGGCGAGGAGTTTGGCTTCCACCAGACCGGATCCCCTTATACCTGGGTTTTGGATCCCTTGGATGGCACCATCGCCTTTTCCACTGGCAAGCCCACCTTCGCCACCTTGATCGCCCTTTTAGAAGAAGATCGTCCCATCTTGGGCATCATCGATCAGCCGGTGTTGCGCGAGCGCTGGGTGGGGGTGCAGGGACAACCAACCCACTGGATAACCCCTTCCACCCAACAGCTTAGTCGCAGCAAAGCCACCACCGACCTCAGCCGCGCCTCTTTGAGCTGTACCACTCCTGATTTGTTTGCTCAGCCAGACCAGCAGCAGCGCTTTCAGCAGCTCAGCCGTTTGGTTCACATCACCTCCTACGGCGGCGACGGCTACCAGTACGGCCTCTTGGCCAGCGGCTACATCGATCTGGTGATGGAGTGCGGCCTCGCCCTCTACGACTTTGCTGCTCTTGTGCCCGTGATCGAGGGATCCGGCGGCGTGATTACCGATTGGTCGGGGGATCCCTTAACCCGCACTTCTAGAGGAGAAGTGTTGGCGGCGGCCAACCCGACGCTCCATCGACAGGCCTTGGCTGCTATTCAAGAGAGAGGCAAACCTCACCCCTCCCTTAGCTAAGCCCTCAGTCAGGCCTCCCCAACCTAGGGGCTAGGTTGCAGCCTGGATCTCTAAAAGATCTTGAGTACAAGCGGGCGAACGGAATCGAACCGTCAACAGCAGTTTGGAAGACTGCGGTTTTACCATTAAACTACGCCCGCACAGGTGTTTGCTTCTGCCCAACAATAATAGCACCTGGCGAGGGTACCCCCTCAAGAGGCTTCCCTTCAAAGACAAGAGGTGTCTCATCGGCGCTGGAGCTGCTTTTGGCGTTTTTTCTGCCACTGCCGAAACTCTTTTTCGTAGCGTTCCCCTTCCGTCTGGTAGGTGCTCCAGCCCTTGAGGGCAACAGCCAGGCCCCAGCCCATCAGTATAAACAGCGACCAAGACAGCCCTCCGCCGGAGAGCCAATCCAAGCCTACTAGGAAGCTGTTGACAATGGCATACCGCCCCAGCAATTGGTAAAACTGCCGCTGGCGGTAGCGTTGAAACTCACGCCGTTGGTTGGTTAGTTGCTGCCAGGCTCTCCATTCCCGCTCGGCCTCCTCCAGCTCTTGGGGGGAGATCCCCAGCTCGGCGGCCATCTCCTCCAGTTGCGAGCGGGTAAACTCACCAAGGCGCGGCTGGCGAGCGATGGCCCGCTGCAGGATCTGCTGCACGTCCTCTTGGCTGTAGCGGGATCTGGACATTTGACGAGAGGAAACCTGACGACTCTTAGTTTAGGACAGGCAGACTTGGCAGCTCCCCAATCCCAGCCAAGGGTAACTAGGGAGAAGATCCCCCTAGACTTAGGCAGCGCTCCCGAATGGCCTGCAGGTTGAGGGCGAGATCGCGGCGGATGCGCCGTTCTACTAGGCCAACCGGCATGCGGCGCGGCGGTTGCACCTGCAGGTGGTAGGTGAGCAGGGTCTGCTGCTCTAGCCAGTCGGCTAGCTCCCAAAACCCCTCGAAGATGAGGAAATCCCCTTCTACTTCTTGAAAGCGCAGTTGGTGGGGAAACACTTCCTCGATAGCCAGCACCACCGCTGCAGAAAACCGGGCAAACAGAACTTGCTGGGATCCCACTTGACGCACCAGTTTGCGGCCATTCTGGCTGCCAAGGAGGCGACTTTCCACCAAGTTAGGAATAAACTCCGCCAGATGGTCGTAATCGGTTAAAACCTGCCAGACCTGCCGACGCTCTACCGGGATCAAGATGCGGCCTTGCACTTGGCGGCGGCGCTCCCCCAAGTCTTCTACCTCTACCTGGATGTCTGAGAACTCCCTCCCGCTAAGGAGAGCAAGAGCTTCTAAGTGACCTTGTGGATCCTGGTCAAAAGGCATGGCAAGGAAAGGGTTGAAAGCCAAGGCAGAAGCTGCCAGCCCCTCAACAGGCTGAGCTCCCCTGGAGCCTTGTATAAGGGATAACGATCCTAGGAGAGAAGAGCCCGGAACCAACTCAGGATTACCTGCCAAACTTGGTCGAGGAGGGCAAAGGGATCTCGCAGCTCCTGGAGCACCTGCTGCGGGCCGATTCTAAAGACCACGTACAAAACGGCTAGGAGGATCACGATCCCCACCGCTGTCCAGATGGCCTCTCGAACTACCCGCACCCAGAAGACCAGCATAAAAATGGCGATGGCTACAGCGGCAACCAGCGGCAGTGTCTCCAGTACCATCGTGCTTTCCCCCCCTAGCTTAGTTTTGGCCTCTGAGGATCAGCCGAGCCGTCCTTGTTTTCCCAATCAAGAGTACAATCGAGCCATGCAGCGCCTGCAAGCAGCCTGAGTGAGCTGGGGAGAAGAAAGAGTTGGGAGCGTTGCTCCAGTTGCTGGCTAGTTGGAGATGAGTGTGTTGGCTTCAGCAGGATCCCCTCCCGACTTCGCAAGTGTGCCGCACCGCTCACGGCAGCGGATTCACCCCACTGCGGTGATCCATCCCAAGGCTGAGTTGCACGAGACGGTGCAGGTGGGCCCCTATGCCGTTATTGGCGAACATGTGCGCATTGGTGCCAACACCGTGGTGGGGGCCCATGTGGTGATCGAGGGCTGGACCGAGATTGGTGAGGACAACCAGATTTTTCCAGGAGCGGTGCTGGGCACAGAGCCACAAGACCTAAAGTACAACGGCGCACCCTCGCAGCTGGTCATTGGCAGGGGCAATCTCATTCGGGAGTTTGTCACCATTAACCGAGCCACCAACGAGGGGGAGGCGACGATAATTGGCGACTACAACCTATTGATGGCCTATGTCCATGTCGCCCACAACTGCGTCATCGAAAACCAAGTGGTGATCACCAACGCGGTTTCCCTGGCTGGCCACATTCACATCGAGTCCCAGGCGCGCATCGGCGGCATGGTCGGGATCCACCAGTTTACCCGGGTAGGGCGCCTGGCTATGGTGGGGGCGATGAGTCGGGTGGATCGCGATGTTCCACCCTACCTGCTGGTGGAGGGGCATCCAGCCCGCATCCGTGGCCTCAACTTGGTGGGACTGCGGCGGGCCAAGGGGATGGAGGGATCCCTGCCGGCCTTGCGCCAAGCCTACCGGCTGCTCTACCGCTCCGGATTGCCCTTGGAAAAGGCGCTGCAAACGCTGCGGGAGAGCCTGCGAACCGAGAACGGGCAGAGCATCCTCTCCCTAGAGGGGAAAGAGCTGGTGGACGAGACGGGATCCCTGCTACACCTGCTGCAATTTTTGGAAGATTCCCTTTCCCAGCCGCAACGGCGTGGTCCTCTGCCTGCCTTGCGTCGCAGCAAAGAGGATGCCGAGGACGGGGACGACCTGTGAGCCATCTGTTTGTCTGCACCGGCGAAGTCTCCGGGGATCTGCAGGCTGGCCATCTCATCCGCGAGCTGCTGCGCCAGCGTCCGCACCTGCGCATCACGGCAGTTGGGGGAGAGGAGATGGTTGCTGCTGGAGCCCGGCTGCTGCACCGCACAACTGAAATTGGCTCCATCGGTATTCTGGAGGCCCTTCCCTTCGTCCTCCCTGCGCTGTGGGCGGAGTGGAAGATCCGCCGCTTCCTAGAGCAAGATCCACCAGATCTAGCCATCCTGGTAGACTACATCGGCGTCAACAGCCGCGTGGCTTCCCTGTTGCAGCGGCGGCGCATCCCTGCCGTCTACTACATTGCCCCCCAGGAATGGGTGTGGTCGCCCAGCAGCCGCCTCACCTACCGCCTAGCCCAGCAAATGCGACTGATGGTGGCCATTTTCCCCGAAGAGGCCCGCTACTACGCCGCAGCAGGTGCCCGGGTTTGCTATGTCGGCCACCCCCTGCTGGATATTTTGGCGAGTGTCCCCGGTCGTGCGCAGGCCAGGGCGGAGTTGGGGATCCCGGAGGAGGCAACGGTGGTGGCGCTGCTGCCCGCCTCCCGCCGTCAGGAGCTGCGCTCAGTTTTGCCTGTCCTGCTTCAGGCAGCGCGGCTGCTGCGGGCTCGTCTGCCCCAGGTGCAGTTTTGGGCGCCGCTGGCCTCGCCCCATTTTGCTGCCCCAATTGCCCGAGCCGCCCGCCGCTATGGGCTGGAGGATCTCACCCTTTTCCTGCCTCGCCCTTCCCCTCCAAAGGCCCATCACCTGCTTTTGGCGGCTGCTGACCTGGTGTTGGCCAAGTCGGGCACCGTCAACCTGGAGGCAGCCATCTTGGGGATCCCGCAAGTGGTGGTCTACCGCCTCAACCCGCTCACCTTTTGGCTAGCCCGCCATTGGCTAAAGGTGTCGGTGCCCTTTATGGCTCCCCCCAATTTGGTGCTTATGCGTCCCATTGTGCCGGAGCTGCTCCAGGAGGAGGCCCAGCCGGAACGGATTGCCCAACTGGCGCTGGAGCTGCTGACCCGGCCCGAGCGCCGCGCCCAACTGCAGGCTGACTACGCCGCCATGCGGGCAGCTCTGGGGGAGCCGGGAGTTCTGGCCCGTGCGGCCAAGGCTATTTTGGAGGTGCTCGACAGCGAGACCAGCTCCAAGGAAGCTCAGGCTCCGAGCGCTCTAGGCTAGCCTGCCGAGAGAATGGCGTCCAACAAAGGATCGGCCCCAAAGCGCACCACATCGGTACAGGGCCGGCCCGTCTCTGCTTCCACCTGGCGGATCTGGGCCAGGGCCGCTTCCTCTTCCCAACCGAAGGTATTGAGGGCTACCCCCACCACCGGTGCAGGGGCAAAGGCGCCAGCAGCTGCAGCCACTTGTTCGTACAGCTCGATCACCTTAGGCAAGGGAGGAATGGGCACATCGTTCATCCCTTTGATGTGGGTCTGCCCAGCTCGATGCACCAAGATGAGATGGGTGGGCTGGGATCCCCTTAGCAAAGGCAGGGTGGCGGTGGAAGCGGGGTTGAGCAGGGATCCCTGACCTTCAATGTGCAGAATGTCGTGGTCAAAGCCATAGCGCAGCACCAGTTGCTCCACAGCGCCGCTGGCATAGTCCACCCGCACTGCATCCAGAGGCACTCCGTCGCCGCTGATGAGGATCCCCGTCTGGCCGGTGGCCAAGAAACGAGAACGCAGGCCGCGTTTCAGGCTGGCCCGGTGCAGTTCCAGGCTGGTGGACATTTTGCCGACGGCCATGTCGGTGCCCACCGTCAGTACCCGCCGACAGGGGAGAGAGCGAGCTAGGCCCCTCCCTACTCCCAGACCAGGAGGTTCGCGGCGAATGTCCCAGATCCAGGCTCCCGGCTGCAGCCACTGCCGCAACTGGGCATCTTCCGCTAGGGGGGTGTGCAGCCCGTTCACCAAAGACAAGCCGGCTTGCAGGGCTTGGCAGAGCTCCTCCCGCCACTCCGGGGGCAACTGGCCGCCGGAAGGAGCGATCCCAATCACCAACACCTCGGGGCCGTAAACCAGCGCCTCTTGCACCGAGGCTACGATGGGAATGTCTTTGGCAATGCCCGTGAGTTGGGCCAGGGATCTCCCCGCCTGCTCCCGATCGATGACGGCCACCACTGGAAAAGGCCCATAGCGCAATAGCCCCAGCCCTGTTTTGCCGTGCTCCCCCAACAGGCCGCCGTGGAGCAGGATGGCCACCCGAGTTTGACTGGAGAGCATGGTCCTACTCCCGCAACTCCACCCCTAGGCCGGGTCGGTCGGTGGGGATGAGACAGCCCTCCTGCACCGAAGCCCCGGAGAAGGGATCGTCGACGAGATTGAGGTGGCTGTCTAAGTCCACGTAGTCCGCTAGCGGCGCCAAGTGGGCCGCTGCCGTGTTGCCCAAAGCGGTGTTGCTGTAGCAGCCCAGCATCACCTGTAGCCCATGGGCTCTGGCTGTGTGGATCATGCGCCAGGCTTCGCTAAGGCCGCCACACTTCATTAGCTTAATGTTGATGCCATGAACCCGATCCGCTAGGGCAGGAATGTCGCGGCTGTCAAAACAACTCTCATCCACAAAGATGGGCAGCTTCGACTCGTGCCACAGGGTGATTAGCTTCGCCTCCTGGCCCCTCTCCAGGGGCTGCTCCAAGTAGCTCACCCCCTGCCCCGCCAGCCAATTGCTCATGCTCAGGCTTTGCTCCAGTGTCCAAGCCCCATTGGCATCCACCGTAATCAGGGATCCCAGCGGGATCACCTCCTGCACGGCAATGAGCTGGTTTTGATCGGCCATTAGGCCCAGTTCGCTGCCCAGCTTGATCTTAAAGGCCCGCGCCTGTTGGATCTGTTCCATCCAAGCCAGAGCCCGCTGGCGCGCCTCCTGAGGGGTGGAGAGGCCGATGGTTAGGGTCGTGGGCGGAATGCGGGAGCGATCTAGGCCCCACAGCTGCCAGAGGGGCCTCCCCAATCGCTTGCCCATCCAGTCGTGCAGGGCTATGTCCACTGCCGCCCGCACTGCCGAGGGGATCCCGGCCTGCAGCAGTTCCGCCTCAACAGCCTGCCGCTCCCAGGGAGAGTGGCGGCGTAGGATCCCTTTAGCCACCTCCAAACCCGCCAAGATGTCCTCCAAAGACTGGTAGCAGTCCTCGCTCACCGAGAAGGGGCAAGCCTCTCCCCAGCCCTCGATCCCCTCCTCTTCAACGCGCACCCAGGCCAAAGTGGCCTCTGTATAGGTGCCGCGGCTAAGGGCGAGGGCATAGCGCTTGTGAACCGTGAAGGGCTCAACGTAAAGCCGCATGAGCAGTCTAAAGGTGGGTCGACTTTCTCCCTTCTAGATTTCCATCAGGTTGCAGAGTCGGGCCAGTGAGGTCTCCTACCCCTACCGTTGACCTGGGGGGTCAACTACAGTCAATATGGACACATCGTGCGTGCCCCAGCCACTGCTTATGAGCGATCTTCCTCCCCCCTTGACCTCCCGTCGCGGCAGCGTGAGCAAAGCCTTAGCGATTGCCAATGCCAGCATCACCCCCTTTGGACGCAAGCTAAAAGAGCTGGGCTTTGCCGACGATAAGCAAATCCAAGACATTCAAAATGCCCTCAAAGCGGATCGAGAGGGCGGCAGCAAAGTTTTGGCCCTGGCGGTCAAGAACATTGTGGGCAAGGAGCTCACACCTGACCTGGAGCGGGCCTACAAGCGACAGCAGCTTTTTGAGCTCAAAGTTATCTACGGGATCCCCTCTCTCGACACCGACCTGGAGCCGGTGGATCTCGCGGAGATGAGCGAGCTCATTGAGTCGCTCTTGCCCCTTGATATCTGCAACCGCTATAAGTTCTTGCCCATTCGCCGCCAAGACAGCCAGGTCGTGGTGGCAATGGTCAAGCCGGACAACCTGCAGGCGCTAGACGACATTCAGCGGCGCTTCCGCATCCAAGGGCTAAAGCTGCAGCGGCGGGTCTTCACCCAGCAGGACTTCGAGACCCTGATCAACCGCTACATGGATGCACAGGCGGAACTGCTGGCTGTCAAGGGGATCAACGACACAGATGTCGCCAGCCAAGTTGCCCCCCAAGAGGAAGAAGAGGTGGTGGTCAACACTGCCGAGATTGATCTAGACAGCATCGAGGATGTCGCTGTTGATGAGGCCGGCGAGACCTCTCTGGAGCAGCAACTCAAATCGGCAGACGATGCCCCGATCATCAAATTGGCCAACCAAATCCTGGTCAAGGCCCTGCAGGAACGGGCATCTGACATCCACATCGAGCCGCAAGAAGAAAACCTGCGCATTCGCTTCCGCAAGGACGGGGTGCTGCGGCAGGCTTTTGAGAACTTCCCCAAAAAGATCATTCCTGCTCTTACCGCTCGATTCAAGATCATGGCCAACCTGAACATTGCCGAGCGGCGCTTGCCTCAGGACGGGCGCATTCGGCGGATGTTCAAAGGGCGCAAGGTGGACTTTCGCGTTAGCACCCTGCCCTCCCGCTACGGGGAAAAGATTGTCCTGCGCATCCTGGATAACTCCGCCACGCAACTGGGCTTGGATACGCTGATCACCGACCCAGAGACCCTTGCCAGCTTCAAGGACGTTGTGAGGAGACCCTTTGGTCTAATCCTGGTAACCGGGCCCACTGGATCCGGGAAAACCACCACCCTCTACTCGGCCCTGGCGGAGCTAAACGATCCAGGCATCAACATCAGCACCGCCGAGGATCCCATCGAGTACTCTCTGCCGGGGATCACCCAGGTACAGGTTCTCCGGGAGAAGGGCATGGACTTTGCCATGATCCTGCGCGCTTTTCTGCGGCAAGACCCGGATGTCATCCTGGTGGGGGAAACCCGCGACCACGAGACAGCCAAAACCGCCATCGAAGCCTCCCTCACCGGTCACCTGGTGTTGACTACCCTGCACACCAACGATGCCCCCAGTGCCATCGCCCGCCTGACGGAGATGGGGATCGAGCCGTTTATGATCTCCAGTTCCCTACTGGGGGTGCTGGCCCAGCGCCTGCTGCGGCGGGTATGTCCTGAGTGTCGGATCCCGTACCACCCTACCCCCGAGGAACTGGCCCGCTATGGCCTTAGCCTCAGCGGCGACAACGAACAGCTGACCTTCTACAAAGCCAACAAGCTCTCCCCCAAAGAGATAGAACAGCGCAAGGCCACCGGCAAACCCATCTGTGAGAACTGCGGGGGCGTGGGCTACAAAGGCCGGGTGGGGGTGTACGAGTTCATGCGCATGAACGACCGCTTGGCTGAGTTGATCAACAAGGGGGCTCCCACCGAGGTGCTCAGGGAGGCGGCAGTTGAAAGCGGCATGAAGACCCTATTGGCCTACAGTCTGATGCTGGTGAAGCAGGGGCTAACCACGCTGGAGGAGGTGGATCGAGTCATCCTCACCGACAAAGGCTTGGAGACCGAGCTGAAGGCTCGTGCCAAGGCCCTTAGCACCTGCCGCAACTGCGGTGCTGCCCTGCGAGTGGAGTGGATGGATTGTCCGTACTGCTTGACGCCGAAGTTTTAGTTTGACTCTTGTCAGCTTCAACAGAGCAACTCACGCCATTGATTGGAGAGGGAAGTCCTATGAAACAACTGATGATCGAAGACCTGATGGAAGAAATCATCCGGAGGGGCGGTTCCGATATCCACATCTCAGCCGGCTTGCCTCCCTACTTCCGCATCAATGGCGAACTCCAGCCAACAGAGTATGATCCCCTCACGCCTGAGGAGGTGCAGCGGCTCATTTTCAGCATGTTGAACAACACCCAGCGAAAACAATTGGAGCAGAACTGGGAGCTGGACTGCTCTTACGGCGTGCGCGGGATCGGGCGCTTCCGGGTCAACGTCTATCGCGAACGCGGCGCCTATGCCTGCGCCATGCGAGCTCTGGCCTCGGAAATCCCCAGCATTGAAAAGCTGGGCCTGCCCGACATCTGCAAGGAAGTTGCGCGACTGCCGCGGGGCCTGGTGCTGGTAACGGGACCAACGGGATCCGGCAAATCCACCACTTTGGCCGCTATCATCGACTTCATCAACCGCGAGCGAGCTGAGCACATCCTCACCATTGAAGATCCCATTGAGTATATCTACACCCCCATCCGCAGCATCATCCACCAGCGGCAGTTGGGCGAAGACACCAAGAGCTTTGCCAATGCCCTGCGGGCGGCGATGCGGGAAGATCCGGATGTGATTTTGATCGGGGAGATGCGGGATCTGGAGACCATCCAGTTAGCCATCACCGCCGCCGAAACCGGCCACCTCTGCTTTGCCACGGTGCACACCAGCTCGGCTGCCCAGACGGTGGATCGCCTGGTGGACGTGTTCCCGCCGGAGCAACAGCAGCAGATTCGCGTGCAGCTTTCTAACTCTCTCAAGGCCGTCTTCTCGCAAACTTTGGCCCGCCGCCTCAACCCCAAGCCAGGGGAGCCAGGCCGGGTGCTGGTGCAGGAGATCATGGTGGTCACCCCAGCCATCGCCAACCTCATTCGGGAGGGCAAGACGGCCCAGATCTACTCGGCCATCCAGACGGGCGGCAAGCAGGGCATGAAAACCCTGGAGCAGGATCTGGCCAACCTCTACCTGCAGGGCAAGATTGACTTCGAGACGGCCATGTCCAAGACCTCTCGTCCTGAGGAGTTGCAGCGGCTTTTGGGCAACGTTGCCGGGCCTTCCCCAGCCGCGGCAGTTCAACAGCAGCGGCCAGCAGCGGCTGCTGTCCGTCGCTAGAGATCCCTGCCTGGAAGTTCCTCGCCAGCCTTTGGCCGCCGGTCTCATCTGTAGCTAAGCTCTAGCTGGGGGAGAGTGGCGGTTTGGCTGAGGTTGCAAAACTAAGCCAAGGGATCCCACTCCGGAGTTTTAGCAAGCATCCAAGCAGGGGTAAGCCATGCCGCGCTACAAGGTTCGGGGGTTAAAGGCCGGTCAGCCGGTACGCCTGACGGTGGTGGCCAACAACTTGACCGAGGCTCGCGCACGGCTGCGCCGCGAGGGGATTTTCGCCAAACCGGAGGACATTCAGGAGGAGAAGCCCTTTTTCTCCCTGGATACGTCTTTCGATTTCTCAATGCTGCGATCCATCGACATTCGGGACAAGGCGGTGTTCTCCCGGCAATTTGCTGCTCTCATCAACGCCGGCGTGTCGATGGTTCGCTCTCTCACCATCATGGAGGAGCAGACTGGCAACCCCAAGCTCAAAAAATACCTGAGGGCCATCCGTGCGGAGGTGGAGGCGGGGAAAAACCTCTCCGACTCCATCCGCCCCTATCCAGATGCTTTCGACAGCCTCTACTGCAGCATGGTGCAGGCAGGGGAAGTGGGCGGCGTGCTCGATGAGGTGCTCAACCGCCTGGCCAAGCTGCTGGAGGACATGGATCGCCTGCAGAAGCAGATCAAGTCGGCCATGACCTACCCAGTGGTGGTGACGATCTTGGCTGTCTTGATCTTCTTGGGCATGGTGCTCTTCATCTTGCCCACTTTTGAGAGCATCTACAACGACTTGGGGGGGGAGCTGCCTGGCCTTACTCAGTTTTTCATCAACGTCAGCAAGTTCCTACGCACACCCCAGTACAGCTTGGGTCTGGTGGGCTTTCTGGTAATGGTCTTTTTTGCCTTTCGCCGCTTCTACCGCACCCCGGCTGGCAAGGAGACCATCGACGCGCTGGCCCTCAAGCTCCCTCTCTTCGGGGATCTGATCCAGAAATCGGCGGTGGCCCGATTCTGCCGCACCTTTGGCGCTCTCACCCGCTCTGGCGTGCCGGTGCTGACTGCCTTGGAAATTGTGCGGGACACCTCAGGCAACCAGGTGGTGGCCAACGCCATCGACGCCGCTCGCCAATCCATCTCGGAGGGGGGGCAGATCGCCCCTGCCCTAGCTAAGGCCAAGGTGTTTCCCCTGATGGCCATTCAGATGATCAGCGTCGGCGAGGAGACGGGGGAGCTGGATGCCATGCTGATGAAGACAGCCGACTTCTACGAGCTGGAAGTGGAGGAGGCAGTGCGCGCCCTGACCAGCTTGCTTGAGCCTTTGATGATTGTGATCTTGGGTGGTATGGTGGGCTGCATCATTGTGGCCATGTACCTGCCCATGTTCAACGTCTTCGAGCTAGTGAAGTAGCAGGTTCAGGTACCGCTCTGGCCAAGTTCTGCCTCGAGGAACGGGATAGTTTCGCCAGCCTAGGGTATGAGCGTCCGCACGGTCACCACTGCCCCCTTCCCTGACCAAAGACCTGGCACTTCCGGCCTGCGCAAGCCGGTACAGGTGTTCCAGCAGCCCCACTACCTGGAGAACTTTGTCCAATCCATCTTTGACGTCCTCGAGGGATCTGCCGGCCAAACCTTGGTGGTTGGGGGAGATGGCCGCTACTACAACCGAGAGGCTATCCAGATCCTGCTCAAGATGGCGGCAGCCAACGGGATTGGGCGGGTGTTGGTAGGTCAAGGGGGGATCCTCTCCACGCCAGCGGTCTCCTGCCTCATCCGCAAATACGGAGCTTACGGCGGCATCATCCTCTCAGCCAGCCACAACCCCGGCGGTCCGCAAGGAGACTTTGGCATCAAGTACAACATCGGCAACGGCGGCCCCGCCCCGGAGAAGGTGACCGAGGCCATCTACGCCCGCACCCAGCGGATCCGCGAGTACCGCATCCTAGAGGCCCCGGACGTAGATCTGGATCGCCTAGGGGAGCAACGGCTGGGATCCCTGACGGTCTGCGTTATCGACCCTGTGGCCGACTACCTGGATCTAATGCAGTGCCTATTCGATTTTGACGCCATCCGCGACTACCTGGCCTCTGGGGTTCGCATCGCCTTCGACGCCATGCACGCCGTCACTGGCCCCTATGCCCACGCCATCCTGGAGAAAGCTCTAGGAGCGCCCCAGGGCAGTGTCCTCAACGGCCAGCCGCTGCCGGATTTTGGCGGCCTCCACCCAGATCCCAACCTGGTGCATGCCCGCGCCCTGGTGGAGCTGCTGTTTCGGGAGGATGGGCCGGATTTCGGCGCCGCCTCCGACGGGGATGGGGATCGCAACATGATCCTGGGCCGCCAGTTCTACGTAACTCCTAGCGATAGCCTGGCAGTGTTGGCTGCCAACGCCCACTGGGTGCCCGGCTACCGGGAGGGGCTGGCCGGGATCGCCCGCTCCATGCCCACCAGCCAGGCGGCAGACCGAGTGGCGGCCAAGCTGGGGATCCCTTGCTACGAAACCCCTACGGGCTGGAAATTTTTCGGCAACCTCCTGGATGCCGGCAAAGTCACCCTCTGCGGCGAGGAGAGCTTCGGCACCGGCTCCAACCACATCCGCGAAAAAGATGGCCTCTGGGCTGTTCTCTTTTGGCTCAACATCCTCGCCGTGCGGCGGCAGTCGGTGCGGCAGATTGTGGAAGAGCACTGGCGCACCTACGGACGCAACTTCTACTCCCGCCACGACTACGAGGGGCTGCCGGTGGAGGTGGCCGAGGAGCTGATGGAGCACTTGCGGCGCTCCGTGTCCGGCTGGGTGGGACAGCGCTTTGGCGCGCAGACGGTGGCCTATGCCGATGACTTCAGCTACACCGATCCCGTAGACGGCAGCACCAGCCGCCACCAAGGGATCCGCATCGGCTTTGAGGATGGCTCGCGCATCGTCTATCGCCTCTCTGGCACCGGCACCCACGGCGCCACCCTGCGGGTGTACTTGGAGCGGTTTGAGCCAGATCCCAGGCGGCAGGGTTTGGATCCCCAGGCGGCCCTGGCCGACCTGATCCAACTAGCGGATCACTTCGCCCAGATTCGCGCCCGCACTGGTCGGCAGCAGCCGGACGTCGTCACCTAGCTCTCCCCAAGGGCTGTGCTTCTTTTGCTCCCCCAGCCCTTCCTGCGACAGGGAGCACATTTGCCACACCTAGCCTTTCTCGGAGGTTTGGGTAGCTCTTTTGCCCAGGCCCAGCCACCTGCGCACCTTGTCCATCCAAAGCTGAAAGGGCGAAGGCTGGGGTCGGACTGCCACCTGAATAGGTTCGTCCTGAAACTCTTTGTCTTTGAGGCGAAAGCCAAATTCCAGCTCGTCTTTAACTTTGCCAAGACGGGGAAAGAGGCGGACGGCTGCTTTTTTAAGCTCTTCCTCGTTTTGGAAGATGGCCTGGTGGATGGCGCTGGAGCGACTGACCGCCAGGGATCCCACAGGCAGCCAAGGGTTGGGTTTGCCGGGCTCAGCCTGGCGGCGCCGGGCAAAAATGGCAAACTCCGGCATTCCTTTGGCTTTCAGCTCGTCGTAGCGTTTGGCTGCTTCCTTGCGCTTGGCGGCTTTGGTCTTTGCTGCCTGTTTTTCGGGCTGCGAGGGGCTAAAACCCTTGGGCTGAGGCATACCTCGCCTACGGAAAGGTGGGCTCTTGCAGCTTAGCGCAGATTGGCTCAGCGAGGATCGTGCTTGGCTAGTCAGCGTGCTAGAATTGTTGCGCTGTAACTTGGATCACGGGATGTAGCGCAGCTTGGTAGCGCACTTCGTTCGGGACGAAGGGGTCGCAGGTTCGAATCCTGTCATCCCGATGGGGGCTGGGCTAGCCCTCGGTAGCGGCCGGGGGCGGTAGCTGCTGTAGCCAGGCACCGACATTAATGCGAAGCTGTTGTCCCAGCTGAAGCAAGCGGCGTAGGGTTTCGGCAGGGATCCGGCCACGGGCGCGCTCTAGGGCGCTGCGGAGCAGTCCTGATTGCTGGCGCTCTAACCCTAGTAAGTAAAGCTCTTGGAGGCGATCCAAGCGGATGGGCAGGCCCAGATCGGCAGCCAGTTGCAGCCACTCTTCCAAGTTGTGGAGCTGCTCGCTGAGGGTTTCCGGGTCGGCTGCCTGGGCCAGCTGCCACATCCCCCGCTGCAAGAGCCGATCCAAGACCCGGGCTGCCTCTTCCTGCCGCAACTGACACCCCAACTGCTCTGCCTCGCGGGCAATTGCTCGCAACTCCAGCAGGTGATCCCGCTTGCCCTCTTCTATTTCCATGGCCCGTAAGCTGCTCAATAGGCGCTGGTTGAGGGTAATCTGGGCGGCGGCCAACAGCTCTTCCGGGATCGGCAGGCCATCGGCCCGAAAAGCCATCAAAACCCCGTAATTCTCCAGGTAGGTTTGGCGATAGAGCTGGGCCAAGCGCTCCAACGTGTCCTGGGTAAGCCAGCGCAGCATCTGCTGCCGGTCTTCCTCCGTTAGGGCGTTGAGGTCGAAGGTTTCCGGTCCCAGCAGCTCTTGCAGGGTTAGGACGAGCTGGATGCGGCTGCGGGAGCTAGACAGCAGACTGGCTTTCAACTGCTCGTAGCCGCGCTGCCCTGGAAACGGCTTGACGCCACATTGAAAGTCCCAGCCGCCCAGGTGGAGTAGAGCGTAGGTGAGGTCGTGCTCTTCAGAGGTGGTGGGAAAAGAGAGCTTCACCCTCCCCACCAGCAGCGTGGATCCTCCTATAGCTAGGCGCTCCTGATCCACCGGCTCCAGCACATACCCAGAGGAGCGAGGTACGCCGTTGACCAGGGAAAGCATGGCGTGCTGGGCCACGAGCCGCTGCGGGCTAACCCGGCGGGGGCGCACCAAAGCTTGGTAAACTCCTCGGCCGTCTTTGTAGAGTTCGAGGTTGCTGGGGGCCTTGCTTAGGCGAAGCAGAAACTCCTCCTCCAGATCCACCTTGGTGGCAGCCGCTGCCAACTCAATGGCCCGCGCCGCATAGCGCAGGATTTGCACCCCCTCAGGGCGAGCGAGTTCTTCAAAGAACCAGCCGCAACTGGTGAACATCAGTTGGCTGTAGCGCTGCATCTCCAACAGGCGCAGCACCTGCACCCGGTCTTCGGCAGTG
The DNA here is from genome assembly GCF_047462135.1 of Synechococcus sp. O70.2. Taxonomy (NCBI): domain Bacteria; kingdom Bacillati; phylum Cyanobacteriota; class Cyanophyceae; order Synechococcales; family Synechococcaceae; genus Synechococcus; species Synechococcus sp. O70.2. The sequence continues at coordinate 17,148 of NZ_JANSIS010000001.1, forward strand.
AGGCGGTGGCTTTGGTGCTCCTGCAAAAATGCCTCCCTGCGCTCCCGATCCAAGATCACCTCGATGTAGCGATCCCGAGCCAGCCAGGGATCCCGCAGGTAGGCCTTAGCCTCCGTCTCGTAGATCTCGGCCAACTGATCCCGCAGCCAGTTGAGGGCCTCCCGCAGCGGTTGCCGCCAGCGTTGGTGCCAGCCAGGCACTGCCCCACAGCCACAGTCCTGTGACCACCGCCCCACCCCATGGGCACAGCTCCAGGCAGTAACTGGCTTTAGTTGCACCTCCCAGGTGGGAGGGTGGTGGCTGAGGAAATGGGCGTAGTTGCCCACTTGCCAGCCTCGGCGGGGAAACTCCTCGCAGAAGGCATAGGCCAGGGTACGCTCGGTTCCGCGTTTGTGGTGGCCAAAGGTCTCGCCATCCGTGGCACAGTTGATGAGTTGGACTTCTCGGTCAGGGCGAATGGCCAACTGGAGCCGCTCCGCCAGCGCCTGGGTGCTGTAGGCAATATCGCCAAAGCCAAGGTCGCGGGAGATGGGGCCGTCAAAGAAAAAAACGTCTAGGTAGCCGCCTCGGTCGGGGGTAAAGCAGCGATAGGGCCGGCTGGGATCGATCTGGCCCTGGCTGACATCGATCCATTCCGTTTGCCCCAAAGGGCGAATGCGCTGCGCCTGGCTGGGGGCTAGGATGACAAAGCGGATCCCGCAGTCGACCAAGGCCTTAACCGTTGCTGCATCGATAGCAGTTTCCGCCAGCCACATGCCTTCGGGGAAGCGGCCAAAGCGATGCTGGAAATCGGCGATTCCCCAGCGGATCTGCGTGTACTTGTCCCGCTCATTGGCTAGGGGCAGGATGACGTGGTTGTAGACCTGGGCAATGGCATTGCCCTTTCCCTCCAGCCGCTCGGCGCTGAGACGGTCGGCAGCCAGGATGCGCTGGTAGACCTCAACGTCGTGCTCCTCCAGCCAGGCAAGGAGGGTGGGGCCGAAGTTAAAACTCATGAACTCATAGTTATTGACAATGCGCACCACCTGCCCTTGCTCATCAAGGATGCGGGCAAAGGCGTTGGGCCGATAGCACTCCGCCAGAATGCGCTCGTTCCAGTCGTGGAAGGGGTGGGCGCTGGGCTGGCGCTCAATGCGGTTCAGCCAGGGATCCTCGCGCGGTGGCTGGTAGAAATGGCCATGCAACACCACGTAGGGAGCTGTGGTCCGCGGGCCTGGGGACTCAACTTCTTGCCCAGACTGGGCCGCTGGCTGGGCGGGGTTTTTGGAGCCACTCGGCAGCATGAGACCGCACTCTTTGCTTGCCCTTGGAGCCTCTAGGCTCCTATCCCCACGTTACCGCGATCCCCAGCAGCGACTATGTATGATTTGGACAGAAACTCAGCGCCTAGGGGGTTAAGGGCGGTTTTGCCTTCCTGCCCTCCTCCCTCAAGGGGCTGCAAGTTTGGCTTGAGCTGTATGGTTGAACTCATCTTGCCCCGTCGTCGCTTGCTGGAGCAATTGCTAGCTCGCCTAGGGTTCAAAGATCCCACCTGGCTGGAGCAATTGCGCTGGGACTTACTGGATCAGGCTTTGATTCACCCTTCCCGGGATGGCCAGCGCAACAACGACCGGCTAGAGTTTCTGGGGGATTCCGTCCTACGGATTTTGGCCACTGAGTTCTTGTTCCAGTCCTATCCTCACCTGTCAGTAGGAGAACTAACAGCAATTCGCTCCGATCTCATCAGCGATGCTCACCTAGCGGAACTGGCGGATCTGCATGGCCTGGAGCGTTACCTCGAGCTGGGATCTAGCTGCCAAAACGACTTGGCGGGTCGGGCACGACGCCTGGCGGATGCTTTTGAGGCCCTGCTGGGATCCCTGTACCTCAGCTGGGGCATCCACACCCTGTCCCGGCTGCACCCCTGGCTGGATCCCTACTTTCGCCAACGGGTAGAGCAGTGGTTCCAGGATCCCACTCGTCGCAACCCCAAGGCTGCGCTGCAGGAGCTAACCCAGCGCTGGTGGGGCATTTTGCCAGAGTATCGCCTCGTGGCTGCCCAGGAGCACCCGCCCCGTTTCACCATGGAAGTTTGGGGCCAAGGCCAATGCTGGGGCCGCGGCGAGGGGCGCTCCAAAAAGGCGGCGGAAATGGCCGCTGCCGCCCAAGCCTACCAATACCTGCAGGAGCAAAAATTGGCAGATACGCCTCCCCAAGGCTGCTAGAACAAGCGTAGTGCTCCCCTAGGGGCTAGCTGGATACGACGGTATGGATCCCAAACTGGAAGAACGCGCCCGTGAGCTGCGCGCCCTGCTGCAAAAAGCCAGCATCGCCTACTACGTCCACAATGCCCCCATCCTGGAAGACAGCGTTTACGACCGCCTCTACCGCGAGCTGCAGGAGCTAGAGCAGGCCCATCCCGAGCTGATTACCCCCGACAGCCCCACCCAGCGGGTAGGGGAAAAACCCGCCGAGCAGTTTCCTACGGTTTCCCACCGCGTTCCCCTCTACAGCTTGGAAAATGCCTTCAACCTGGAAGAGCTTAAAGGATGGCAGGAGCGCCTGCTGCGGCTGCTGGGGCGGACTCCTGAAGAAGGGGAGCTGGAGTACGTGTGCGAGCTGAAAATCGATGGCGCGGCCCTGGCGCTGACCTACGTGGATGGGCTGCTCCAGCGGGGGGCCACCCGCGGCGATGGCCAAGTGGGCGAAGACATCACCCCCAATGTCCGTGCCATCCCTTCCATTCCCCTGCGCTTGGCAACCGCCAATCCCCCGCCAGTCCTGGAGGTGCGAGGAGAGGCCTATCTTCCCCTTGCCGAGTTCGAGCGCATCAACCGCGAGCGCTGCTCCGCTGGGGATCCTCCCTTTGCCAACCCGCGCAACTGCGCCGCCGGCACCTTGCGCCAATTGGATAGCCGCGTGGTTGCCGCCCGCAAGCTTAGCTTCTTTGCCTACGCTCTCCACTGGCCGGAGGGGTGGCCCGCCGGGGATCCTCCCCAAACCCAGTGGGAGTGTCTGCAGCGGCTGAAAGAACTGGGATTGCCTGTCAATCCTCTTTCCCAGGTCTGTCGGAACCTCCAAGAGGTGGCCCAGTTCTACGAGCGGTGGCGGCAGGCCCAGCTTCCCTATGCCTGCGATGGGGTGGTGGTTAAACTCAACTCCCTGCGGCTGCAAGAGGAGGCCGGCTTTACGCAAAAATTCCCCCGCTGGGCCATTGCCCTCAAATACCCTGCCCAGGAAGTCCCCACCCGCATCCGCGCCATCGTGGCCAGCGTGGGCCGCACCGGAGCCGTCACGCCGGTGGCGGAGCTGGAGCCGGTGCTGCTAGCCGGCACCACCGTCAGCCGTGCCAGCCTGCACAACGCCGATCGCCTCGAGGAGCTGGATGTCCACATTGGCGACACCGCCATCGTGCGCAAGGCAGGCGAGATCATCCCTGAGGTGGTGGGGATCCTCAAGGAGCTGCGCCCCCCCGATGCCGTTCGCTATCGCCTGCCCAGCCACTGTCCCGAGTGCGGCACCCCTTTGGTTCGCCCTGCTGGCGAGGCGATAACCCGCTGCCCTAATCCCGACTGTCCCGCCCAGATCAGGGGTCAACTACAGCACTGGGCTAGCCGCGACGCTCTGGATATCGAAGGCTTAGGGGAAAAGCGAGTAGCCCAGTTGGTGGAAAAGCTAGGAGTGCGCACCGTAAGCGATCTCTACCGCCTCACCCCGGAACAGTTGGAAAGCTTGGAGGGAATGGGATCCCGCTCCAGCCAGAAGCTGGTACAAGCCATCCAGCGCTCCCGCCAACAGCCCTGGGAGCGTGTGCTCTACGGCTTGGGGATCCCCCATGTGGGAGTGGTCACTGCCCAAACTTTGGCCCAGCACTTCCCCACCCCTGAACTCTTGGCCCAGGCCAGCATCGAGGACATCGCCCAAATCTACGGGATAGGAAGAGAAATTGCCGAGGCAGTGGTGTCCTGGTTTGCCGATCCAGCCCACCAGCAGCTCCTGCAGGAGCTGCGCGAGTTAGGGATCCCTGCCCTGCCTCCGCAAAAGTCCCCTATAGCTGCTCAGGTGCTGGCTGGGAAGAAGTTTGTGATTACCGGCACCCTGCCTACCCTGTCTCGCCAGGAGGCCAAGGCTTGGATTGAAAGCCGCGGCGGCAAGGTAACCGCCAGTGTTAGCCGCCAAACAGACTACGTGGTGGTGGGTTCAGACCCTGGCTCCAAGCTCAAAAAGGCTCAAGAATTGGGGATCCCCCTGCTGAGCGAAGCGGAGCTGTTGGCTTTGGATCCTGGCAATCCCCATTCTTAAGTGGAGCCTCAGGGAAAAATTTAGGCGGCCCAGCTTGTCCTGGCCTTGGAGATGGTTTATATTCAACTCTGTGAGGAGTGAACGCCGGAAGGGGAAGCGGACGAAACAAGGAAAGTCCCTTCCCCTTTTGGATGCAATAGACACGTGTCAAGACCTGCCTTGGCCTTGCTCAGGAACAGTGCAGAGCCCTCTTCTTCCCCGCCAGTCCCCTTGGCAGCAGCCGGCGATATTCTCCTATCATAGAAGTAGCGGAGACGCATGTTTCCGTTCACTCCTCACACCATCCGCCGCTCGGCGTTAAGTCGAGCGGTTTTCCTATGGGCTTTTCCCCCTCTAAGGTAAGCTCAAGCCAGGCAGCGCTAGGAGGGATCCCTGGCAATGGAAGTGTTAGACTAGGAATACTTGGCTCACCAGGTTATTTGCCTTTCTAGCCAATTCATCTCACCCTGCGGCGAGGGAAGGCAAGCCGCTTTTTCGGGTACCTACTTCAACAGCCAACAGCGACGAGGATCCCATGGCCAAGCATGACTCCCAATTGCGGTGTTCCTTCTGCAACAAGTCTCAGGATCAGGTACGCAAGCTGATTGCAGGGCCAGGGGTCTACATCTGCGACGAATGTGTGGAGCTGTGCAACGAAATTCTGGAGGAGGAGCTCTACAACGGCAACAGCTCGCCAGCCTCAGCTCCTGCTGCCAGACGGCGGGAAGCTCCTAAAAAGCCCCCGCGCGGCTTGCCTTCTTTGGCTCAGTTGCCTAAGCCGCGGGAGATTGTGCGCTATCTCGACCAGTACGTGATTGGCCAGGAAAAGGCCAAGAAGATCTTATCGGTAGCAGTCTACAACCACTACAAGCGGCTAGCTGCCAAAGCCAATCCTGGCAGCGCTGGGTTGGCAGAGCTGGAGGAGGTGGAGCTGCAAAAGTCCAATATCCTTCTCATTGGTCCTACTGGATCTGGCAAGACCCTCTTGGCTGAGACCCTGGCCCGCCTGCTGGATGTGCCTTTTGCCGTTGCCGATGCCACAACCCTCACAGAAGCTGGCTATGTGGGGGAGGATGTGGAAAACATCCTACTGCGCCTGCTGCAGGTGGCCGACATGGATGTGGAGCAAGCCCAGCGCGGCATTGTCTACATCGATGAAATCGACAAGATTGCCCGCAAGAGCGAAAACCCCTCCATTACTCGCGACGTTTCCGGGGAAGGCGTCCAGCAGGCCCTGCTGAAGATGCTTGAGGGGACTATTGCCAACGTGCCTCCGCAGGGAGGTCGCAAGCACCCCTACCAAGATTGCATTCAAGTGGATACCTCCAACATTCTCTTCATCTGTGGAGGGGCTTTTGTCGGCCTAGAGAAGATCATCGAGCAGCGCATTGGCAAAAGATCGGTGGGGTTCATCAAGCCAGGGGATCAACCAGCGGTTACTCGCGAGCAACGCCTAGCCGATGCTCTCAAGGCGCTGGAGCCGGAGGATTTGATCAAGTACGGCATGATCCCAGAGTTCATCGGGCGGCTGCCAGTGGTGGCTACGCTGGATCCCCTGGACGAGAAGGCCCTCGAGGCCATCTTGACGCAGCCTAAAAATGCCATCCTCAAGCAGGCCCAGAAGCTGTTGCGCATGGACGGAGTGGAGCTGGAGTTTGAGCCAGCTGCCATTTCTGCCATTGCCAAGGAGGCCTACCGCCGCAAAACCGGGGCACGGGCGCTGCGGGCGATTGTGGAAGAGCTGATGCTGGATGTGATGTACGAGGTTCCCTCGCGGCGCGACATCAAGCACGTGCGTATTACCGCCGAGATGGTGGAGCGTCGCTCTACGGGCGAGTTGATCCCCCACCCCTCCACCTTGCCCAAGCCGGAGTCTGCCTAAGATGACAGCTCTGCCGAGCCCGGCTGCATGGCTTATGATCGATGGCTGGTTTTGGCAGAAAGGCTCAGGGGGTGGATGGGGCGGGCAGAGCGAGAGTATGCGGTAATTGGGCTGGGGCGCTTTGGCACAAGTTTGGCCCTCACGCTGATGGAGCGAGGGCATAACGTTTTGGGGATTGACCGCAGCCGCGAGATCGTGCAGCGCCTGGCGGACCAGCTGACGCAGGTGGTGGCGCTGGATTCCACCGATGAAGACGCCCTGCGGGCGGTGGATATTCCCTCCTTTGACACGGTGGTGGTGGCCATTGGTAGCGATTTCGAGAGCAATTTGCTGACGACGGTAGCCCTCAAGAGTCTGGGGGTACGCAATGTTATCTGCAAGGCTTCCACGGAGCGGCAGCGCTCGATTCTCCTGCGAGTAGGGGCAGATCGGGTGGTGCTGCCGGAGCAGGAGGCAGGGCGGCGCTTGGCGCAGGTGCTAACAGCACCAGGGATCCTGGATCAACTGGAGCTGGAGCCCGGCTACGGCATTACTGAGCTGGAGGTGCCGGAGGCCCTGGTGGGTCATACGCTGGCGGAGTCGGACTTGCGCCGCCGCTTTGGCATCACGGTTCTAGTCGTGAAGCGAAAACAGTCGCTGGTGGTCTCGCCGCCAGCAGACTATGTTCTGGAGAAGGGAGATCTGCTGGTGGTGCTGGGGGCCAACACCAACATCTCGCGGCTGAATGAGATGTAGGGGTAAAGGTTCGATGAGAGAGGGCCGCGTCCCGCCGTTGCAACCGGAGGGGGCTGAGCGCTGGAGTTCCCCCCGCTTTTCTTCTCAGTCTCGGCTACTGGCCAACCCCTTACAGCGGCTCTTTTTTGGAGACAGGCGTCGCCCGCTGCCACCGCCATCACGGTTGGTGGCCGGACTGGGCCTGTTGGTAGTGGTGGGGACTTTGCTGCTTAAGCTGCCGGGGGTCGGCCGGGGGGATCCCTTGAGCTGGAATGAGGCCCTATTCACGGCCACATCGGCCCTGAGCGTGACGGGGCTCTCGACGATTGTGGCGGCAGAGGATCTCACTTTCCTAGGCCAGATCCTGCTGCTGCTCCTCATCCAAATTGGCGGGGTAGGCTTCATGGTGGTGGCGGTGGTGGTGTTTCAGCTGCTTGGGCGGCGCATTTCCCTGCTCAATCGCCTGGCCCTCTGCAACTCCCTGGGCCTGATCGATCCGGGGGCAATCCTGGAATTGACGCGGCGGGTGCTGATCGGGGTTACCCTCATTGAGCTGGGGGGGGCCTTGCTGCTCTGGGTGCACTGGCGGGATCTCTATGGCCCGGGTCGGGCGGTTTTTCTGGCAATTTTTCACGCCGTCTCTGCTTTTTGCAATGCTGGGTTTGACCTATTTGGGCAAGAGGGGATCCCCACCGATGGACTGTCGCTGGCGATCTTGGGCACTCTCATTTTTATCGGCGGCCTGGGCATCCCGGTTTTGTCGGATTTGTTGACCTGGCCGCGGGGCCACCGCCCCTCTTTGCACACCCGCATCACTCTGGTTGTGGTGGTGGTTCTGCTCTGCACAGGCGGCTTGGGGATGTTCTTGGCCGAGAGTTTGCCTGGCGGCTCCCTGCGCGAGCTGAGTTGGCCTCGCCGCCTGGGCCTGGCGTTTTTTCAGTCGGTTTCGGCCCGCACTGCTGGGTTTGCCGGGATCCCGATTGAGGACTTGACACCAGCAAGCCAGTTGCTGCTGATGACGCTGATGTTTATCGGCGCGGCACCGGCCTCGATGGGAGGCGGCACCACCACTGGCACCCTAGCGGTATTGGTGCTGGCCTTGTGGGGCTACGCCCGCGGCTTGCCCAGCGCTCAGATTGCCGGGCGCAGTTTGGATCCCTCGATGGTGCGTAAGGCAGCAGCAGTGCTGACGGTCTCCCTGTTCGTGGTGCTATTGGCAACTTGGCTGATCTTAATTACCCACCACAACAGCAGGCTGGAGCCGGTGCTCTTCGAGGTTATTTCTGCTTTTGCTACCTGTGGCCTCTCGACGGGGTTCACGGGAGAGCTCAACCTCTTCGGCCAACTGCTCATCGTCTTGGTGATGTTCTGGGGCCGGCTGGGGGCGCTGACCATTGTCTTGGCTCTGGCCCAACAGCAGCCCCGTCCGCTGGTGACCTACCCCGAAGAGGCGATCTTAATTGGCTGATCTCTTGCTCTCGGCCCTGGGGAACTTGAAGGAAGAGGAGGCGTCTTAGCTTGTAGTTGGGATGGGAAGCAGCCCTGAAGCAAGCTTTTCCCCAAGCCGTTTCCGTTAGACTGAGTAACAAAACAAGTGGCTTCAGCCACACCCTTGGTGTCCCTGACCTCTCAGGAGCTCTGCGTGTCTAAGTTCCTCCTTATCGGATCGACGGAGCCTTGCAGCGGCAAGTCATCAGCCATCTTGGGTTTGGCTAAGCATCTGCAGCAGCAGGGGGCGAAAGTTGCCTATGGGAAGCCGCTCGGAACAGGCGACAGAGGAATGGATCCGGATGTGCGCTTTATAGCAGAAACCCTGCGGCTGAGCCAGATGCCCCCCATGCTCCTTCAGCTCGACGAAGCAGCTTTGCTGGCTCACCTGCGGCAGTCTCCTCCGGATTCAGCTCGCTCGGTTGCCTCTCTGCTGGAGTTTGTCAAGGCATCCCCTGCGGATTTGGTTCTGCTAGAGGGCCCAGCCGATCTCTACGAGGGAGAGGTGTTCGGCCTCTCCTTGGCCAAAATGGCCCAAGCTCTGAATGCCCCAGTGCTGCTGGTCAGCCGCTACCGTTCCCCTTCGGCGGTCGATGCTCTTCTCTTTGCCCACCGCCAACTGGGATCCCACCTGTGCGGCGTGTTGCTCAACGATGTGCCGCCCGACCAAATGGGGCCAGCCCAGGTCGTCGTCCGACCTTTTCTGGAAGCGCGAGGGATCCCGGTTCTGGGCATTTTGCCCTCCCATCGCATTTTGCGCAGCGTCAGCGTCGGCAAGCTGGCGTGGCAACTGGAAGCGGAGGTGCTCTGCTGTCCGGATCGGATGGATTTGATGGTAGAAAACATCGCCGTGGGAGCGATGAACGTCAACGCTGCCCTAAAATATTTCCGCAACCTGGAACACAAGGCAGTCATCACCGGCGGCGATCGCACCGACATTCAACTGGCTGCCCTGGAGACTTCTACCCTCTGCCTGATCTTGACCGGTAAGCTACCTCTTGATCCCCGCGTTCGCTCGCGGGCAGAGGAGTTGGAAGTGCCGATCCTCTCGGTAGATCTGGATACCTTCACTACCATTAACCGCATCGAACGGCTTTTCGGCCAAATCCCCCTGCACGAGGAGGTGCAAGTCCGCTGTATCCAGGAACTCATGTCAGCAAACTTTGACTTTTCTCGCCTTTACGCTCGCTTGGGCTTGACACAACCCTTAGCGTCGGTGTCGGGCGCCTAGAAAAGCTGTCCTGCGCTTTTCCACTTATGGCTAAGAGCTCCCAGCCAGGCAAGGCCTCAGTAGCTCAGCCTCCTCAGCTAGTTGCGTGTCCCCACAGCGGCATCTTTACCGATGGGGGCTGTTCTCCCAACCCAGGACCAGGGGGATGGGCGGTAGTGGTGGTTCGAGACAACCAGGTTGTGGAAGAGTTTTGGGGAGGGGATCCCGCCAGCACCAACAACCGCATGGAATTGACCGGCCTCATTCGGGCCTTGCAATACTGCCGGGATACGCCGGGCAACGCGGTAGAGACCATCTACAGCGACTCCCACCTTTGCGTGCAGACTTACAACAATTGGATGGAGCGCTGGGCAGCCCAGGGATGGCGGCGGCGCACAGGGCCAGTGGAAAACTTGGATCTGGTTGAGGAGTTATATCAACTCAAGCAGGAGTGCCCTCAGGTGCGGGTGGTCTGGATCCCAGCCCATCGGGGTCTGCGCTGGAACGAGTATGTGGATAAGCTGGTCGCCCGCGCCCGACCCAAGTAATTCATCGCCTCACAGCAGAGTGCAAGACTTCCTGAACCGTTCTGGCCATGCGCTCCCAGGTAAAAGACTTGACCCACTCCAAGCCTTTGCTGATTTTTTCAGCGCGCAGCTTCGGATCCAAAACCTGAGCCATGGTATCTGCCAGGGAATCTTCTACGTAGAACGCAGCATCTCCTCCCGCTTCCACCAAGGCAGAGTTGGGATAGATGATGACAGGGGTTCCACAGGCCATGGCCTCCAATACCGGTAGCCCAAATCCTTCATAGGCACTTGGGTAAACCAGAGCTACAGCATTCTGGTAGGCATGAACCATGCCCTGTAGATCTAGGCGAGCGCTGAAGACAGGCTGAGGAGCTGCAGCTTGCCGGTAGGTCTCTGGAACAAACGACCCATAGGTGCAAAGGACAGGAAAGGGCTTGTAAGACCACTGCTGATAAGCCTCGAAGAACAACTCGTGTCGTTTGTAGGTTCCTTGCGAGCATTGAATGAGTAGCCAGTGTTTGGGGGTAGCCGAGGGATCCGGCTTGAACACACTGGTGTCAACTCCGGGGTGAGCTACCACCGCCTCTTTCCCAGTTAGGCGAAGGAGGTCACGGGCCGTGTTTTGGCTAACTGCTATGATGCGAGTGGCTACTTCAAGGGCGGCGTGCTTTTGGCGCCACATGGGGTCTGACAGATCCCAACCCAGTAGCTCTGGGATCATGTCATGCAGCAGGAGCACCTGAGGAACGTCAGGAGCTAGATAGGTATAGTAAGTGCTCATAAAAACGTCCGCCCCCGACCAAGCAAAGGCTTGCCGCAACTCAGGATCATCCCAGTAGGCGTAGCTAAAGGGATGCCCCTGCATTCTCTCCACACCTTGGGGTAGCTCTCCTATGCCGCCCCGATCGTAGAAAGTAACGCGAATCCCAAAGCGGGGCAATTCTCGCAGTAGGTTGCGCCAAACCGTGGCAATACCACTTTGGGCAAATTGGAAGAACACTCCATCCACAAACAAGTGAAGGCGCTCCCGCACCTCTACCACTAAGGGATCCCCGTATGCCCAGGGGAAAAAGGGCTGCAGCGAGCAGGGCTTTTCCGCTTTTTGCAGCTCTTCCCAGGCTTTTACGGCCCCTTGATAGCCGTAGTAGGACTCCTTAAACTCCACCTGTTTTCGCAACGCATAGGCATAGTGGTCAAACACTAAGCCCTCTGCTTCTGCTTGGTCTGCAGTCAAAACCTTCTTAGGAACCTGTCCATTTCGGGTTAATATGGGCGGCTCGTGAGTTTGCCACTCACACTCGGTGGGATCCCACCTCCAAACTCGCCACCACTCCATCTGAGGGTTGTTGCCCCACTTGCCTTTGTTGTCCAACACAAGATTGGGGCCCACAAAGTAGCGACAGTAGAACTGAGCTGCCTCTAAACTGGGGTCTGCTTCAAATCGTCGATGCACCCGTCGGATTTGTTCAGCTGTCCAAATCTCATCAGCATCCAACTGCCACAGCAAGCAGGGATAATCAGGCTGAGCTGCCCTGACCATTTCGATTTTGCCATCCCAAAACTGGCCATCAGGCTTCTGAACCAGCCGAACACGGGTATCCTTGGCCGCCAAGTCTCTCAAGTATTCAACTGTGCCATCTAAGCTGTGCCCTTGAGCATACTCCTCAGGGATCCGGCCACCGTTGGCCAAACTCCACCCTGTGTCATGCCGCAAGGCAGCAACGCCCTCAACCACCACCCATTGCCAGGGGATCCCTAACCTATCCAACTGACAGAGGACAGAGTAGTGGCGCTCAATGTAGGGTTGTCCATCCAATACAATGGTGAAGAAATGAATAGGAAGGGTAGCTTTAATATCCTTAAAGATGGCAAAGCCGTTGCGGGCATTTCCCCAGCGAATGAGTCGGTAGCCACAGCTAGGAAGCTCCCTCAAGGCGCGGCTATTCTTAAAAGCAAGGATATCATCCAAGGCAATATACTTGGGACGAGCACCCCGCTCTAAAAAAGCTTGCAGGTCGTACCAGCCTGTAAACTCGCCACCGTCGATGAGAAGAAGATCGGGATTGGGAACTTGGCTTGCCCCATCTGTGGGAACAGACTTGAGTAAATCTTCATCCCTCTGACGCCACTGTAAAGCCTGCTCTCGGCCATAGGGAGTCCAAATGCTAGAGCCAGATTCCAACCATTCTTCCACCTCCTCCACTGTAGCAATCCTAGGTTGGGCAGCAGCGTGAATGGGAATGCAGCGGGGATCCTCGCTTACCCTCTTAGCCAGCTCCCTGTAGCGCTCAGGATGAGCTTCTATGCTGTAAATACGAGCAGATTTGGGAAGAGCATATCGCAAAACATCTGTCGATCCCTCGCCACTACTTGCTCCTATCTCGACTACCACTTGCAGAGAAGAATCCCTGCAGATTTCTGCAAGAGCTGTCCCGAAAGGTTCATCCAGTCGAATCTCTGGTGGGATGTACCACTCTGGCTGAGCAGAGTCATTTTTTCGTTGTTGACCGACCCAATGACTATAAGCAACAGCAGCTTCTCGATGGTAGAAATGATAGAGGGAACTAACTTGAGATGAAAAGGCATCAGGTTCGTCTTGAAAGAGGTCGTAAAGATATCGAGTAATCTGGAATAGCCACAGGCGCGCCACCTCCTCTCCCATTTGAGGATTGTAAAGAGAGTTGACAAAAGTATCTGGTGGCCAATCTGCTAGGATTTGTTTTAACACCAGCCACACAGAATCCTCTTCCCCAGCTTTGGCGAAGTAGTCAAGGCTGTGTCCCAGGAGCTGGAGTCGCTGGTAGTCGCGTGCAGGCAGTTTCAAGGCTTCCTGCCGCATGCGTTCTGCAACAGGCTGATAGACAATCGAAAGAACCTGCAAAAATCGCCTTGCCTGTGGCCACAGCAATCCTTCCGGAGATCCACCCCCATACCTTTCCGCAAACTCAGGGGCAATGGATAGAGCAATGGTCTCCAGGAGAATTGAAGGGATACCTTCTTGCTCAGCTTGGGCAAAAAAGTCAGAGTAAGATCCTTGCCAAAATAAAGCTCCTAACTGCTCGAAGTTCTTGGCTTGTGTCACAGCTAGTAACCTCTAGTGCTCTTCCCTACAGGCGGAGAAAGTGACTCTGCCCAAGCATAGCAAGGGTTTCAACTTTTGGAAAAGGGAGGACTCCTAGGGAAGGTAGAACTACCTCTTCGGATACTCACTATTCCAATCTCGTCGGTAGCGCACGGGGCAAGTATTCCATGCGCTTCGGTTTGCTAAGGCTAAAGGGAAGATGGTGCTAGGCGCAACTTCTACTTAAGAACTTGGCTTCGTGGGCCTCTGCCCAAGTGCTGCGATTGGCTACAACCACTAGCTGCCTGAGTAGCTATCACGCAGCCTCAGCTTCGTCTCCAGTTTCGTCCCCAAACTCTCCCCCTCTCTTGATTGTGGTTGGAAGCTCTTGGCTTCTGGGATCCTGTCAGCTCAGGCTTCCTGACGATGTTCTGCCAGAGACAGCGCTGGTTCCTCCGTCGGCGCCCCTGGCGCTGGCCTTTTCCACCAAACCGGAAGAGGCGAAGGAGCTGCAAGCCTGGGCTGGGGATCGGCTGGTTCAGGAGGCGGGAGCGCAAGTAACGGAAGCGGACTACAACCGGATCAGGCCGTAGGTGAGGGCGTAGCGCACCAGCTCCGTGCGGCTGCTGGTGCCCGTCTTGTTCAAGAGGCGGGTGACGTATTTTTCCACATTGCGCACGCTGGTCTGCAGTTGCTTGGCGATCTCCTTGTTCATCAACCCCTCCGCCACCTTCTCCAGCACCTGCTGTTCTCGTGGCGTCAGCTCTACCTTGATGGGTGGAGGCAAGGAGGTAGGGGCAGAGGGCTGGGGAGGAGGAGCGGCAGCCAGGGTACGCTCCGACAACAGGGCGCGAATCGAGGCCAGCTCGCGGGCCACCACTTCCGAGAGGCTAGCCGCGCGGGAGCGCTCAATGAGATTGGAGACAATGGCCACCAGCTCTTCTGGATCGAAGGGCTTGGGCAAGTAGGCATCGACGCCGGCCCGGTAGCCCTGGATGCGGTCGGCGGTCATCCCTTTGGCGGTGAGGAATACCACCGGCAGATGGCTGTAGGGCTCGAGTTTTCGCAATTGCGCCAAAAATTGGTAGCCATCCATGCCCGGCATCATGATGTCAGAGATGATTAGCTGGGGCTGGGCCGTGCTGAGCAGTTGCAGAGCCTGTTGGGCGTTGGCAGCCGGGATCACCTCGAAGCCGCTGTCCTCGAGGTAGGCTTGCACCGCTTCCCGCAGACCCGGCTCGTCATCCACCAGCAGGATGCGGGCCGATTTGCCGGTGGCGGTTTCGGGTTTGGCGTGGTCAGAAGGGGCCATTGTACAACTCCTGGCTAGCTTTCAAGGTTTTGCAGAGGTTTAACCTCTAGGAGGCTTGGGGCAAGCGGAGGCGGAAGCAGGAGCCCTGGGGGGAACTTTCCACCTGGAGATCTCCTCCCATTTGGGTAGCCAAGTCGCGGCTGATGGCCAACCCCAGACCCTGCCCGGGCTTGGTGAGATCGGCGCGAAAAAACGGATCGAAGATCCGCTCCAGGTTTTCGGGATGGATGCCGGGGCCGCTGTCACAGACGGCAATCCACACCTCCTGCTGAGCGGGGCCGTTGGCCTCTTCCTCTGCAGGCCTAACCTCCACCCTAAGCTGGATGGTGCCTGGCGGAGGGGTATATTTGCAGGCGTTGTCGATGAGGTTGTCCAACACCTGGCGCAGAGCCCGGGGATCCACCTGAACTGGGGGCAGCGAGGAGGGCAAAACGGCTTGGAAGCGATGCCCCTGGGTCTCTGCCAGGGCTTGGTAGAGAGGGATCCACTCCTGGAGCAAGTCAGTTAGGGCGAGGGGTCGGAGCTGCAGGGGGCCTGGAACTCCATCCAGGCGCTCGAACTCGCCCAGCAGGTCTTGCAGGCGCTTACACTCTTTTTCGATACTGAGCCCAATCCAGTGGTTGCGATCTTCAGGGGGCAAGTGCTTTTGCAGCAGCTTGGCCAGCATGTTCAAGGTCGTGATTGGGTTGCGCATCTGGTGGATGAGGGTGGAAAGCTGCTGAACAGGCAGCGTGATCCTTTCCCCTGGGCTGGCAGCCCTGGCCTTGTAGGCAGGCTCAGGCTCTGGCTGGGGCTGGGCAACTTTTTTTCTTGCTGGCATGGATCCCCCCTCTCGGCTCTCCTGGGGCACATAAACGGATCCTAGCCCTATCTCCTCGAGCCTGGGATCCGGACTAGAGCTGGCGGGGTAAGTAGATGTTGAGAATTTCCCCTTGCCGAGCCCGGTGGCGCACAGTGAGATAGCCCCCCAAGGCCCGGAACAGGGTTTGGGCCACTGGCAGGCTGAGGCTAATGGCCCCAGTGTCTGGCTGCACCACCAGCAACTGGCCAATTGCTTGAGGGGACTTGAGTTCCAAGCTAGAGGTGTCACTCCCCTCGGGGGTGTTTACCTGAAACTGCAGCTTCACCAGCTCGCCAGCGCTGAGCAATTGGGCGCGGATGTGGCTGCCAGCGGGGGTACTGCGGGCCAGGCGGTCGATGATTCCAAATAGCACCGCTTCCAGGGCCTTGGGATCGCTGACCACATCGGGCAGCTCGGCAGGGATCTCCAACTCCAAGCGGGATCCCCGCCGCTCTACCTGGTCTTGCCAGCGCGGCAGGTTTTGCCGCACCAGATCCACCAGCGCAATCGGCTCCAGTTGCAGTCGGCGCCCCTCCCCTTTCCCAGCAGGGGGCATCACTGTCTCAGTGGCTTGGAAAAAGAGGCTGAAGCGGTTGATTTGCTCGGTACATTCGCGGTCAATCTTTTCCACGTATTCCCGCACCCGCGGTGGCAGGTCCTGCTGCTTCAGGATGAGACTGGCCAGGGTGCGGATGGTGCTGAGGGGAGTCTGGATCTCGTGGATGAGAGCTCGCAATAGCTCCGCCTCCGAGAGGCTGCTCTGGGAGCTTGGCGCGGTAGGGATGCGGGCGTCTGCTTCCACAGCGGAAGGGGGCTTCTGCGACTTTTCTTTGGGTCGGGCTGCCCGGCTTTCCCCTCCGGTTCTGGCGGGAGGCAGGCGGGCAGGCGGGGATCCCGCCTCAGCGAGTGAACCCAGCAGGAGAAAGCTGCTAAAGCGAGCCAGCACCCGCCCAGGAGGCTTGGTCAGGGGGTAGTGGAGAGCCAGCTCCCGCCAAGCGGCTAGCTGCTCGGGTTTGCTCTGCTGCACCCGTTCCTCCAAGTTCTGCCAGGCCCGCCGCACCACTTCCGGCTCGAAAGAGAGCATCATTCCCCTTTGGCGGGTGTGGGGGTGGTACCCCTGGACGGCTATCACGGCAAAAGCAGGCGTAAGCAGCAGCAGAAATGGCTCCTCCACCAGTGGATCCTGGGGCAAGAGAGGGATCACGGTGTGGCCAGGAGCTGGGATAGACTCCGGCGGCAAATTCGGCGTAAACAGCCAGGGGGTCTCCCGCGCAAGCTCTCCGGGGCGGCATGGCAACGCCTCTAGGGAGGGCGGATCCCCTATCATCCAAAAAGGCCACCAGGGTACCGGCCCGCCGATAACCACGCCAAATTGACCCACCTCCTGCCATAGCCGCAGCAGCGCAGCCACCGCCTGCTGCCAGACGCGCCCCCCTGCCCCCGGCAACCATTCTGGCAGGGGCAGCTCAGCCCAAAGGGCCTCCAGCAGGGACAGAAATCGGCGGCTGTTCACGGATCCCTCTGCTCCCACCCCTCCCCTGGTAGAGTAGCGGTTGCCATGCCCCTCAGACAGCGGAAAACCTCACCTTTAGCGGGGCGGATCCCCGCCTTAGCCAGTTCGCCCATCGGGAAGCGTGGCTCCACGCAAGTTGGCCCCCTTGAGGTTGGCCGTGCTCAGATCGGCGCGCGTGAGGAGGGCGTTGCTGAGATCAGCATTTTCTAGGTTGGTGCGACCCAAGTAGGCGTCCACAAGGTTGGCAGACCGCAGATCAGCTCCAGCCAGATTGGCTCGACTCAGATCCGCCCGCGCCAGCTTGGCCGAGCACAGACAGGCAGCAGAAAGATCGGCCCCCTCTAGAGTTGCCTCGCTAAGGTTGGCTTCTGCCAAGTTGGCCTGGCTAAGCTTCGCCTCCTTCAAATTGGCCTTTCCCATCTGCGCCCCTTGCAAGTTTGCGCCCAAACAGCAAACCTCCCTTAGATCAGCGTTGCTGAGGATGGCTCCCTGCAAGCAGGCTTGGTGCAGGTTGGCCCCCTGCAAGTGCGCCCCAACTAGACTAGCCTCTTTGAGGTTGGCCCTGCTGAGATTGGCCCGCGTCAGATCTGCTCCCGATAGGTTGGCCCCCCTAAGATCAGCGCGGCTGAGGTTGGCGCTGCGCAACACCGCCCCTCGGCGGCTCTCGTAGCGGAAATTGGCTCCACGCAGGCAAGCCCCCTCCAGGTTGGCGCTGGTCAAGTCGGCCCAGCGGAGATCGGCATCGATGAGGTTGGCGTCAATCAACAGGGCCAGCCTCAGGTTGGCTCGGTGCAAGTCCGCCCCTTGCAAGGTGGCACCGTGCAGTTGAGCGTCCCTGAGATCTGCCTCGCTCAAGTCGGCCTGGTTGAGGTTGGCTCCACTGAGGTCGGCTCCCACCAGGTTGGCTTTGCTTAGCTTGGCTCGCCCCAAGTAGGCAAAGATGAAGCTGGCTCTCTGCAGGTTGGCCTGGGAGAGGTCTATCCCAATTAAATCGGCTCGGCTGAGGTCAAGGGCGGCCAGGTTCTCGCCTACGAAGGAAGTGCGACCCCCTCGGTACAGCCGGAGCAGATCTTTAGCATCCATAGCAGGCTGGTCCGCTCCTAGCAGCCATTTTAAGAGGTCCGACTCTCAGGCCAGGCCAAACAGACGGCGCTCCGCCTCCTCCATGCGCGCTAGGAAGGTGGTGAACTTGGTCGAGATTGCCTCGATTTCCTGCAAAAAGGCGCGCAAGGTCTGGTACTTGAGAACTAGGGCCTCCTCGAGAGGATGGCTCTGCAACTGCTCCTCTAAGGCTTGTCCCAACCCGCTCAGAGCATTTTCAATGGCGGCTTTGAGCGTGCCACTGCTGCGCCGCACCAAGCGCATGACCTCTTGCTGCAAGTGAGGCTTCTGCTGGGCCAGATCGCTATTGGCCAGCACCTGCCGCAGGGCCGCATAGGGATCTCCTGGCTGAGGTGGCGTCTCGACCCCTTCTTCTGTCGGCCTTAACAAGCGCCACTCGGATTGCTCCAGTTTTTCAAGGATCCCTCTAAACAAGGCGGCGGATCCCTCAAAGTCTTTGAGAAAGCCGCGCAGCACCTGGTGCTTGAGGGTGAGGTATTGGGCTGGATCCTCGTCCTGCAGGATCTCGTCCAGGGCATTGCCCAAGTCGCTTAGGGTGTTCTCGAGGGTAACCATCAGGGATCCGGCGCTGCGCTGCAGCAGTTGGCGGCAGGGCTCTGGGAGCTCTTGGGCTGCGATGGCAGGAGGGCCAGCTAGGGAAAGTTCCGGCTCCAGCCAGCTCATGCCACTGGACTCCACCCCCCCAGCCGCACTTTCCCCTTTTAGCCAGTCGAGATCAGCAGTGGGGGTTTCGGCAGCCAGCCCCCCGCCGGCAACCGTTTCTAGGGGCACATAAGCGTAGAGGGGCTGCAACATCTGCAGCAGGGCATTGGCTGCCTGGGCATCTTGCTCAGGTTCCTGGAGTTGCCGCACCGCCTGCTGCAGCTGCGCCTCTAGCTCCTGGGGGGAGTTGCAGGCTTCGTAGAGGGCCTTGAGCAATTCGTCGAGGCTATAGCGCCTCAGGGTCGCCAACCCTTGCCCTGTGGGCTCTAGCTTGTGGTACAGAGCTGTAAACAGAACCAGCTTGGCCCGCAGAGGACTGGTCTGCTGCATCAGCCCAGCCCGCAGCTCAAACGGATCGTAGGCCTGCTTGTGCAGGTGTAGGCCGCCGTACTCCAGCGGAGGATCCTCCCTGGCTGAGCTGCTGGGATCCCTTTGGGGTAGCTGAGAAGGCTGGTAGAGGGGCTGGAGCTTGCTCAGCAGCAGTTTGGCGACGCGGGCGTACTCGGCCTTTTTGTTAAGGCAATGGATGGCGTCGCGAAAACGCTGGCCCAGGTCCTCAAGGGTCGCATGCTCGCGGCAGAGCTGCTCCAACAGGGCCCTCAGCTCCTCCTCGCTCAGCTTGCTGGCGTCGTTGGTCCAAGTGCGGGTGCAAGTGAAGTAAACCAGCTTTTTCACCCGGTCTGCATACCCGCCCTGCTGCACCGCCTGCACAACAAGGCCAAGGGGATCCGAGAGAGCCATAAGAGCTGCTACGCGAGAGCTTTAGGCTTAGGCTGTTTCTGGAGGAGCATGGCCCAAGAGGTACCACCATCATCACATCATGAAGCCAGCGGCGGAGACAATAACCTTGGCTGCGGCAGAGGCTGCCTCAATCCTCCTGCCAGTCGAGTTCGGGATTGGTTAGGATCTGACGGCTCTGCTTGCGGCAGGGAAAGTGATGTCTTTCCCCGCTTGGCTTGAAACTTGCCGCTTGCGCTTCCTGGAGTTCGTGTAAAAGCTGCAGGTAGAACGCTCGCCGCTCCCAGTCCAGCTCCCGCAGCCCACAACCCGGCTCCCGATCGTGCAGGCAATCGCGAAACTGGCAGGTGCCCAGTCGCTCCCGCACCTCCGGAAAGCAGTGGATTAGCTGCTGAGGCGAAACCGGCGGGATCCCTTCGCCAGCATTGAACCCCGGCGAATCGGCAATCCAACCGCCTTCTGGCAGAGGGAACAGCTCCACGTGGCGAGTGGTGTGCCGCCCCTGGCGCAGCTTCTCTGACACCGCTTGGGTGGCCAGCTGAACACCTGGCAGCAGCCGGTTGAGCAAGCTGGACTTGCCTACCCCCGAGGGGCCGGCTACCACGGAGATCTGATCCCGACAACGACGGCGGAGCTCGGGGATCCCGGCCTCAGTCAGGGCACTGACCAACAGCGGCTCATACCCCCACCGCTGCGAACGCTGCCGCCACTCCTCGGCTACCGCCGCTTCGACACAGTCACACTTGTTGAACACCACCTGAATCCGCAGGTGGCTGGCCTCTGCTTGCACCAGCAGACGGCTGAGGGCGTCGGGGTCAGGCTCCGGATCCGCCAGAGCCACCACCACCAGGACCTGGGTCACGTTGGCAATGGCCGGCCGCGACAGCTGAGTTCGCCGCGGCAGAATGGCCTCAATCGCCCCCCGCTCTGGCCAAAGAGGAGCAGCTGCTGGGGGCAGGCTAACCTCCACCCAGTCTCCCACCATCACCTGCTGTCCCCCTTTTTTGAGCTTGGCCCGCGCTGTGCAGAGGAGCTCTGCCGGCAGCGGCTTTTGGGCGGGGAAATGCCCCTCGATCTCGGGAAAGAGGGCAGCCAGCTCGGGATCGATGCGCACGCGATAAAAGTTGGCCTGGGCAGCTCGCACCCAGCCGGTGCAAGTGGATCCCTGCCCCTCCCTCTGGTGGCTCATGCCAAGTCCCCACGGCGTACCCAGAGGATGTAATATCCCTCGGGCGCCGCTTGTTGCCCTTCAATGGAATGGCCCGCCATCGTCAAGCTCTTGGGCACCTGCTCCAGGGGCTCCCCTGCATCCAGCCACAGCTCCAGCAGCTCCCCTGGGGCCATGCGTTCTAGGCGCAACTTAGCGCGCACGTAGTTGAGCGGACAGGGGATCCCGCGCTGATCCAGAACCAGCTTTACGTCTTGGGGGGGAACTGCCTCTGCCATCATTCCTCCTCCCGCTCCCGATGGCCAGGCATTTGGGCTAGCCCACGCAACAGCCCGCTCAAGAAGCCATCCCGCTTGTTGGTGCGTTCTCCATGCAGCTCAGCCAAGCGTAGGAGCAACTCTCGCTCTTCTGCGCTGAGGCGGGTGGGGATCTCCACCACCAGCGTGACTTTGTGGTCACCCCGCACCGCTGGGTTGCCAAGACGCGGCACCCCCTTGCCCTCCAAAACCAGCACCGTGCCTGGCTGGGATCCAGGGGGGATGACTAGCTCCGTTTCTTCCTCTAGGCCGGCTTTTGAGTCTACCGTGGGCACTGAGACTTTGGCTCCCAAGATAGCTTGCAGGTAGCTCACCCGCACCTCGGAGAGAATGGTGAGGCCATCCCGCTGAAAGTCGGGATCCGGCTCGACCGACAGGTAGACATAGAGATCTCCTGGCGGGCCGCCACGCCGACCGGCGTCTCCTTCGCCTGCAACCCGCAAACGGGTGCCGCTGTCCACGCCGGCAGGGATGTTGATGCGCAGCTTCTTGGTAGTCTGGATCACTCCCTCTCCGTTGCAGTGGGAGCAGGGCTCCTCCAGCACCTGGCCGCTTCCTCCGCAGGTGGGACAAGTGGAGACCTGGGTAAAACTGCCAAAGGGCGTTCGGGTGGCCCGTCGCACCTGGCCAATGCCGCCACAAGTGGGACAGGCTTTCATACCCCTGCCCGGTTTAGCGCCGCTGCCCCCGCAGACAGGACAGGTTTCCAGGTGGCTGATGCGGATTTGCTTTTCGCCCCCGAAGATGGCTTCAAGAAACTCCAGCTTCAGGTCAAAACGCAAATCATCCCCCCGCACCGGCCCTTGGCGGCTACGGGCATAGCCGATCCCTGCTCCGGCAAAATTGGTGAAAAAGCTCTCAAACAGGTCAGCAAAACTGCCAATGCCACCGAAATCCTGGAACCCACTGGCTGCTGCTCCGCTTAGCCCTGCCTCGCCATAGCGATCGTAGCGGGCCCTTAGCTCGTCATCGGAGAGCACCTCATAGGCGCGGTTGATCTCCTTGAAGCGATCCTCAGCCCCTGGCTCCTTGTTGACATCGGGGTGGTACTTGCGAGCTAGCCGGCGATAGGCGCGCTTAATCTCCTCCTTGGAGCTACCACGGCTAACCCCCAAGATTTCGTAGTAGTCGCGGGCCATAGAAACGCTTCAGAAAAAGAAAGCTCAAACTCGCTGAAGACACAACTGGCTAGACGACCTAACGGCAACTTTGCTCAGCAAGGGCCATAAATCTCGCTCCCCATCTCCAGCAGCGCTGCCCTCAGCTCTTCCATTGCCTTCTGCAAAGTCGCTAAGTCTACGTTATCATCTGACAGCAGTGCCCTCAATGTGCCCGCTGCCTGGGCCCCCCGCTGGCGGCAGGCCTCACTGAGGCGGCTAGCATGGTCCTGCAGTGTCTTTTCGTAGTTGTAGAGCAGGCTGTCTGACTGGTTGCGGGCTTCCGCCAACTGGCGCCGGCGGCGATCTTCTTCCGCGTAGAGTTCCGCTTCCCGGCGCATCCGCTCAATCTCACTGCTGCTGAGGCCGCCGTGGTTGGTGATCGTGATGCTTTGCTCAAGCCCTGTTCTCTTCTCGCGGGCTGAGACTTTGAGGATACCGTTGGCATCGATATCAAACGAGACTTCAATCTGGGGCACTCCGCGAGGGGCTGGCGGGATCCCAGTTAGCTGAAAACGGCCCAAGGTCTTGTTATCCTTAGCCATGGCCCGCTCCCCCTGCAGGACGTGAATTTCCACCATTGTCTGGCCGTCAGTGGCTGTGGAGAAGATCTGGGTTTTGCTGGTGGGAATGGTGGTGTTGCGCTCGATGATGCGGGTGAACACCCCCCCCAAGGTTTCCACGCCAATGGAGAGGGGGATCACGTCCAGCAGGAGCAGGTCTTTGACCTCTCCGCCCAACACGCCTGCCTGGATGGCTGCGCCAAGGGCCACTGCCTCGTCGGGGTTGACAGAGCGATCTGGATTTTTTTTGAAGATTTGCCGAATTTTCTCCTGAACAGCCGGGATCCGCGTCGATCCTCCCACCAGCAGCACGCGGTCGATGTCCTCCGGGGAGAGGCCCGCATCCTGCAGGGCCTGGAAAGTAGGCTCGACGGTGGCCTCTACCAGATCTCGCACCAGCTCTTCGAACTTGGCGCGGGTTAGCTCCACTTCCAGGTGCTTGGGCCCAGAGTCGTCGGCGGCGATAAAAGGCAAATTGATCAAGGTAACCTGGGTGCTGGAGAGCTCGATTTTGGCTTTCTCCGCCGCCTCCCGCATCCGCTGTAGGGCCATGCGATCTTGAGAAAGGTCGATCCCTTCCGTCTCGAGAAACTGACGGATGAGCCAATCCACAATTCGCCGGTCGAAGTCATCCCCGCCCAAGTGGTTGTTGCCAGCAGTCGCTTTTACCTCGAACACGCCGCCGCCCACCTGCAACACAGAGACATCGAAGGTACCCCCACCCAGGTCGAAGACCAAGATGCGCAGATCCTGATCCTGCTTGTCTAGCCCGTAGGCGAGAGCTGCCGCTGTCGGCTCGTTGATGATGCGCAGCACCTCCAGCCCCGCGATAGTACCGGCATCTTTGGTAGCCTGGCGCTGGGCATCCGTGAAGTAGGCAGGGACGGTAATCACGGCCTGGGTCACTGGCTCCCCTAGGTAGGCCTCCGCGTCGGCCTTTAGCTTTTGCAGGATCATGGCGGAGATCTCCTGGGGGGTGTAGGCGCGATCCTGTGCCACCACCTCCACCATGTTGTCCCGGCCAGGGATCACCTTGTAGGGAACCCGCCTCCGCTCTTCTTCGGTCTCAGCAAAGGTGCGGCCAATAAAGCGTTTGATGCTGTAGATGGTGTTTTCTGCATTGGTGACGGCCTGGCGCTTGGCCAGTTGTCCCACCAAGCGGACATTGTTCTTGGCAAAGCCGACGATGCTAGGGGTGGTGCGCCCTCCCTCAGCATTGGTAATCACCACGGGCTGACCCCCCTCCAAGACTGCCACACAGCTGTTGGTAGTCCCCAGGTCAATCCCGACAACTCTCCCCATAGCCCCTTTTCCCGCGCATCAAACGCCATCCCACCGAATCATTCTGCCCAGAGTCCCCCAGAAACCTTCAGGTGGTGCTTTCACCTTCACTGTAGCTCTCTGAAGGAGGTTAGGCTCTACTGGTCAAGGTTCATGGAAGCAGTTTTGCTAAGGACTGGGAGCAGTTTGGGAAGCATCAGGGGTGTCTTCAGCCCTGGGTTGAGGGTTGGCCCCCTCGCTTGGCGAAGAAGGCTCAGGGCTAGGACTGCCCGCAGAGACAGCTACCATGGCATGGCGAATCACCACATCGCCCAGCTTGTAGCCTGGCCGATATTCGGCAACTATCACATCTTCGGGGTACTCACTGCTGGGTTGGCGGGCTATGGCTTCGTGCAGGCTGGGATCGAAGGGCTGGCCCACTGATTTCATGCGGGATACGCCCATTTTTTTCAAAGACTCCACCAGTAGGCGATAGACGCTCTGGTAACTGTTGTGCAGTTCCCGCTCGCGCTCAGTCTCGATCCTTAACTGCTGCTGGGCCCGCTCAAAGCTATCTACAACCGGCAGGATCTCCAGCACAAATCGCCGTCGTTCCCTTTGGCTAAGCTCCTCCTGTTCTCGCTGAGTACGCTTCCGGTAGTTCTCAAAGTCAGCGTAAAGGCGTATGTAGGAGTCTTCTTTCTCTTTCAGTTTCTGGCGCGTTATTTCCAACTCCTGCTGGAGCTGCCTGACGGTCTCGTTGAGATCTGGAGAAGCCTCGCTAGGGGAGGTGCCGACCTCTGCTTCACGGTCTTCCAAAATGAGCTTCTCCAGCTCTGCTTCCACGTTGATTTCTTCTTCCTGGATCTCAGGATAGGTCTCTTCTGGGGGCATCGGTTGCTTTTCTTCAGCAGTCATAAGGACAAGCACCAAGCAGTAGCCACAACTGCCAAGTTTGGCGCCTCAGAACCACTGCGGTACTCAGCCAAACCAGGCTCTATGCTGATCGTATTCTACCGGCTGCTCTAGCGGCCAGTTGTGGCGTTAGTGGCTCTAGCCCACCAGCAGACTCTCCTGGGATCGATTCAAGCTCTGGGGAAAGTAGATCTCGGCCAAGTTAGGGATGAGGTGCCAGTTGTGGCTGTAGATGGGCTGGAGGGGGGAATGGGTGCGGATGTGGCGAGCGAGAAAATCGCGGATGCTCTCGGCAGAGATCCAGAGCATTTGGGCTTCCTGGAACATGCTGTAGCCACCGCCCCCACCGGCGCGGTAGTGGTTGATGGCTAGGCGAAAGGTTTGCTCCGGCTGCACCGGCTGGCCGCGAAATTGCAAGCTGACCAGGCGCTCGCCCACGGGCCGAGTGAGGTCAAAGCAATAGTGGATACCGTGGTAGAGGTCGAAGGTGTAGCCGCGAGCCTCGGGGGCGACGACAGCCTTGGGATCGGCTGGCAGGTGCTTGGGATCCAACTGGCGAAAATACCCAGCCGTCTGCTCAAGAGCGCGCCGCAGAATGTCGCCGGTGATCTCCAGAAGGCAGAGGGTGTTGTCGTAGACGGTGAGGCTGTAGGCGTCTTGCAGGAAGATGGGGCCTGCCGCCAACCCCGCATCGCTACAGATGTTAACCAGAGAGAGCTCCGCCGAGAGGCCGGCCTCCCGCACCGCCTGCAGTTGGGCCTGATGCAGCAGCTCCGCTAGAGGATTGGCTCCCAAACGGGCTGCCAGCCCGCCGCGATAGGCACAGCAGGCATAGCCAATAGGCTGGCGGATGTAGCGCAAGGTAGCTTGGTGGTAGGGCTCGGTGAGGGCTAGGAATTGGGGATCGGCCGGGATCCCTTCCGAAGCTAGCAACTGGGCGGTTTTGCGAACCACTTTCCAGCCACTGCCGTGGCGCTCCAGCTCTAGGGAAACTTGGGAAAGGTGGCTACCCCAGTAGCCGGGCTGGACAACCAGGGCCTTAGCTCCCCCTAAGCCCGCAATGGTCTGATGGGTATGGCCGGAAAGGATGACATCGATGCCCTCAAGCTGTGCCAAAGCCAGCAGCTCGTTTTCCCCTGCCAGACTCTTGTTGCTCACCCAGCCGGAGCGCTCCAGGCTAAGCCAGGCCTCGGGGGTGCGCAGAGGGGGCAACCGGTCAGGGCCGCTGTGCAAAATCAGCGCCAGCACGTCCACCTGAGGCCGCAGCAGCGACAGGTAGTGCTGGGTCGTTTCCAGCAGGGGGGCAAAGCGCAGCCCTGCGATGTAGTCGGGACGCTCCCAGGTGTCGATGCGGGGAGTGGTCAGCCCCAACAGGCCAACGCGGATCCCGCCCACTTCCCGGATGACGTAGGGTTGGAAGAGGGGATCCCCGTTGTGGCGGAGAATATTGGCGCAGAGGGTGGGACAGCGGAGGTCGGCGGCGAAATCCTGCAGCACCTGCAGCCCAAAGTTGAAGTCGTGATTGCCCGGCGTGAAGGCATCGTAGCCAAGGGCGTTGAGAGCCTGGGCTATGGGGTGAGGAGAGGCCCGCTCCACCTGGGCGTAGTAGGTGCCTAAGGGGGATCCCTGAATGGTGTCGCCGCTATCAATGAGCAACACCGGGTCTTGGCTGCTAGCCCGCACCTCCTTGATCAGGGTGGCTACCTTAGCTAGGCCGTGCTCTGCAGGGCTCCCGGTAAAGTAGTTCCAGGGATGCAGGTTGGCGTGGAGATCGGAGGTGTGGAGAATTGTTAACCTCATTCCACTATCCTAACGGCAGCCAACAGCTCACCTCAGCAAAAACAGCACTTGTACGCAGCCAACCAGAAATCCCAGCAGCCCTCCTAAGTTGACGATGGCCTGCAGTTCCTGACGCACAATTTGCTGAACGGCCTGCTCCAGCTCAGCAGGGGAAGTGGCGTTAACTTTGTCAGCAATCACCTGATCCAAGTTCAACACGGGGATCACCTGCATCATGAGAGATTCTAAGTCGCGCTCCAAGTGGCGCTCCAGGATCAAGGCGAGATCAGCACTGATCTGGTCAATGGAGGCCATCACAGCCTTGGAGCTGCGCAGCCGCCCCAACACCAAGCTGGCTACCTTTTCCCAGTCAATACTCTCTCCCAAGCTGCGAATGGCATCGGCTCCCTGGGAGCGCAGGTAGTCTTGGATCCCGTCGCGCAGGGTGCGGCGCAACTGGCGCACAGCAGAAAGGGGCAGGTTTTGCAGCGAGAGGTTCTGCAAGAGCTCTGTCAGGCGGCGCGAAGCGTTGAGGTCTTTGAGCAGATCCGCCAAGAGGGCTTCTGCACCTTCCGGATCTTCCAGGCAATAGGCGCGCAGACGCAGCAGGGCGTTTTTGAGGCCAAACAAGTTGGCTACCACCCAGTAGGAGCCGGTGGCCCGCTCGCGAAACTCTTCATCCAAGGCTTCGATGTTGCGATCGGTAAGAAAGTCCACTAGGTTCTGCCGCAGCACCTTTGGGGGCAGCGCCTGGTTCAGGATCCACTCCGAAAGCTGCCGGGCCTGCTCCGCATTGAGGCGCAGTTCCAGCAGCACCTGGTCAAACAGTTGGTTAATTGGCCCCTCCAAAAAGGTTTCCTGACGGGCAAGCACCTTCACCAGGCGAGGCAGCGACTCGTTAAACAGATCCGCCAGGATGCGAGCTAGCACTTGCGCCGTTTGCTGTTGGTGCTGGGGATCCTGCAGCCGATCCAAAGCCACCCCTAGCAGCCAGCGGATCCCTGCTTGCATGCGCTCGGTTTGCAGCAGCTTGCGAGCCAAGTTGTGCAGCTCCTCCGGCGTAAGCAGGGATCCCATAATGGTCTTGGCAATCTGCTTGGCCAGGCGGGGCTGATTCTGCGGGATCAGGCCGGGGGTAAAGGGAATGCGCCAGCCGAAGACCCGGTAGGGGCGATAGGGCCGGAAGAGCATCTTGATGGCGATGTCGTTGGTGAAGTAGCCGATCACCAGCCCGGCCAAGGGGGGCACAACGTAGGTCCAGACGGCCATGGGGCAAACTAGGGGCTCTTCTCTACTCTACCGACCTGCCGCTGACTGCTCCGGCCTTAGCAAGCCGGGGTAACACTGCCCACGCTATTGGATGATCAGGCTGTCCGTGAGTTCCAGCTCCACCAGGGTATTGGGCTGCAGCGTCACCACCCGGTCAATGTTGGTAGCGCTGGCAGCTGCGCCCACGAGACTGCCGGCCAAGATGGGCAAGAAACCCCATCCCCCGGTAAGCACCCCTAAGGCCAACCCGCCCGCTGCCCCGTAGCCCGCTCCCCGCGCGACGGTGGTGCCCATATCGGTGTTGCGATCCAGCCCAACCGGCAGCAGAGAAGACTGACCTCTGACGAGATAAGTGGAAAAGCCAATGGTGAGGCGATGAGCCACAAAGCGGCTGCCGACAACCCGCTCTTGGGAACTGGCGCCCTCCACCTCCCGGCTAGAAAGCTTCAGTTCTTGGTAGACCGGCTCGAAGGTGCCCCACACCACACTCCCTGGCGGGATCACCACCTGGCCAAAGCGATCCACCACCGGCTCAGCAACCTCCAGATGGGCACTGATGGCCTGGTAGGGCTGGAAGGTAATGGGGCGGTAGACTGTGAGGAGAAGGCGGGTACCGGCTGGCAGCTCGCCCCGCGTGGCTCCGGCCCGGTTTCCCCCTGGGCTAAGGTCGGGCCGCCGCTGGTAGGAATAAGCTTCGCCTGGAGAAGCTTGCTCACCTGGGGCTGTTTGAGCGGGCACCACCGGGATTGGATCCAAAACCGGGGTCGTGGAATCCAGCGGCATTTGCGGCACCTGAGGCACCGGCGGCAGGGCTTGCGGAGCCGTGGAACCGGGCGGGTCGCTGAGCAGAGGGAGGGTGGGGACGGGACTGGGCTGAGGAGCTTGGGGAGTAAACTCAAACTGCTGGGCAGCAACTGCAGTAGCCGCAGCAGCCCCCAGCACTCCGCCCACCAGCCACCCCAAGCCAACCCTTTGCCACGACAGCGAAAATGGCCGCAACGCTGAGCTCATGGATCCCATCCAGTCACACCTGGCAGTAGCTTAGCATCCTGACTGGCCTCACCCCCCTAGATGTAGGGGTGGCAAGGGCCAAGAAGCACTATTAAGGCCTATTGGCCGGGCACGTCCGCTAGTTTTCCTGAACCGCTGTTGCGATGGGGGCAGGGGCGAAGTTGGGAACCAGGTTGACGTCTTCGAAGCCGGCCAAGATAGCGTCAATTTGGCCGGGATCCTCAAGGAGCTTGCCGTTAGTGGCAGCGCAGGTCAAGACAGTGATGGCCTGGGCGCGGCTGGGGACATCGTTGGGGCGAAAGGTGCCGTCCGGGAAGCCGCCGATAATCTGCCGTCCATTGAGCCCGGCAATGCACTAAGCACCCCATTAGGTGCTGATATCAGAAGAGTTGAAGAAGACGAGCCAAACTGCGCACTCAGACAGGGAAACCTTCCAAAAAGTTCTATCCGGCTGCCGGTTTTGCCAGCCGTTTTAGGGGGCAGGATTGGGGTAGCGCTGATGCACTGCCTCGATCTCCACCAGGATCTCAGGCGATAGCTCCACCTCCAGGCAACTGAGGTTTTCCTTGAGCTGGGCGAGATTGGTGGCCCCGATGATGGTGCTAGTGACAAACCAACGGCTGCGCACAAAGGCCAAAGCCAACTGGGCAGGGGTCAGGCCGTGCCGGCGGGCAATCTGGACATAGGCGGTTACGGCCTCTTCCACATTGGGCTTGCGGTAGCGCTGGCCAAAGCTCTCAAACAAAACCAAGCGGGATCCCGGCGGCTTGGCGCCCCCTAGGTACTTGCCCGTCAGCACTCCAAAAGCTAAGGGACTGTAGGCTAGCAAGCTCACCTGCTCGTGGCGGCAGACTTCCGCCAAGCCCATTTCAAACGTGCGGTTGAGGAGGCTGTAGGCATTCTGAATCGAGACCACCTTGGGCAAGCCCAATTGCTCGGCCACGTGGCAGAACTCGCAGAGTCCCCAGGGGGTTTCATTGCTCAGGCCGATGTAGCGCACTAGGCCCTCCTGCACCAGTTCCGCCAGCCCCTGCAGTTGCTCAGCAATGGGAACTGTGGGCCGCTCTTGAGAAGGGTCGTAGGCCACGCCCCCAAACAGCGGCACATAGCGATCCGGCCAGTGGATTTGGTAGAGGTCGATGTAGTCGGTTTTTAGGCGTTTGAGGCTACCGGCCACTGCCTGTTTGAGGTTGTCGCGGGTGATCGACAAAGACCCGCCGCGGATCCAGTGCCAGGGCCGACCGGGGCCGGTGATCTTGGTGGCTATGATGAGGCGATCCCGGGGTTGGTGCCGCAGCCACTCGCCGATGTAGCGTTCTGTAGCTCCCTGGGTCTCCGCCCGCGCCGGCACCGGGTACATCTCCGCCGTATCGATGAAGTTGATCCCGTGCTCCACTGCGTAGTCGAGCTGCTCCCAAGCCTCGGCCTGGGTATTCTGCTCACCAAACGTCATGGTGCCCAGGCAGATCTCTGAAACCTGGAGAGGGCTGTGGCCAAGCTGGCGGTAGCGCATAGGGACTCTCGATCGCCTAACCCGAGACGTAGCCCTATTCTGAGGCCAGTTGCCTGCCTGTGGGATCCCTCGCCTACTGCAGGACAGGGACGTACTCGCGGTAGATCTGGTTTAAGATTTCCAGGCCAATGCGGCTGCGACTGTCGGGGGGGCGAGCTTCAATGGCCGCTTTGACCTGTAAAATCGTGCCCACCGGATAGGGCGAGCGCAACTCCTCCTGCTTGCCCAAAAACACATCGGTAAAGTAGTCGATCAGCCGCCGCACTTCCCCCATATCTTTGCGGGAGATCTCCATATCCAAAACGGTGGTCAATTTGGCTCGCATCGCCTGAAAGCTTTGCTGGCTGGTGTTAAGGGCCACCCGCTTGGCCAGGCTATCCACCAGAATTTGGCTGATCTTCTCCACATTTTGAGTCACGATCTCGCGGTGGCGGGCAGCAAAGCGCAGTTGCACTTCATGCAAAAATTGTTCTCGCTCCAGGATTTGGATGCCCTGCTGCTCCAGATCCACTCCGTAGCTTTGCAACTGCTTGTACTGGTTCAAAATCCATTGGCTGTAGAACGAATCGGCCAAAACCCGCCAGTAGCCGATGATGGTTGACTCGGCAAAGGGGATGCTCAGCAAATAGGCCTCGCTGGTGATCCAGTGCAAATGCTCGGTCAGGTTGTCCCGGTCTTTCTCGTCCAAGTAGGAGGTGCGCGGTACCCAAGCTGACCCGTACTCGCTTTTCACCTCTACGGGTAGGGAGACCAAGAGGGTGTCGAAAAATTGATGGAGGCTGAAAAGGAGAAACTTCTTCGGATCCTGGAGGCGGTTGAGCAGCTCTTGTTTTTTCTCTTCCTGATATTGAGCTACCAACTGCTGGGCCGCGGCGGCCTGGCTGCGCGCTGCCTCTACATCTTGCCGTAGCTTTTCGATTTCTTCCGTACTCGGCACCTCGCTAGCAGCAGGCTCCCACTCTCCGCTGAAATAACTGCCGCCCGGCCCTGGACTCCCGAGGCTTGCCAGCGGTTCGTCGCTGTCGTTGTCCAGAGTCAGCAAGTGAGAAAGAGCCCGCAGCCGAGCTCGTCGATTGGAAGAGCACAGGGATCCCACCTCCACCGGATCCCGACTTTCCCAGCCGTCCAGCCCACCGATGCGGTAGAGCGTATAGAAATACTTGCTAAGCAGCAGGGCGAGGAGATGGTGGTTTTTGACGTCGTTGTACTCCAAGTAGGCCCGCAGACACAGTTGAAAAGCGATGTTGGGCAGGCTGCGACACACCCCCATGATGTGGGAGTACACCCTTTGCAGGTGGGGCCGAAAGCGGCGTGGGATCGCCTCCGGCCGCAGGCCGCGCAGCAAAAACTCCGGCTGGCGCAGATCTTGGGGGGTGAAGTAAAGGCTTTCTTGCCAGAGCAGTTCGTCCAAGTCGCGGGCAAAAATCGGCCTTAGCTGATCCACGATTTGCACGACGACCGACTCGCTAAAAACCGGTATGACTTTTTCAATACGCAGTTGCTCGTAAACGGAGTACAGCCGCTCGCTGCGAAAGGACTCGATCGAGATCAGCCCCTTCATGGTTCCAATCCGACCGTCGCGCGTAAGAAACTTGTACACAATCTCGGCGGTGGCGTTGGGAGAGAGGATGAGAGTTCCTGTTAGATCAGGGGAAATTTGCAAAGGTCGCAGCAGGCGGCTGGTTTCGCTAAGGCTGAAGCAGCTCCAAGCTGCAGGGTTAAGCACCACCGACGATAAGCTGGCCAGCCATTGCTTCTCGTCCAGGTCTTCCAGACGAATCTCCCCCTCGAGGGCTCCAGTTGGCATGGGCGGCGGGGCGGTGCGTCCATCCTCAAGTGGAGAAGCAGATGGCCATCGTGGAGATGCACTCATGGGACACCACCCCAACGCGAGGGAGAAGGGACTGTTAGACGCTCTCGAATCTGCAGGTAGACTATAGAAGAAAGTATTCCCAGGTAGGTGTGATCTGCATCTCCCAAGGGACTTGGCGACTCTCCCTGGCGGCAAAGGGAAAGGGCATCCTGGAAGGTCTTTACCCCCATTCTTCAGTATCCTGAGAAAGTTAGTTTCTGGGTAGCGGGCAATTACGGTTTGGGAGCGTCAGAGAGAGATAAAGGAGATTGCGGAAGCAACCTCTACTACTGCTAGCGGGCTAACTGGCGGCAACTCCCTCCTTGCGGGTTAGCGACCGGATAAAGCGAGTGAGGAGAGGGGCGTTCTGGCAGAGCGCCTGAACGCGGTTTCAGCTTCGGGGATAGGAGGGCAGGGATGACGACTATTCTGATTGTTGACGACGATCCCACCATTTGCTTGCTGTTGAAGCGATCCCTGGAGCAGCAAGGCTACACCGTCGAGATAGCCAGCAATGGTTCGGAAGGGCTGGAGAAGGCCCATCTCCTAGTCCCAGGGCTGATTATCTGCGACTGGATGATGCCTGATATGGATGGGCTGGAAGTCTGCCGGCGCATCAAGGCTGATCCCAAGTTTTCCACCACCTTCTTCATTTTGCTTACCGCCCGCACCGAAGTCGAAGACCGCATTCAGGGCCTAGATGCTGGGGCAGACGAGTTCCTCAGCAAGCCCATCGATCCCAATGAATTGCGAGCGCGGGTGCGGGCTGGGCTACGCTTGCACCAGCTCAGCCATGACCTGCAGCAGCAAACTGCTCGACTGCGGGCGGAGTTGGCCGAAGCAGCTAGCTATGTGCGCTCGCTTTTGCCCAAACCGGCTCACTTCCCCCTTCACCAGATAGCGATTGAGTGGTGCTTTTTGCCCTCCCAGGAGCTGGGGGGCGATTCGTTTAACTACCAGTGGCTGGACGAGGATCACCTAGCCATTTACCTTCTGGATGTCTCAGGGCACGGGGTGGGATCCGCCCTCTTGTCCGTGTCGGTGGTGAACCAGCTGCGCTCCCAGAGCCTGCCCGACACCGACCTGCGGCAGCCAGATGCGGTGTTGCGCGCCCTCAACCAGTCCTTCCAAATGGGATCCCACCATGACATGTACTTCACCCTCTGGTATGGGGTTTACCAGCCGGGATCTCGCTTGCTTTCTTTTGCCAGCGCTGGCCACCCCCCCGCTCTGTTGGTTGCTCAATCGGATCCCATCCCCCTAGAGCTGAAGACACCCAATTTGCCCATTGGCGTTTTGCCCGAGCAGGACTTTGTCAGGGACGAAGTGCGGATCCCGGCGAACAGTTGTCTCTACGTGTTCAGCGACGGGGTTTACGAAGTGTCCAGCTCGGAAGGGATCTGGGGGATAGAGAACTGGAAGTCGTTCCTAGGCGCCCATGCCTGCATTGGCGTCGATCACGTTCTGCAACACATCCAATCTTTCCGCGGCAGGGCAGCTCTTGAAGATGACTTTTCTCTGCTCCGTATCAGCTTTGGCTAGTAGCTCAAGAAGGAGGGAATGGGGATGATTGAAGAGCTGAACCGGGATCCGCTCCCTGAAGCTCCTCCCACTGGCTAGGAGTAAAGGTACGGAGAGCTAGGGCATGGAGACGGCCATCCTGAAGGTAGGGCTTCAAGGCCTCGTTCACCAGCCGGTGCTGTTGGATGAGGGACAGGCCCTGGAACTGCTCAGCTACAACAACAGCCTGAAAATGGTTGCCATCGCCCACTGTATCTTCTACGTGCACTTTGGCGCCGGGTAGGGCAGCCTGTATCAACGCCTCGATTTCCCGCGAATCCATGCGCCGTCTTCCTGGCTTCGGCCCAAGAAACGTAAAGAAGCTCTCCTCCTATTTGCAGATATTATAGCGGGGACTGGATTTGAACCAGTGACCTTCGGGTTATGAGCCCGACGAGCTACCAGGCTGCTCTACCCCGCGTCGTTCTTCTACTCTAGCCTGCTTCTTCCAGGGTCGGCAAGTCCTCGGCTACCGACCAAAAAAAATCCCCCTGGCAACCAGGGGGAAGGGCAAGAGCAGAACCTCTAGGGCAGCAGTTCCTCAAGGGCCTCCTCTTTGGTGTTGGTGCGGCGAGAGAGGGTGCGGCGATCGAAGGTCATGTGGATCTCGCGGGTTTGCTCGCCGTCGGCAGCTACAGCAAAGATGGGAAAATCGATGTTGCCGTCGGGGAAAGCCATGTGGAAGCGGAAAGTGCCATCAGGGTTGAGCTGGATCTTGCGCCCCCCGATGGTGACGGTGGCATCGGGCTCCGTGGCTCCATAGACGATGAGTTCGGCATCGGCCACCAGCCAGAACTTACGGGAGCGCCGCGGTAGCACTTCGGAAGCGCCCGAGAACAGCCCCAACCCCGAGCCAGAGGCCATCCAAGGAGCAGCAGGCACTTCTGCCATGCCCATCATGCCCACCCCGGACGGAACGATGAACGAGCTGATGGCCTGCTCCGGCACCAGTTGGTGGCTGCCAAACAAGGATCCCGCTACTCGCATCGCCTCGAAAGCCCCCACCATGTCCAGGAAGGGATCCGCTGTCCTCTCCCGCTGCGGCTCGTCGCCTTTGTAGGCCACCACGCCCATGCCGGTAGCGCTGCGCTTGTAGGGCTCGGTGAGCTGGTAGAGGGTGCGGCCCTGGAGGGGCATGTCAAAGGGCACTGTCAGGAAGTGCTCTTCAAACCAGTCAGAAGGGAAGACTGGCGGCACCATCACCGCCGCCGAGCGGGCCAACACGAGCCAGCGACCATCCGCCGTCCGGTAGCCAATCTCCACCAGGTAGGAGCGATCGCTCACCGGGATCGGCAGGTACCATTCCCGCGCCAACTCGTCGCAGGGGTACTCCTGCATGCTGTGGGCCGGCTGGCGGTCGAAATCGATATCCGTTACGTCATAGAGGCGCAGCGCCAACTGCTGACCTCCCTCGCGGCGCTTGCTCTCTTTGGCCTCGTTGGGCACATCCCAATAGGCGTAGGCCCACTGGGGATCCCGCGGCAGCAGAACAATGCGGCTTTCGCCATAGCCACCTGGCAGATCCCCTAACCCTTTATCCACATCGGCCAGATCCGGCTTGCTGGCAACCTCTGGACCCACAAACTTCGTTTGGGTAACCGATTCTTGCCCGCTGGGCGCTGGCATGGTATCGACAGGGCGCCCAGACTTAGCTTTGGCCTCCCGAATGGCCTCGATAAGCTGGTCTTTGGTCATGCGGCTGTACTTGGGGATCTGATAGCGAGCCGCTTCTTCCCGCAACTGCCGGATGGTCATTTCTTCTAAGGGGATCCGCTCTGGTGGCATGGTCGGGGCCTCCTCTCCTCAACAAATCGGGCTTGTGCGCACACTCAACTGGCTAACCGATAAGGCTGATCCCAGCTTGCGGCTAAGCGCAACCCCTGACCTACTGGGGTGACAGCCGGCTTTGCGTCTTCCAACCGCTGATGACTACAGGTTGGGATCAGCGGGGATCAGTAATGATGACCCTATGTTCACGTATTTCTTCCTATTGGTCAAGAGCTTGGGGATCGCTGGGGATCAGAAAGAAAGGAGGACTGCGCGCGATCCCCTGCCAAACCACCCCTACCTGGATAGCATGGGGGAACGAGCGGCTGCGGATTTTCAGGCCAAGAGGTGTGGGCATGAGAACTCAAGGCGCAGGGATCCGGATCAAGGCGGCAGCCCTGGGACTCCTGGCAGGGGGACTTGTCTTGCCGGGGGAAGCGGTCGAGGCGCAGACACTGTTTCCTCCCCTCCACCGCCTGCAGGGGGGATCCCCTACCCCAACCCTTGAGAAACAAGAAGCGCCCTGGCGTTCGGTCACTCCCGACCAGCTATTTCCTGACGAGAACGCAGGATCAGAAGGGCCGATTTTCGATTTGGACTTGTTGCGCCAGTTTGGCCCCAGCGCCGGCGGCGGTGGCTTGGGGTCTGGGCAAGGGGGAGTAATCGGGCCTGGCAGCGGCCAGAGCGGAGTGCGCGGCTCCAGTCCTGGCTCAGGGGTGGGCACAGGCCAAGGGTCAGGGGGTGGAACTGGCCTGGAGGCGGGATCCCAGCGGCCCCAGTCCCAGGTAACAGGGCTGCTGGTCGATGCCCGCGGCCTGGATTTTCTGCCCAGCCAGTCGATGCGCCTTTTGGATCCCGATGGCAACCCTGTTTACCCGCCCATCAACCTTGGCCAGGATCTCAACGCCGCCTTTGTGGGCAGCGAGGGCACAGCCGCCTACGCCACCTCGGAAGAGCAGGCCCGCTGGTTAGTCAACCGCATTGGGGAGCGGCCCCACCGCATCCGCGCCCTGCGCACCTTGGGCTATGACCTGGTGATCTCTGCCGAAGATGCCTTCAACTTGCGCCGGATGAACGCCGCCGATGGCTTTCTGGATCGCTTTGCCGTGGTGGTCATCTGGGATGGCAGCCAAGCCAGCTTGCCCTAAGTCTAGCCCCTCCCCAAAACCTGGCTGGGAGGCTGACCTGGGGATGCTAGCCTAGCGAGAGGGCTCTACACCACTGACCCAGACGGCATAGCCTTATGCAACGGTTTGCCAACCAACCCCTGCGGGAACGGCCACATCTAGCGGTATTTTCTTCCAGCAAGGTGGGCAACTTTGTGGTCACCATCCCCCTCTTGCGTGGCCTCAAGGAAAAATACCCCGGCTGTGTGCTGGATTTTTTTGGCAGCGAAATTACCCGCGACTTTGAGCTCCACTGCCCCTACATCGACTTCAGTTTCCCCCTCTACAGCCGCCGCCCCGATTACCTCGAGGCCCTAGCGGCCGCTGTGCGGGATCGCGTGGCCCAAGCTGGTCCCTACGATCTGGCCATCAATTGCGACGAGTTTAGCGAGCTCAACCTGGTAGCGGTAACGGCCCTGCGACCCCAGTACATTGCCGGGGCTGGCCTGACCTTGGATTTTCGCCGCAAGTTGGATCCCGGCTCCGACCCGGTGCAGCGCATGCTCCAGGACGACGACTGGAACAGCCTGGAGTTTTTGCAGCGCTACAGAGATATCCTCACCAGCAACTACATTGCCGAGATCTTCTGCCGCCTGGCCTACGTAGAGACGGATTTCTTCCGCCTAGAGCTCCCCAGCCGGGATCCCGATTTTCCGGTGCCGGAGGTTCTCGTACACATCACCACCACCCGCCGCGCCAAGATGTGGCCGCTTGAATACTGGCGCCAGGTAATCCAGTGGTGCCAGGGCCAGGGCTTGCAGGTGGGGCTAGTGGGCAGCGCCCCCGAGCTGCAGCGATCCCTCTACCACGGCGACGGCGAGGAGCAACTGCTGGCTGAAACGGGGATGATTGACTTGCGGGGCAAAACCACCCTCCTCGAGCTGGCGGGGGCCCTGAAGCGGGCGCGGGTCTGTATCTCCGTGGATGCGGGGCCAATGCACATTGCGGCAGCTGTAGGCTGTCCCACCATTGCTCTATTTGGCAACGATGCCGACGGCGATGGAGCTAGCCCCGTGCGACTGTGGGCACCTCGCTTGCCCCATGTTTACGTTACCCAGACTCCCTATAAATGTCGGGTCTGCGCAGAAAACAAGTTCAAAAACGAAGCCTGCCTAGTGGAAGGCCACCCCTGTATGGTTCACCTCAAGCCGGAAACGGTCATTGGCTACCTCAAGGAGATTCTCAAGAAAAGCTAGGGGTCCCGTTTTGCCCTGCCCCTTGGAGCAGTCCGGTGGACAGCAGGGAGTGCCCAGGTGGGCAGGCTGGATCCCCGAAAGTCTGGCTGAGCTGAGAGTTTGAGGCCGAAAACTCTGTCCCTAAACCATTTGGGTGTAAGCTGTGACTCCAAGGAGGAGGTACAGCCATCAAGGGAGCCGCCTTGCTGAGCAAAGAAACAAGAGGGCTTGGCAAGGAGTTGCCCTAAAGCTGCTAGCCACCTTTTGCTTTGCCTGCTTGGGGGTAATCATCCGGCTCAACACTCCCGCCCTGCACCCTTTTGAGATTGTGTTTCTGCGCAACCTCTTCGGGTTTCTTGCCCTGGTACCGCTGCTTCTGCGAGCAGGGATCCACTCTCTGCACACTGCCAAGATGAGCTTTTACCTCCTGCGCTCGGCAATTAGCACCCTGGGAATGCTGCTTTCCTTCTGGGCGGCCAGCCTGTTGCCTTTGGCAGAGGCCACGGCCCTGAGCTTTGTCCAGCTTTTGTTTGCTGGCATGATGGCGGTTTGGGTGCTGGGAGAACAGATGCGCCCCTCGCGCTGGCTGGGTTTGGGCTTAGGAGTTGTCGGGACTTTGGTGATGCTGAGGCCGGGCTTTCGCGAATTCTCTTTGGGCACAGGGCTAGCCTTAGCGGCGGCGCTTCTTTTTGGCTGGGTGATCATCGTGCTTAAGATCCTCGCCCGCACCGAGTCCAGCCTCACGATCACTGCCTACATGGGCCTGTTGCAGACTCCCCTTTCCTTCTTGGCTGCCGTTTGGGTTTGGACCTGGCCTTCGCCGGAGCAGTGGCTGTGGATGGTGGCGATGGGACTGTTGGGCAGCCTTGGCCAGGTGGCCCTTGCCCAAGCCTACAAGCTAGCCGACGTAACGATGCTCCTGCCTTTGGATTTCTCCCGCCTCCTCTGGGCTAGCCTGCTCGGGTTCTGGGTGTTTGCCGAGATCCCGGATGGGTGGACTTGGGTAGGCGGAACCCTGATTTTAGCAGGCGTCACCTCCGCGGCATACAGCGAGGCCCGCCAAGCCCATAGTAGGGGAGTCTGCCAAGGACAATGACTTACACCCGTGGCAGGACGGGGCTGGAGCTGGTCACGTCAGTGGTGGTGAGGGCCACCAGCAGGGCTTCGGGGCTAACAGGGAAGGGCAGGTGGTGGATATCCGATCCCGGCTGGCAGGCCACTTGGGCAGCGTGCAGCAGCTCGGCGGATCCCAGGTGGCCTAGGTGCAGATCCCGCAGGTTCAGGGGCAGTCCCACCTGGCGGTAGAACTCCAGCAACTGAGTGCGGGCCGCTAGCGCCAACTGGCTTCCCTGCAAGATCTCCTCCAGGCGGAGCTGGGCCAAGATGCCAAAAGCCACTTTCTCCCCGTGCAGGGTGGCCCGGTGCCCCCTCAGATGAGTAAGGCCATTGTGGACAGCGTGGGCGGCCACGGTGCGACATTTAGCCCCTCCCAAGCCGCCGACGATCCCCGCTAGGCAAATGCAGGCATCCACCACTTGCTTCCAAGCAGTTCCGCCCGGCTCCCTCAAGGCCGCCAAGGATTGCTGGAACAGCAGATCCCGCAGGACACGGGCTTGTTGCACAGCAGCAATCACCAAGGCATCTTCCGAGTTGCCACTGCTTACAGAAGACTCGTACCACTTGGCCAAGGCGTCTCCGATCCCGGCCACTAGCGTGCGCGCTGGGGCTTGCAGAATGAGCTCATAGTCCAGGATCAGGGCAGCGGGAGCTTGATCCAAGGCCACATCCCGCTGAAAGGCGCCTGCATCGGAGTAGATGTTGGACAGGGCACTCCAGGCAGCACAGGTGGCGGCAGAGGTGGGCACCGTTACCACTGGGATCCTCAAACGATGGGCCACCAGCTTGGCCGTGTCCAGCGCCTTGCCGCCTCCTACCCCCAAAATGCCGGTTACCGATTCTGCTGTGGCCAGTGCCTGCAGGCGAGCCAGCTCCGACTCACTGCAGTCAACCCCGTAGGTAGTCCAGTAAACCTGGACGGCGGGATCCCGAGCAAAATTGCGCTTCAGGGGCAGCTCTGCCACGGCCAGGGATCGCTCCCCCCCAATGACCAGCACGCGGGATCCCAGAACCGTCAGAGGTACAGTCCCCAAGATGCCCCTGCCCCGGTACAGGCGGGCCGGCGCCGGGATGGCTAGGTCAAATTCACAAGT
The DNA here is from genome assembly GCF_047462135.1 of Synechococcus sp. O70.2. Taxonomy (NCBI): domain Bacteria; kingdom Bacillati; phylum Cyanobacteriota; class Cyanophyceae; order Synechococcales; family Synechococcaceae; genus Synechococcus; species Synechococcus sp. O70.2. Next base: position 57,203 of record NZ_JANSIS010000001.1, read on the forward strand.
TCTCATTCCCAAAAGGGGCAATTACAGACTACGATTCTAGCCGCCAGTTCTGCCTTTCCCACCTCAGGTGTAGTCACGGGCAGGCCTTGCTTGCTTAGAAGGGGTTGATAAGGAGAACCTGCTAGCACAAATCTTCGCTGGCAGTCAACGGCAAATGGTGGTAACCCCCCAACAGATTGGGTAGTATGCGTCTAGCAGTGGCGCAGAGGGTGGGGTTTCCCAGCGTGTTCGGCTTCTTCGGCGGTTTCAAAGCCCAAACCATGCTTGGGGTGGAGATTAACCCCGAGCGCATCGCCGTTGCCCAACTCAAAAAGCAGGGTAGTGGCCGCTATCGGCTGGCTCACTACCACACCGTGGAAATGCCCGAGGGGGCGATGGCCGAGGGGCGCATCCTCGATCCCAACACCGTTGGCCTGAGCTTGGCTAACTTGCTCAGCGAGTACAAGGTGCCCACCAACTTGCCGGTGGCAACCGCGGTGCCGGCGCGGGAGGCCATTGTTCGCCTCCTTCGCCTACCGGCTGATCTGCCTGCCGATGAACTGCGGCGGGTGGTTTTGGAGCAGGAGGCGGAACTCTACATCCCCTACCCGCGGGATCAGGCGGATGTGGACTACCAACCCCTGGGCCTTGACCTTTCCCAGGATGGCATTGAGCGCATCGAGGTGCTGCTGGTGGCAATCCCCAAGGAGGTGGTGGACAACTACCTGGCGGTGCTGCAAGCAGCCAACTTGAAAGCGCGCTGTGTGGAGCTGGCCAGCTTCTCCCTCATTCGCACCATCCGCGACCAGCTCCTCCAGTACAGCCCTCAAGAGGCAGTGTTGCTCAGCTCCATCGGCTACGACAGCAGCGAGATCAGCATCTTGGTCAACGGCATCCCCCAATTTACCCGCACGGTTAACATCGGCACTGTCCACATGCGGCAGGTGCTGACCCAGTCTCTCAGTTTGCCCTTCAGTCGCACTGGCGAGCTGTTGCGAACTCTGAGGTTACCCCTGCTCAACCCCAACGAGGTTTTGCTTGGCGGTGGGCAGGCGGTTTCCAGCAACCCAGGCGTGGCCGCAGTGGCGCGTGTTGTTACCGACTTGGCCGATGAGCTGAAGCGCTCCATTGACTTCTTCACGAGCACGGAAAGCAACTTCCCCGTGGTGAAGGTCTTTCTGGCCGGCTCCGGGGCCACTATCGGCCAGGTGGATGCTTTCCTATCTCAGTCGTTGGGCATGGCTGTAGAGCTGGCGGATCCTTTTGGCAACATCCTTGTGCCGGATTCCATCGAGGTGCCTCTAGAGGAGCGCCCGGCGATGGGAGTAGCTTTGGGTCTGGCCATGCGGGAAGCCGGCAAGGGATGACCTGCAATACCTAAGCGAGGCGACAGATGTACACCCCAGAGATCAACTTTCTTAAAGAAAGACCGGAAGTTCCCGCCTCCGTCCAGACAGGGGCAGAGGCAATAGCTGCCCCACCCACTGCCGCAGGAGCGGGGAGCTGGGCCCTGGCCCTTGGCCTGGGGTTTGCTGCGGCTGCCGTGGCCATGGGGGGTTTTTTGTACTTCCAGGCCCACTTCTTGCGCCAAAGAGATGCCCTAAGGGCAGAGCGAACCCGCCTCGAAGGGGAACTCAGCACAGCCAATGCCGAGTTAACCCGACTCCAGGGCCTCAGCCAAGAATTACAAACCATTCGCACCCAGACGGAGGGCTTCCGCTCTTTCCTGGGATCCATCCAGCCCTGGTCAGCCATTTTGGAGGAAGTGCGGCGCCGGATCCCTGGCCAAGGGGTGTGGATAACCAACATCAGCGCTTCTGGGGACACCGTAAACATACAAGGAGAGGCGCTGGATTTTCCCTTGGTGAACGACTTTTTGCTCACCTTGCTGGATTCCAACTTCGTAACCAGCGCCGTTCTCAACAGCGCCTCTCGAGCGGAGGGCACACCTGAAACTGAAGCCAGCGTTGCTTACAGCATAACAGTTACTGTTCGGACTATCGGGGATCCCGACCCAGAGTTTACCCGTGAGCTGGAACAGCGGGGAGCAATAGGCCTAGTTGAAAAGATCCGTACCTTGCGTCAAGCGGAGGCGAACTGATGACTGGCTCGCTGGAAAGTTTTCACGATGAACAACTGATGGCACCTCCAGCAGGGCCGCCGGTACTGCTGGGTGTCGAGCTAACTCCCATTCGCATTGGACTTCTGATTGGAATCTTGGGTGTGGGCATGGCGGGCTTTCTGGCCTTCACCCAACTCCGTCCTCTGATCGAAGAAGTGCAAGCCTTGGAAAGGGAGGTGGCCCAAAAAACCAGCCAGTTGCAGGAGGTGCAGGGCCAGATTGCCAGCCTGCAGGATCTGCCCAACCAGATCGAGAGGGCTCGCGGGCAGCAGCAACAGCTCAGCGCTTTGTTTGCTACTCCTGAAAATGCCGACACTCACCTGATCGATCTCAACCGCCTGGTGCAGGGGCAACCTAACAGTCAGTTGCTCAGTTTCAGACCTTCTCCTTTAACGCCGGCTTCTTCGGACAACCCCGAAGTGCCCGCAATCATTGCTCCAGCCATCCAGGTGCAGACCACGCGCGTCACAGTGCAGGGTCCCTACGCCGACATTATCAACCTCATGAGAGACATCGAGCGTTTTCGGGCTCTGTTCCGCGTGGGCAACCTCTCCCTCAATCCCGTTCAAGGGAGGGGGGAGCTGAACGTCGCCTTCGACTTGACCGCCTATTACTACAACAAAGACATTCCCTTGGGTACTGCCCCTGCGCCCGAAGGACAACCCTCCCCTGCACCAGAACAGCCCGCCCCTACTCAATCTGAACCAGAGCAGCCAGCACCCGGTCAATAGGTCAGCCTGAACCCTGCTTAGGCTCTGGTGGCTGACAGCGGGCTCTGTCGCAAGGGGCAACCCAGAGGTGAGGGACATCTATCTAGTGTGACTGTAGGGAAGATTGGAGAAAAAAGCCTCTACAGGTAGTGGCAAAAGCTAAAATTTCGGCTTTGATTAGGGAAGCACGGCCTAGACCTGTGCTGAAGGTCAAGCAGGAACACGCTTGGACAAGGGCGTGAGGTGTGAGGATAATGAGCCGTCGAGTTGCTTGGGGATGGGCATTGAGCTTGATCCTTTCTCTGCCCCTGTTGGCCGTAGAAAGCCGGCCTGATGAGGCTGCTGCCCAACAATTGACCTCCACCCATCCGCAAAGCCTCAGCCGTATCACCGATATTCGGCTAGTGCCCCACGGCAACCGCATGAGACTGGAGATCCAAACCACGGGGGGCGCCCGTCCTCAGGTGTTCTTTACCCAACAGGGCCGGTCTTGGATTGGGGATATCGCCAATGCCCAACTGGATAGAGGTCAAGGCCGCTATCGTCAGGATTCTCCCCTGCCGGGAGTGCGCTTCATCGAAGCCAAGCAAATAGGTAGTGACAGCGTGCGGGTAGAAATTGCCGGCGTTGCGGCAGCTCCCCAAGGCTTGCTGGCCCAGCGTAGCCCAACGCAGTTGGTCTTCGAGTTTGAGGGCTTGCCCTCTGCCCTGCCAGCTCCTGTAGCTGCAGCGCCCAGCCAAGAAGTAGTGCCCAATCAACCAGCCTCGCCAACTCGAGCTCAGCCTGGTGCCCCACCGGCAACCCCTGCCTCTTCTCCGGCTGCTCAAAACTCTCCTTCTCCCCGCGTGGCAGCTGCTACTCCTCAGCCTCTTGCCCAAAACTCCCCCTCTTCCCCGCCAGCTCAGACAGCTCCTACTCCTCAGCCAGCTTCTCCTAGGCCGGTCATTTCTCAGGTGCCCTCCGTGGGCCAGCTTAACCAACCGCGATTGCCGCCAGGAAGCTTGCCCACTGGATCCCCCTTCCAGGGGAGAGCTGTGGCCCCTCCTGCTGGAGATATTGCCATCGGCACCATCTTGCCTGATCCTCCTCCGATTGACCTTGGATCCACAGCCAAGATTAGCTTGACCCTAAAGGATGCTCCCGTAGGCGATGTGTTGAGCCTGCTGGCGCGGCGAGCAGGACTGAATGTAGTGCTCAACGATGTCCCGCCCGATTTAACCATCTCTCTGGACGTGCAAGACTCGCCCTTGCAGGAGACATTCAACTATATCTTGCGGCTGAAACAGTTGCAGGCTCAGCGCCGGGGTCAGACTGTATTCATTGGAAAAACGTTGCCAGGAGTGGCAGGGGTTCTGGTGCGGAACTACCGCTTGAATCAGGCAGTCGCTACCAAGGAGTTGGTGGATCAACTTAAAGGAGTTCTAGACGCCGTTGCTCCAGGTGCTCAATTTTTTGAGGACCAACGCACCAACTCTATTACTGTGGTTGGCACGCCACAGCAGCAGGATATCATAGCTGCTCAGATTGCCCAGTTGGATGTGCGTCGGCGACAGGTTTTGATTTCTTTGAGAGCCGTTGATATTCGGCTAGATAACAACGAAAGCCTGTCAATCAGCCTAGGGGGGGCTTCCGGAAACTTTGCTGTTGGAACTCTGGGGGAGGCCAACTTTGGCGGTCAACCACTCAACCAACCTGAAGGATCCTCGGTAAGCTCTATTGGGCCTGTAGGCCCATCGGGATCGATTACCGGGATATTTAACACCCTTAACCGGCTGCAGCGGTCTCTAGCCCTGAGGGTAGAGTCTGCATTACGAAACGGAACTGGAAAAATTCTAACTGACCCCAAAATTGTGGTGGCAGAAGGCGGATCCGGCAGAATTAGCATTGCAACCAGCGTGCCTGTTAACGTTGAAACCATCACCATACCCCAGGGAGAAAACCAGCCTCCAGTTGTTACTCAGCGTTTACAGCGGGAGGATGCCGGGGTTATCCTTAACGTCTCAGAAGTTAGGATAGATGATAATGGGTTTGTCACCCTGACCATTCAGCCGGAAATTTCTATTCCTGTACCCATTCAAGTATTGGAAGGTGGAGACTTCGCAGGCATTCAACTTTTTAACATCGACAGAAGGCGGCTGGAAGCATCTCAACTCAGGTTAAGAGATGGGCAAACCTTTATTATTGCTGGCCTCATTCAAGACAGGGACACCGTTGAGGTTCAAAAAGTGCCTTTCCTAGGCGACTTGCCTCTTTTGGGTGCTTTGTTCCGCTCTCAGAGTGTGAATAACGAGCGCAATGAGGTGGTCTTCATGCTAACGCCCTACATTATGGATGATAATGTTGCTTTTGGTCTTCCTCCCAATCCGTAAAATTCCCAATCCGCAAAATAGGGTTATGCCGAACTGCCAAGTTTCGTGACATCCTCCCAACACTGATACTACAGGCACAGCGCAGGACCAATAGCTCCCCACACCCCTCATGAGTTAACTCTCGACAGTCCTGAGTTACTGGCTGCATTAGCTTCGGGATCCGTTGAGTTGCATTCAGCAGCTAATGGCTTCTTCAAGTGGCCTGGGATCCACCTCGGGCAACAAGCGCCAATTCCACCTGATTTTCTTGGGGCTGCCCCAGTTGCACCTCCACATCTCGGCCAAAGAAGCCTTGCATTTTTTTCTGGTAGCTTTCCTGCCATTGTTGGAAGGGAACCTTGGGAGAATCGAACAGAAGCACCAAGGTATACCGGCCATCTCGCAGCTCTTCTCTGTACCCTCTCACCTTGGGCAGATCTGCTTCTAGGGGGCCGCGCAGACCCAGAAGCTCCAGGGCATCTTCTAGGTGGGCATTAGCCCCGTAGCTATATTTGGTGATATCGGCGCGGACTTGCTTTTGAACTTCCGTGGCCTGCTGGGCGCGGGCTTGGATCACCTCGAGAGAAGGGGCGGCCAGGGCAGGTACCGGCTTGAGTTCCACTACCTTCATGGTTATCCCTCCCAACAGCAAGGGGATCCCGGCAAACAGGCCGATGAGATTGAGGGTGGGATCGTTGTAGTGGGCAAAGCCCCAAGCCGTGGCGGCAGCCCCGGCCAGCAACACGAGAGTGCTCAGGGGGAAGGGCAGTTTTTCAAACATACAGGAGAGGAAGAAAGGCCACCTGAAAACCCAGGCTAGCAGGAAAAGCGCCAGCGGTGGACTTAGCCTCCATTGGGATGGATAATCACAAAATGCCCACCTGGTGTGTTGAGGAGTGGTCTGTGGTTCTGTCCAATCTGTCCAAAACCTCTCGTTGCTTGCGCTCGCTGGATCGCAAAGCCCAGGAGCGAGCACCTCTATTTGAGGCCATCCGCCACTATTGCAGCTTGGATAAGGCTCCTTTTCACACGCCAGGCCACAAACAGGGACGTGGGATCGCTGCCGATCTGCGAGCCTTTCTGGGAGAGAACGTCTTCCGGGCGGATCTGACGGAGCTGCCGGAGGTGGACAACCTCCACGATCCCGATGGCGTGATCCGAGAGGCCCAGGAGCTGGCTGCAGCGGCCTACGGCGCCGATCGCAGTTGGTTTTTGGTCAACGGTTCCACCTGTGGCGTAGAAACCCTGGTGATGGCGGTGTGCGACCCAGGGGACAAGATCCTACTACCGCGCAACTGTCACAAGTCGGCCATCGCCGGCGTGATCCTCTCTGGGGCCGTGCCCGTCTACATTGAGCCAGATTTTGACTTGGAGCTGAGCATTGCCCACGGCATCACCCCTGCCAGCCTGGAGCAAGCGCTGGCCCAGCACCCCGACGCCAAGGGCGTGTTGGTGGTCAGCCCCACCTACTACGGGGTTTGCTGCGACTTAGAAGCGCTGGCAGCCATTGCCCATGCCCACAACCTGCCTCTGCTAGTGGACGAAGCCCACGGGCCCCACTTTGGCTTTCACCCAGAACTGCCCCTCTCCGCCTTGGAAGCCGGGGCTGACCTGGTGGTGCAGTCCACCCATAAAGTCATCTCCGGCATGACCCAGGCGTCGATGCTGCACCTCAAGGGATCCCGAGTCGATCCCAACCGAGTCCGCAACATCCTGCAACTGCTGCAGTCCACCAGCCCTAACTACGTGCTCATGATGTCGCTGGACGTGGCGCGGCGGCAGATGGCCCTGGAAGGGGAAGTTCTCCTGGGCCAAGCCCTGGCTTTGGCGGATCAGGCCCGCGCCCGCCTCAACCGTATTTCCGGGATCTTCTGTTTTGGCCCGGAACGCATTGGCTCCACTCCCGGCTTTTTCGATTTGGATCGCACCCGCTTGACCGTGACGGTGTCGGGGCTGGGCCTCTTTGGCTTCGACGCCCACGACTGGGTCAACGAGCACTTCCACGTGCAGCCGGAGATGTCCACCCTGCACAACGTGGTCTTTATTGTTAGCCTCGGCAACACCCAGCGGGATATCGACCGGCTGGTGGAGAGCTTTGCGGCTTTGTCGAAGTATGCCCAGGGATCCCCGCCTTCCCTGGCAATGGCCGAGAAACTGCGGCGCCTGGCCGAATTGAAACGCCCCCCCCTCCCGCCCCAACGGCTCTCGCCGCGGCAGGCCTTTTTTGCCCCCATCGAGCGGATCCCTTTTCAAGAAGCTGTGGGCCGCATCTGTGCCGAAATCATTTCCCCCTACCCGCCTGGAATCCCCATTTTGGTGCCTGGCGAAGAGGTAACCCAAGAGGCAGTGGACTATCTGCTGCTGGTGCACGAGGCGGGCGGCTTCATCAACGGCCCCGAAGACGTGCGGCTGCAGACCCTCAAAGTCGTCAAAACCTAGCTCCTCAACTGCCAGGCTTCGCCGTCTGGGCAGGGGGGAGTGCTGGCAGGGGGCTGGGAGAGTTGCGGCGATGGCGGACAACCTTCACCCGATCCACCCGCGGCCCCTCCATGCGCACCACCTGGAACTCGAGGCCTTGGTAGGTAAACCTTTCCCCTACGCGCGGGATCTTCTGCATCTGGTAAATCAAAAAGCCTCCCAGCGTTTGGTAATCCTCATGCAAGGGGAGGTTAAGGTGGCAGCGCTCGTTGACCTCTTCGATGTCCAACTGGGCCTGGATAAGGAGAGTGTTTTCGTCCAGCTCCTCGATGTCCGGCTCCTTCCTTTTGGGATCCGGCCCATCGGAGAGCTTGCCGACGATCTCCTCCACCAAGTCCTGAATGGTAATCAGGCCCGCTGTGCCGCCAAACTCATCCACTAGCACCACCATCGGCCAGTGGTGCCGTTGCATCTCCGGCAAGAGCTCTGCGATCAGCTTGTTTTCCGGCTCAAAGTGAACCTCCCGAATGAAGGGAGCAATGGGGCTGTGCAAATCCAAGGATCCCTTGGCCAGCTCGCCAATGAGCTCCTTGACGTGAATCAGCCCCCGGATGTCGTCCAAAGACTCGCCGTAGACCGGGTAGCGGGAATGCCCTGATTCGGCCACCTCCGCCAGCACCTCCTGGACTGTGGCGGTTTCGGGCACGGCGTCGATGCTGGTGCGCGGGATCATCGCCTCGCTGGCCACTTTCTCGCCAAACTCAAAGATGTTGCTCAACAGCTCCCGCTCCTCCGCCTCGATGTTGCCCGACTCCACCGACGAGGCAATCAGCAGTTGTAGCTCCTCCACCGTCATCGTGCTGTAAAAAGAAGTAGCCTCCGGAACGCGGACGCCCAAAAGGCGCAGCACGCAGCGGGAGGAAAACCGCAGGAGCTCCACAAAAGGATGTAAAAAGCGGCTTACCAGTCGGTTGAGCCAGGCCAGCTTTAGGGCAATTGGCTCCGAGTAGAGAATGGCCAGAGTCTTGGGGATCAGCTCCCCCAACACGATCTGCAAATAGGTGAGAAGCGAAAATACCGCTACCCCCGACCCACCTTGCACAAGAGCGGGATCCATACCCTGCAACCAGGGCAGTTGCCTCAGAGCCAAGAACAGCGTCGGCGCCACTTGGGTAGCCCCGATCCAGCCCAACAGGACGCTGGCTAGGGTGATGCCCAATTGGGCGGTGGAGAGGGCATACTCCAACTGCTCCTGGGCTTTTTGGACCATTGCCGCCTGGCGGTTCCCCTCACCGGCCAACTGCACCATGCGGGAGCGCCGCGCCGACACCAAGGAAAACTCCACCGCCACAAAGAAAGCGTTGATGAGGAGAAGGGCAATAATCCAGAGGAGACTGAGAGACGCCTCTCCCCACGCAAGCTTAGAGCTAGGTGCCGAGCCTAAAGGAGGGTCGTCCATTAGGGGAGCAGCAAGACGGATAGACAGCATTCTAGCTTAGAGCGCCTCCGGCCCTTGATTCTCTGGCGCCCGTCAGGTGGGCTAGAGAACGGCGGACTCCCGCTGCTGCGTCAATCGGCGATAATATTCCTACCCCTTTTCCTGCTGCAGTAGGTGCCGACCATGCCCGATTTTCTGCCCTACGCCTACTTTCAGGGCCAGATCGTTCCCTTTGCCGAGGCGAAGATCTCCATTGCCACCCATGCTCTGCACTACGGGACGGCAGCGTTTGGCGGCCTGCGCGGGATCCCCGATCCGCAAAATCCGGATCAAGTGCTGGTGTTTCGCCTGGATCGCCACTGCCGACGGCTAAGCCAGAGTGCTCGCCTACTCTGCTTCGATTTGCCTGCGGAGAAGATCGAGCAGGTCATTGTGGAGCTGATCCGGAAAAACCGCCCTTCCACCTCTTTCTACATCCGCCCCTTGGTGTATACCTCCGACCTGGGCATCTCACCGCGGCTGCACAACATCGAGAAAGACTTCTTCGTGTACGGGTTGGAATTGGGAGACTACCTCTCGCCGGAAGGGGTAAGTTGCCGCATCAGCTCATGGGCCCGCCAGGAGGATCGCAGCCTACCGCTGCGGGGCAAGATCACTGGCGCCTACATTACCTCCTCCCTGGCCAAGACCGAGGCAGTACAGTCTGGCTTCGACGAAGCTATCTTAATCAGCTCCCAGGGCAAAGTGAGCGAAGCCTCGGGCATGAACATCTTCATCGTGCGCAACGGCGTGCTGATTACCCCCAGCTTCGACCAGGACATCCTAGAAGGGATCACCCGCGACAGCGTCCTCACCTTGGCCCGCGACCTAGGGATCCCCACCCAAGAACGCCCTGTCGATAAGTCAGAGCTGTTCATCGCTGACGAGGCCTTCCTCACTGGCACCGCCGCCAAGATCACACCCATCCGCCAGATCGAGCAGTACGTCCTGCCGTCGTCCCGCCCCATTACCGAGCAACTGCGGCAGAAGCTCACAGCCATCATGGAAAACCGGGATCCCGCCTATTCCCACTGGGTAAAGGTGATCCCTCTGAACTAAAGTCTTAGATTGCCATCTCCAGGCTGGCTAGATGCGATATAGATAGTTAGAGCTGGAGAGGGATCCCTTGCACGAGATTTCCATCACCTGGGCCGACTACCACCGCAAAATCGAAGAGCTGGCCGTCAAGATTTACGAAAGCGGCTGGGAGTTTAACCAAATTGTCTGCATCGCCAAGGGCGGGCTGCGCATTGGCGACACTCTGGCCCGCCTATTCGATCTCCCTCTAGCAATTCTTGCTGCTTCCTCCTACTCCGGCCCTGGCAATCGCCAGCGAGGGCAGCTAATTTTCTCGCGGGATTTGGCCATGACCACCGCCAACCTGGGCAGCCACGTGTTGTTGGTGGACGACTTAGTCGATTCCGGCATGACCCTGAAGCGCTCTGTCCACTGGCTCAAGCACCACTACGGCTTTTACATCGAGGAAATCCGCACCGGTGTACTCTGGTACAAAGCAGCCTCCATCTATCAACCGGATTACTATGTGGACTATTTGCCCGATAACCCTTGGATTCACCAGCCCTTCGAACCCTACGAGCAGATGACACCCAAGCAGCTAATGGAGTCCCTGCGCTCTTTGGGTTAAACTGCAAATCTAACTCCTGAGTAAGCTTTTAGATCGACAAGCAGCTCAATACACCGTATTCCGGTTGCTGAAGTTGCACCCCTACTTAGTTGCAACTACATTTAGGCTAACTGGTTCCCCGAGAAAGACCATATCGCTGCAATCATTGAACAGCCCAAATCTGTCCACCTTTCGAATAACCCTGAAACCTACCTGAGCAAGTAAAGCAAATAAGTATTCCCACGAGAAGCCAACTTTATGGTAGTTTTGCTCATCTACTTGGTCACCAAACATCATACGCATAATGCGAAACCTCTGCTCTAAAGAAACTTCATCCTTCAGATAAAGAAGGCAGAGAGTAGGCATATCTGGGACACTGATCATCAACTGGCCCCCAAAGCGCAAAACCCGGTGCCACTCTTTGAGAGCAGTAGGTAGTTCACGTGTGTAGTTAAAGCGCTGCAGAATATAGGGAGCGTAGATGGCTTCTATAGAGTTATCTTCAAATTGACTAAGATCAATGGCGCTTCCAACATAATCCACATGGTCTCCTACCTGACTATCTAGAATCTTCCAGTCTGGATGAGGCTGCTTACCTCCAATATGAAGACGAATAGACTCAGCGGGCTTGGGCTCAGCTTGGCAATCTTCTAGAGGAGGAATAGATTGAATAAGTTGATGCTCATAAGCTAGCTCGAAGAAAACTCTCTCCATGGCTTTAGCCAACCGCTTTGGATCCCATACTATTGACCTGTGATATGAATCTCGAATAGTTTGCTTAGCTTTAGCCAAGCGTTCTGGATTATTGCCTAGCTGGATCCCACGCTCAATAAACTCCTCCACCGACCAGGTGATGCAATCCTCGAGGCCAACATTTTTCAGCAGGCTGTAACTCATTCGGCCATAGTAATGCCTGCCCACTAGGGTAAGGACTGGCACGCCCATATAGAGAGCTTCCATGGTGTGGGTTGCACCTGTGTAGGGGAAGGTATCCAGAACGAGATCCACTAAGGCTAGTTGGCCACGATGCTCTTCCACACTGCTGGCTTGAGCAAGAAATCGGACGCGATCGAGAACGCCCAGCTCTTTGGCTCTTTCCTGGTAGCGTCTAATAACCGTAGCAATTTCTCCTGATCCTTTGACAATCAAAACTCCGTTGGGAACGGCCTTTAAGATTTGCAGGTGAGCGTCGATACATTTGGGAGTACGTTTGTAAGCACTAGCTGCGGTTAGGAAAACAACATTTTTCGACTCTATTCTCAGACTAGCCTTAAAGTCTACCTCGTTGGCAGCAAAGACGTCCAGATGATCAACAGCACAGTAGCTGGGCAAGCGAATAATTCTTTCATGGTAGTCAGCTTGGGCCTCCTCAGGAAGGATATAGGGATCGGCAAAGAAGTAGTCAAATTCCGGCAAACCGACAGCATCTCCGCCAAGCCAGCCAATTTGGATAGGAGCTGCCCGCAAGGCCGCTACGATATTGGCGTCGTAGCTGGTAATGGAATCCATAAAAACCATGATGTCAATGCGATCCTCACGAGCTTGGGCAGCTACTTGAGGCGGCTTGGTTTCTCCTGGAAAAAAGCGAAAATAGAGATTTTCGTGAGAGCGAAATTTTTGGTACATGTTGTCATGACTGGCCATATCTTCATTTTTCCACCCCTGGTAGTAGTAGTAGACAACGTCCAGAAGATTGCGAGATAGGTTCCTGAGAGTAGCCTCACTGAGAAAGCCAACCGAATGTCGCTGAAAGCAGTTACCCAGAAAGCCTACCCTCAGCTTTCGCTTAGTTCTGCCAGATCCGCAGTAGTCTCGCTGATTCTTCTGCCAATATTCCGACCAAAGAAAGTCTCGCTGAGAAGCCATTAAGCTTAGGCAGTCGTTAAAGATTCTACCACCAATTTGTTGGTAATGACGAATCAGAGAGCGATCGTCATTTAGATAACTCCAACAAAAGCAAACTCGAAACAGAATGACTTTAGCAATCGTTAGACTCTCGAGTAGATTTTCATCGTTAATTCTTAGTGATCCTAAGTCGGCTTCCCTCGATAAAATTAAGTCTATAATTTTCTGGATAACAAAGTTTACCCGTTCCAGCTGTGCAGCATGGATCAATTTCTCCATGGATTCTGACAGAAGAGATAGGCGAAGAGTAAAGTTCTCTTGCACCTGTGAGCTCTCGGCCGCCGTGATGAGAGCTTCTCCCAGAATCGAATAGCCATCGCTGGTGGAGTGCTGGAAGAGGGCACGAGCTGCTTTTTGAAAGAAGTCGCCGATCAGATCCTCTATTGTCCACAAACCTTGATAGCGTTCGGCTTGCTTGGGATCTGCTGCCTGAGCTAGCTGAGCTAGGAGAGCAGCAAAGCCGGATTTCTGGTCCTCCAAAAGACGAGCTTGTAAAGCTGCGGCCACCTCAAAAAACAAATCCAGGTAGCCGTCATCCCATAGCCGAGTGAGAAGTTGAGTCAGGAGGGGCTCCTGGGTAATGTCTAGGGTCTGCTCCTCTCCCAAACTGGCCAATTGCTCCGCCAAAGCCTGCCCGTAAAAGCCCACGGCCAGCTCGTCTTGAGCTTGCAGAGCCCGCATCAGCAAAACCTGGGTGTTATCCCGCCGGAATGGATCCAGCTCAAAAGCCAGCTCGCGCAGCTTCAGGCAAACCTGGAAACGTTGTTGCTGCGAATCTTCAGTGGAGCTTTTTTCCAGGCTTTCTGCCAAGGATAGCAACACCTCTACCACCTTCTCCGCCGGCAGGATTCCTGCTTCTACCAAAGGTGTGTAGAGCTGGTAGGCAAGGTTCAGCCGGTTGGCAACCAAGGCCTGCTCCAGCGCCGATAGGGTGATTGCCTCTGGCTCAGAGGGAGAAGCCGACTCATCAGCCAATGAAGATGAGGGGAGGTCACAGAAGCCCCGCAAAAACTCCCGCCAACCCTTTGCGTCTTGCTCTCGGTAGAAAGCCACCAGCCACTCTGCAAAGGCATTGGGAGCCTGCTGAAGCAGTTGCCTAGCTTCCAGGATCTGGGCTTGCAGTGTAGGGTTCATGGGTGGGAAGGAGATCACTAGTCCTAGTTTGCCCCTCTGCAGCCAGCTCAGCTAGACCACCGGTTTTTGGGCTGCCCCTAGCAGAGATCCGCAATTGCACTCCGTGGGAGGGGACTGTTATGAACTGCCCGCCAGCGGGGTAAGTTAATAGCGGCAGGTAACCTGCACGGTTAACTCTCTAGGTTGTCAAAGGATCGAGTACCATGAGTGCGAAGTCTCGTCAGTCTCTGTTCCGGGCCAAGCTGGCTCAGCAAATTCTCTCCAAAGCCGAGGGCTTCACCCTGATCGAACTGCTGGTGGTAATTGTGATCGTCGGCATTTTGTCGGCGGTGGCGATCCCGCAGTTCTTAAACCAAGTGCGCCGCTCCCGCACGGCTGAAGCCCAGGCAGCTCTTACTGCGGTAGGTCGTGCTTCTGAAGTCTATCGGCTGGACTTCTCCCAGTATCCTAGTGACTACACTACGATTAAGTACGGCTGCCCCACAACCTACTGCGGTGCCAAGGGGGATAAATACATGAATGACCCGTGGAGCGCTCCCAACTACACGCTACCAGTGGCCACCAATATTTCTTCTGTTTCGCCTCAGGGAATACGCTGGGACACAACATCCAAGGGTGCTCCATACATCACCGCTTCTGGCAGCAAAATTCAATGCACCATTGGGCTGGGGGCGCAGGAGACAGCTGTGGCTACTGTGTCTACCTTTGTTGGTAAGAGCTGCAACGTCTTTGACTAGTTTTTATCTCTACTTTATGTACCCCGTGGCTCCCTGTGGGGAGCTTTTTTATTTCAGTTGCTCCAGTCTCCCTCAAGAGTAGGCAAGGGCTCTAGGCTAAACCAGTGAACTAGAGCGAGGACAGTAACTGTGATGGGTAGGAGATGCGAGTAAGAATACCCTTTTCGATGAGGTTCTGGTTGATTGCAGGATTGTCATAAAGTACGAACTCTTGATAGAGGGCTGCCATGGAAGCCATATCTCCTGAGCAGTAGGCATCCCGTGAGGCCAAGTGAAAAGGGAAGCAGATAGGTGTAGATTTTGAGCCCCACCAGTAATCAGGAAAGTTTCCTAGTTGGGCGTATTTCTTGTAGTAGTTCTGAAATCCGCAGTTCAAGTAGTGCAAAACGCAGGGTAAAGATGTTACCAAGGTATAATTTTCAGGAACATCAAAGCCGTGTACGCCATTGGGCAAAAGATCAGGATGGAGCCGAGCTGCCGATTTTCCATTTTGGTAAGCTAGAAAGTATTGGCTCTTACCAGAGATACTTCGAAACTGAGTGTAGAATTCAGGATTCAAGGTAGCAGGATTCTTCTTAAATAACGTGACCTCGTGAAAGTAATCGCCGATGTCAAATACTTCGGGAGCTGCCTCGTAGTTTAGAAACCTAACTTGGGATATGTTACTGCTTAATTGATCAAAATAATCTGAAGCTGACATCTGGCCAGGATAAAAAAGCTCATCTCCATCAATATGAAGAATCCAGTCCATTTCCTGCTCTAGAGCAAGCTGTATAGCAGTTTCTACGTTAAGGATCTGGCGAGCCATAACTTCATAGCCGATGTGGGGCTCACATGTGGGATAGAGAACATTCCATAACGCTTGTTGAACTTGTAGAGCTTCGTCGTTGGGAATAGCTGTTACATTGGAAAACTTAAGCGCTATCTGTACAGCGGGATCCTCTGGATCGTCAAAGAAGACGTAAATATGGTCGATCCCAATAGCAAGGTGATAGCGAATAAATGACTCTAGGCATAGGCCTGGATCTCGAACAGTGGTTACAATACAAACTCTGGCCATAGTGGAGCTGCAAGCCTTTAGGTGTATTGCTCGGATCCTAGCCATGTGTTGATAGTGAAGCGGCTATCGGCAAAGGCTTGGCTAGGGCTGAACACTGGCAGGATCTCATGCAGACAGCTGCTGGAGAAAAAGACGATGCTGTTGTTGGTCGGGATCACCTCGTCATAGGTTCCGTACAGGATTGGTGGGTGTGGCTTCTGCCTCTGCGTGTCATAGATACGCAGCTCACCTCCTCGGTAGGGCTTTGGTTCTCTGTGAAAGTAATATACACAACTCACTTGTCGAAAAGCGGTTTGCGGGTAGGAGTTATCAGCATGCATGGTAAAGTAGCAACCATCATGGCTAGCAACCATCTCCATTTCAAAGATTTGAGTATCACAATCTTCAATACCAAGCTTAACAAAGATATCGGGAGCCACTGCCGCAATTTTTTCTCTCAGCAGGGATCCATACTCTTGAAAATAAGCATAATCCAGACGTAAGGATCGCCGAAACTTCAGTGACTCAGCTTCGGTGTTGTTTTGGCTATAGCTTCTGGAGGGGATAAACTTATCTTGGTGAGCGATGGCATGCTCTAGAATTGCTTGGTTGACTTCAGCAGGTAGGAAGTTATCTAGCTTAACGTACCTGCAGGGATAAAACCGCGCTGGCTCCGGTGGATCCGGCTGAGCAAAGGTGAGGAACAGTGGACTGGTAGATAGCAATAATCCAGGGGCAGTTGCTTGGATGTAAGCCAGGTCTCGTTCGCTTAAGCCTTTGCGCTGGGGATCCCAGCTTAGGAGATAGATACCTTGACCCAGATTGTGAAAAATCTTTTGCAGGTGAAAGCTGGGATCCACCCCCATCAAATCTAGGCTGGCTTGGGCTATGGCTCCGTAGTGGCAATGGTTGACCAAGTACAGGGCTGAGTCGGCCAAGTAATCCCGCAGTAGCAAAGACTGAAGCAGACAGGTACGGTAGTCCGTGAGTTCAGTCCAGAAACAAACGCCAATCTGGGTCTCTGGGAAACATTGACCGAGATCTGCCAAAAGGGCAGGGATGGGGCCTTCTAGGAGTAGAACCCGTTCTTCTAATCCCAACTGAGAAATTTGGGTTTGGATATCTTCTGTGCTGGTCAGCTTTTGGAATGAGTTCTGCAGAGGATCCCACAGGATTACTGCTAGTTTTTCAGTATAGCGAAGCATTACCTGCAAAATAGCTGCGGACTCTTCCCAGCCAATCTGACAGAAGATTTGTTGAGCAGGAAGACGAGCTAAGGCCCAATCCAATAGCTGGGTGAGGCTTCGGGCTTGCTCCAGTTCTGAGACAAGATCCTGCGCGAGGTCTTGGCAGAACATGGTGAGGGAATCCTTAGTCCTTAGACCCTTCCTCTAGTCTAGTGTACCCGGATCCACGCCCAGTTCCCGCAGCTGCTGGGCCAGGAGATCCGCTCGCCGTTCAGCCAGCTCAGCCCCTTGGTGTTCTTGCTCAGCCTCAGTGGGCACCAACTCTCCTGCTTCTGTAGCCCATCGAATCCACTTGGTCTGAATGTCTCGGAAGCTGCCCTGCCATTTCACCAAGTACAGCCCCAAAACCTCGCTCTTCAAGCGCCCCTCCGTATCCGGCTCAATTGGCACATAGTGGCTGCCTATCAGCCGAAAGCCAGCCCAATCCTCTGGCTCGAAGGGATCAAACCAAAAGTACTCCGGCACTCGGATAATCTGTTCGTAAAGCTGCTTTTTGCTGGTTTTGTCATCGTGGGCAGTGCTGGGGGAAAGAAGCTCAATCACCACGTCTGGGCCCTTCCCTTGCTCCCAAATCACCCAGCTTTTGCGCTCGCCCTTGGGTACTCCCAGCACCACGAAATAATCGGGCCCTCTGAAACTGCGGCTGCGGGCTTGCTCCAAGCTGTAGTAAAGAAACATGTTGCCGCCAACAAAACCATCAGAACGCGGCTGCAGCCAGGTTTGGGTAACGGAGATGAGCAAATCCGTCTGGCACTTGTGCCGCCAGCTTTCCATGGGCTCGCCGTCGTCGTAGGGAAGCTCGTCTTGGGTGGGGGGCAACTCGGGTAGATAAACTGGATGATTGGGCAGGTCAACTGCAGGGTTGCTCATGACTAACCTATGCTTGGCTTGTTGCCTTCTAGAGTAAAGGGATCCCTCACCAGTTGACCTAGCTTCTAGAACCAAGCTGAGGCGATTGGGGGCTAAGCTCTGCCTAGAGTCCAGCAAAGGAAAGCTGGACGAGGGTTTTGCCAGAGCCCCAGGGCGTGAAGTTGGCTTTATAGCCTAGAGCTGATAAGCTTCCATAGAAGCTGGCAGGGCTGAATGCCCAAGTGGGAGGTTGGGAGATTGAGGATATCAAAGCTGCAGCCCCACGTATTCTTCTCAGCTGGCCAGCTCCACCAGACTACATCCGCCCCCCCTTGCTCTCCCAGCGACAAGTTACTCTTTGCCCTAGAGCAAAAGGCTTTGGGCTGGGCTTCGTCGATCCCCTCGAAAGCCTAGTGGAGTGTCCAGGGGAAGATTATGACCTGTTTGACTTTGTGCAGCAATCTAAGCAGATTCCAGACAAGGGGTTTGACCTAGTTGTTGTTTGGACTTCGAGCTTCGACTCCAGCAATCCTCTTAATACCAAAAAGTTTGGCTGTCCAACTGTTTTACTGGCTGGAGACACCCACCACTGGAAATTCCCCATCAACCATCTGTTGACCTACTGGATCACCGAAGGCTTCGACTATGTAGCTACTGCCTACAACCGCCAGCATTTGCACTGGTTTGCTGCAGCGGGTGTGGAAAACCTGGCCTGGTTGCCTCTCATCTCCTTGCACACTGTCAGCCACGAGTGGGTGGAAACTCGAGAAAATCAAGTTGTCTTCATTGGACAGAAAGGATCCCGCCATCCTAGGCGCTCCCAGCTGGTTCAAGCCATAAAGAATGCAGATTTGCCCATCCTCATCAAAACAGCCAATCGCCAAGAGGCAGCCAAATGGTTTGCCCATTCTCTGATTTCCTTTAACTGCAGCCAAAATGGGGATCTGAACTTAAGGAACCTGGAAGTGATTTCTGCAGGGGGCTTTCTGCTTACTGACCAGCTCTCCTTCGCCTCAGGATTGGACGAACTTTTGGCGCCCGGCACCTACTGCGACACCTACAACTCCGAAGCTGAACTCCTGGAAAAAGTTCGCTACTACCTAGACCATCCCCAAGAAGCCATTCAAATTGCCCGCCGCGCTTACCACACCTTTGATGAAAAGTGGCATCCCCGCCACCGCATTCAGAACCTGCTGGACTGGGTGTTTGGGGGAGAGCTGCCGGAGCCCTTTCGTTACTCGCCCCGCTCTGATGTGCGCTACTTTGTCAGCACGGCCAGCTCTGCCTGGATAGACACACGACTAGGAATCTACGAGCCCATTCAAGAGCTGCATCGCGTGCAGGAGCGACTGAGGGTATTTGTTGGCCGAGGTTGTCCTGGGGTGATAGCCGCGGACTTGCTGGACCTGCCGCGGCTGGAGCTGTATGTGGAAGAGGGGTTTGGGGATCCCTGTGGTCTGCTGCAGCAGAAGGGAGTGCCCGAGCGAATTCACGAGGTGAGGGGGGAGCCAGCCAGTTGGCCTAGTTTTGATGCGGTGGTGTGCACAGCTGAGGACTTGCAGCGGCTGGGGCGGCCTTTGAGAACCAGCTTTGCTTTCATCCTGGGAGAAGACACCCAGCTCCTCTTTGCCAATGCGGGAAACATAACAGAAACTTTTCTCATTGACTTAGTCCAAGGCCGCAGCTCCGTTCCGTCAGCTTGGCTGTGGGGGTACGAAGGCGTCGAGTACGAAGGAACGGTGGCCAGACTTAGTCGAGTCTATCAGTCTGCTGTTTCTGTTCTTTCTGATGTCAGGGTTGTCGTGGATGTGAGAGCGGGGGTGGGCGTGGCCAGCGCTTGTTTCAGAACTCTTCACCCTGAGGCGGCTATTCACTGTTTCGAGGTGGATCCCCTAGCTCTACACCTGCTGCGGCAGAATATTCTCAGCTTGGGCAACTGCTTTGTGCATCCGGTGGGGCTAGCGGGGCAGAATAGCTGCAGAACTTGTCAGCTCTGGCCGGAGGATCCTCAGGCCGAGTGGGGAGTGGAGCAGCTGCTCCCTTTCCGGGAAGCCAGGGCAGCCCTCAAGGAGTTGGGTTTGGAGTCCATCGATGTGCTCAGGGTAGCTACGGGTGGGGATGAGGTGGAGGTGTTGACCAGCTTGCAAGAGCAGCTTGAAGATATCAAGGTCATCTATGTGGAGTTTTGCTCAGAACAAGACCGCAAACAGATTGATCAGATGTTGGACCCTACCCATCTCCTCTGGCAGGGAGAAGTTGTAGCAGGCCAAAGAGGAGTCCTTTGCTATCTAAGCAGGGCTTGCTTTGTCGACAACAATTCAAGCCTTGGAGAGGAGACTTAAGGTTATGAACTCAACCATTATCGTTACGGCTGCTGACAGCAAGTTTTTTGAATTGGTTCAGGGGACTATTCTCTCTATTCGAGAAAAGCCACAGGGCGACTCTGTAGATATTGGATTTTTTGATGTAGGGTGTACGCCAGAGCAGTTGCAATGGATAGGTCAGTACGTTGACTATATCGTAGAGCCAGATTGGAATTACAACGTTCCTGATGTCGATAAACAACCTAGGTACCTCAAAGCGCTGGTCTCTAGACCTTTTTTGCCTGAATATTTCCCAGGTTATGAAGTTTACATTTGGATTGATGCAGATGCTTGGGTGCAAGACTGGTCTGCGATTGATCTTCTTGTCTTAGGAGCAAAAAGAAAGAGCTTCTCAATAGTTCCAGAGTTAGTAGCTAAACATAAGAATAGACCCTGGATGCAAACTTGGATATCTTGGCACTACCACCTTTACTTCTACCACACGGAATTTGATCGTTTAGATATAGAGCCTCTGCTAAATGCTGGTGTGTTTTCTGGTGCCAGACAGTCTATTCATTGGTCAATATGGGGCAAAAGATTAGGTCAAGCTATTTCTAGGTGCCTTGATTTGTGGACAGACCAGTTTGCTCTAAACGTGGCTATTTATAGAGATATAGGTCTGGATAGAGTTGAACTTTTGCCATTAAATTGCAACTGGCTAGCCCATTATGAGATGCCCCAATGGGATTTGCAAAGGAAGATTTGGGTGCATCCTTTTCCACCTCACAATCCAGTAGGAATTATACATCTTACAGCCGACGTTAAGGTGAGACCAACTCATATTGCGCTTACAACTGAAGGTTTTAAGATTGAAGCTAGCTTGCGGTATTCAGGCATCATCTCCACTCCGGTCAAGAGATACGACTACGTATCGCCTAACCAGATTAGAATACATCTTGACCATAGCTTTCCTTCAATGATTGCGGCCGAGCCAAGCTCTCACCCCTGGCCTTATCTACGGAAAGAAGTTCCTCACCTTTGGCATACGGATCTACGTCAACCTACCATCGGCTTTGTTAGTCGGGACGAGGCTCATATTCTGTACAATACTGCCCTTAAGCTACAAGGAAAAAACGCCCTAGAGATCGGCTGTTGGCTAGGTTGGTCAACTGCGCACCTGGCGGCAGGAGGAGTTATTCTCGATGTGGTAGATCCTGCTCTGGCCGATCCCCAGATTTATGGAAGTGTGGATCAATCTCTTCGCTCGGCTGGAGTTCGCTCTAATGTCAATCTCTACCCTGGCTATAGCCCAGCAAAGGTAGAGGAGATCGCCAAGACAGAGAATCGCCGCTGGTCTCTGATTTTTATCGATGGAGACCACACCTCACCAGCCCCCTTGCAGGATGCTCAAGTGGCAGAGCGCTATGCTGCTGAGGATGTCTTGATTCTGTTTCATGATCTAGCCTCGCCGGATGTGGCTGAAGGTTTGAATTACTTGAGAGACAGGGGCTGGAACACGATGATTTACCAGACCATGCAAATTATGGGAGTGGCCTGGCGAGGCAATGTCAAGCCCGTTGAGCATATTCCAGACCCTGCTGTGAATTGGACATTGCCAGAGCACCTCAAGGACTATCCGGTCTGTAACCTTGAGTTGTCTAGGGTGCTAGAGAAAGTTAAATCTTTTACCTTGCTGGGCTTTGAGCGTCTTTGGAGCCTTTATTCACTGGCTAAGCAGGTTTGTGAAGAAGACATTCCTGGGAACTTTGTAGAATGTGGTGTTTGCAGGGGTGGAAGCTCAGCTTTGCTGGCCTGGGTGATTAAGAACTACAGCCGTCGACCTCGCAAGCTATATGCTTTCGATACCTTCTCAGGTATGCCTGATCCAACAGAGGTGGATCGAGATTATCGAGGAGTTGCTTCCAACGATACGGGTTTTGGATCCGGTGCTTTAGCGGCACCCATTTCGGAGAACTTAGAGGTGATCGCCAAGGAACTGGGAGTTTGGGATCTCATTGTCCCCGTGCCAGGGCTCTTTTCCGACACCTTGCCTGCCTATCGAGAGCAAGTGGGTGAGATTGCTCTGCTGCATGCAGATGCTGACTGGTATCAATCAACGATGGATATTTTTCATCATTTCTATGATCAGGTTCATTCCCAAGGATTCATCCAAATCGATGATTACGGACACTGGCAAGGATGTTGCAAAGCTGTTCATGACTTCGAGCAGGAAATCAGAGCCTTTTTTCAGCTCCATAGTGTCGATTACACAGGAGTTTGGCTGAGTCCTTCTGAGAACTGGCTAGTGGTTAGAGATGGCCTAACAGAAATCTCTAAATCAGAAAGGATCCGCCTGAGCAAGATCAACGTGGGCCTTTTCCCCTACTGGGAAATGGAGACAGAGCAGCTTATCCAAGAACTGGAGGGCTTGCTGGAGCCAATTCTGCGCAGTCCTCAGCCAGAAGACTATGCTCTGATCTTCCTAGGGGATCCGGATCCGCAACTGGCCAATCAAACTCTGGAGCTAGCTGCAGGCAACATAGCTCTCAGGCTCATGGAAGAGGGGTTAGAGCTCAGTAGAGAGCCGTTCTGTTCAGTGGTAGCTGGCTTGAACCCCTATCAATGGGAGAGACTTATTCCCCAACTCAACTATCGCTATCCCTTGAAGCGGGAGCGCTTTCCCAAGGGATTACGGCCTGCTATTCAAAAGCTACCTGTGTTGCTGTTGGCCTCCTAGGGATCCATCTGTTGTCTTGAGTTACTTGGCTGTCTACAGGGCGTCTGGATCTACCCCTAGCTCTTGTAGCTTCCGGGCCAGGCGCCCTGCCCGTTGTTCGGCCTGCTCAGCCCTTTGCCGCTCCAGTTCGGCCTCGGTGGGCACCAATTCCCCAGAAGCAGTGGCCCAGCAAACCCACGCGGCCTCAATGTCTGGAAACCTTCCTCCATCTCATTGTTGCCAGCAAAGCAGCTGGGGCGCTGCTGCGACCAGGCTTGGGTAACGCAGATGAGTGAGTCCATTTGGCACTTGCGCTGCCAGCTTTCCGCGAATGCACCGTCTAACTTGGTAGGTGTGTAGGTATAATCAGCACTTGGCTCCTGACTTTGTCATTATGGATGCACGTAGGGCAGGATAGTGCAAAACTAGCCCTCTTTGTAGCCTGGGCAGAAGCTACACTTTGTCAGCAGCACTGATTAGAAGGACGAGCCATGGAAAATTCCAACAAAGAGACTCTGCAACCGCGAGTTCTCCTGAGCTGGCCAATTCCGCCAGACTACGTCCCACCGCCGCAGTTTTCAGATCGGCAAGTAACTGTCTGTCCCAAAGAAAAAGTGGGGGGCTATGGACTAGGCTATGTCAACCGTCGTGAAGGCTTGGTGGAGTGTCCGGAAGGAGATTATGACCTCTATGACTTTGTCCAGCAGTCTGATCAGATTGTGGATAAAGAGTTTGACTTGGTGATTGTACGAGCTTCCAGCTGCGAATACAGCTACCCCCTCAACACGAAAAAATTTGGCTGTCCAACCGTCTTACTAGCCGGAACCACGCATCATTGCCACTTCCCCATCCAACATCTTTTGGCCTACTGGGCCGTTGAAGCCTTTGATTATGTTGTTACTGCTCACAACCGCCAGCACCTGCACTGGTTTGCCGCGGCGGGCGCGGAAAACCTGGCCTGGCTACCTCTCATCTCCATGCATACGGTTGTCCACAAGTGGGTAGAAGCAAGAGAAAGCCAAGTTGTCTTTATTGGCCATCAGGGATCCGGGCATCCCAGACGTTCCCGTCTGGTCGAAGCCATAAAGAGGGCACACTTGCCCATTCTTGCCAAAACTGCCAACCGTCAAGAGGCAGCCCGCCTATTTGCCGAATCGCTGATTTCGTTTAACTGCAGCATGAATGGGGATCTGAACCTTAGGAACCTGGAAGTGATTTCTGCGGGTGGCTTTTTGCTGACAGACAAGCTCTCCTTTGCATCCGGCTTTGATGAGTATCTGAGCCCCGGCTTATACTGCGACGTCTATAGTTCTGAGCTGGAGCTAGTTGAGAAAATCAAGTTTTACCTAGAAAATCCAGGGCTGGCTCTAGAGATAGCTAAAAGAGCTTATGAAAAGTTTCTTGTGGACTGGCATCCCAAGCATCGGATAGCCGATCTGATGAATTGGGTTTTCAAGGGAGAGCTACCCAACTTTTACGCAGCTAAGTCCGATCCCAGATTTTTCATTAGCACTGCCTACAGAGATCTTGTCAATACACGCCTTGCTATCTACGAACCTGTTCAGGAGTTACACCGTGTAGAGGAGCAACTTAAGGTACTGGTTAGCAAAGACTGCCCAGTAGCAGTTGTGGCAGATCTCCTGGATCTGCCGAGACTAGAAGTCTATGCTGAGGCCGGGTTCCCAGTGTCTGAGCTTCCCAAGGACGAGAGGGTCGTTTCCAGAGTACATGTCTGGGAGGAAGAGTCCAGCCACTTAGGTACTGCGACTTGGGATGTTCTGATTGCCAGATCCAACAGCCATCTTACTTCTCGACTCCTGCCCTACTCAAAATTTGTTTTTGTCCTTGATGAACAAAATCAATTGGTGTTCTCGAACGCAACAAAGTTAGCGAACATTGAAAGACTTTTCTTGAGCGCGACTAGAGCGGATGGATCTTCTTGGGCACTACATCTCAATTTTTATAGGGAGGAAGAAGACGCAGCGCTATTTGCGACTCTTACGACTGACGAAATCTTTAGTAAGCAGTCATATCCTTTTTTAAACTTCGTCGATGGCGTATCAATAATTGTTGATGTAGGAGCAAACATAGGCATCGCAAGCGCCTACTTTCGAATGCTTTATCCAAATGCTACTATTCTTTGCTTCGAGCCTGACCCTGTAGCTCTTCACTTGCTGAAGCTAAACAGCCTAGAGATAGGCGGCTGCACTGTATACCCTTTTGGGCTGTACAGTGATGATATCACCAAGACTTTCTACAGTAGTCTTGTAACGGCCTGTTGGAGTTCGATACACAAGAACCAACATGGTGACTTTCCAAGAGTTGTACAGCTTGTAAAGGCAAGCTCATTCCTAGGCTCATTTCTAAAGAGTGTTGGCGCTTGCAACATCGATATTCTCAAGATAGATACTGAAGGTAGTGAGACCCAAATATTAAAGGATTTGTTCGAAATTCTAGTCGACATTAAGATAATATACCTAGAGTTTCACTCTGAAGAAGATAGACGATTAATAGACCAGATCCTGTGCCCTACCCATGTTTTGTACAAGGGAAACATAGTTCACACACATAGAGGTACTCTTTGCTACTTGAGTAGAAGGTATATCCTTCATGACGTTTCAATAGAACCTCTTCGGTCAAAAGTTCTCCCAGTCAGTAGCTAAGGCCACTGGGGAAGTTGACAAAGGAGGTTCTAGCTAGAGCATGTAGTTTCAGGATCCACGCCCACTTCGAGCATTTTTGCGTTGGGGGCTCTATCCGTGCTGTTCTGCTCCAGCTTGGCCACACGAGCTTCCAGCTTGCGCAAGGTACGTTGCAGCTCAGGCAGATGCCGCTGGACGGCCATGCTCTTGCGCCATTCGGCAATAGGCTGATGGGGGTAGCCGGCCACGGTTTGACCAGCGGGGACGTCGCTGGTTACTCCTGTCTGGGCAGCCACGCGCACGCCATCGCCAATGTGCAGGTGCCCGGCCAGGCCGCATTGCCCAGCCAAGATGACGTGGTGGCCCAATTGGGTGCTGCCGGCAATGCCCACCTGAGCCACGATCAAGCAGTGGGATCCCGTCTTCACGCCGTGGCCAATCTGCACTAGGTTGTCAATCTTGGTGCCCCGGCCAATGCGGGTCTCGCCAACAGCGGCCCGGTCGATAGTGGTGTTGCTGCCCACCTCTACGCCGTCTTCCAGCACCACCCGGCCTGCCTGCAGCATGCGCCGCCAGGAGCCGTCGGGAAGAGGAATGTGGCCAAAGCCGTCGTCGCCGATGACCGCACCGCTGTGGATTAGGCAATCATCCCCAATCTCCGTGCGCTCGTGAATGACGCAGTTGGCGAAAAGCTGACAGCGGGATCCAATCCGCACGTGGGGGTAGATGGTTACATTGGGGTGGATTTGGGTGTAGTCGCCAATTTTCACCCCTTCCATCACCACTACATGCGGCCCAATGGCCACGCCCTCCCCCAACTCAACGCTGGGATCAATCACAGCGGTGGGATGGATCCCAACAGGCAAGCGATAGGGCTGGTAAAACAGCTCGATGGCCTGGGCAAAGAGCAGACGGGGATCCTTCCCTCGCAGGCAAGCAATGGGGCGGGGCAGAACCAGCGATTCCTCCACAATGACGGCGCTGGCTTGGGTCTGCTCCAGCAAGGGTAGGTAGCGGGCTTCACTGAGAAAACTCAGCTCTCCTGGGCGCGCCTCTGCTAGGCTAGCCACGCCGTGAATTTCTAGGGTGGGATCTCCCTCGTAGGGGCATCCCAATTTTTGGGCGATCTCCTGTAGCTGCATTGGGCTTGAGATCCTCTACGATTGCAGCAGCCGCACATCCATCACGGTTCCACGCAAGTTGTAGCTAAAGGTCTCGAGCTCCAGGGGAACGCCGACTTTGACGCGGTTGTTGCCTAGGACAATGCCATTTTCTGTCTGCTGGCCCCGTCCCCGCAAGGTAAACACCAGATCAAAGCGGTAGGGCTCTGGGTCAGGCAAGTTCTCAACCCGTCCATCGGGAAAAACCACCGGCACAGTGCGGCTGACGTTTTCCACCCGCACCACCTCCACCTGGCCGTAGGGTTGGTTGCGGATAATCAAGTCAGCCTTCTGACCTGCTTGAAAAGGTTCCAGGGATCGGCTGCTGACCCCCCGCACAATCATATCCACTTCCACCGGCAGCGTGGGGCCACCCCCCACCTGGACGACGCTGCCCACCTGCCGCCCGGGGAAAAACAGGACAGCCACAATTGCCGCCACTACAATGGCCAGCGCCCCCAGATCCAGAAGGCTGACCTTCCCCAGCAGACGCCCCCGTTCATCGATGAGCCGCATCGCCACCTCTTTTCCAACACCCTGCTTTATTGTAGGGTGCCCTACTACTAGGAAACACAGTCATCGGCCAAGTGCAGCCACCCGCGCGCTCACCGCTAGGTAACCAGTGGCAGCCAACTGACAAAGAAGTGGAGCTGACGGGAGTCGAACCCGTGTCCGAGATGGGTACTGGGGGTTCACTCCTTCACAGGCTTAGCCTTTCTGACCCTCGAGGCAGGGATCGCCGTTTAGATCCCGGCGATGGGAGTTCTCCGCCTAAGCTTAGGCTCTCCCTCGACGGAGCCGGAGAAGAGAGCTGCACCCGTTGGGGTTGTGACCCGCCCACTTAACGGGGTCGTGGGAGGATCCTCGAGCTCAGACTTCTCTTACTGAGCCTTAGGCAGCCAGAGCAGCTGCTTTACGAGCAAAAGGTACGACGTTGTTCGCACCTACTTTGTTGAGCCTAGTGGTAACGGGATAAGCTCAAGCCCGACCTGCATCATGAACCCTTGTTCGCCACCCCGTCGAAACCGTTACAGCCCCGGGGTTAGCTTACATCCAGACTAGCAAAACTCTCGGGGATCCGGCTAGAGTCTTTGCGAATGTGACAAAAGTCCTGCTATCATAACGAAAGTGTAAACTCGGGTCGGTAGCTCAGCGGTAGAGCACTCGGCTTTTAACCGATTGGCCCAGGGTTCGAATCCCTGCCGACCCAGCTTGCGATACCCTCTCCCCCCGGCCTGGCCTAGGCTAGGATTCCAGGAGGCAGGTGGGAGAGGCGAGGTGGCCGTTCTTTCGTGGCAAGACCTAGGCAAAGAGGGGGAGGTCAAGCTATTACTGGCGCCGTGCGTGGAGGAAGCGCTAGCGAGCCTGGCGGAGGAGGCTGAAACTCGAGAGACGGTCTTTGTCTCCAAGCTTTGGCACCGAATTCCTGCGCAGGATGCCATCCTCGATGAGTGTCTGCAAGTGCTGGCGAGGGTAGCCCTATCCCTCTGGCCTTATTGGTATGGGGAAAAGTTTGAGCCGGGCACAACGGCAGAGGTTCAAGCTCACAATCGTCTCCGCGCCCAAGAGCTACCAGCAAAACAGGATCCCACCATTGCCAACGCCTGGCTCAGGGCGGCCATGCACTTGTGCCAACAGCAACGCCTGCCTCTGCTGCCAGGGATCCAGCGGGCGATCCAGGTGCAGCAACTGGCCAAGGCCATTGCCCCTCGCGAGCTGACCTTGGCTTTGGCAACCGACGAGACAGAGCCGGCGCCCAGCTACTTACTCGGCTTGGCCAAGGCAGCTATCTGGTTGGCTGACCACAGTCAGGCACGGCTGGTGCTGGTGGTGCCGAGCGCTTTGACCGATCACCCCGAATTGGCCTCCGTGAGCTACGGTGCCATTCGACTGCAGCTTCCTGAGAGGCTAAAGGAGTTCGACAGCTCGGTACAGGTGGTGGTGGGTTGCAAGGGATCCCCTCACCCCTTCAGTCCCGCCGAGAGAAAGCTGGCCGACCGGGTGGCAGCAGATGCACAGTTAAAGAATTTGCTGGAATTCAACCAAACTGTACAGAGTGTTAACGGACGCGCTTTCCGAGCGGATCTGCTTTGGCGGGAGGGTAAGGTGGTGGTGGAAGTGGATGGGCCAGAGCACCGCGAGCCAAACCACTACTACCAGGATCGCCTGCGGGACTACGAGTTGCTCATCTCCGGCTACTTGGTGTTGCGGATTCCCAATGAGCTGGTGATGTCCGACTGCGAGCGGGCGGTGGAGATGATCCGCAAGGTGGTTCAATTGCAACAGAGCCGGCTTTGAGGCAGGGCTGGAGGTTGGGGAAATGAGCGATTTGTTGCCCAAAAGCGAAATCTTGCTCTGGAAGCTCCTGCTAACAGGGGAAGAACCGACCAAGTCGCAAGTGAAGCCAAAGCATAGGGCCAAAGAGCTCAAGCTGTTGGAGGAAAAGGGCCTCATTGAATGCAAGACTGTAGTCGAAAAGGGAAGGAGGATAACCCGGCTTGTGCTGACTGACAAGGCCTGGGACTGGGCTTCTACCACACCTCCAACAGCCATCGCCCGCTCCAAGTCGCCAGAGGCAGCAGTTGTTTTGCAAAAGGCGTTGGCAACCCTAGTGGATTACGCACAGCGGGAGAACGTTCCCTTGGCGCGGATTCTAGGCCTACGGCCGAGTAGCGCGAACAGACCCTCTCTCGGTGGAGCAGCCCCTGTTCCTACTGGGCAAACGCAGCCCTGGGAAGTTAGCGAAGGGGAGGTTGATCCTAACTTCCTCGAGAAGGTCTTTCGCACCTGCGAGGAGATGGGAGGGCGCTACTACCTAGTCTACTTATCCGACTTGCGCAAAAGATTTCCCGATGTTCCCTCCTGGCTATTGGATCAGGCGCTCCTGACTTTGAACCGCCAAGCCAAGATAGTGCTGATGAACCTGGACGATCCTCTGTCCATTACTCCTGAAATCGAAGCCGCCGCTATTGACCTGTACGGCTACAAAAAGCACGTTCTTCGTGTTAGGAACTAGCCATGACTTCCAAGGAAAGTACCTCTTTCTCAATCAACCAACAAAAAGCTCTAGAAGCCCTCAAGGAGGTTGATTTTGATTGGACAGTTCATCTTAGAAAAATCTGGCAACCTCCGGATTTTGACGTTCCTGAGCTTAACCGGGATGTCAGGGAGAAGCTATTCAGCCGGCTGGAGAAGTTAATCCAATCTCCCCAGATGGAGACACCCTTTGGAATCCCTGTGCTTGGCAATGGTGGCTCTGGCAAAACCCACCTTCTCAGGGTCTTAAGACAGCGCTGCTTTGAAAAAGGGGTGGGATTTGTCCTAGTGGACATGACCGATGTGAAAGACTTTTGGGAAACCGTAATCCAGGGCTACCTCACCTCTCTGCTTCAGGAAGAGCCTGATGGCACTAGCCAGCTCCAAAAAATTCTCGATCTGGTCTTTCTGAGAGCTCTCTCTACTCCCAAGCAGGCGAAGGAGATCGCCAGTTTTTCCCACGAATCTTTGCTCGACGTCATTAGACAAACTCTGCAATGGCTATTCACTCAAGATCGCAAGCACACCATCAAGTACCAAGATTGTGTACGAGCTGCCATTCTAGCTAATTCGAATGATTTTTCACTGGCGTCAATAGGTACTAGCTGGATACAGGGCCTAGGTGTGGAATCAGAGGTTGCCCGACAATTCGGTTTTACCAACGCCAGCTTAAATCCTAGTCAAGTTGTTGCAGGGCTTTCTTGGCTGATGAGCCTAAGGGGACCCACTGTAGTTGCTTTGGATCAGTTGGATCCCATTGTTGTGCAATCTCATACAAGTCCTAGTCCTTCGTCATCCTTGCAGGAGCTCTCGCCAGAGACAGAAAGAGAAGCTTCCCAAAACATCATTCATAACATCGCAGGTGGCCTCATTGGGCTACGGGACTGCCTCTCCCGATCCCTTATCATCATCTCGTGCCTAGACCAGTCTTGGGAAATTCTAACGAAAACAGCTGTTAAAACCTTTACAGGACGCTTTGAGCCGCCTTTAACTTTGACGCATCTTCTTTCGGCCAGTGTCGCTGAGGCAGTTGTTGTTCCTCGCCTGCAGGCTGCCTACCACAAGGTGGGCTTTACCCCTCCCTATCCTTCCTACCCGTTTAAGCCGGAGTTCTTCCAGTCCTTACCGGAGAGGAACAATCCTCGGCAGCTCCTCCAGAAATGTCATGAGCACAGGGAGCAATGCCTACGGGAAGGGAGAGTTACCGAGTTAGGTGTCCCAAGTTCTGCTCCTATCACTCCAAGTCTCCCTCCACTGAAGGAACTAGATCGAATCTTTGAGGAGGCCAAGCAAAAGGTTGATATTTCCCCGTATTTACAGGAAAACGAGAACGAGATATGGAAAGAGCCCCTAGCTTCTCTGTGCAACTTTCTCGTCTGGCAGGAAAAGTTGCCGGCTAGTATTGGCAGACAAGTGGAAACTGACTTCCCTGGATCCAGAAGTTTCTCGCCTCTGCATTCTCGCTTGCGGCTAATCTTCTACGAGGCAAACGAGCGGGAAAGGCACCTTTGTTTTACAGCTATTCAATCAACTAATCCTAGATCTTTCCAAACTCGCTTAGTAGCTGCTAGGACGGCAGCCGGGATCGACGCGGCCCTGCGATTTCGCAAGTTGGTAGTGGTGCGCACTACCTCCCTACCAGGAGGCGAACGTACTCAGAAACTGTGGCAAAAGTTCCTTGAGGAGGGTGGGATCCACTGGCGGCCCAGTGAAAGGGAAATCAGGGTTCTGCTGGCCCTAGAGCAGCTCAAATCCAGACCCGATTTTAGAGATTGGCTGGCGGAACGGCGACCTCTTACCCACCTGGCAAATGCTGAGTTGGATTCGGGGCTGGCCAAAATCCTTGCCTGGCTGAGGGAAGGGATCCCGGCTGACTGGGCTACGAGAGCTGAGCCTGAGGAAAAGGGAGTTTCCTCCCCTCCTAGGGCAGGCAACGGCAAAGCTCCTGAAGCCAAGCAAGACTTGCAGCCGCCGAGACCTTCGCCAGGTTTGTTTGTCGGACGACGCTGGATAGCCAACCGGGAGGGTGAGCCAGTTTTTCTGCCCATCGAGGAGCTGGTGCGGCACACTGTGATTTTGGCTGGCAGCGGCTCGGGGAAAACGGTGCTCTTGAGGCGAATGGTGGAAGAGGCAGCCTTGCAAGGGATCCCTTCCATCGTCATCGATGCAGCCAACGACTTGGCCCGGCTGGGGGATCCCTGGCCTGCCGCTCCCGAAGGCTGGACAGAGGAGGATCAAGCCAAGGCAGAGCGCTACTTTGCCCAAACCGAGGTGGTGGTTTGGACCCCTGGGCTGGCGGCGGGCAACCCCCTCACCCTCGCCCCCCTGCCGGACTTTGCTGCGCTGGCCGGTGATCCCGAAGAGCTGGAGCAAGCCGTCGACATGGCCTGGGGCGCCCTTCAGGAGATCGTGGCTCCCGGCAAGACTGTCAGCGACGAGCTGAAGCGGGGGGTTCTTAAGGCAGCTTTGAAATACTTTGCCACCCACCAGCCGGGATCTCTAGCTGACTTTGCCGAGTTCCTTGCGGACCTGCCTCCGGAAGCAGGAGCCGGTATCAGCAAGGCGCCGCAACTGGCGCTGCAGATGGCCAATCTCCTCAAGGCTGCCATGGTTAACAACAAGTTGCTCCATCAACAGGGGATGGCGTTGGATCCGGCCATCTTGTTGGGGCTGGGCTCAGACTACGGCAAAACCCGGGTGTCGGTTGTCAACTTGGTGGGCCTTCCCACCCTGGGGGAACAGCAGCAATTTCTCAATCAACTGGCCATGGCGCTGTTTACCTGGATCAAGAAAAACCCCGCCCCGCCGGAAGCGCCAGTGCGCGGGCTGCTGGTCATCGA
Source organism: Synechococcus sp. O70.2 (assembly GCF_047462135.1). NCBI lineage: Bacteria > Bacillati > Cyanobacteriota > Cyanophyceae > Synechococcales > Synechococcaceae > Synechococcus > Synechococcus sp. O70.2. The sequence goes on from NZ_JANSIS010000001.1 coordinate 89,489, forward strand.
CGAGGCCAAAGACTTTGTGCCCTCCCAGGGGACTACCCCCTGCAAGCAGAGCCTGCTGCGCCTGGCCGCCCAAGCGCGCAAATACGGCTTGGGTCTCATTTTTGCTACCCAAGCACCCAAGAGCATCGACCACAACGTCATCGCCAACTGCTCCACCCAGTTTTTCGGCCGAGTCACGTCTCCGGCAGCCATTGAGGTAGTGCGCGAGCAAATTGCCCAGCGGGGAGGAAGCGGAGAAGATGTGGCTGTCTTAAAGGTGGGACAGTTTTATCTCTCCTCGCAGCAGCTTCACCCGCCCTGCAAAATCCAAACTCCCTGGTGCCTGTCTTTTCACGCCCCCACCCCTCTAAGCGAAGCTGAGGTGATCCAGCGCTCCCAGGCAGTTAAGCTCTAGGCCCTCATCTTAGCAGTTTTGCCGCTGTTGGCTGTCGCGGCAATCTTCCCATTGCTCGTCTATTCTCACTTGCTGCTGCCAATTCCTGAGGCTGCCTGGCAGTTGGGAGGCCTCTGGAGCTATGCTCCCTTAAGGCAACGTCGGGCAAGCTCGAGCAGGGAGCCTCTGGAGCAGGGCAATGGGGCAGGGGCTAGGAAAAGCTCAGCAGCGGTGGTGGGTGTTGGGTCTAGTGGTGATTTGGGCTTGGCTGAGCTGGGGGAGGATGGCCTGGCCTGCTGCCTCCTGCCAGGATCCTCTCTTCCTCCGGCAAATCTTGGCCGCAATGGGCCGGCCTGAGGTGGTGGTGGAGGAAGTAGCTCTGTTTGATAGAGATCAGTGCCTTGTCCAGTTGGTGTTGGATCGCCGCGGGCTAAGGGGATCCCTGCCACCGGAGATCGGCCAGTTTCGCCGGCTGCGGGCTCTGTCCCTAAGCTACAACCAACTTTCCGGCCCTATCCCCGCCGAGCTAGGGCAGTTGAGGGAGTTGGAACAGCTTTTTCTCGACTACAACCAGTTCTCTGGCCCCATTCCACCGGAGCTAGGACAACTGGGCAAGCTGCGGGGACTGTTTTTGGATCACAACCAGCTCTCTGGATCCATTCCTCCAGAGCTAGGTCGGCTCAGCCGCCTAGAAAACCTCTGCCTGCAAGATAACCAGCTCAGTGGCAGCATTCCTAGCCAACTCGGCCAGCTCAGCTCTCTTAAAGGGCTGTTTTTGGATCGCAACCAGCTTTCTGGGCCCATTCCGCCCCAACTGGGGCAACTGCGCAACCTGGAAAACCTCTACTTGTCAGACAACCGCCTCAGCGGATCCCTGCCTCCGGAGCTGGCCCAACTCAAGCAATTGCGGGATCTGCGCTTGGCCCGTAACCGGCTCACGGGCGAGCTGCCCGGCTTTTTGGCAGAACTGCCGCGGCTGGAACGGCTCCACATCGAGGGCAACCCTGGCCTCTGCCTGCCGGCGGCCCTGTCGAGCTGGTTTGCCGGTCTCAATCCAGGGGATCCCACCTCCGCCCGCCCCTGCCCCTAGCGCTGGGATCTGGGTTTGCCGGCCTCCAGGTCTTCCGCCGACCTGCGATACTGGGATCAGGTGTCCACAGCCCACTACGCGAACGGTCAGCCATGTATACTCTCGAACTGCTCCTGAAAGGGAATCCTGTCCCTATCGTCATCCACCAAAAAGAGGAGGAAGCGGCCAACCGCGCCTATCAAAGTGTGGTTGAGGCTCTTCGCAACGGATCCCCTCAGAGCCTAGAGCTGACCTGCGACCGCACGGGCAAGAAGGTGTTCTTGCTAACTGGCGAGCTGTGTGGCGTGCAAATGACCTCCAAGTCCGGCACCGCGCCCATGGGAGTCCGCCCTGGCTTCTTGGCCCAGTTGCAGGGCTAAGGCCAGCTTCTTAGGGGTCTATGAGTTCCCTCACTGGGAGAGAACCCCCGTTGGCTATCCGGGTAGAGGGCTTGACCTTTGCCTGGCCAGGAAGTCCGCCGGTCCTGCAGGAGTGCAGCTTTGCTGTTCCCAAGGGCCAGCTCTGGATGCTGCTGGGGCCCAATGGCAGCGGCAAATCGACCTTGCTGCAGCTCCTATCAGGAGTGCTCACCTATCCCCAGCCCCTGGCGGGGTTCTGGGAGGTGCGGGGGCGGCTAGGCTACGTGTTTCAGAACCCGGATCAGCAACTGTTTATGCCAACGGTGGGGGCCGATGTAGCTTTTGGTTTGGGGGCAGAGCCCCTTACCTTGGAAGAAATCCAGGAGCGGGTGGAGAGGGCCCTGGAGCAGGTGGGCTTGCGCCACTTGATCCGCCGGCCTATCCACGGCCTTAGCGGTGGGCAGAAGCAACGAGTAGCAGTTGCCGGGGCGTTGGCCCAGCGCTGTGAAGTGCTGCTGTTGGACGAGCCGACGGCCCTCTTGGATCCCGATAGCCAGAGGGATCTGCTGCGCTGCGTCCGCCAGCTGGTGGATCAAGAGGGGATCACCGCTCTTTGGGTCACCCATCGGCTGGCAGAGCTGGAATGGGCAGACGGGGCGATCTTTCTGGCGCAAGGGCAGGTACGCCAACAGGGATCCCCGGAACAGGTGCGGCAGCAGATTAGCCAACTGTTTGGCGGCTTGAGGTGATCCCAAAGAGATTGCAAAAGGATGGCAACACCCTCCGGCGGGGGCTACATAGAATAGTAGGTAGTAGATTCACTGCGATTGGTTGGCCAACGGTATCATCTTCAACCTATCCGTGGACGATCTGCGTCAACCAACCCAGGGGTGAAGAGCCCTGCCGGTCGAAAGGAGCTTGAGAATATGGGACTGTCTGAAGTCATTGCCAAAGAGCTGGAGAACGCGCGCAAAGTCTGCTCTGAGTACGGCGAAGGGGATCCCCACTGCCGTGCAGCCTGGGATGCGGTAGAGGAGGTGCTGGCAGCCCGCAGCCACCAGCCAAAGGCCCCCACCAGCCTCGAGCAGCACTGTGCTGAAAACCCCGACGCCGTCGAGTGCCGCGTTTACGACACCTGATTTCTGGGTTAAAACGCAGCAGCCTGCCAGATCCCTAGGGGCGGGCTCTGTTTTTCTCTCACGGAGAGAGCTTTTGAGCAGAATCAGCCCGCAGCCATTGCCTCATCCACAAGACAAAGGCTATTCCCAGCAGCACCGTTTGCGGGATCAGCGTCTGCCAAGTGGGATAGACCCCCAACCAGCGCAGCTTCGGGATCCCGGATAAGGGGGTCGTCGGAAGCCAGCCTGCAACTTGCAAAGCGTGGAGGCTGCTGCCCAGGAACTTAAAGCCCAAGTAAAAGATCAGCAGGCTTAAACCCCGGAAAAAAGCCCCCAAGGGCAGTTTTAGACCCAAGGGCAAAAGCAAAACTGCCACTCCTGCAAGCAGAAGAGCTCCCAAGCCAATTCCGAGCCAGAGATCCCGGGCCGGCAGGGAAGGCGCCAATCCCACATAGAACACCACCGTTTCCGCCCCTTCGCGAAACACGGCTGTAAAGGCCAGAAAAGCTAGGGAAAAAACCTGACCGCTGGCAAGGGCTACTTGAGCTTGCTCGTGGACGAAAGCTTGCCAGGCAGCGGTGGCCGACCGCCGGTGCAGCCAGAGGCTGATCGAAAACAGGAGAGCTGCTGCCACCAGCCCCGTGATCCCCTCCAGCACCTCCTGGCGGGTGTGGGTAAGTAGCTGCTGGAAAAACAGCTTGACCAAGAAACCAAGCAGCACCGCTGCCAATAGACCCGCCGCTCCTCCTAGCCACACCCAGCGCTGCTGGGCCGACTGCCCGCTCTTCCCAAGAAGCGCCACCAGAGCTAACAGCACCAGAAGGGCTTCCAGACCCTCCCGCAGCAGGATCGAGGTAGCATCCAGGAAAGTGTAGTCCGACATGCTCAGCCGACAAGGCGGCTTAAAGGCCTAGGCGTTGGCTGGGATAAACTTCAAAGCTGCCGAGTTGATGCAGTAGCGCAAGCCTGTTGGCGGGGGGCCATCCGGAAACACATGCCCCAGGTGACCGCCACAGTTGGAGCAGTGCACCTCGGTGCGGGGCACAAGCAGCTTCCAGTCGGTCTTGGTGCCAATCACCTCTGGAGCAATTGGCTGCCAAAAGCTGGGCCAGCCGGTGCCGCTGTCGTATTTGGCTTCTGAAGAGAACAGCGCCTGCCCACAGCCCGCGCAGACATAGATCCCTGGGGCTTTGTTGTTGTAGTAGGCATTGCGGAAGGGGGGTTCAGTCCCTTCTTGACGCAGCACGTAGTACTGTTCTTCAGTAAGCAGCTGGCGCCACTCGGCGTCGCTTTTGGTTACGGGGTAGCTTGGTTGAGCCATTGGTGGTTGCTCTCCTGTCGTTCTCAATTCTAACGCTTCTTCCTGCTCTGCCTCCGCTCTTCGGCACGTCGGGGAGAACCGGGGAGTTTCTAGGAGTTCTATCGGAAACTTCTATCCTCGGCTAGGGGCATACTCCCGCTACAATGGGCGCAGGCAAAGACGGAGCTTCTTATGTTGCTAGTCGGCTCAGGTGCCAAGTTTGTGCAACAGCTCGAGCAGGCTGGGGCTTTGGCCATGTTTGTCACGCCGGAAGGGGGATCCGAAGGACACTACCTGCGGCGGCTGCGCGGGGCCGGCTATGAGGTGGTTACCCTCTCTAGCAAGGGGATTGGGGATCTGGCCAGCTATCTGACGCGCAGCCATGGGGTGCGGCCTGCCACCCTGGGCAAGTCGCAGCGGCGCACCTACTTCTACCCTTCGCTAATTGAGCAGTACCGGGCCACTTTGCCCCCCAAGGCCAAGGGATTGGTCTTTTGGTTTTACGAAGGGCATGTCCTCAGCCGGCAAGAACTTTCCTACTTGGTGAAGCTAAGCCAAGAAGACAAGGGCGTGAAATTTGTGGTGGAGCTGGCTCGAGAGCGGTCAATTCGCTGGCAACCTTTAGAGAGCGCCCTGCAGAGCGCCTGAGGATCTTTGCTACCATCTCAAGTAGGCGGCCTTGCTGGTGGCTAGTTGTACCTGTGACCTTGCCGAAAGCCTCGCTGCACCAGGGCACTTGGTTCAAGCTCATCTGTGGCGCAAGTTTCCACCACTTGCCCTCCATTCGGGAGTTAGCCTTTCTCTACACCCTAGCTGGGGCCGATTGCATCGACGTTGCCGCTGAGCCGGCTATTGTCCGAGCTGCCCAACAAGGGATCCAGCGAGCCCAAGCAGAAGACCCGCAAGCGGGGTCCCCTTGGCTGATGGTTAGCCTTAACGACGGCGAGGATGTCCATTTCCGCAAGGCAGCCCTGACAGAGCCCACCTGCCCTGCCGAGTGTCCACAGCCTTGTGTGGCGGTCTGTCCGCCCCATGCCTTGGTGCCTCTAGGCCCCTCTGCCCGGGTTTACATCCAGGCGGAGCTGTGCTACGGCTGTGGCCGCTGCGAGCCCGTCTGTCCCTACCGGCGCATTGTTACCTCTGGCTATCAGGTGGCAGTAGCGGAGGTCTTGCCGTCTCTAGTGGAGCTGGGCGTTCAGGCAGTAGAAATCCACACCTGTATCGGCCGGCAGAAGCAGTTTGAGCAAGTGTGGAGAGCCCTGAAGCCATGGCTGGGACGGCTGCAGGCCGTCTCGATTAGCTTTAACGATGGTCCGGGCCTTGAGGCCTATTTGCGGGATCTGTTGACCCTGATGGATCCCGTGCCGGAGGTGTTGATCTGGCAGGTGGACGGCCGGCCCATGAGCGGAGATATTGGGGCTGGCACCAGCAAGGCCACCCTAAAGCTGGCCCGCAAGGTGCTGGACATGGGCCTACCTGGCTATGTGCAATTGGCAGGTGGAACCAATGCGCAAACAGTGTCGCTGTTGGATCCCTGCTGGCCAGTGGCGGGGATCGCCTTTGGCAGTTATGCCCGCCAGTTGGTGGCTGCCCATCTAGAGGAAGGATCTGGCCTGACCACAGCGATCCTGTTAGCCAAGCAGTTGGTGCAGCAGGTAAAGCAGCGGCCAGTTGCCCTCCGACCGAGCTGTTTTTCCAGTGCTTGACAGCGTCGCTTGACCATGAGTTTCCCAGCCCAGCCCTTGAACAGGGAACCCACCTCCTTTCCCGGACAAGTCCTCTACAACGACGACTTAAACAAGCTCCTGGACGTTCTGCCCGCAGCCATCCGGGAGCGGCTGCAGCAGCATCCTCACTTAAATCAGCTGGTGGAGGTGGTGCTGGATCTGGGCCGCCGCCCGGAAGCCCGTTTCCCCGGCTTTGCGGAGTACCTCTCCGAGGAAGTAGTTAGCCGCGCCGACCTGGATTTGGTCATCAGCCAAGTGGGGGAGTTTAGCAGCGACAACCGGGCTGGCATTGCCTCAACCCTGCACCGGATTAGCGCCATCCGCAACCGCCAGGGCACGATCATTGGCCTTACCTGTCGGGTGGGCCGTTGCGTGGTCGGTGTCATCACCATGATTCGGGATCTAGTGGAGCAGGGCCGCTCAATGCTGTTGCTAGGCCGGCCAGGAGTAGGCAAAACCACTGCCCTGCGGGAAATTGCCCGCGTTTTGGCAGACGAGCTGCACAAACGGGTCATTATCATCGACACCTCTAACGAGATTGCCGGGGATGGCGACGTGCCCCACCCAGGGATTGGTCGGGCCAGACGCATGCAGGTGGCCAGCCCAGAGCTGCAGCACAAGGTGATGATCGAGGCGGTGGAAAACCACATGCCGGAAGTGGTGATCATCGACGAGATTGGCACAGAGTTGGAAGCTTTAGCCTCCCGCACCATTGCCGAGCGAGGGGTGCAACTGGTGGCCACTGCCCATGGCAACCGCATCGAAAACCTGATTAAAAACCCCACCCTCTCGGATCTAATAGGCGGGATCCAATCCGTCACGCTGGGGGACGAGGAGGCACGGCGGCGGGGCTGTCAGAAGAGTGTCCTGGAGCGCAAGGCTCCCCCGACTTTTGAGATTGCGGTGGAGATGCTAGAGCGGCATCGCTGGGTCATCCACGAAGATGTGGCAGCCACAGTGGATTGCCTCCTACGTAACCGCGAGGCGTCAATCCAAATACGCAGCCTGGACGAACGCGGCCAAGTGGTGATTGTGCGCAGTACCACTGGCATGAACGGACGCTCAAGCCTCTTGCGACCCCAGTGGCCCCCTGCCGACACTGCCCTGTTTGCTGGGGGGGGCACTTGGGGATCCTCCGGCCGCCTGGAGCCTCTACCTTTGGAACCGGTTGCAACCCGTCTGCAGCAGCCTAGCTCGCCCTTAGCGAAGGAGGAAGACTCCTCGGCGGAGCCGCTAGCTAACTCCCAGTCAGAGTCCAAATCTGAGGAGGAAGCGGAGCTCCCGCAAGACCCAGAGGGGCTCCTGAGGATCTACCCCTATGGGGTTAGCCGTTTCCACCTAGAGCAGGTCATCCGGACCCTGCAGCTGCCGGCGCAGGTTACCAAAGACCTGGATGAGGCCGATATTGTCTTGGCTTTGCGATCCCAGGTGCGCAGCCGCTCCAAGATTCAGCAACTGGCCCACTCCCGCCAGATCCCCATTCATACCGTCAAGGCCAATACCCTGATTGCTCTGGCCGGCGCCCTGCGCCGCATCCTCAACATTGAAAGTGAGGAGGGGGCCCAGTCAGACCTGGAGCTGTTTATTCAGGCTAGCACAGCAGAAGAAGCAGAAGCTCTGGAAGAAGCTCGCCTGGCGGTGGAGCAAATCGTCATCCCCAAGTCGCAGCCGGTGGAGCTCCTACCCCGCTCTGCCCACATCCGCAAGCTGCAGCATCAGCTGGTTGAGTCCTATCACTTGCGCGCTCAGAGCTTTGGCGAAGAGCCCAACCGCCGCCTGCGCATCTATCCCAACTAGGCCAGCCGGCAGCCGGCAATCATCCCCGCCAGCAGGATAAAGCCTTGCACCACGTTCTCGCCAAAGATAGCTGGGTAGAGGCCGGGGGAGGAATGGACCCGGTGAAGCTGCCAGGTTTGCCGAGCCCAGAGGCCGGCGGCAACTGCCAGGCTGAGGAAATAGATCGCGTGCAACTGCAGGCTAAGCCCCACCCCCAAGAGGGCAATGGTGGTGCCTAGGAAAAAGAGCCCCACCGCCCTTGGGGTTTGCCGGCCAAAGAAACGGGCGCTGGAGTGGATCCCAGCTCGCTCGTCGTCCTCGCGATCCGAGAGAGCATAAACCGTATCAAACCCTAGAGTCCAGAGTACCGTGGCCAGCCACAGCCAGCCCAGCCCCTCCTCCCACAGGGGTAGTTGGGGATCCTGACCTCTCACCGCTGTCCAACTGATGAGCACGGCAAATCCCCAGGCCAACGCCAGGATCAGTTGGGGCACTGGAAAAACCCGCTTGGCCCCTGGGTAGAGCAAAATCACCGGCACCGCTGCCACACAGAGGGCAAAGCTAACGGGGTTGAGCAACAGCGCTAGCCCTCCCGCACAGGCCAAGCAGAGCAACGCCATTGCGATGCCGACACCAACACTCAATTCGCGGCTGGCTAGGGGGCGGGTGCGGGTGCGCTCCACCAACGGATCCAAGTCCCGATCCCAGAGGTCGTTGATGACACAGCCTGCCCCGCTAGCGGCCAAACTGCCTAGAATGAGAATCCCGACCAATGGCCAAGGCGGCGCTCCGCGTCCGGCTAGGAAAGCTCCCCACAGAGCAGGGATCATCAAAATCAAGCGTCCTGCCGGCTTGTGCCAGCGCAGCAACCGTAAAATTGCTCCGCCAGTAGTCCAGAGTGCAGAAAGAGAAGCAAGCATGCCCGGCCGCGCCAGTGGCTTCGGCTCCACCCCAATCTTAAATCATCCTGAACCAACCGATGTTGGAACCTTCGGGGTTCAACCTGACGTCTTGGAACCTCGAATCGCGATTTGACACCTTTTCTCCTCTCTGTTGGCCAACCCTGAAGTTTGATATCCTAGCGGGCGGCTGCCATTGAGGGTGATGAAGCGAGGCGGAGTTTGCTTTCCATGACCAGTCAACTTCCCCAAGCTAAGGAAGCTTCCCCCCTTCAGGAGACTCTGCTGGTGGTGGAGGATGAGGATGCGATCCGGGAAACCGTTGCCCTTGCTCTGGAAGAACAGGGGTACCGAGTTTTGCAAGCCGCCGACGGTCGGGAGGCGCTAGAGCTGGTGCATACAGCCGAGCGGCTGGACTTGATGATCCTCGATCTGATGCTGCCCAGTTTGAATGGCTTGGATCTGTGCCGGCTGTTGCGTAGGGAGGGTAACGCCCTTCCTATTTTGATGCTGACGGCCAAAAGCAGCGAGACTGACCGGGTGGTGGGCCTGGAGCTGGGGGCCGACGACTACCTAACTAAACCCTTTGGCATGCGGGAGCTGATTGCCCGCTGCCGCTCTGTGTTGCGCCGTCGGCAGCAGGCTTACACCAGCGAGGCCACAGTGCTCCGCTACGGGGATATTTGCCTGTTTACCCAGGAGTGCCGCGTGTTGGTGCGGGGGGTGGAGGTCAGTTTCTCGCCTAAAGAGTTCCGCCTGTTGGAGCTGTTCATGTCCCATCCCCGCCGCGTCTGGACGCGGGAACAGCTTCTGGAGCGGGTCTGGGGATCCGACTACATGGGCGACAGCAAAACCGTGGATGTTCACATCCGCTGGCTGCGAGAAAAGCTGGAGGTGGATCCCAGTAACCCCGAGTATTTGGTAACGGTGCGCGGCTTTGGCTATCGCTTTGGCTAGGTTTGGGAGCTTCTCTCGCGCCAGCGGCGGGCAAAGGAGAGGGCCTCGGCGCGGGTTTGGACCTGGCCCCAAGCTTGGGCCTCCTGGAGCTCTTGCAACAGCTGGCCTACCCAGGGGCCAGGTTGGCCACCTAAGGTGTGCAGTAGGTCGCGGCCATCCAGCAGGGGCACCAGATGGGCCAGGGGATCCTGGGGATCTTCGTAGCGGCTAAGCCAAAGCTGGATCGTTTCTGCCGAGCTGCCGGTGGCTGCAGCCAGCAGGGCTAGGCCGCCAAAGAGGGATCCCGCCTGCTGGTAGAGCCGCCACTGCTGGGGAGGGGTGGGAGAGCTGGCCAAAAGCTTCTGGAAGTGGGGCAGAAGCTGGTGCAGCCTTTGGACGGCCCGCATCTCGGCCCGGCTAAAGCGCAGCCGTTCCAGTTCGGTTTCCACCGTCTCGGCAGGGGTGCCTGCCGGATCCCACAGCAGGGCTGCCAACACCGTCGCCAACAGGCTGCTGCGCCGATCCGCCAAAGGCTGGGCCAGCTCCGCCAGAGTGCGGGGGTACTGGGGTTGCCAGATCTCGGCCCATTGCCAGACGGCTTGGGCCTGGGCAAAGCCGGGGCTCTGGGGGGCTAGGCGGGGCAGCCAAGCCACCAGCAGACCTGCCGCCACGGCTGCCTGCAGGTGGGCCAGGCCCGGGATCCCCGTCTCCAACAGGGTCACCACCTCGGCCCGCACCCGTTCTGCTGCCACATTGGCCAAGAGGGGAGCCCGCTGGCGAATCGCCTCTGCCGTGGCCGGATCCAGCGCAAACCCCAGTTGGGCTGCTTGGCGATAGGCCCGCAACAGCCGCACCGGATCGGCGCTGAGGTTGTCGGGGTGAACCATGCGCAGACACCCCTGCTGAATGTCCGCCCGCCCCCCTGTGGGATCCAACAGTTGCCCCTCCCGCAGCTCCAGGGCCAGGGCATTGCAGGTGAAGTCCCGTTGCCACAGATCCGCCGCCGGGGTGGGGCCCGCCTGCAGGGCTACGTCCACCGTCGCCGCTGTGGGAGGGGAAGCCCCTCCTTGGCCCAGCACGATGCGGGCAATCTGTCGCTCCGCATCTAGCACCACAAAGCCGGCTTTCAGCCGCCGCGCCACCCCTGCTGCCCACCCCACCGGATCCGCCGGACACATTAAATCCAAATCCACTGGCCCCTTGGAGTCTCCAGACTGGCCTCGCAGCCAAGCTAGGTAGGCATCCCGCAGGGAGCCCCCCACCCAGTAGCTCCCCTGGGGCAGCCACTCTTTGGGAAAGGGCAGCCGTTGGTGGAAATAGGCCAGCAGCCACTCGGTCAGCAGGGCTTCGCTCATCGATTTTGCACAGGGGGAAACTTTGATTTAAAGGCTAGGATCCCCAGAGCACAAGTACTTGGCCAGGCCGTGCCTGCACCTAACCGCTGGGCAAAAACAGGTGCTAACTGTGGCCTGCCCCCCGCCTAGAGTCCTTTTGCCTAACGCTCCAGCAGCGAGCTGCCCACCGCAGCCGGCACAAAAGCAGGTGCTGAGGGAACCAGATGGGGCTGCACCAGAGCTGCCAGGCCAGCAATAAATAGCGGGTCGGCGTTCAAGGCGGGCACACGGCGAAAATCGCGGATCCCAGCCCGGTGGGCCAGCTCTCGATACTCGATGTCAATCTCTTGCAGGGTCTCGATGTGCTCTGAGACAAAGCTAATCGGCACCACCAGCAGTTGCTTTACTCCCCGCGCGCCTAGCTCTGGGATTACTCTCTCGGTGTAGGGCTGCAGCCAGCGCAGCGAGCCCACCCGGCTCTGGTAGGAGAGCGTGTAGCCATTTGGGCGTCCCACCTGGCGCCAGATGAGCTCGACGCAGGCCTCCATCTCTTGCTGGTAGGGATCCCCGGCCTGGGTGACGTAGCTTTCGGGAATGCCGTGAGCGCTAAAGAGCACATGCACTTCTAGGGGATCCTCGAAGGCGTCCAACTGCTCCCGGATGGCCCTAGCCATGGCCTGGACATACTGGGGCTGATCGTACCAGGAACAGATCTGGCGGCGCTCGATGCGGGCCAGCTCTGGGTCTTCGGCCCAGAGGCGATCCAGGAGCTTGAAGCTGGAGCCAGTTGTGCTGATGGAGTACTGCGGGTACAGCGGCAGCACCACCAGGCGGGTGATCCCGTCCGACTTGATCTGCTGCACCACAGACTCAATGAGCGGGTGCCAGTAGCGCATGGCGACATACACTGGCACGTCGTAGCCCGCCGCCACCAGTTGGGCCTGCAGCTTTCGGGCCTGTTCAGCGGTGATGCGCCGCAAAGGAGATCCCCCCCCGATGGCAGCGTAGTTGCGCCGGGATTTGGGCGCTCGCAGGATGGAGATGGCCCAGGCAAATGCCCCCTGCAAAAAGGGAAAGGGCAGCCGGATGAGCTCCGGATCGGCAAAGAGGTTGTAGAGAAAGGGCTGCACATCAGCCTGCGTTTCTGGCCCCCCCAAGTTCAGCAGGAGCACGCCGCATTTGGACATAACAAGCTCAATGACCTTCCTTATCCACTGTAGAAGGTCTTAGCCCCTAGCGAGAAAGGAATTCTCAGCTTTCCGTGGGTCGGATCGTCTCCCCACCCTCTACTCCGCTGCTCTTGGGCTGGCGTTAGAACTCTTGGCCGCGGTAAACCCGCTGTAGGGCCGGCGTGACCGAATAGCTATCGACATCGGCCAGGCTCAACTTCAAGCGCAGCGTATTGAGCAGCCTCCAGTAGGGGGGCACAAAAGGGGTTAAGGACTCCGTCCCGCTGACGCGAACGGGAAAGGGTTGATGGGGGAGGGGGTGGGCAACCCTCTCCAGAGGGCAGCCACGGTAGCGGAGCAAGCTAGACCCGACTAGGGAAGCTGAGGATTCCCCTTGGCTGGGATCCACCGTCAGGCCGCGAAACTGGATCTTCCCTGGACGAGAGGCTTGTCGATAGCGCAGGTAGCGACCCCAGAGTTGTGCCAGCCACTCCGGCAAAGCCTCAGGCCGAACGTGGAAGCGCTCCGGCAACAGACGGTCGTTGAGAAAGCCGATGAGCCCAGACCAGGCCTTCCAGAGCAAGGCGGCGACGAGGCGAGTAGGGGGAGAGGATGAAGTTTTCATATCTCTACACAGCCGAGAGTTGGCGTCGATTATACCAGTCCAGAAAGGACTCCGTCCCGCTGCGCGAACGGCTGGAATGCTCGCCCTGAACGTCTTGCCGCAAAAAAAGGGAAGCTGGCTTTCGAGCCAACCCGTGGAGATCCCTCCGTCCCGCTGCGCGAACGACTACAATGGGCCCAAGGCTTGTCTGCCCTTTTCCTCTGGCAAGGGAGCGGCATTGCCCAAACAAGCAGACTCTAGCGACCACTGCAGTGAGCTGAGGGACTCGAGGACATGACCTGGCGCAGCAACATCACTCCCAGCGAAAGGCCTCCGGCCCGCTGGCGCGAACGGCTGTGGGGATCCCTTCCTTACCTTCTGCCTTTGGTATCGGCTTTGCCCTTGGGCTTTGTCCCCTCGGGGCTGTTTCAATCCCTGCCAGGACTGATCCCTATCTTTCTACCGCTACTGCATTTGTTGCCTCTGGTCACGGGCTGGCTGGGGATGGGGCTGTTCTTTACCCTCCTCTTTTTCGTCATCCGCAACGGCCGCATCGCCCACTTTGTTCGCTTCAATACCATGCAGGCGCTGCTGCTCAACATTGCCCTGTTCTTGGTGCAAGTGCTGCTGCAGGTGTTGGGTAGGCTCCTTGGCAGCCTAGCGCTAGGGGCAGTGGGCAGCATTTTGGCCAACACTGCCCTTCTGGGAGTGATGGCTGTTACTCTCTACGCTTGGTCCCAGAACCTGCGTGGCCGCTACGCCGAGGTGCCGGTGCTCTCTGAGGCTGCCTATGCTTGGATTCGCTATTAGTTCCCGGCAAAGAGGGAGGTAGGCCCAAGGCTGTCTGGCTAACGCCTGCTACAGAAGCTGGAAGTTGACCTGCGGCCTGGAGCTATCGAAAACATCTGCCCGGTGCGCGAAAGGCGGGCTCTTGGAAATGGTGAAAGCGTTACGCCAACCGGGGTTGTTGGTCGGGCTTGCGCTGCTGGCCGGAGTGTTGGCCCTGCTCTGGCCAATGCTGCAGCAAGGCTATCCCATGACTCACTCCACCCACTTCAACCTCAGTTGGGCCTTTCAGTATCAGCGCCAGTTTTTCGGCGGGCAGTTTTACCCCCGCTGGCTGGAGTACTCCAACTTCGGCTACGGCAATCCCACCTTTGCCCTCTACCCGCCTTTGTGTATGGTAGCCACCCTGCCCTTTCGCGCCCTGGGGCTGGACCTGCCCGGCTCTTTGGTGGCCAGCATGGGTCTGGCGATGGCGGTCTTTGGGCTGGGGCTATACGTTCTGCTGCGGCAGGTGCTTCCTTGGGCTTTGGCGCTGGTCTTGGCCCTGCTGAGCATGGCCGGCCCCTATTGGTTGGTGGATATCTACCAACGGGGTGCAATTGGAGAAGTTTGGGCCATTGCCGTTTCCCCCTGGGTTTTCTGGGCCTCGCTACAGGTGATTTGCCGGCCTCAGTCCCTCTGGCCGATCGGGGCTTTGGCTCTGAGCTATGGCCTACTGGCCCTGTCCCATTTGCCCACTTTGCTGATTTTTACTCTGGTTTGGCTGCCCCTACCGTGGGTGGTGGGGGGAAGGGATCCCTTCTGGCCCAGAGTGGGACGCTGCTACCTGGGATTTGGTCTGGGACTGGGGTGGGCGGCTTTTTATTTGCTGCCGGCTTTCTGGGATCAGCGCCATGTCCAGGTGGATTTTGTCAACTTTGCCGAGGAATACATGCCCCAGCATCGCTTAATGCTGAGCGGGCTAACTCAGCTTCAGCCGCGCTGGACAGAGCACTGGTTTGAGAGCAACCTGGTCGGGTACTGGGTCTGGATGGCAGCGGTTGTGGTGGGCGTTGGGATCTTAGCTTTTCTAGAATGGCTGGTCCGCCGGCCGGGGAGGAGTTTTGATGCGGCTGGATCCCTTGCCAGAGCTACCTTGCTCTACAGCTTTGGGGCTAGCCTGGTGGCGCTGCTGATGACGACGGATCTGCTGGCTTGGCTCTACGAGTGGTTTCTGCCCCTGCGGCGCATTCAGTTTTCCTGGCGCTGGATGGCAGTGACGGCGGTAACCGTGCCCTGGCTTTTGGGGTCTCTAGCGGGTTGGGGATGGGGGCAAAGGCGCCTGCGGCTTCCCTTGCTGGTGGGGATCGGACTAGCTATGGGGGTGCAAACTTGGCAGGGCTTTCAACTCTTGTCCAAGGCCAGCTTTGATCCACAGCTTGTTCAAACTTTTCAAGAGCTGGCTACAGCTAAGCAGTTTCCTAAGGAGCCCCAAGAGAGGCCCGGCATTGCTTTCTTGCACCTGCACTGGCGCTTTCCCGATGGGCTGGCGCTGGTGGATGCGCAGGAATACCGGCCCCGCCAGGCCACGCTGCCCATGCCGCCCCCGCAGGTGGATCCGCTGCTCCAGTGGCAAGGCGAGCTGGAGGATCCGGCCGCGCAGCTACAGGTGGAAGAGTGGCGCTATGGCTATCGCCGCTTTCGCGCCATCAATCCCACTACTCAAGAGCAGCCCGTAGTCTTGCGCACGTTTTACTATCCCGCTTGGCGAGTTCAAATTGATGGACAGTTTAGGGCTGCCGAACACGACGGGTCGGGGCTGTTGCAGGTACGGATTCCCCCGGGAGAGCATCGCGTGAAGGTGCGCTACCTGGGCACGGCAGCCGAGTGGCTGGGCTGGATCCTGACCGGTGTAGCTGGTGTGCTGCTGGTAGAGCTGCGACGGCTTGTGCGTTGGTTGAGGTTGACCAGAGAAAAGGCGGCGTAGGCCCTGGCGTGCCACTCTTCTGGAGCGGACTTTTCTTTCTTCCTGCTTCCACAACCGGCTACTACCCCCCAGAGGGATCTCCCCCGGCTCGAGCTGACGGTAGTTGCCCCTTGCTCTTGAGAGAGCAAGCTGGGAAAGGATCCCCCTCTAGGGCTGGGTAGAACGTCAATTGAGCTTCTCTTAGGCTTGTCTCCCGGCAGAGAGAGCTTTTCTCCGCTACCCTAGAGCTAGTAAAGCAAAGAGATTGGCAGCAATGAGCCACTACGAAGGGCGGCCTGCCCAACTCGGCTTCCTCAGGGAGGGAGAGCAACGCCCCCGCCGACGACGTGGCCAGGCCTTGCAGGTGGGAGTGCTTGGCTTCTTGGTGGGATTGGGGCTTGTGGGAGGAGCCTGGTGGTACAGCAGGGGGCCGCGGCAAACTTTTTCCCTGTATTGGCTGACCACGGTTGACAACTCTATCCACTACGTGCAGCAGGAGCGCTCTCTTCGCGCCTTCGACGCCCAAGAGGCCATTCGTAGGGCTCTGGAGGAGTTGATCGCTGGACCCAAGGATCCCCGCCTCACCACCGCTATTCCTCCCCAGACGCGGGTACTGGATGTACGGGTGGAAGGCGACGATATCTTTTTGAACTTCTCCCCCGAATTTACGCAAGGGGGGGGATCCACCGCAATGATGGGTCGGATTGCCCAGGTACTCTACACGGTTACTAGCCAAAACCCTAATGCACGGGTTTGGATCTCCGTGGAGGGACAGGCCCTCGAAGTGCTAGGGGGAGAAGGGCTGATTCTTGACCAACCCTTGACGCGGGCCTCGTTCTTGCCCAGTTTCCCGCTTCCGGCAGAATCCAAGGCAGAGCCGTCAGCCGCATCGGCCTCTTAAGCAGCCATGCTCTCTGGAGTGAAGCTGTCTCCAGCGTCCGCCCTTGGCCAACCAACGGTGAAGCTGGGCCAAAAGGTGCTACTGGTAGACCCCACCTCCGGAAGAACACCTGCGAAAGACTTCATAGGCCAGACTCATTTTCCAGCCGCTCGAGACTAGCGGGGTTGGGATCCAGCTTCAGGGAGTAGAGGCCGTAACAGGCCAGCAGCCAATTGAGAAGACGAGCTGCAATGCGGGCAGTTGGTCGCGTTGCCGAGCTTACCGCCACCCCTCCCAGGGAAACGCCGACCACAGGACGAGCAGCGAAGATGGCCTCACAAGTTTGTAACAACCGAAACCAGCTCAGCCCCCCTGGCTCTGGGTGGTGCACTGCTGGTGCTAGCGAGGGATCCAGCACGCTACAGTCCACCACCAAAAACACTGGCTGCTCCGGCAAAGCCTCGACGACCTGCTGCGGATCCCAGGCCTCTTGAGCCCAGAAAATGGGGCTGTGGCGGTCTCTTAGCCAAGCGTAGGCGCGGGCACTGCTGCTGCGCAGCCCCACGTGCACTACCGGCAGGCCGTGCTGGTAGAGCAGCTCTACCCAAGCGCCGTTGCCGTAGCTCATATCTTGATCTGGCTGGGTCATCTCTACGGGGGGCATGAAGTTGGCATGAGCGCTGCAATGCACCACACTGAGACTCAAGTAGTGCTTCCAAAGGGCACGAATGGCCCCCCAACTGGCTGCTAGAACCGAAGGCAACAAGACCGGCCACTGTTGTCGTCGCCAGGCCTGGGTCACTGCTGCCTCACACAGGCCATAGGGTGGCTCATCCATCAGCCCCGGCAACTGCGCCACCGCCAGCTGATCCACATCGATCCCCAAGCGCGGCTCAAAAGCACACAGTTCTGCGCCTGCATTGAGGATGGTCAACGGAGCTTGGGTATCCGGGCCAAAGGCAGTGGGAATGAGGAGAACCCTGGCGCTGGACTGGGAGCAGGGATGGAGGGACCACTGGGCCATAGGCGGCGTTTCTGCTTGCCAAAGGGGGGATCCCTACCAAGTTACTCGACCCCGCAGTTGCTCCATCTTGGCTGGGCCGATGCCCTTAACGCGCTGCAGATCCTCCAAAGAAGAAAAGGGGCGGGCCTCGATAATCCGTTGCGCCAGGTCTGGTCCGATGCCAGGCAACTGCTCCAGTTCGGCTGCCGTGGCTGTGTTCAAGTTAACGCGAGGGGGACTGGGGGTAGCTAGCGAAGGGGAGGACCTCGAGGTGGCCTCTAGCAGCTCCGGCTCTACTGTGGGGGAAGTAGGGGCAAGCGGAAGGGGGTTGGGACAGCGGCGGGCTGCTTCCTCTACTTCCTCCCGCAAGCGACGGCTGGGGCCAAAGCGGGCCTCGGCCAGGAGCCGCTCGAACTCTCGCACAAAGTGATCCACCACCTGCCTATTGCGGATAATCAAGAGGTTTTCGTCGTTGAGGTGGTTGGCCGAGACTGACCAGTTGTGGGAGCCGGTGATCACCGTGGCCTGGGGGGTGCCGGGATCGAGAATAGCGAACTTGTGGTGTAGCTTGTCGCCGGGGGCGAGGTTGGGTATGCCTATGGCTTGGGGGGGCTGCTGCCAGGGCAGGCGGGCCGGATCCAGGCGGCAGTTTTCGTCTGGAAGCGCCAACCCCCACATCTCTAGGGTGCGGCTGTAGTCGCGGAAGGCAAAGCCAGGATCGAACAGGCCGCGGATCTCCACCTTGCGCTCCTGGTGCAGTTGCCGGAGCTGGTTGGCAATGCCGGAGTCGGTAAAGACAAACAGAGCCAGATCCACCCGCTTCTGCGCTTGGGCCAGGGTGGCCGCAATAATGCCATTAGAAGTAGCTTCATAGGGCAGGGAACGGCTGGCGGGGGAAAAATGCACCTCCACGACGGCGTCGTCAATCAACACCGTCTGCAGGGGTCGCTTGCGCTTTTGCACGCCAAAGCGGCTATCGGGCAGCCCTCCCGGCCCGTCCCCCCACATGAGGTTGAACTCCTCCGTATAGATGCGGGCCAGCTCGGGGCTATCCAGTAGCAGCAGGTGGTTGGCATTGCCCACGCTGCCAGGAGCATCGAAATCCCCATGGATATCGGAGAGGGTGAAATTGGCTGAGCCAGTCAGCACCCGCTGCCCGTCGATAACCACGAACTTGTGATGCATCAGGCCGCTGCCCTTGGAGCCGTCGGCGGTGTCGTCCAGCCAGGGCACCTGCCCTCTATCCAGCAAGGCGTACACATCCCGGCTGGCGACCTCCTCGGGGGAAAACCGCCCGTCCCGGTTTACATCCACCAGACGGCGATACTCTTCGAACTTTTGACGGCTGCGCTCGTCCAGCGCCTGCACTTCGGCAGGGGTCAGCCGGTGCCAGGCCCGCACGTAGGTGTTTTCGGTAATCACGCGCACTGGGATCCCGGCCTGCCGCCGCTCTGCAAGGGCCTGGGCGATGAGGGGCAAGTTTAGCTCCTGTACCGCCACATCCACCGACCGCCGAGCAGAACGAATCTGGGAGATAATCAACTCCTCCAGGTTGTAGCCGTAGCGGTGGATCTGGCGATAGGGATCCCGATAGGTGCTCTCGCGGCTTTGGTTAAACGCCACCCGGATGCGGGGGTGCTGCGGCAGAGGGGCCAGGGTGGGCAGCTCTGGCTCTTGGGGAGAGGGCCGAGGGCCTACCCAGTAGCCAACTGCTACCAGGATCAACAGCAAGGCGGCCCAGGGCAGCCAACGGCGCAGTTGCCGCCACCAAGACGGGCTCCGGTTCATCCCCTTTTCCCCTTGCAGCAACCCCCTTCAGAATACCGAACTTTGCCGAAAAACTGGGCATAAAGCCCCGTCCTACATTCGAGCCGTCAACGGCCTCATCTACGTCATCGCCAGAGCTTTGGGGCAATAAGATAAGTCTAGCGGTTGATTGAGGAGGCCCGGCGTGGAACGGCCCAAGTGGGTAGCTATTATTACGGGAGTTCTGGCCATTGCTTTGGGGGTGGGCTATTTGTTGCTGACGCAGCTATTGGATTACCGCGGGGGTAAGTTCTTGCCAGCGCCGTCGGAGCCACCAGGGGTCTTGAGCGTCTTGGCAGGGATCCCTGGCCTGAATTAGCTGAGAGCACTGTATGCTCAGCTACAGCACGCCCCCTGCTCAAGAAGCGGCTGGGGGGAGATAGGGAAACATTTGGGCAGACGGGGAGTTGGCATAGTGTTGTCGCGCTCCACTTGGCTGTGGTTATTAACAGGGCTGGGCCTGGTGGCCTTGAGCCAGTACCTGCAGTGGGTTGGCGGCATCCACAGCTCTATCGCCTCCTACTCGGAACCGCTGGCCGACCTGACCGTGGCCGGCATTCTGGGAGGAACGGTGACTACGGGGCTGGTGGTGCGCCACTGGTGGCAGCAGGTTTGCCGAGGACAAAGGGAGCCCACCCCAGGGGCCAAGCCGCAGCGGCGGGTTAAGTTGACGCGGGCTCAGGTGCAGGCAGATCTGCAGGATGTCGATTCCCTTATCCAGAAGTTGCAAAACGACATCAGCCGCCGTGCCCTGCAAGCCAAGAAACAGGAGATCGATCGGCGGCTGGCTGAGGAGGCATTGCACCTAGTGGTGTTTGGCACGGCTTCTGCTGGCAAAACCTCTCTCATCAACGCTCTACTGGGGCGACCGGTTGGGGAAACTGCCCCCACTCTGGGCACCACCCAGCAGGGCTCCATTCACACCTATCAACTGGAAGGTTGGAACAGCCCCATTTACCTCACCGATACCCCTGGGCTATTGACCATCGGCGGTGCCGGCGAAGCAGAGGCCCGCGCCCTCGCCCAGAAAGCGGATCTGTTGATTGTGGTGGTGGCCGGGGATCTGCTGGCTTCAGAATACGCGGAGCTGCTGGAGTTGGCTCGGTTGGGAAAAGCCACTATCCTGGCCCTCAACAAGACGGATCAAATGCTGCCGGAAGATGTGGAGACCGTCCTAACCCACCTGCGCCGCCGCACTGCCGGTGTCATCCCTCCTGAGCAGGTGGTGGCCATTGCCGCTGACCCCGAGCCCTTGAAAGTCCGCTACTGCTTCCCGGACGGATCCCGTCAGGAGACCTGGGAGCCCCAGCCCCCTGATACCGCCGCCCTCATCCAGCAGATGGCCCGCCTACTGCAGCAAAAGGGATCCCATCTGCGCCTAGCCAACGCCCTGCTGCAAACCCGAACCTTGAGCGAGGCTGTCCAGCAAGCCCTGCGGGAAGAGCGCTGCCAACGGGGCCGCCAGATCGTGGAGCGGATGCAGTGGGCAACGGCTGCAGCTCTGGCGGTAACCCCCCTCCCTGCCTTGGATGTCCTGGCGGGGGTGGCCATTCAGGCCCACATGATTGGAGAGCTGCACCAAGTCTTCGATCGCCGCATTACCCTGCAGCAGGCTCAGGCAATTGCTCACCGCTTGGCCCAAATGATTGTGCAACTGGGCGGACTGGAGCTAGCTACCCATGCCTTCAGCTCTGCCCTCAAAGCCAGCCCCTGGATGCTCATGGGGATCCCTCTGCAGGCAGCTAGCGGGGCCTATCTGACGCGGGTGGCGGGGCTCAGCTACCTGGAGTGGCTGCAGTCAGGGGATCCCTGGCAGGAGGAGCTCCTGCAAGAGCGGCTGAGGCAGCAGCTCCAGAACGGCCATCCCCTCGCTTTTTTCAAACAGTTAGCTCGCCAGGCCCCCTCCAGCTCCAGCAGCTAGCCGAAGACTTTTCCAAGAACCCGCTAGGAAACCAGCAGGGCTGACGGGACTGGGCGGATTTGAACCGCCGACCTAGCGCTTAGGAGGCGCTTGCTCTATCCAGGCTGAGCTACAGCCCCAGGTCAGGTACCTCACTGATACTAGCAGAGAGGCTAGGGGGTATCGCCGCAAGGCTGCCGAGCAATAGCGTTCTTATGGAATTGCTGGAACAAAGGCTTTGCTTTCTGACATAAAACCCAACGCGGCGGCTCACCCCAGCAGTACTCTTTTTTCCAAATGGGCAAGCGCTCCTTGATTGCATCAATGATGTAACGTGCTCCAGCAAAAGCGGCGCCGCGATGTTCAGCTGTAGCACCAACCCAAACCGCAATATCACCAATTGCAAGATGACCCTGGCGGTGACAGGCAACAGCACCGCAGAGGCCAAACTTGGCGTGGGCTTCTCGGAGGATCTTCTCGCCCTCCTTCTGGGCAAGGATCTCGTAGACTTCGTACTCCAAGCTGAGAACAGGTTTGCCCTGGCTGTGGTTGCGTACCCAGCCCTCGAAGGTTACTAAGGCACCCGCTGTGTTATTGACGAGCAAACGACTGAGTTCAGCTGGCTGGATGGTGCTATCCACAATTAGAAAACGCAGCATTTAGCCCCCACAAACTGGTGGAATGAAAACTACCAAGGCACCTTCATCTATCGGCCTAGTCAAGTCACAGAACTCATGATTGACAGCAACCTTAACGTCCTCCGCTGCTAGCGAAAATCCATACTTTGCTTGCAGCTGCTGATAGAGCTCTAGGTAGTTTGCTGCACTGGTTTGCAGCACTTCGCTGCTCCGCTGAGCCTGTTCCCGCAGCACTGCTACATATTGAATTGTTACGGTCTTACTTAGGACAGATTGAGTTACCATGGCTGCAACTACCCCGAACTGATTGGAAAGTGGCATACTCCTCGGCGGTATTGACGTTCATGAGCTCGACCTCATGGTTGGGGGTAACTAGGGTGCAGGGCTGCCTGCTGAGGATTTCCACAGGGCAGTACACCCCTTCCGCGTAAGCCCTTTCTAGTACCGCTGCAGCTTGAGGAGTATAGATGGCGCAAAGAGCTTCCGGGAAGCCGCGCTCGGGGTTAACATAGCAAGTTGCGATTGTTTCGGCTTGGTAGTGATCCAGCAGCTTTTGGATTGTTTCTGACCGAAGGTTCAGTAGATCACAGGCAACAACCAACCAGTTAGCTTCAGGATGAGTATTCAAGGCAGTCAATAGGCCACTGATCGGGCCAACGCTTTCTACTAGATCTGGTAGTGTGGGCAAGAGCTCTAGAGCTGTGCCCGACCACTGACCGGCACGCGCTGACAAGTAAACCTGCTGGCAGTAGGGCTGCAGCAGTTCATAGAGATAGGCGGCGTGGGGTTTGCCAAAAGGGTTCAGCAGCGCTTTATCGCGACCCATGCGCTTGCTACGTCCCCCTGTGAGCACCAAGCCATAGAGGGGACGTTCCAGGAGGGCGTTTTTGCCGCCGGACTTAGTTACTAGGCGGGTCTCCTGGATGCAGATATGGGGCGACACCGACTTGCACATGTCATAGATTGTCAGCGCTGCTGTTGCCGCACCACAGAGAGCTTCCATTTCAACCCCTGTCTTAGCGCTGGTCTTGACAGTGCAGTGGATGGTTACAAGCAAGTGATCATCAATTGTGATATCAAAGGTGCAGTCTTCAACAGGGATCTGATGACAAAAGGGGATCAGTTGGTCAGTTCTTTTAACAGCCATTGTACCGGCAATGGTTGCTGTCTGAAATACCGGTCCTTTTTTCAGGTGGATATCTTGGCCAACAACATAGGATCTGAGAGCAGGTGGCAGTTGAACTCTTGCCCGTGCTGTGGCCGTTCGCAAAGACACCGATTTGTGGCTAATATCTACCATATGCGGATGGCCTTGAGCATTAAGATGGGCCCATGTACGATCAGCTTTGTCCATAGAGCTAGCCCCCTAAGCCGTACATTGGGTGTGAGACCTGCTCAACCCGGCGCAGTGGTTTCATCCCCAAAAGCTGCTGGTAAATTTGCTGACGTTGGCCTGGTGTTTTGTCTCGAACCGAGAGACCCTCCTCACTAAATAGGCAGGCAAAGAGGCGACCATCAGCTGTCAAGCGCCACCGGGAACAGCTGCTGCAGAAGGGCTGAGACTCAGAGGCAATAAATCCAACTTTAACATTCTCGTCGATTGTAAAGTAAAACGCTGTCGAATCAGGTGCCGCTGGAAGGGGGGTTAGAGTATAGCGTTCTTGCAGACGGGCAATGCACTCTTGTGCTGAAACGTAGTGTTCTTCATAGAGAGAGTTGGCATAGCCGACCCGCATCAGCTCCAGAAAGCGAACTGTCACGCCTGTCTTGCGGGCAAACTCAACGAAATCAAATAGCTCGCAATCGTTGATCCCCCGCATTACAACCGTATTGACTTTGAGGCTAAATCCCCGGGCAATACCCTCCTGGATATTACGGAGAATATCCGCCAGGCAGTCGCGACGGGCAATTGCAGCTTGGGTGGAGGGCTGTAGGCTATCGAGGCTAACATTAAGGTTGAGAACGTTGGCAGCCTTGAGAACGTCCCAGTAGCGGTGGAGCAGCAGGCCATTGGTTGTTAGGCTGAGGGACGGGATCTTCAGCTTGGCAAGTTCCTGAATGACTTCATCAAAGTCTTGCCGAACCAGAGGCTCACCACCTGTAATGCGAACTTCTTCAATGCCATAGTCCAGCAACTCGCCAATAATTTCTTTGTATTGCTGCGGAGTTAAGTAGCTACTTTTGTCCAGAAATTCTGGATGCAAAGGCATGCAGTAGCGGCAGCGAAGGTTGCATTGATCGGTTAGAGAAACCCTTAGCTTGCGAA
The DNA here is from genome assembly GCF_047462135.1 of Synechococcus sp. O70.2. Taxonomy (NCBI): domain Bacteria; kingdom Bacillati; phylum Cyanobacteriota; class Cyanophyceae; order Synechococcales; family Synechococcaceae; genus Synechococcus; species Synechococcus sp. O70.2. The sequence goes on from NZ_JANSIS010000001.1 coordinate 113,377, forward strand.
TGCGACGATTCCATTGATCCACTAGCTGCATCTTAGTACCACGGATAGAATTGGATGCTTTGCTCGGGGCTGAGGATAGCTTGAGCCGGGGGTAACTCTACAAAGCCATCGCTGTCTGTTAGAGCGATGAAGTCTCCGGAGTTGTTAGGCATAATCGGTGTAAAGACTCGGTTGGCGCTCATCTTAACGGGCACAAAAAGAGTGAGATTGGGTTTGAAGGTAATGACTTCACTTAGGTGCCCAGAGTCAGTGTTACGGTTGAGGAGATAACGATGCAAACATACAAGAGCTGAGATGGGGTTGCCTGGGAGGCCCCAAACTATAGTATTGGCCTGATGGTCGATGCCAAACCACATTGGCTTGCCTGGCTTTTGCGCCACGCCGTGGATGTAGGCAGTAACACCACAGCTTTGCCAGATGGCCGGCAAGTAGTCACACTTTCCCCTTGAAACACCCCCAGAGTAAATCAAGAGGTCGTAGTTTGGGGTATTGGCTTGGTAGTGGGTGGCAATGGCAGCAGGATCGTCCGGAAGGTGATCGGTCTCAACCTCGGTATACCCGTAGGCAAGAAGAGCCGCTCGGAGGGCCTCAGCGTTGGAGCGCCGCAGTTGGTAGGGTGCAGGGGTCTGCTCAATGGGAATCAATTCGCTGCCAGTTGCCACAACTTTGATGCGAGGAGTCCTCTCAACTTGGATGCGGCTGTAGCCAAAGGAGGCCAAGATCCCGACGTGGATGCTCTTGAGGGTAATGCCGGGGCGGAGAACCAGCGCTCCTGCAGAACAATCGCTACCTTGGGGATGAACAAAATCACCCCTGTTGCGTTCGACTTCCTGGGTGATGGTGGCAATTCCTCCCTCGATACGAATTTGCTCGTAGGGAATGACGAGATCACTACCCAGCGGCAGGGCACAGCCAGTCATCACTTCCAAGCACTGCTGCGGATCGGGCAGGGTGGCAGGGCTTGTCCCCGCAGGGGCTATGCCTGCAACAGCAAAGCTTCGCTGCCCAGCAGCATAAGCGGCATAGTTGATGGCGATACCGTCCATCAGGACCCGGTTAATTGGCGGGTAGTCCCGATCGGCGTAGATCGGCTCTGCCAAAACCCGGCCCACACAGCTTGCAATCGGGATCGACTCGGTTTTGGCTGGCAGCCAGTGGTCTTTAATAATGGCTTCAGCTTCCTGGACAGTGACCATAGGTGTGGGGTGCGGAAAATTCCTGAAAGGCGGGTAGGAAATTGCGGTTTTCGTGGCCAGGGCGACTGAGCTTAATGAGGGCAAAGCGCTGCAACGGGGTCAGCTTTTGCCATAGCTCAAGAGTCAGCACGACCCCCTTGGCTGCCGCCTGCTCAAGAACGCAGTCAGGGATGGTGGTAGCGTCTTCCCAGGCAGGGTTTGGATCAACAGTTACCTCAGCGGCCTGCTCTTGGCAGACACTTTCGATAAGGTGAATTAGGTAGGCGCGGTAGGCAGCTCGGTTGTCAGCGGTATCCGTTGGCAGGTCAACCAAACTTTGGCGCTGCTGGTAACTAAAACGCAGCCACTGATGTAACTTGAGCTTGATGCCGCACTGATCGAGCTTTAAGCGCACGATCATGGGAATGCAGCGAAGGCTGTCGGCAAAGTCTTGCTCAAACTTAAAGATCATTTTGGTGGCAGCTCGATGCGACTAAGCTTGACGGCACAGGCTTTGAGTTCAGGTTGCTTTGAGCTGGGGCAGGCAACCGGGTGGGTGAGAGCGTTACAGCTTGTATCATTGCCCCACAATGCCCCCCAGTGCATGGGCATGAACACTGTGCCAGGGCTGATGGCGCAGGTAATTTTAACCGGCAGGGTAGCCTTGCCGCGCCGTGATTCAATCCTCACCCAGTCACCCTCAGTTAGCCCTACCTTGCTGGCATCGCGGGGATGGATTTCGAGAAAAGGTTGGGGGTGCATTGCTCGGATTTTGGCGACATGTCCAGTGCGGGTTTGGGTGTGCCAATGGCCATAGAGACGTCCTGTGGTGAGGATGTAGGGATATTCAGGGTCGGGCGGTTCGGCAAGGCCGCGGGAATGGCTGGGGATGAAGCGGGCACGACCTGTGGGCGTTGGGAAACGGTGATCGGTATAGAGGTTGCGGGTCTCCACTGAACCTGTGCGCGGATATGGCCATTGCTGAGGCCCCTGGCGCAGGAGCTCATGGCTGAGGCCAGACTGATCGCAGAGACGCCCGGCAGTTAGACCCACATATTCGGCAAAGACCTCAGCGCTATCGGCAAAGTCAAATGCCTTGGCAAAGCCCAGGCGGCGGCCTACTTCCGCCCAAATTTCCCAATCAGCCCGCGCTTCACCAGGAGGGTTACGCCAAGCTGGACAGAGGGTAACGCGGCGCTCCGAATTGGTCATGGTGCCTGTCTTTTCGCCCCACTGGGCAGCAGGGAGTACCAGATGGGCATAGGCAGTGCTTTCGGTGGGGAAGTAGGCGTCTTGGACAATCGTAAAGGGCGACCGCGCCAGAGCTGCTTCTACCCGACGTAGATCAGGCAGGCTCACCAGGGGATTGGTGGCGGCAATCCAGAAAATATCGAGGGCATCGGCTTCGAGGGCACGGATCATCCCCAGCGCATCAAGGCCAGGTTCAGGGTTAATTGGGCCAAGCTGCCAGTGCTGCTCCACTGCTGCCCGATCCTCTGGATTCGTAACCTTGCGGTAGCCGGGCAATAGATGTGCCAAGCCGCCCGCTTCTCGACCGCCCATAGCATTGGGCTGACCTGTTAGCGAAAAGGGCCCTGCCCCTGCAAACCCTATCTGGCCGGTGAGCAAATGGAGATTGATGAGGCTGGTCACCTTGGCCGTGCCTTCGCTGGACTGGTTAAGCCCCATCGACCACATGGAAAGCGTTTTCTGCGACTGCTGCCACAGTCGCGCAACAGCAAGTACCTCCTCAACTTCTAGGCCACAGCGGCTGGCTACTTGCTCAGGGGTGTAGTCGGCAACCAGGGCAGCATAGGCTTCAAAGCCTTCGGTGTGCTGGGCAATGAAGTCATGGTTGATGGCGCCCCACTGAATGAGTAGGTGAGCAATGCCATTGAGCAAGTCAATATCGCTACCTGGAGTAATCCTCAGATACAAATCGGCCTCCTCAGCCGTCTGCGTACGACGGGGATCCACCACAACAATCTTTAGGCTTGGGTCGCTTTTGTGGCGCTTGCGCAAGCGATTGAACAGAATTGGGTGGCATTCAGCGGTATTGGTGCCGATCAAAAAAGCCAGCTCGCAGCTATCGAGATCCGTGTAGCTACAGGGGGGGCCGTCCGAGCCGAGACTCTGGCTGTAGCCCTCTACGGCAGAAGACATGCAGAGGCGGGAATTGCTGTCGAAGTTATTGCTTCCTAGACACCCCTTAAGTAGCTTTTGGGCAATGTAGTAATCTTCGGTTAGCAACTGCCCTGAGCCGTAGATGGCAATCCTTTCGGGAGAGGTCTGGCGAATGCGCTCGACAATTAAATCCAGCGCTTGATCCCAGCTCACCGGCTGGAAATCCTCGCTGAGGCTAGGGCGATAGAGAGGCACCGTAGCCCGATTGCAATCGAGGGTTTCCAGGAGAGTCGCACCCTTAACGCAAACCATGCCCTGGCTGGACGGATGAGCTCGATCGCCGCGAATTTTTGTGCCGTCGGCCAGGATTTCTAGGCCACAACCAACCCCACAGTAGGGACAAAGGCTGCGTACGTTATCCATGTTCCCCCTCTGTTGTTACTTGGCTTGGTGTGGGCAAGGCGGCCGTAGGGAAAGAAGCTAGGGGTGTTGGGCCTAAGGCCTGCTTATCTAGCTGTCCTTGCCGCGGTTCTCACAAGTTCCAACGCCCCAGCCTAGAGACATTGACCTGGAACTTTTGTAGCTTGCGTTACTTTTTGCTCCTCACTATGCGGAAACATCATAGGAGGAATGCTTGAGCAGCATAGCCACCTCCTGCCAACTGCGGCTAGGTCTCTAGGCAAAGCAAGGGAGAAACAGGCAAGGAGTGCTCCTAAAGGCTCCGTCCTGCTAGACGAGGCGAGGAAAGTTTTAGGTCTGTAAAGGGCAACCTGAGATCAAGCTGCATAGGGGAGAAAGGCCCCCGAGTCGTTTGCACTTGGATACTGACGCTCCAAAGGGGAAGCAGACGCTGCTATGAGCTGACTTTCTCTTCATAAAGCCTATCTAATGCTCTGCCGTCGAGCAACTAAAGCTCCGCACGTCATGACCTTGATCAAGCTGCTGGCGGTAATCGTAATTGTCGGCATTCTCTCTGCTATTAGCATTCCCAATTTTCTTAACCACATTCGCCGTTCCAGAGTTGCAGAAGCCTAGACAGCTCTAGCAGCTATCGGCGGTGCTTCAGAAGTTTTCCGAATGGACTTCATGGTTTATCCTCCTGCCTACGCCGATATTGAATTTGGCGGGATCCACAGGGATCGCTATTTGCAAGATCCTTGGCAAGCCCCCAACTATCGTCTTCCTGAAGTTGTTCCTCCCACTGCCAGCTCAAGCGGCGTTCGTTGGATGACTGAGTCTCACACACATACAACTGTTAGTGGGGATCTCCTGCGCTGCGACCTTGGCTTAGGGGATCGCCAGCAAGAGGTTTTGGCCTCTGGCTACGACCTGCGCAGCTCTTGCAACCTCTATCGCTAGGAAGACAAGACTCGGGCAACTTGAGCTTGAGCTGCCGACTAGCTGTTCCATCGATTGGCCGGTTCTTAACCTGCTCGACAGGTGTTATCTTGAAAGCGCCTGTGAAAGGGGAAGCGGAGCTTTGGCCAGTAGCCTGCTGATCCGCAATGCCGAGCTGGTGGTACCGGAAGGGGATCCCTGGGTGGGAGATGTGCTGGTGCAGGAGGGGCGGATTGCCCAGATTGGCCAACATCTCTCCACAGAAGGGGTAGCTAGGGTCATCGATGCCGAGGGCCATACCCTGATGCCGGGGGTGATCGATCCCCAGGTTCACTTTCGCGAGCCAGGCCGCGAGCACAAAGAAGACCTGCAGACGGGATCCTGGGCCTGCGCTCGCGGTGGGGTAACTAGCTTTTTGGAGATGCCCAATACAGATCCGCCAACAATTGACCAGAGAACGCTAGAGGACAAATTGGCGCGGGCTGCCAGCAAGTGCGTCGTCAACTACGGCTTTTTCATTGGAGCCACTGCCGATAACTTAAAGGAGCTGCAACGGGTGCAAGGAGCCTGTGGCATCAAGATCTTCATGGGATCCATGCATGGTCCGCTACTGGTGGATGATCAGGCTGCTCTAGAGAGGATCTTTGCCGAAACGGATCCCAACCTGGTCATTGCTGTCCACGCTGAGGATCACGCGCGAATTCAGGCCCGCCGAGCTCTTTTTGCCGGACGTACGGATGTGGCGGTTCACTCCCTCATTCAGGACGAAGAAGCAGCCTTGATTGCCTCGCGCCGAGCTCTAGACTTGGCCACCCGCTACCGCCACCGCCTGCACATTTTGCACCTCTCCACTGGCCTGGAGGTGGAGCTGCTGCGCCAGCACAAGCCGGCCTGGGTCAGCGCTGAGGTTACCCCCCAACACCTGCTGCTGAGCACTGCCGATTACGCTCGCCTAGGATCCCTGGCCCAGATGAACCCGCCGCTGCGGGATCCCGCCAATTTGGAGCAACTCTGGCAGGGACTGCACGACGGCATTCTGGACTGCATCGCCACCGACCATGCCCCCCACACCCTGGCCGAGAAGGCCCAGCCCTACCCCCACTCCCCCTCTGGCATGCCTGGGGTGGAGACGGCCTTGCCCCTGATGCTGACGGCCGCGCAGCAGGGCCGCTGTACCCTACACCAGGTGGTGCAGTGGATGTGCGAGGCGCCGGCCCGCCTCTACGGGATCCCCAACAAGGGGCGGCTGCAGGTGGGCTACGACGCCGACCTGGTGCTGGTGGATCGGCATACGCCCAAGCCAGTGCGACGGGAAGAGCTGCTGACCAAATGTGGCTGGAGCCCCTTCGAGGGCTGGGAGTTGGTGGGCTGGCCGTTGCTAACCATTGTGGGCGGGCAGATCGTCTTTCAAAACGGCCAGGTGGATCCCTCGGTGCGCGGCCAGGCTCTGACATTTTGCCGCTAGCCAGTAGAGGTAGATCCCCCCTCGCCCTAGAATAGGCTGCATGGACAATCAGCCGACAAAACCAACCTCTGCAGCCCCAGCCGTTCTGGTGCTTGCCGGCCTGACCGGAGCAGGGAAAACTTTGGCCATTCAGCAACTCGAGCAACTGGGCTACACCGGCCTGGAAGGGATCCCGCCTGCCCAGGTCATCCCCTTGGTTGAAGCGATGCGGCCTCACCACGCGGCTTTGGCCATGAGTTTAAATCTCCACGCCCAGGAGTATCGGGAGCAGCTCCCCGAGCTAGATGCCTGGATGCGAGCCCAGGGGATCCCTTTCCTGTTCCTAGAAGCCCGGCCTTCGGTCTTGCTCAAGCGTCTTAGCGCCCACCGCCGCCCCCACCCCCACCACACCGGTGGCGGCCTGCTGGAAGCCATCGAGCAAGAAATCCGCGAACTAGCCCCCATCCGGCAGCGCTGCACCCACCTGCTGGATACCTCGGAGCTCAATAGCCAACAACTGCGGCAGCAACTGCAAGCCTTGGTGCAGGGGCTCCCCCAACCTCTCAACCTGCGGCTAGTGAGCTTTGGCTTCAAGTACGGCATTCCTCCTGAGGTCAACCTGCTGTTTGACGTGCGCTTTCTGCCCAACCCTTTCTTTCAGCCCCATCTGCGCCACCTCACTGGCCAGGATCGGCTGCTGCAGGAGTTTCTCTTTGCTGATCCGCTGACCCAGTCCACCTACCAGCAGATCTTTTCCCTCCTCCGGGCCTGGTGGCCCCACTATCGAGCAGAACGGCGGCCTCACCTAACCGTCGCCATCGGCTGTACCGGCGGGCAACACCGCTCCGTGGCCCTGGTGGAACGCTTGGCCCAGGATTTGCAGCCTTGGACCCTTCCTGCCAACGGCTCTGGCCTGCCCGAGCTCAACCTCCAGGTTCAGCACTGCCATTTGCTGGAGTCGCAGCGGGAGCTGGAAGCCTGCTTTGGAGCACCGCCTGCTGGCCCCAGCAAGGAGCAGCCAGAGGATAGGATCCCTTTGGCCGGCGTTCTTTCCCATGAGTAAACCTGAGCTCCGCAACAAGCCCCCCATCCGGGGACCTCGCCGCCGCAAGGCTGCCTGGTGGCGAAGTGGCTGGAAATGGCTCTTCCCTGGCCTGGCGGTCAAACGCTGGCTGAGCCTGGCGGTGGGAGGCGTACTCCTGATGCTGCTGGGCATTGCCATTTGGACGGAGCTGACCCCCATCTTTCGCCTGAAGCGGCTAATCGACATTACCCTGCGCTGGATCACCACCTGGATCCCGAACAACATCAGTGGTCCCTTGGTAACCGGGATTGGCTTGGTGATGGCGGTGCTAGGTTTTCGCAGCGCCCTGCGCTCCATCGAAGATGTGCTGATCCCGGAAGGGGACGAAGCGCTGGTGGATAAGCTCCTATCGCATCGGCGGCTAAGCCGTGGCCCTCGCATCGTGGTGCTGGGGGGTGGCACCGGCCTCTCCAACCTGCTGCGGGGGCTGAAGCACTACAGCTCCAACATCACCGCCATCGTTACCGTGGCCGATGACGGCGGCTCCTCAGGGCGCCTGCGGCGGGAGATCGGCGTGTTGCCCCCTGGCGACATCCGCAACTGCCTCACGGCCTTGGCCAACGAGGAAAAGCTCCTCACCGAGCTGTTCCAGTACCGCTTCCAGGCGGGGGAAGGGCTGAGCGGGCATAGCTTCGGCAACCTGTTCATCACCGCCCTCACCGCGGTAACCGGGGGCGACCTGGTCCGGGCCATCACCGCTACCTCTCAGGTTTTGGCCATTCAGGGACGGGTGCTGCCGGCTACTCTAGCCGATGTCACCCTCTGGGCCGAGTTAAGCGATGGCCGCCGCGTCGTGGGTGAGTCCAACATCACCAAAGCTAGGGGGCGCATCTGCCGCATTGGCTGCGATCCCCCCAACCCTCCCGCCTTGCCCGAGGCAATCGAGGCTATTGAGAAAGCAGAGTTGGTAGTGCTGGGGCCGGGCAGCCTCTACACCAGCATCATTCCCAACCTCCTCGTCCCTGAAATTGTCGAAGCCCTGGCCAGAAACATGGCGCCCCACATCTACGTGTGCAACATCATGACGGAGCCGGGGGAAACCGACGGCTACACCGTTGGAGATCACGTCATGGCCTTGGATCGGGTGGCGGGCCTGCGCCTGTTCGATGCCGTCCTGGTGCAACGGGATCCCCCTTCCCCTCGGACCCTAGAGCGTTACCGCCGCAACGGCTCCGAGTTTGTGGTTTTGGACCCGGATAAACTGGCCTACTTGGGCTGCCGGGCCGTTCTGGCCAACGTCATGCAAGAGGATCCCGCAACTGGCTTGGTGCGCCACAACCCTGAGCGCCTAGCGGCAATGCTGATGCGCTGGTTCGACAGACACCGCTAAGCCCTCCTGTAGCTCCTAGATTCTTCCATGCGGGGGAGGAGGAAAACTTCCCGGCGATGCCGCTTCGCTAGCAACGACTCACCCCGACGGATTTTGGCCACCCTGGGCCCTTGCAGGACCGGGGCTATGGAATTTCCGGGAGAGATTTGTGGCAGCAGGTTTAAAAGTGGGCCAGGATCGAGGTGAGGGATCCCAAGTTACGGCGCAGCATTCCAGGGAAATCCTGGCAGGCTGTTAGCTTTGGAGGTTAGACGCCAATGGTAAGGTTGTTCTCGTCCCTCTTTAGCAGGACGGGTGGGGTTCGCCCTCCTCAGCCCTGTGCCGAGAGTGGCTTGGATCCCTGGGCTGACCAACGGGAACGGATGGTAAGGGAGCAGATCCTTCAGCGCGGGATCCGGGATCCCCGGGTGCTGGAGGCGATGCGCAAGGTGCCGCGTCACCTTTTTGTTCCCCCCGAGCTGCGGGATCGCGCCTACAGAGATTGCCCCCTGCCCATCGGCTACGGCCAGACGATCTCTCAGCCCTATATCGTTGCCTTTATGACCGAGGCAGCCCGCCTCACGCCTGAGTCGGTGGTGCTGGAAATCGGCACTGGTTCCGGCTACCAAGCGGCCATTTTGGCTGAGCTGGCCCGACAGGTGTACAGCGTGGAGCGGCTGTCTCCCCTAGCCACCCGCGCTCAGCAAACTCTGGCCTCCCTTGGCTACCGCAACGTGGAGGTGCGTCAGGGAGATGGCTACCAGGGCTGGCCGGAACACGCCCCCTACGACGCCATTGTGGTTACAGCCGCACCCCCAACCGTGCCGACAGCGCTTCTGGATCAACTGGCGGTGGAAGGTACCCTAGTGGTACCGATAGGTGAAAGCAAGGCATCCCAGTCCCTGCTCATTCTCCACAAAACGCCGGAAGGAGTGGTGCAAAAGGAAGCTTTCCCCGTGCAATTTGTGCCCATGGTCTAGGGCAGGGGTTAGCAAAGGCCGCGATCTGACTAGGAAAGCGATAAGCTGGAGAAGCTGAGGCAACCACTGCAGCTATGGAGCCAGCGGAAATTGCCGCCCTAAAAGAGCGCATCAGACGTATTCGCGAGCGCCGGCCCGTCCTGGTCAAGCTTTTGGAAAGGCCGGATCTCGGGGACTTGCGCGTCGATGTCAACCAAGCCTTAGAGGAGATTGACGAGCTGCTGCAAGAGTTCGAGCAGACCTTTGGCCCCCAGGACTAGCCCTTCTTGGTAAGCTCCTGCAGTTGGGCCAAGACCTCGGCGCTGTGCCGGTAGGGGTTGACGATTGGGTAAATAGCCCGCAGGATCCCATCGGGATCAATGAGAAAGGTGTTGCGCAGGGCCATATCCCCCATCCACGAGCCGTAGGCGCGGCTAACCGTGCCCTGGGGATCCGACAGCAAAAGAAACTGCAGCCCCTCTGCTAGGCAAAAACGGCGGTGGGAGTCCACCGAGTCGGCGCTTACGCCCACAATCTCCGCTCCTAGGGCCTGGAACTTGGGCAGATCCTGCTGGAAGCGGCGGGCCTCGATCGTACATCCGGCAGTGAAGTCGCGGGGGTAGAAGTAGAGCACAACCCACTTGCCGCGAAAATCCGCCAGGCGCCGCACCTGGCCCGACTGATCTGGCAGTTCAAACTCTGGCGCTGGGGCCCCAATCGAGGGCAGGGGAGTAGTGCCCCACTGGGCAAAGGCAGCCTGAGTCCCTCCAAAGCTAACCAGCAAAGCTGCAAACAAAGCTACAAATACGGCCCCCCAGCCCCTCCTGCTCACGGTCTCAACGTCCACGGCAACGCCTCTCTCGCCTTTTCCCTCCTAGTTTACATAACTTTACGGCAACCACTTGCAGAGCAAAAGCTGGGGTGGGATCCCCAGCCACTGCCAAAGCTGAGGGGTGCGCTCGAGGGGCACGTAGCCCAGTTGGGTGTAGAGTTGCTGGGCGGGCAAGTTATCTTCCAGGACGTGCAGCTGTAACCGGCGATAGCCCCACTTCTGCACTACCTCCTCAGCGCTGAGCAAAAGCTGTCGCGCAATTCCCTGCCGTCGCCACTCTGGCAGCACCGCCAAGTTCGAAAGGTAGGGATACTTCCCGTGGGCCATCGCCCGCAGCGAGATCTCAGCAGTCCCCACCACTTTCGCCCCCACCGCCGCCGCTAAGCAGCAGTAGTAGGGATCCCTGGCTGCCAGCTTGAGGCGTAAATCCTGACGAATGATCCGTTTGTGAATGGGGTGCAGCCAGCGTTGCAGGCCTAGGGGCGGGTAAAAGACCTGGGCAAGAACCTCCACCACAGGATCCAGGTCGACGGCTGTGGCGGGATAGACCACGAGGGAGGGCACTGTGGAGGGAGCGCTTACGTATCCCTACCATTTTCGCAAACAATGCGAAGTGGCGGCCCTTGCTCGGGAACCGCCACCCCAGCACCAAAGCCAGAGCTTAACAGCCCTGAAACGAAGACCAACCCGCTGGCCACCTCTTAGGAGCTCAACCCCTGGACGTGGCAAACCCCTCTCCTTCCCCCCTCGTCCTACAGCTCACCGGCATAGCGAGCCGAGCGCTTGCCGCGATAGCGATAGATATCATCTGTGATGGGCTGGTAGCCAACTTCCACTAGGTCGGACTTGGCAGGGGTGAACACGCGAATAACTGCTCTTGCAATTTTCGACAGAAAGGTAAACATAGAGACCCCCCACCTCAAGAAATCTCAAGTTTTACTAAAAATCTCGGCTCGCTAGAGCCTGCAGGAGGAGCACCTGAACCTCACCGAAGCACCGGTTTTCCACGTCTTCTCCAATCTTCGCTGATTCTTGCTGGAGACTCGAAATAGCAGGCCGGCGCTTCCAGAAGCAGCAGAACTTACTGTCTTTTCACCACTCCAGACGAGGTAAGCGACCCCTCACGCTACAGTGCCTGGCTTCAGTAAACCCAGCCGCTATTTGATTTAACTCCCATGTCCCTTAGCTTGGGGGAAAACCTGTCGGAGAGGCCAGGTGCTCCACTAGGCAAGACAACCCCCTGCTTGGTACACCTGCCAGCACAGCCAATTGAGAGCTTACGTGGGATCAACTTGAGAGGTTGTTTTGCTGGCAGTTTTGAGGCTGAGCAAGTTGCAAGCCGGTGTCTTACCTTTCCGCTGGATCTACCTCCTTTCCTGAATCACTACACCTCTAATCTAGCCCAGGCCGCCTACCCCTGTAGCGGCTGGCAACTGTTTTTAACAGTTTGTGTTACTTCTTCAATTTGATTTCCATCTTTCTTCACGGGTAGTACACGCAGATCCTGCGGTCAAATCTTCTTGCTTTTTCTCCTGGAGAAAAGCTCATTTTTTAGGAGCTTTTTGGCAAGTCAGCCACTCGAGGAGAGCTGCGATTCTGAGGCCACAGGATTAATAGGGAAAAGTAGGGGGGGCGGTAGTCGGCCAATCCGTCGAGGGTGGGGAAAAGGGCTTGCTGGGGCCAGCCGGCCCAGACCACTAGGCTAGCCCGCTGCAGCCAGCCTTTTTCGGCCAGCCACTGCCAAACTTGGGGGTAGACGGAAGCCACCTTCATGAGGACAACCACCTCAGCCCAAGCACAGGCCTCCTCCAGCTCTGCTAGGGCAAAAAGAGCGGGCAAAATTGCCAATTTCTCGGGGCCGAGGGCCAAAGGGGATCCCAAAGCCGCCGCAGCAGCCAGAGGAGAGCATACCCCCGGTACGACCTGGATGGGCAGGTCAGGGAGCCGCCGCCGCAGGGCCTGGGCCAGGTAGGCAAAGGTGCTGTAGAGGCCCACATCCCCTTCGCAGACAAAGGCCACATCTTCTCCCTGCTCCAGAAGGGGAGCTAGTTGCTCGGCAGCCGCCTCCCACGCCGCCTGGAGGAGCTCAGGCTGGGTAACAAAGGGCAAAGGCAGGGGCAAGAGCGTTTGTCCCGGTTGCAGCCAAGGACGCACGATTTGGTAGGCCAAACCAGGCTGGCCAGCAGCATTTTGGGGACAGGCCACCCAGTTGACAGCCTGGAGAACCCGAACAGCTTTTAGGGTCAGCCACTCGGGATCCCCGGCGCCGGCGCTGATGCCCCAAAAAGTCCCCAGACCCATTCCAATATCCCAGCAGCGGCCTAAGAAGCTTCGCCCTTGGGCTCCTCCGGGCTAGATCCGGCGGCTTCGGAGCCAGCCTCAGAGGGGGGAGAGGCCTGCTCGGAGCGCCTTTTGCTCTCTGCAGCTAGATAATCCAAAGCTTCCTGGAGTGAATTGCGCAGGGACAAGAACTTCTCCAGCCGCACCAGCTTTACCGTTTGGGTAATGCGAGGATTGCTCACTACCTGGAAGATGCCCCCGCGCTCTTGCACCAGTTTGGCCAGTTGCACCAGGGCACCGACGCCGGAGCTGTCGATGAAATCGATCCCTGTCAAGTCCAGGATAAGGTTGGGGGATCCCTTTTCTAGGTGCCTGGTAACCACTTTCACGAACACCGGCTCAGAGAAGGCATCCAGAAGGCCGGCTAGGTGGAAAACCTGGCAGTCTTCCAGGGCCTCGTGGCTACCACGCAAGCTAACTGTCAAAGACAGAGGTTCCGGAATGGCTTCTCTCCTTTATCTCGACGGCTCCAAAAGGCTTATACAACCTTATACAACACACCAGGGGACAAAACTGTAAGCCCCTCGTACTGCTCCCTACTTACGTGGTAGCTCACACTGCCCTGCCAGAGGGATCCCCCCGGCAAGCTGGGGGTGTAGACAGACCACCCGTGGGCCTCATTGTAGAGGGCTGGATCAAGCCATGTCCATGGGCAGGGGATTGCGGCTGGGAGTAGGGATTTCTTCTCTCTGGCCCCTCATGGCAAGCCAGGAGTCCTTGGGTAGGATGGGGGCAGCTGTGGCTATCCCCAAGGAGGGCTTCTCAAGGGGGGTGCTTTGGATCCTGAGGGTAGGTGTTGGGCGAAGAGCGACGCAACAAAGAGGGTGAAGTGCCGCAGCAACCCTTTCCCCTCTCCTCCAAGACTTGGGCGAGGATAGGGGCAGGCCTGGGTTTGGGCTTGACGGCTGCCGCCTTTGGCGCTGCCTGGGGAATCGGCGTCTACTTTCAGGATCAAGTGCTGCCCCAGGTGGAAGCTGCCCTCTCGCAGGCGATGCGCCGGCGGGTGGAATTGGGAGAGGTGAGGCTTGTGGCTCCCTGGGGAGTGCGGCTGGGAGAAAGCTTCATTGAACACTTGGCCAGCATTGGCTCTATCGACCTCAGCCCCGACTTCTGGACATGGCTACAAACCGGCGAGTGGGTGCTCAATGTTACCCTAAACCAGCCCCAGTTGCTGCTCATGGAAACGCTGGATCGCGGCTGGGCAGACGTGCAGTTTCAACTGCCTCAAGGGGAGGGATCCCTGCCCTTGCAGGGGTTGAACATCCGTTTGCGGGGGGGATCCCTGACGGCCATCCCCTTAGTAGGGGAGCGACGGCAGTTCGAGGGGCTGCAGGGCCAGGTGCAGGTGAGGCTGAGTGCCCTGCCGGGGGAGAAAGCCGGAGGACGAGCCAGTTTCCAGCTTTCGGCGGTCCTGCGCCCGCTGGCAGGTAGAGGGAGGTACCCTCTGCAGTTGCGGGGGGTGGCGGATTTTGCCCAGGTTTCTGGTTCGGTGACGGTTGCTGCTGCTCGCCTGCCTCTGGATCTGCTGCCCAGCATCTTGCCGGCAGCGCCTTGGGCGGAGGTGGAGGGGGAAGCTAGTCTAGCTCTGCAAGTCCTTTGGGGAGGAGAAGGGACGCCGTCCCGCTTGCACAAACGCCCTTTGGAGTTGACGGGGCAAGCCCAAGTTCAGCAGGCGCGGCTGAGGCTGGAGAGGTTGCCTCGTCCTTTTGAGGAGGTGAGGGGCTCTGTTCGCTTTACCCTGGAGGAGCTGGAACTGGAGGGGATAAGCGGCCGCTTTGGCCAGCTTGCTTTTGAAGATCTCAACGGCTCCATCGCCTTCAGCGACAAGGGGTTGGATCTGCAAGCCGCCATCGCCCCGGCCAGCCTGCAGCAAATCCAGGAGACTTTCAACTTCAAGCTGCCAGTGGCGGCAGAAGGGGTGGTGGCGGGATCCCTGGCGGTCACCGGCCCCCTGGAGGGGCCGCAGATCCAAGGGCAGTTGCAAGGGATCTCGCCAGGTCGGGTGGATCGCCTGCCGGTGCCGCAATATGCTTTTGGCTTCCGCTTAGCCGACCAGACCTTGGCCTTTGAGGCCATTGACTTGCAAGCTGCAGGCGGACGCCTCCAGGGATCCGGCCAACTGCAGTGGGCTGGCGGCTTGGCAGGCCAGTTTGATCTGCAGGTTACCGCGGCCGACGCGGGGCAGGTGCTGTCCCTCTACGGCGTCGACCTGCCACAGAGGGGCAAGCTGCCTTGGGCGGGGCGGGTAACTGCTCAGGCCCAGGTGGTGCTGGCGGGATCCCAGCCCCAGGTGGAGGCCACTTGGGAAATCCAGGGGGAGGAGCTCGCTGGAAGAGGAAAGCTGCAGATCCTGCCTGGCAGGGACGGCTGGGTGGTGGAGGTGCCCCAGGCAGTGTTGGCCGTAGGGGAGGGCCGGATCCAGGCGGCGGGGCGGTGGGAGGCAGGACAGCTCCAGGCGCAGGTGGTTCCTCAGGCTGTGCCGCTGGCGTTTTTCAACCCGCAGTGGCCGGGATCTGTCTCTGGGGAGCTGACGGCGCAGGTGGACACAGGGGAGGCGGCGGAGGTGGGTCTCCTGGCGGCGCTGCGGGCCCAGGGATCCCTGACCCTGTCGCGGCTTGGGGAGGAAAATGGGCTAGTTGATTCCATTAGAGGCCAGGTGGCCTGGGATGGCGGGGGCTTGGCAATCCAAGCAGCAGAAGTCTTGGCCGACACCACCCGCTTGGGCAGAGTAGAGGGGCGCATCCTCGCGGATCCGCAGACCTTGCAGGTGGGGTCTCTAGATCTCAACTTTGCCGCTGACGGGATCCCCCTAGCCAAAGTGCCCGGCTTGCCGCCGAGGGTGGCAGGAGTGCTGCAGGGATCGGGGCGGCTCCGCGGATCTCTGGACAACCTGCAGGTGGCCGGCGAGGCCAAGGTGCGCGGCTTGCGGGTGGGAGAGGTGGCCTTTGCTGACTTGGCCGGGCCCTTTCAGGGGTCTAGCCAGGGGATGACAGTGGAGCTGAAGGGGACGCGGGAGCGGCTGGCGCTGCAGTTGGATCCCCAGTTTCGGCCCTTGCAGTTCGAGCTGCAGCTGGGCGAGGCGGAACTGCGCGGCCAACGCCACCAAGGTAAGCTTCAGGTGGCGGCGAACCGCTTGCCGCTGGCTTTGCTGGGGGGGGTTGCTGCTGGGCCGTGGGCCAGTCTGCAGGGGAGCCTCGATGGGGAGGTGACCGTTGACCTGGCAAGCGGCGCTACCCGAGGACGGGCAGCGGTGGCAGATCTGCGGCTAGGGGGGATCGAAGCCCAGGGCCTCTCCGTGGATTTCGCTTACCGTCCTGGAGACGGCTCCAGCCCCTCTTGCCTGACCATTGCCCAAGCCCAACTGGAGTTGTTCAAGAGCACCTACACCGCCAGCGGCACCCTGGAGCTGCCGGCGGCCTCCTTCCAGGCTGCTCCCGTTCCGCAAATTGACCTGCAGATCCGCACCCGCCAGGGTCGCCTGGAAGACATTGTCTCCGCCTTTAAGTGGCGGCAGTGGCAAGACCTCGCCACCCGCGGCCTGCAATTGCCCCCGCTAGGCCCCGCTGCCGTGCTAGAGACAGAGCCGGTTGGCCTGCTCGGTTCTCCCCTGCTGCAGCAATTGGAGCACTACGCCCAGGTCCTGGCCGCCCACCTGGAGGCCTTGGCCAGCCGCATGGATTCCCGCATCCCGCCACCCACCAGCTTGCAAGGAGAATTCCAGGCCAGCCTCAGCTTGGTTGGCAGTCTCGACCAGCCCAGCGTCAGTTTTCACCTGGAGGGCTGGAATTGGCAAGCAGAGGAGTTTAGGGTCGAAAGCCTCACCGCTGCCGGCAGCCTGGTCGAGGGGGCGGTGGTGCTAAAGCCGCTGCTGTTGCGCAGTGGGGAACGCCAAGCCCTTTTCACCGGCAAGTTGGGCCTGGAGGAACAGTCGGGATCCCTGCAAATTCAGGGGTTTCCTCTGGCTTTGCTGGATCGCTTCTTGCCCGAGGGGCTGGAACTCCAAGGGGATCTCAACTTGGATGTGGAACTAGCGGGCAACCTGCGGGATCCCCGGGCCCGCGGCTCCCTAACGGTGGTGAACGCCCGGATCCACCAGGTGCCGCTGCGGGAGGTAGAGGGGCAATTTGACTACAACCAGGGTCAACTGCGTCTGGAGGGTGCTCTCCTAGCCAACAGCGACGAGCCAATCCGCCTTTCCGGCCTGGTGCCCTACACCCTGCCCTTTGCCCAAGTGCGGGCTGCCTCGGATCAGATCGACCTTACCCTGCAAGCCAAGAAGGACGGCCTGCGCCTAATCAACCTCTTCACCGACCAGGTGCGCTGGGAAGGTGGCCAAAGCCAACTGGAGCTGGCCATCCGCGGCACCTTGCAAGAGCCTAGCCTGCAGGGAAACCTCAACCTCAGCTCCGGGATCCTCAAGCTGGCTGCCCTGCCGGAGCCTATCACCAACCTGACCGGCCAAATTGTCTTTAACCTCAACCAATTGGAGGTGCGGGAGCTACAGGGACAGGTAGGGGGCGGATCCCTGGTGGCTCGAGGGGTTTTGCCTGTCAACTCCCGCGGCGCCCTGCAGATGGACGAAACCTCGCCACCCCTAACGCTGCAACTGCAAGGGATCCAGCTCAACCTGCCCAATCTCTACACCGGCCGCTTGGAAGGCAGCGTATTGGTGGAAGGCTTGCTCTTGCGTCCTTTGCTCGAGGGTCGCCTAGAGGCCTCCAATGGGATTGTCGAGGTCAGCCCCCGCCAAGCGGCAGCTCCCGCCGACTCGACCCAGGCAGATCCCTTCTGGCAGCCGCGGCTGAACGGGCTGGAGCTGGTCTTAGGGCCCGGGATCCGCGTGCAGCGCCCCAACCTGTTCGAATTCAACGCCACCGGCAGCTTGCGCCTGTTCGGCACCCCCTCAGATCTCCGCCCGGCGGGCACTATCGCCCTGGAGCGAGGCCGCGTCAGCCTGCCCATTGCCAACTTTCGCCTGGATCGCTCCCGCCCCAACACCGCCACCTTTGACTTGGACAACCCCTTCGATCCTTTCCTCAACCTGCGTCTGGTGACCCAAGCCTTCGAGGTCTACCGCTTTCCCCAGGAGCTGTCTCCCTTCGACACCAACCGCAACCTGCCGGGATCCCAGCAGAGCATCGAGATCTTGGCCACCGTCAACGGGCGGGCCAGCCAGCTTGCGGCTGCGGATCCCCGCAACGGGGTTTTGACGCTTTCTAGCAGTCCCAGCCGCTCCCCAGAAGAGATCGTCGCCCTGCTAGGAGGAACAGCTTTGGCCCGACTCAATCCAGAAGCAGGGGTGGCCGGGCTGGCGGGAACGGCCCTACTCAACGATGTGGTGGAAACGCTGGGGGACACCCTTGGCCTGGATGAGGTTCGCCTCAGCCCTGTTCCCCCAGTTGACACCCGTGCTCCCAGACGCTCCTCGGTGGGCCTGGTCCTGGAAGTAGCCCGCGATCTGGGGCCGACCACTTCCGTCTCCGTGCAACGCAGCTTGACGGATCCCTTTCAGCCCACCCGCTACAGCGCCCGCTACCGCCTCAGCGACCAAACCCTCACCCGCGCCAGCACCGACTTCCAGGGCAACAACACCCTTTCCATCGAGTTTGAGACCCGATTTTAAACCTACTAGAAGAAACGGACGTGCTAAGTTGCTAGCTTGTTTCGTTGGCGAGGTTGCCCAGGGTGCCACAAAGCTGCTCCGCAGCACTGTCCCGAAGGAGGGCTAGAGGAAAGCCCTAACTCACTCTTCTTCTGGCAACTTGGGAGGAGGCTCGTTCCACTTAGGCTCGTCCAGGATAGCTTTTTTGGCTTGTTTGAGTTGTTTCCACAGCTTTTTAATTTGGCGGTAGGCTTCTTCTGGGGTAATCTTGCCCCCTGTCTCTAAGCTACAAATTAGGGACACCTTATGGCTGAATTCTTGTAAATTGGCATCAAAAACCAAGTTCTGCGGCTTGACCTCGCCCCAGTAGGGGTAGCGGGGGGAGATGAATTCATCTTTTCTGGGAGGAGGGTTTGACTCTGTCATGGCGAAGGTAGAAACTATGGACGTTTCTTCTTAGTGGGCTTGGGAGGTTTGGCTGCCTTGGCGGGATCCAGCGGCAGGCCAGGTTGACTGGGGAGCGGTTGTTGCGCGCGCCTTGGGGCGCTGGGAGGTTTCTTCTTGGGTTTGGAAGGGGAAGTTGAACGTTTTGCCTGGGGCTGTGGCCGCTCTCTGGGCACAGGGCCAATAGGAGTTGCCGACTCTATGTAGAGCTGGGAGCCGCGGCGGCGCGCCTGCAGATCCCAGAAGATACCTACTCCTTTGCCTGGCAGGGATCCAAGGAGGCGCAACTTAAAAGCCTGGGGCGCTGCCGGCAAAGCCGATCCTGCTTGCTGCTGGCCCCCCGGCCTAGCTACTTGCTGGTCGCTGGAGCTAGCGGCTGGCAGGGGATGAGTAGGGGAGGGCAACTGAGAGTGGGAGCGGCGAATTTTGACGATGATGAACCCTCTCTCCTGGGATTGAAAAACGACCTCGCCGCGAATGGAAAACCAGTCCGGCACCACCCTTGGGCAGGATCCCTCGGGCAGGGTTTGCCCCATTTCCTCCGGGGCCCAGACTCCCATCAGCTGGACGTGGAGATTTTGGCCTTTGTCGCGGGTGCGGGGATAGACCACCCACAGGTAGTTGCGCTCCGGCCTTAGGTGCTTGCGCACTAGGCTCATCACCCGGCCCAGGAGGACAGCATGGATGTCCAGACCATCCGAGGTGCGCAAAACCCCCCGCGTAAAGCGATCTGGCGAAGGAATATACCGACCCTCAATGAGGCCAATGGCCCGATACTGCATCACTTGCCCTGGGGGAGGGATGGGCTCTAGGCAGGGTCGCTGTCTTGCCACCGTTGCTTTTTCTCCCGACGTGGCGGCGTTACCTAAGCTGGAGAAGGTAGAGGCTACTCCACCCTCTGAGACCGGCAGAGTACCAACGCCCACCGCTGCTTCTAGTCCAGGGGAGCTCTTTGGCTCTGGGACTGGGCTTAGACGCTGTAGGGAAGGTTCCAGACCAGAGGCCATTCTGACACCCCCCCGCGGGAATTCTGACTCCCAGTCTAACACATAGCCTCTCGCCTACTGGCGCGGACAGGGCTCTAATCCGGCTCAGCCCAGAGGCAGGGGGTAAAGCTGCCGTGAAGGCCATAGGGAAGGTGATGCCGCAAGGGGATCCGGGCCACTGGACCGGCTGCCAGGTTAGCGGCTTCTAGGATCGCCACCTGCGAGCGCTGACTGGCTGCATCAAAGACCACTGTTACCACCCACCCGGCTTCCTCCGCAGCGTCTTCGGGATCGGGGATGAACACTGGCTCTCCCACGAAGCCGCGGGGGGCAAAGCTGTACTGCTCGCTGCGGCCTGTTGCGGTGTCCAGCTTGAGGATGGCCTGCAGGGGTGCGTTGGGGCCGGGAGCATGGGTAGCGCCAACGTAGAGGTAGCGGTGGGGTCGGCCAACGCAAGCCGGGTGGATAGCCGGGAACTCCACCGAACGATCCAGAAGCAGCTCCCGCTTGACTTTGCCTGCCTTGGGATCCAGCTCAAACCGCCATAGCTTGCCCGCTGGCACCTGGGCAAAGTCAATCTGCAGGTAGTCGGCTCCGGGCTCCAGGGCGGGGTAGGTCTCGTAGAGGATGGCATCGACTAGGACCTTTTCCCCTACCTCGTAGCCGTTGACGAAGTGAAAGACAAACCCCGGCTCCGTTTCCAGGTGCAGCGGCTTCCCCTTGGAAGGAAATAGCCAGATACGGGTGGGCTCCCCTTTTTTGAGGGTCAGGCAAGTGCCGGCTGGCTGCAGGCCCAGCATGTAGGGCCAGGGGTTGAAGGCCACAGGATTTTGGAAAAAGATCCAGTGGCGGGGCGTCCAGACAAAGTCGTGCAAAAAGGCAAAATCCGGCAGGCGGTAGTCCCACTTTTCCACCAGCCGCCCTTGGGGGTCAATGCGGTAGAATAGAAGCGTAGAAGGGGGGCCCGTCCGCACCCCAAAGGCCAGGAGATCTCCGGTTTCTGGATGGCGGCGGGGATGGGCTGTAAATGGCTGATTAGGAGCAAGGGCACCGCCAAAGGTCTCGACCCCCTCGGTGGCCAAGGTGGCTGGGTTTAGGCGGTAGGGAGCGCTGGCTTCCCAAAGGGCTAGGAGCTTGCCGCCGTGGTAGATGACGTTAGTATTGGCCGGATTTTTAAAGCGCAAATCGAGAAAATTGGCCCACCAGCCTCCTGGCTTCTGGGTGCCGAACACGCCGCGGTAGAGGACTCGACCCGCCTTCTCCTCTGCTTCAAACTCTGGCGTACGCACAAACCGGTTGCGGAAATGCACCCGCCCTCCCACAAAGGTGATGGCGCAGACCATGCCGTCGCCGTCAAAGGGATGACCGTAGCGCTGGGATCCCGCTTCCAGCTTGCCAGGCCCGTTGCGAAAGAGGGTTCCCTGCAGTCTTTTGGGGATCCGCCCCTCGATCTCCGTTACCCAGTAGTCGTACTCCTGGCGCAAAGAGCGATAGCCCAACTGCCAGTCGGAGATGCTGTAGGAGCAAGAAGCAACGCTGACCATGGCCAGTCTGCAAGCGACGCCTTCTATTGTTGCTTAAACTTTCGTAAAGTCGCTAGCCTTCCTCGGCCTAGGTAGCCGCTGGGGCCGGGATCCCAAGCTGGAGCGGCTCCAACTGGACTATGGGAGCGGCTCCAACTGGACTATGGTAGGAAATGCCCTAGCAGCCCTTGACTAACAGCACCCATGTTTGATGTCCTTGCCGAAAAGTTGGAACTGGCCTGGAGAAAGCTGCGCGGCCAGGACAGGATCACCGAAACCAACATCCAAGAAGCCCTGCGGGAAGTGCGGCGCGCCCTGCTGGAGGCCGATGTCAACCTGCAGGTGGTCAAGCAGTTCATCGAGGAGGTGCGGCAGGCAGCCCTGGGCGCTGAGGTGATCCCGGGGGTAACGCCGGATCAGCAGTTTATCAAGATTGTCTACGACGAGCTGGTGAAGGTAATGGGGGAGGCCAACGTGCCCATTGCCCAGGCCGAGCATCCCCCCACCATCGTGCTCATGGTTGGCTTGCAGGGATCTGGCAAAACCACTACTTGCGCCAAGCTGGCTTTGTATTTGCGCAAGCAAGGCAAAAAGCCACTGCTGGTGGCAGGCGACATTTATCGTCCAGCGGCCATCGACCAGCTCAAGAGCCTGGGCCAGCAGATCCAGATCCCCGTCTTCGAGCTGGGCAAAGCGGATCCGGTCGAGATTGCCCGCCAGGGGGTGGCAGCTGCGCGGGGACAGGGCTACGACTACGTTATTTTGGATACCGCCGGTCGCCTCCAGATCGACCTGGAGATGATGGCAGAGCTGGAGCAGATCAAGGCCGCGGTGCAGCCCCACGAGATCCTGCTGGTGGTGGACGCCATGATGGGGCAGGAGGCGGCCAACCTCACCCAGGCCTTCCACGAGCGGCTGGGCCTTACCGGCGCCATCCTCACCAAGCTGGACGGCGATACCCGCGGCGGGGCAGCCCTTTCCATTCGCCAGGTTTCCGGCCAGCCCATTAAGTTTATCGGGGTTGGCGAAAAGGTGGAGGCCTTGGATCCCTTTTACCCGGATCGCATGGCCTCGCGCATCTTGGGCATGGGGGATATTCTCAGCTTGGTGGAAAAAGCCCAGGAGGAAATCGACCTGGGAGATGCCGCCGCCATGGCAGAAAAGATGATGACCGCCCAGTTCGATTTCAACGATTTTCTTAAACAAATGCGCCTCATCAAGCGCATGGGGTCTCTAGCCAGCTTGCTGCGGCTAGTGCCGGGAATGAGCAAAATTAGCGACGAGCAGCTGCAAAAAGGCCAAGAGCAACTAGCCCGGGCGGAGGCCATGATCAACTCCATGACGCCAGAGGAGCGGCGCAACCCGGATCTGCTGGCCCGCAGCGTCAGCCGCAAGCGGCGGGTAGCCCTGGGCTCTGGCCATAAGCTGGAGGATGTCAGCCGCCTGGTGAGCGATTTCCAGCGCATGCGCGACATGATGCGCTCCATGAGCATGGGCGGCTTTCCGGGCATGCTGGGCGGACGGGGCCCGCTGCCGGCAGGTGGCCCCCAATGGCGAGGGCGTTCGCAGTCCAGCCGCAAGCCAGACAAAGGGGGGGGCAAAAAGGGGGGCAACAGCCGCGGCTTTGGCAGCAAGTGAGCTGAGCGTATGCCTTTCCACGTCGTCTTGGTGGCTCCGGAGATCCCGGCCAACACCGGCAACATCGCCCGCACCTGTGCCGCTACCCGCACACCCCTCCACCTTGTGGATCCCTTGGGGTTTCGCCTCTCGGATCGCTACCTCAGGCGGGCGGGGCTAGACTACTGGGAGCACGTCCAACTGCATCGCTACCCCTCTTGGGAGGCCCTGGTGCAAGCCCACCCTGAGGCAAGATTTTGGTGCTTTAGCGTGCGCGGCAAGGCCCTTTACACCGAGGTGGCCTATCAACCCGGAGACTGGCTGGTGTTTGGCAGCGAAAGCCGGGGCTTGGATCCCATGTTCTTGGAAACCTATCCCAGCGTGCGCATCCCCTTGAGCGGGCCGGTGCGCAGCCTTAACCTCAGCAATGCAGTCGCCATTGCCCTCTTTGAAGCCCTACGCCAACAGGGATTTCCCACCTAAACTTGACAGCCCTACGCCTGCCGCAACAAGCTGCACCTGCTCCAACCCCTGGTTCACTAGCTGACGCAGCTCTAGTGACTGGACTTGGCAGCTGTTGCGTCCAGGAGCCCAGCTTTCTCGGTCAGCCCCTCCTTGGCTGAAGCCAGGTGCGCCTGTTCCTAGGCTATGCGTTAAAGTGGAAACCCTCCTTGGCGAGGGCCGTTCCCCCAAGCCAAAGGCGCACCAAGTGTACCTATGTTTTCTCCATCTGTGGCACTTTCGCAACTACCGGGATCAAGGGATCCCCTTCGAGGCACCCAAGACCATCCTGGTGGGGGAAAACGCCCAGGGCAAGACGAACCTCTTGGAGGCAGTGGAGCTCTTGGCCACCTTGCGCTCGCGGCGGGCCGGTCGCGATCGGGAGATGGTGCAGCAGGGGGAAGAGAAGGCGCGGATTGCCGCCACCGTGGAGCGGCTAGGGGTAGCCCACGAGCTGGTGATGGAGCTACGCAGCCAAGGGGGTCGCTCCCTGAAGGTTAACGGCCAGGCGCTACGGCGACAATCTGAGTTCTTAGGGCAAGTGAATGCGGTGGTCTTCTCCAGCCTGGATCTGGAGCTGGTGCGAGGGGGGCCAGAGGCGCGGCGCAACTGGTTGGATGGGGTGTTGCTGCAGCTGGAGCCGGCCTACCTTGGCCTGGTGGAGCAGTATCGCCAGATCCTCAAGCAGCGCAATGCCCTCCTGAAACAGGATCCCGCTGCTGCCAGCGACAGGGACTTGCAGATGGCCTTCTGGGACGCTCAGCTGGCCACCAGTGGCAGTCGCATCATGCGCCGCCGCGCCCGGCTATTGCAGCGTCTGGAGCCGCTAGCCGCCCACTGGCACCAAGTCATCAGCGGTGGTCGGGAGACTCTCAGCCTTGCCTACCGTCCGCAGGTGCCTTTGCTAGATCCCCAGGCCAATCCCGAAGGGGTTCAAGCCCAGTTGTTGGCGGAGATCCGTGCCAAGGCCGCTGCCGAACGGGCCCTGGGCACCTCTCTAGTCGGCCCTCACCGAGACGAGGTGGAGCTGAGCCTCGACGGACAGCTTGCCCGCGCCTACGGATCCCAGGGGCAACAGCGCACCTTGGTCTTGGCCCTCAAACTGGCGGAGCTGGAGCTGATCGAGCAGGTGAAGGGGGATCCGCCCTTGCTGCTGTTGGACGACGTGCTGGCGGAGCTGGACCTGCACCGCCAAAACCAGCTCTTGGAGGCCATTCAAGAGCGGGTGCAAACTTTGGTAACCACCACCCACCTGGGCTCCTTCGACGCCGCTTGGCTCAAGGGAGCGCAAATCCTGCAAGTGCACAAGGGGCAAATTTCTCCCTCCCCTTAGCTTAAAGCAGGCCGACCGCGGTCCAGGCTGCGATACTGAATGGCCTCGGCGATGTGGGCAGGGGCAATGGCCTCGGCACCCTCTAGATCGGCGATGGTGCGGGCCACCTTGAGGATGCGGTCGCTCCCCCGCGCAGAGAGGCCTAACTTTTGGATGGCGCTCTCGAGGAGCTTGCGACAGGGATCCGAGAGAGCACACCACTGCCGCAGGTGGCGGGGCTGCATCTGGGCGTTGCAGTGGATCCCGGGCTCGTCCTGGAAGCGCTGCCGTTGACGCTGCCGCGCCTGTTCCACCCGCTGCCGCACCGCTTGGGACGACTCGCCACCCTGAAGGCGGACAATTTCTTCCGGCTTGAGGCGGTTGACCCACACCTGCAAATCGATGCGATCTAGCAGAGGGCCGGAGAGCTTCGACCAGTAGCGCTCCCGCTGTTGCGGCGTGCAGGCGCAAGGCTGAACAGGATCCCCGTAGAAGCCGCAGGGACAGGGGTTGGTGGAGGCCACCAGGGTGGTTTGGGCGGGAAACTCCAGGGAAAGGCGGGCGCGGGAGATGGTAACCTTGCCGTCTTCCAGGGGCTGGCGCAGCACCTCCAAAACCTCGCGGCGGAATTCCGTCAGTTCGTCCAAGTACAAGACACCGTGGTGAGCCAGGGAAATCTCGCCAGGCTTGGGGTAGGGGCCACCGCCCACCAGCGCCACCGCCGAGGCCGAATGGTGGGGAGCACGGAAGGGCCGCTGGGTGATCAGGGGGGTTTGGCCTCCCAAGTGCAGGTTTTGCCGCAGCAGGCCGGCTGCTGAATAGATGCGGGTGATCTCCAACATTTCCTCCCACTGCAGCCGAGGCAAAATGCCGGGCAGACGACGCGCCAGCATGGTCTTGCCCGCTCCTGGGCTGCCCACCAGCAGCAGGTTGTGCCCGCCGGCTGCCGCAATCTCCAAGGCTCGTCGGGCCTGTTCTTGCCCCTTCACATCGGCCAAATCCAACAGGGGTTCTGGTTCAGTTGCTAGCAGCTGCTCCGGCTGGATCCGCAGCGGCTCAACCCCCTGGGGGTTTTGCAGCCAGCTCACCACCGCCGCTAAGGAGGGCAGCCCGTACACCTGGATCCCTTGCACCAAAGCCCCCTCTGGGCCATTCTCCTGGGGCACCACCAGGCGGCGGATCCCCATCTCAGCGGCACCGGCGGCAATGGGCAGGATTCCGGCCACGGGTCGCAAGGTGCCATCCAGGGCCAATTCCCCCACCAGCAGGGTGTTGGCCAGCGCTTCTTTCTCGATGACCCCGGCAGCAGCCAGAATGCCGATGGCGATGGGAAGATCAAAGCTGGGGCCCTCTTTGCGCAGATCGGCGGGAGCCAAGTTGACGATGATCCGCCGCTGCGGCAGGGCAAAGCCGGAGTTCTTGATGGCCGCCCGCACCCGCTCTTTGGCCTCCTGAACGGCTGTGTCTGGCAGCCCCACTAGGATAATCTGGGGCAAGCCACCGCCCACATCCACCTCCACCGTGACCCGCACGGCCTTGAGTCCCAGGAGAGCAGCAGCAGTGACCTGAGCAAACAAAGGCGTCGCCTCCTCCGGAAAGCTTTTCCACCGAATGATTGTCTCCCGACACCTATCCTGGAGGAAGTACATTGGCTTGTGCAGGCTTATTCCTGGGAAGCGGTGACTCTAGAGTTGGCTGGGATCAGAGGCTACTGGGTCTGCTCAGCCGCCAAGCCACGGAGGGGTTGCCCCCATCTCTAGGAGGCTGGTGCCAGTGGTCTCTTCTGCTGCTGAACCCCCTTTTGAGCGTTTCTCCAGCTCTGGGCAAGAAGGCGCCCCAGCCTGGAAGGACCTGGAGGAGCAGGTGCAGGAGTTTGCCCGCTGCTACCGGGGGCAGGTGGCCCAGCTCAGCCCACCAGAGCTGGGGAAGGCGCTGCAAGTCTTGTCGCAGCTAACGCAAGCTCTGGCGGCTCAGCTTGCGGAGGGCAGGGAAGGGATCCCGGCTACCCCTCTTCAGGCTCCAAGCTGGCGGGATCTGGAGCGGGCTATCTCCCTGCAAAGCCACTTGCTGTTTTTCTCTCTAGAGCTGCAGTCGCTGTTGGGTGGTTCCCCCGACGACTCTGCCGCCGAGTTGCCGCCAGAGGATGGGCGCTTGGACCTTTTAGCTGCTGCCCATGTCGAGCCGCGGCTACGCCCCTTTTGTCAGTTTCTGTGTGGCCTCCTCCACCAGCGGGGTCACCGACAGGCGGAGCCTCTAGAGCGCTTACTGCACCAGCAGCGCCTGGCTGGACGCTTGGCCTGGCGGCAGTTGTGGCAAGTCACCCTCAGCTCCCTCGGCGACCAGGGCCTGTTGCCTCCCCAACAGCAGTCAGCTAACACCCTCGCCCACCTCCAGAACCTGCAAACCCATCCCAGTGCCGAGGCTCGCTGGGCGGCCTACCAGCGCTTGTGCCACCATCTGGAAGCCCATGCGGAGCTGGGAGGGTTTATTCTCAGCATCCTGGTTCGCGACCACCTCTGGGAGGCCCAGTGGCGGGGCTACGATTCTGCTGCCGACCTTTACCTGGCTCGCCACGGCCTCAGCCAGCCCTTTTGGGAACATCTGCTGGACGGGATCCACGATCGCTTCGACCTGTTCCAGCGCTACTACCGCCTGAAAAGCCGCGCCATGAGCCGCTCCATTCGCCTCTGCGACCTCTACGCACCCTGGGGGGAGCCTGTCCCACCCCTTGCTGCTGCCGAAGCCACCTCCCTAGTCTGGGCAGCCCTGCAAGAGTTCTGCCCTGAGTGCGCGGCCCAGGCCAAACCCTGGCTACTGGAAGTCAGCTCCGAACGGGAGGCACCCCCTGGCGATCCAGAGAGGCCATGGCCAGGAAGTGAACCCCTTGCCTCCCTGCTGCAAGCCCTTGAAGCCCTCAGCCGGCGGCTCCGGCCTGAGGGGCCTCGAGTTTGGCTGGATCTGGAGGAGCTGCAGGGATCTGTCCAGCCCTCCTGGGAAATTCGGGTGCATACCGCGTTTTTACAGCAGGTGCTGCTAGACTACCTGCTCGGGGCGGCACGGGGTACACCGGCGCCACCCCCTCTTCGAAATCGTGCAAGCGGGCTGGAGGTCTTTACCTTGGCCCAGGCCCTCTTGATTCACCACCTGGAGGCGCAGTTACAGGCCGTGTTTTACCAGAGCCTGATTGCCCGGCTGGAGCTGCTCCTCTATCGCTCGGAGAACACCGCTCCACTAGCTTCCTCCAAGGCCAGCCCTACCTCCTGGGTCGGCGAAGAGTGGCTAAAGCTGATCCAGGAGCTGTGCGGCGATGCGGTGGAGCTGTTGCCGGAAGACCAGTTCTGCTGGGTGGGGATGCCGGAGCTGTTTCTGCGACCCTTCAGCGCCCCTCAGGTCAGCCTAGCCAGCCTAGTGGCCCTGGCCTGCCACCGCCAGTATCATCTGTCTCCGCGTACCTTTTTGCCCCGCTACCGAAATTGGCTGGCTAGCCCCCCTGGATCCTTGACTTGGGGAGAATCGGCCCAGTTACTCCAGGTGGACTTGAGCGAGCCGGAGGAGGTGTTGCAGGGGTTGGAGGAACTGGAGCATTGGATCGAGGTGCTGGAAGAGCTGCTGGAAGAGAATCAAGACTAGGGGGCTGCAGCCAGCTGGCCTTTGACGTAGCCGGAAGGAGCTCCTTGCAGAGGGGGAGGGAGCACCTCAAAGCCCGCCCCTTCCTCAAGTGGGCAGGAGGGAAATGGGGGCTGCTAAGCCAGTACGAGCCCTTCTTCCCCCGCGACTGGGGCACTTATCATGAGCCCTTTTTGGGTGGCGGGGCGGTGTTTTTCCACCTGGCCCAGGTTTACCCTGAGCGGGGTTTTGTGCTATCCGACATCAACGCTGACTTGGTCAACGCCTACTGCTGTGTGAGGGATCGGGTGGAGGAGGTGGTGGCACTGCTAGCCTACCACCAGGCCCACCACAGCCGCGACTACTACTACGCCCTGCGGGCATCCAAGCCAGTTGACCCTGTCCAGCGGGCGGCGCGGCTAATTTACCTCAACAAAACTTGCTACAACGGGCTTTACCGGGAAAACGCCAGCGGCGAGTTCAACGTACCCCTGGGCCGCTACCGCAACCCGCGCATTTGTGATGCCGACAACTTGCGGGCTGCTAGCCGTGTCCTGCAACGGGCCAAGATCTTGGTGCAGTCGTTTGAGCAGGTGTTGGAGCGGGCCCAGCCCGGCGATTTTGTCTATTTGGATCCGCCCTACTACCCGGTTTCAGAAACCAGCAGCTTTACCGCCTATAGTCAGTACGCCTTTGGCCAAGCGGAGCAGATCCGCTTGCGAGAAGTTTTTGGGATCCTGGCCGACCGAGGCGTGCAGGTGCTGCTGTCCAACTCAGATTGCCCTTTTGTGCGAGAGCTGTACAGGGGCTATCCTATCCACACCATCGTGGCCAGCCGCGCCATCAACTGCCACGGCCGCAAGCGCGGTCCCGTCACCGAGGTGCTGGTCTTGTCAAGGTAGCCGGCCCTAGCTACTCGATCACCACATTCTTGGGCCCGCCATCGGGGCGCTCCTGGTTGAAATTGGCCAAAAAGGTATCCGGATCTCGGAGGCTGAAGACCAGCTTTTTGCAGGGTACTTGCAGCCCCAGGGGACCTACCAAGGGAATGAAAAGCATCTTTTCCTGGAGCAGCGGAATGGCAATCACCCCCTGGGTGCTGGTTACCGCGCCAACCAGTCCCTGGAAATCGGTGCGCACGCCCAGGCCGTAGAACCAGGGCCAAGAGAAGCGCTCCCCGCGTCCCAGCTCGCCTAGAGAAAAGGTTTCGTTGAACAAGTTGCCCGCCCGCACTACTAGCTTGTCCTGGAGCAGGTCAACGTAGGCCGACTCACTGCCTACCCCAAACAGCGCCAGGGGCAAACTTGCCAGGGGGTTGGAGTCAATGGCCATGTAATAGCGCATGGGAAATCTCCAAGGTCAGGAACAAAAAGAATGAGCCGCGGCCCCTAGCCTTGCAATTATAATCTCCGGCCTTGCCAGCTTGGCCAAAAGGAAACCCGTTCGCTAAGGCTTTGAGCGGCTATGATGGGTTGCTGGGAGCGGCCTTCTACACCCTTTGAGCTGGCCACTGCTGAGCCAGGAGAACTCATGGATCTGCGCCCCCTTGTCCGCCTAGTGCCCGATTTTCCCAAGCCCGGGATCCTCTTTCGCGACATAACCCCCTTGCTGCAGAATCCAGCGGGCTTTCGGGCCGCTATCGAACAGTTGGCCGCCGGCACTGCCACCATGGGATCCCTAGATTACGTGGTGGGCATTGAGTCGCGAGGGTTTATTTTGGGGGCTGCCTTGGCCCAACACCTGGGTTTGGGGTTTGTCCCCGTTCGCAAGCGCGGCAAACTGCCGCCGCCAGTGCTCAGCCAAACCTACACGCTGGAGTATGGCCAAGACGAGCTCCAACTACAAGCCCACGCCCTGCGCCCTGGCAATCGGGTGGTGATTGTCGATGATGTCTTGGCAACTGGCGGCACCGCCGCCGCCACAGCTGAACTGGTGGCTCAGAGTGGCGCCCAGGTAGGCGGGTTTGCTTTTCTAATCGAGCTAGCTTTCTTGTCGGGCCGCAAGCTTCTTCCTCCACAAATCCCAACCCACGTGCTGATGGTGGAAGACTCCAACTGAGGGATTTGCCCCTCACCGCAGGCGTAGCGGCTGGCGGACGGCTACTTCTGTTGCCTTAGCTTTGGGCAGAGGTTGAGTCAAGGGGCTGAGCTGAGCCTGGGCCTGCAGTTGCTCCTCAATCCAGTCGGCCAGCTCCCGCATGTAGAGGGCCACGTGGGGGGCGTAGTCGCGCCGCAGCGGCTCTACCCCTTTTTCGGCCAGGCGGGCCAGGATGACCGGATTGCTTAGCTCTTCGAGAGCGGCAAAGTCTTCTGGCTGGTCAAACCCCAGCTCTGCCATCTTTTCAAACACATATCCCAGCCGTAGGCCCGTAGCCCCGCAGTGGGAAGGATCCCTCGCGACATAGGCAGCAGTGCGGTAGGCCGTTTGGGCAATGGAGCGCCAGGTGCCGCGGTGGATGTGTAGGCTAAGCTGCTGCTGATCCCAGCCCAGGGCTTCCCGCACCAAAAGGCCACAATTGCAGCGGGTGCTATCCCGCCAGCAGTACTCGCGATCCCAAAAACCCCAGTGCTGAGCTTGCAGGCGATCGGCGGTGCGGCGCAAGAGGGCTGCCAGCTCCGGTGTAGGACGCATCGGTCAAGGCGGCAGACGGGATCCCCTCCAGTCTAGGCAGGCAGGCGGCTGGGAACAAGCCGAGCTTAATCCTTTTTTGAGTTGATTGGCTCTGCTTGAGCTTCGGAATCCTCAGAAGACTGTTGCCGCTGGCGATGCCGTTGCCAAGCTCCCCAGGCCACCCCCGCCAACACCAGCGAGGCCCCGCCCAGATAGGTGCCCCCTGCCGGCAAGCCCGCCAAGGCCAGGGCCAGGGATCCCCCCCAGAGGGTCATGGCGTAAATCAGCAGCACCGAATGCCGCTGGGACAGGCCAGCCTTGAGCAGGCGATGGTGCAAGTGGCCCTTGTCGGGATGGAAAGGGGATTTGCCTCTGGCCAAGCGCTTGAGGATCACAGCAGACATATCCAGAATCGGCACGGCCAGGATAAAAAACGGCAGGGCCACCGCCAGGGTGGTCACCCCCTTGGCCACCCCAATGACCCCGATCCCGGCCAGGGTGAAGCCCAGAAAGTAGGCTCCCCCATCCCCCATGAAGATCTGCGCCGGGTTAAAGTTGTAGCGCAAAAACCCCAGACAAGCCCCCGCTAAGGCTGCCGCCAGCATGGCTGCCGCCGGCCGATCCAAGAGCAGGGTTACCATCAGCATCACGACTGCCGCGATCCCCGACACCCCTGCCGCCAAGCCATCCAGCCCGTCCATAAAGTTGATGGCATTGGCCATCCCCACCAGCCACAGCAAGGTAATCACTAGGCTCAGCCATGCAGGGAACGGCCAGATGCCGATCCGCGGCAGGTTGATAAATTCGATGCGCACCCCCACTCCCCAAGCCGCCGCAGCCACTCCAAATTGCATCGCCAGGCGCGAAAAAGGCGACAACTGAAACAGATCATCCGCCAAGCCAATTAGGAAAAACAAAACGCCGCCAATCGTCACCCCCCAGATCTCGTACTCCTGCTCGGGGCGCAGGCCGGCAAAGGCTCCGGCTCCCCAAAGCACAAGCAGCGCCACCAGGTTGCCGAAAAAGATGGAGACCCCCCCCAGGCGCACCATCGGCTTCCGGTGGATCTTGCGCTCGTCAGGAAAATCCAACTGGCCGCTGCGGATCCCGACCGCCTTCACCACCGGGGTTGCCCACAAGACCACACAGGCAGCAGCGAGAAAGGCAACCAAGTAGGGCATGGCAGGCCGTAGCGAGGATGGCGGTTATCCCAAGTGAGGGTAGAGCGGAAAACGGCGGCAGAGCTGAGCAACCCGCTGACGACAGTCTTCAAGAACGCCTGGATCCTCCGGTCGGAACAGGCAATCGGCAATGATCTCCCCGATTTCCTCGAATTCTGCCGGCCCTAGGCCGCGGGTGGTCAAGGCCGGGGATCCCAGACGCAGGCCGCTGGCCACAAGGGGCGGCTGCGGATCGAAGGGGATGGCGTTTTTGTTGGCGGTGATGTGGATCTCGTCCATCAGGCGATCCGCCCGCTTGCCCGTCATCACGGGATCCGCCGCCCCGTTTTTCTCCAGCACCGCCGAGACCGAGCGCAGGTCCAACAACATCAGGTGGTTATCGGTGCCCCCCGAAACCAAGCGGATGCCACGCCGCTGCAGAGTCGCCGCCAGCGCCTGGGCATTGGCGATTACCTGGGCTGAGTACTGGACAAAGCTGGGCTGCAGCGCTTCCCCAAAGGCCACCGCCTTGCCGGCAATGACATGCTCTAGCGGCCCACCCTGGCTGCCGGGGAACACCGCCTTGTCCAGCTTTTTGCCCAGTTCCGGGTCGCGGGTGAGAATCAGGCCCCCGCGTGGCCCCCGCAGTGTCTTGTGGGTAGTGGTAGTTACCACATCGCAGATGGGCACGGGGTTAGGGTGGTGCCCAGTGGCCACTAGACCGGCAATGTGGGCGATATCGGCCATCAGATAGGCCCCCACCTCGTCGGCAATAGCACGGAAAGCAGCAAAGTCAATGACCCGGGGATAGGCCGAATAGCCGCAGATGATGAGCTTGGGCCGGTGCTGCAGGGCCAGATCCCGCACCTGGTCAAAATCGATTCGCTCCGTCTTGGGATCCACCCCATAGTGCACCACGCGGAACCACTTGCCGGAGACATTGACTGGCGAGCCATGGGTAAGGTGGCCACCGTGGGCGAGATCCATGCCCATGATCGTGTCTCCCGGCTGCAGCAGGGCCAGGAAAACGGCAAAGTTGGCCTGGGCGCCGGAGTGAGGCTGCACATTGGCGTGGGCTGCTCCAAACAGTTGCTTGGCGCGGTCGATGGCCAGTTGTTCGATCTCGTCGATAAACTCGCAGCCACCGTAGTAGCGCTTGCCGGGCAGCCCCTCGGCGTACTTGTTGGTGAGCACCGATCCCTGGGCCGCCAGGACAGCCGGCGAGGTGAAGTTCTCGCTGGCGATCATCTCCAGGTGATCCCGCTGCCGGTTCAGCTCCTGCTGAATCAGGCGGTAAACGATGGGATCCGTTTCCGCCAAGATGGCCAGGTTGTCCCGGGGGGTGGTCAAGCTTTGGGGAGCGGCTACCATGGTGACACCAAAAGCAAACGTTGCCAACAAAAAAAGCCCAGCAGCGCCCTGCCGTCGCGACAGTCCTACGGAGCAACATCGTAACACAGGGGGGCTAGGCCAGGGGATCCCCAGGGGCCAGGGGAGGCTTTGTAAAGAATGTTTTTCAGCCCTGGGTCTGGCCGCTGGCCAAGGTAAAGTGGGGGGCAGGGTTTTAGGGAGTTGGCTATGACCGACGCACAAGTTTTCACCATCCTGGCCATTGCCCTAGTGCCGGCAGTGATGGCCGTGCTCCTGGGATCCGCCCTGGCTCGCAGCTAGTTTCTAGCAAAAGGCTGCTCTGCGGGACCTACCCCTGGGTAGGCCCTTTTTAGTGGTCAAATGGGTGAGTGTTGCTATTGGCTAAAGTTGGATAAGAGACACTACCGGTAGCCAGCCCGGAAGCAACTTGAGCCAGGTGGATCTCCAGCGAGTTCAGCGCGCCCTTTCTCTAGAAGCAGAGGTGGGGTTTACCGACCTGCGAGGGCGAGAGCAAACCTTTTCCCAGTTTTTGCAAAGCATCTTTGGTCAAGATCCGCCTTCCCACTGGAGCCTGGATGGGGATGACCGACGGCGCTGGCGGGAGCTGGGATCCCGCTATCGCCTCTACCCCCAGCTAGAGCTGTCGGAGCGGCAGCACCTGGTGGCAGAAACCCGTCGCTGGCTGGAGCGTCTCCGGCGGCAGCAAGAACAAGCCCACTCCGCCCCACCCAGCCCTGCTTTGCCCCCGCCCAAGGGCCTTAGCTTGGAGCAGCCTCTGCAATTTCTCAAAGGCATTGGCCCCAAGTCAGCGGAGAAGCTGGCGCAACTGGGCCTGCATACTGTGCGCGATGCCCTCTACTACTTCCCACGGGATCACCTGGACTATTCTCGCCGGGTGCTCATTCGCCAGGCCAAGGTGGGGGAGACGGTCACCCTGGTAGGGACGGTGAAAAGCTGCAGCTGCTTCACCAGCCCCAAGAACCCCTTGCTGACCATCTTGAACCTCAAGATTGCTGACAAAAGCGGCATAGTCACCCTCAGCCGCTTCTACAGCGGGCGGCAATTTGCCCAGCGCAGTTGGCAGGCAGCCCTAGAGCGGCAATACCCTAAGGGAGCAGTGGTGGCGGCCAGTGGCTTGGTGAAGAAAGGCCGCTTTGGCCTGACGCTGGATAACCCGCAACTGGAGGTGCTGGGGGGAGAGGGCGAGGATCCGGACAAGCTGGGCAAGATCCTGCCCGTTTACCCGCTCTCAGAAGGGATCCCCGCCGATCTGGTGCGCAAGGCCGTTCAGCTTGCCCTGCCAGCAGCCGCCTTGGTGGAGGATCCCTTGCCAGAGAACCTGAAGCGGCAGTTGCAGCTTTTGGACTTGCCCCTTGCCCTGCAGCAGATTCACTTTCCTGAAACGCGAGAGCTGCTGGCCCAAGCCCGGCGGCGGCTGGTGTTCGACGAGTTTTTCTATCTGCAACTTAGCCTCTTGCAGCGGCGGCAGCGCTACCGCGCCCAAGCTCAGGCTGTACCTCGCTACCAGCCGGCCAGAGGGGAGCTCTTGGATCGCTTCTACCAAATCCTGCCCTTCCAGCTTACTGCGGCCCAGCAGCGGGCCATTGATGAGATCCTGGCGGATCTGCGGGATCCCTTGCCCATGAACCGCCTGCTGCAGGGGGACGTGGGATCCGGCAAAACCGTGGTGGCGGTGGCGGCCTTGCTGGCAGCCATTCAATCCGGCTGGCAGACGGCCCTCATGGCCCCCACCGAAGTCCTGGCCGAGCAGCACTACCGCAAGCTGGTGGAGTGGCTCAGCCAACTGCAAGTGCCCGTTGAACTCTTGACTGGCTCCACACCCCCCGCCAAGCGGCGCGAGATCCTGCGGCAGTTGCAAACCGGGGAGCTGCCCCTGGTAGTCGGCACCCATGCCCTCATCCAGCCGGCGGTGCAGTTTCGCAACCTGGGCTTGGTGGTCATCGACGAGCAGCACCGTTTTGGGGTAGAGCAGCGGGCTGCCCTGCAACAAAAAGGGGATCACCCCGATGTCCTGACCATGACAGCCACGCCCATCCCCCGCACCCTCACCCTGGCCCTGCACGGGGATCTGGACGTAACCCAGATTGACGAGTTGCCCCCGGGGCGCAAGCCGGTGCATACGGTGGTAGCTCGACCGGGGGATCGCCTGCAGGTGGTGCGGCTTATCGAGCGGGAAATTGCCCAGGGGCGGCAGGCCTACGTGGTGCTGCCTTTGATTGAGGAGTCGGAGAAGCTGGATCTCAAGTCGGCCATCGAAGAGCACCAGCGCCTGCAGGAGAAAGTCTTCCCCCAGTTCCGGGTGGGCCTGCTGCACGGGCGCCTGAGCAGCAGCGAGAAGGAGGCGGTTATCGAGGCCTTTCGCCGGCGGGAGCTGGATATTCTTGTTTCCACCACGGTGGTGGAGGTGGGCGTGGATGTGCCCAACGCCTCGGTGATGCTGGTAGAGCATGCCGAGCGCTTTGGCCTCTCCCAGCTCCACCAACTGCGGGGACGGGTAGGACGGGGCTCCGACCAGGCCTATTGCATCCTCATGACCTCCTCCGAAAGCGAAGAGGCCCTGCGCCGCCTCAAAGTCCTGGAGCAGTCCCACGACGGCTTTTTCATTGCCGAGATGGACCTGCGCTTCCGGGGCCCAGGGGAAGTGATGGGCACCCGCCAGTCGGGGCTGCCCGACTTTGCCCTGGCCAGCCTCATGGACGACCAAGAGGTGCTGCAGTTGGCCCGCCAGGCGGCAGAGCAGCTTATTGCCCAAGACCCTGAGCTGCAGCAGTGGCCCCGCCTGCGCCACATACTGGAAGAACGCCAGGCCCGCCTTTTGGGGCCCGCTTTGTTGACTTAAGCCTATGCCCTATACCCTTGCAGAACTCAAGGCCCACGGCCTCTCCCCGGCAGAGTACCAACAGATCCAGCAGCAACTGGGCCGGGATCCCAACCCCACCGAGCTGGCCATGTTTGGGGTGATGTGGTCGGAGCACTGCTGCTATAAGAACTCTCGCCCTCTGCTGAAAAACTTTCCCACTGCGGGCGAGCGGGTGGTGGTGGGGCCAGGGGAAAATGCCGGCGTGGTGGATTTGGGGGATGGGGACTGGCTGGCCTTTAAAATCGAGTCCCACAACCACCCTTCAGCCGTGGAGCCCTTCCAGGGGGCGGCCACCGGCGTGGGGGGCATCCTACGCGATATCTTTACCCTGGGCGCCCGCCCCATTGCCCTGCTCAACTCCCTGCGCTTTGGGCCGCTGACGGATCCCCGCAACCGCCGCTTGATGGCCAGAGTGGTGGAGGGGATCGCCCACTACGGCAACTGCGTGGGGGTGCCCACGGTGGGGGGCGAAGTAGCCGTGGATCCCTGCTACAGCGGCAACCCTCTGGTCAACGTCATGGCTTTGGGGCTTTTGGAGGCACCAGCAGTGGTGAAGTCGGCAGCGCGGGGGGTGGGCAACCCTGTCTTGTATGTCGGCGCCACCACCGGGCGGGATGGGATCCGCGGGGCCAGCTTTGCCAGCGCCGAGCTGAAAGAAGATGCGCACCAAGACCGGCCAGCCGTGCAGGTGGGGGATCCCTTCCTCGGCAAATGTCTCATCGAGGCCTGCCTGGAAGCCTTTGCCACAGGAGCAGTGGTGGCTGCGCAGGACATGGGCGCTGCCGGGATCACCTGCTCCACCGCGGAGATGGCGGCCAAGGGAGGGGTGGGGATCCGCTTCGACCTCGACCGGGTGCCGGCCCGAGAAAGCGGCATGGAAGCTTGGGAATACCTCCTTTCGGAGTCCCAAGAGCGGATGCTGCTGGTGGTGCAGAAAGGCCGGGAAGCAGAGGTCATAGAGATCTTCCACCGCTGGGGCCTGCAGGCCAGCGTGGTTGGGGAAGTCATTGCCGAGCCGCTGGTGGAGATCTGGCACCAGGGATCCTGCGTGGTGCGAGTGCCGGCGCGGGCCTTGGCGGAGGATACCCCTGTATACGTCCGTCCCGTGTTGCCAGAGCCGCCAGAGTATGTGCAGGCAGCCTGGCAATGGGATCCCAGTACCCTTCCCCCCTGCGACCGGCAAGGGATCCACCTACCCCAGAAAACGCTGGCGTGGGAGCAGGTGCTGCTGCAGCTTTTGGCAAGCCCCACCCTGGCCAGCAAAGCCTGGATCTATCGCCAGTACGACCACCAGGTGCAAAACAACACCGTCCTTTGGCCGGGACAGGGAGATGCGGCAGTCATCCGCATCCGCCCCCAGAAATTTGGCGTAGGCGAAGTGCCACCCCTGCAGGCTTCCCGCAAGGCGATTGCCGCCACCGTGGACGGCAATGGTCGCTGGGTGTACCTGGATCCCTATGAGGGGGCCAAAGCTGCGGTGGCCGAAGCCGCCCGCAACCTCTCCTGCGTGGGGGCGGATCCCTTGGCGGTAACCGACAACCTTAACTTCGGCAACCCGGAAAATCCGGTGGTGTACTGGCAGTTGACCCTGGCCTGTCGGGGGATTGGGGATGCCTGCCGCACCCTGGGCACGCCGGTAACCGGGGGGAACGTCTCCCTCTACAACGAGAAGGGATCCCAGGCCATCTACCCCACTCCTGTTATCGGCATGGTGGGTCTCATTTCGGACTTGAAATTCATCTGTGGCCAGGGGTGGCAGCAAGAAGGGGATCTCATCTACCTCTTGGGATCCCAGGCCGTCGCCAGCCTGGGGGGGAGTGAGTACTTGGCGGTCATTTACCAGAAAGTTACAGGCCGGCCCGCGCCCGTGGATCTGGAACTGGAAAGGCAGGTGCAAGCGGCCTGCCGCCACGGCATCCGGCAGGGGTGGGTGCGCTCTGCCCACGACTGCAGTGAGGGGGGACTGGCCGTGGCGCTGGCGGAAGCCTGCCTCAGCGGCGGACGAGGGGCCCAGATCTGGATCCCCTCTCCGTCTACCCGTTGGGATCAAGCTCTCTTTGGCGAGGGATCCAGCCGCATCCTCGTTTCCGTCGATCCAGCCCAGCGCTCCCCTTGGGAAGCCTACCTAGAGTCGCAGCTTCCCCGCCAGTGGCAGCTTCTAGGACAGGTGGGCGGGCCAGCGGATCCCTTGGTGGTGACTACTGCAGAAGGGGATCCCGTGTTGTCGGTCTCTTTGGCAGCTCTACAGGCCGCCTACTCCAGTGCCTTTGCCGACTAGCTGGTAGACTAGGCTGATTCGGACAAGTTGGCCTGGATCACCTCGCGGTAGTGGGACTTGGGCTTGACGCCCACCACCTGGGCCACCAGCTCCTTGTTTTTGAAAAACTGCACCGTTGGCGTACAGGTTACCCCGCCGGCCTCGGCAATCTCCGGCTCCTTCTCGATATCGATCTCCACCACGTGCAGCTTGTCGGCAAACTCTTCGATGACCTTGTTCAGGATTGGCTTGAGGGCATGGCAAGGGGTACAGGTGGGAGCCGTGTACTTGACCATCAGCAGGCGATTGCTCTCATGGTAAAGCCGCCGCAGGGCATAGCCCCCTTCATGGCAAGTTTGGTTGAAGTCGAGGTCCTCTTGCACCTCCTGCTCAAAACTGGCCTCCTCGACAGCGGAGCCTCCCGCAGGCTCTACCTCGATAGCAGAAGCAAGTTCCGGCTGGCTCGGCGGGACAACGGGATATTCCTGAGCTAGACCTCGCTCCGAGAGCCAGCGCTCCGCCAGCATGGCTGCCATACAGCCGGTGCCGGCAGCGGTGATGGCCTGACGAAACTCGTGATCCTGCACGTCCCCAGCGGCAAATACCCCCTCCACACTGGTGGCTACAGAACCGGGGCGGGTGACAATGTAGCCAGCTTCATCCAGCTCCAGCTGCCCCTTGAACAAGTCCGTGTTGGGTTTGTGGCCAATGGCGTAGAATACCCCCCCTACCGCCATCTCCCGCAGCTCGCCGGTCTGGTTGTTGCGCACCCTCACGCCCGTCAGGCGCTGGCCGTCGCCCAGAACCTCTACCGCCTCCGTGTGCCAGTGCACCGTAATCTTGGGGTGGTTGAGCACCCGGTCTTGCATGGCCTTGCTGGCCCGCATCTTGCCACTGCGCACCAGCATGTGGACATGGGATCCAAACTTAGTTAGGTAGGTGGCCTCCTCACAGGCGGTATCGCCACCGCCAATCACCACCAGTTCCACTCCCCTAAACATGGGCATGGCCCCATCGCAGACAGCACAGGCCGACATGCCCCGGTTCCAGTAGATCTCCTCCCCCGGCAGGTGCAGGCGCTTGGCCGTAGCCCCGGTGGCAATAATGAGGCTGTGGGTGCGCACTTCCCGTTCGTCGGAGCGAACCACAAACGGCCGCTGGCTGAGGTCCACAGAGGTAACATCCTCGGGGTAAAGCTCTGCCCCCCACCGCTCTGCTTGAGCGCGCATGTTCTTCATCAGTTGGGGACCGCTGATGCCCTCGGGAAAGCCCGGAAAGTTTTCCACCTCGGTGGTGGTCATCAGTTGCCCACCCGGGATCCCGCCCACTTGAAACCCCTCGAACACGACCGGCTTCAGGTTGGCACGCCCAGCGTAAATGGCTGCGGTCAACCCAGCAGGCCCCGAGCCAATAATGACCACATTCTCAACCCGACCTTGGTTTGTCATTGCTCTATCTCCCCTTCCGCAACGGGACTATCAAGTCAAACTCGTAATGACTACGCTTTAGCCTAACACGATTCCGCAGCCTCAAGGAGGCCAGGGCTTGTCAGTTTCATTTTCGTTCTCCCGCGGATTGCCGGTGAGCTGCTCTTTGACGAAGGGAAGGCTGGAACCAGGTCATCTTTGTATCAGAAGATACAAAAAGCTGGTGTTGGCCTTTCTAGGATGGGTGAGCGCTTTCGGCCTGTCTTAGTTTCAACCGCAACCCAAGTCAAGTTAGGAGAAAGGCATGGCATCCACCCCACAAGAAGTGCTCCAAATGATCCACGACAACAATATCCAGATGGTGGATCTCAAGTTTGTGGATCTCTTTGGCACCTGGCAGCATGTCTCCTTCCACTCTTCAATGCTGACGGAGCAAGCTTTTAGCGAAGGGCTGCCCTTTGATGGCTCCAGCATCCGGGGCTGGAAATCCATCAACGAGTCAGACATGTACATGGTGCCAGACCCCAAAACGGCCTGGATCGACCCCTTTTTCCAAGTGCCCACCCTCAGCCTCATCTGTAACATCATTGAACCCCGCACCGGCCAGCCCTACAGCCGTTGTCCCCGGAGCCTGGCCATGCGGGCTGTGGCTTACCTGCAATCGACAGGCATTGCCGATACGGCTTACTTTGGGCCCGAGGCAGAGTTTTTCATCTTTGAAGATGTACGGTTTGACCAAACTCAGAACGCCGGCTACTACTTCGTCGATTCCATTGAGGGCCGCTGGAACTCAGGCCGGGAGGAGAAAGGGGGCAACCTGGGCTACAAGCCGCGCTACAAAGAAGGCTATTTCCCTGTGCCGCCCACCGATGCCCACCAAGACCTCCGCACCGAGATGTTGCTAACCATGGCCAAGTTGGGGGTGCCCATCGAAAAGCACCACCACGAGGTGGCCACTGGCGGGCAAGGAGAGCTGGGCTACCGCTTTGCCGACCTGCTCACCTCTGCCGACTACATGATGATTTACAAGTACGTGATCCGGAACGTGGCTCGCAAGCACGGCAAGACGGTGACGTTCATGCCCAAGCCCCTCTTCAACGACAACGGCAGCGGCATGCACACGCACCAGTCTCTCTGGAAAGACGGCCAGCCCCTCTTCTACCAAGAAGGCAACTACGCGGATCTCAGCGAGATAGCTCTCTACTACATCGGCGGCCTCCTCAAGCATGCACCAGCCCTTCTGGCTTTCACCAACCCCACCACCAACTCCTACAAGCGCCTGGTGCCTGGGTTTGAGGCGCCGGTAAACTTGGCCTACTCGCAGGGCAACCGCTCCGCAGCCATTCGGATTCCGGTAACGGGCAAAAACCCCAAGGCCAAGCGGCTGGAGTTTCGCTGCCCAGATGCCACCTGCAACCCTTACCTTGCCTTCTCGGCTATGCTGATGGCTGGCTTGGACGGGATCAAGAACAAGATCCACCCCGGCGAGCCTCTCGACAAAGACATCTACGATCTAGAGCCGGAGGAGCTAGCCAAGATCCCCTCCACGCCCGGATCCCTGCTGGATGCTCTGGAAAGCCTGCAGAAGGATCACGACTTCTTGTTGGAGGGGGGCGTCTTCACTGAGGATCTCATCGAGACCTACATCGAGTACAAGATCGACAACGAGATCAACCCCATTAACCTGCGGCCTCACCCCTACGAGTTTGCCCTCTATTTCGACGCCTAATCGAGGTTTTCATCTAAAGCATTAGTTCTTGACCAAGGCTTTTGAACGGGATCCCTTCTTGCTGGAGGGATCCCTTTTTTGTGCCTGCTCTGGTACTCTGGGTGGGGGTGCTGAAGTTTACAGACTCAGGGGGGGTTTGGATGGGATGGCTTATAGCTCTTATTATTTGGGTCCTTATTCTCTTAGGCCTTCTGGCGCTTGTTGTCTATCTAGAGAAGCTAGCTGACTATCTAGAGAAGAAGCGTCGGGAAGCTTTGGAGCAGGTGGCCAGGAGCCTGGGCATGTCGTTTTCAGCAGAGCTACCCGAAGGGATCCGCTCCCGCTTGCTTCAGGCAGGCTTTAAACTATTTGAACAAGGCTACGATCGACGTTTCTACAACTCAATGTCCAAGCGGCTAATCGATGGAACTGAGATCGGTGCCTTTGACTATCAGTATAGGTACCCCAGCGGCAGGGGCAAGAGTCGCAGGATTGTCTGGGGCAAGAGTCGCGGCACTCATTGCCAGTCTGTTTTCTGGGCCTATTGCGAAGACCTACGGCTACCTCATTTTCGGCTGCACCCAGAAGTTCCCTTGTTCCACGACGTTGCTAAAGCTTTTGGCATGCAGGATATCAATTTCGAGAACCATCCCAAGTTTTCTCGCCGCTACCTTTTGCGCGGAGAAGATGAGGCCAAGATTCGCCTGCGCTTCCATCCTAGGTTTCTTAGCTTCTTGGAGCAGCATCCTCCTTGTTGCGCTGAGGGATCCGGGCCGCAGCTTATTGTTTGGCGGGACGACCAACAGGTGAGTCCAGAAAAAATGGCAGACTGGCTGCGCTTCGGGGAAGAATGGGTGCAACGACTGCGGCTGCGTCGCGTTTAACTCTCTGGATCGTCCCTCAAGGCCACTCCCTGGGTATGATGAGAGGAAGAGTTTAAAAAACGTAACGTGTCTTCCTCATTGTCCCAGGCGGTTGTTCTCATTACAGGGGCCACAGGGGGAATTGGCAGTGCCCTTGTGCCTCTCTTGGCCCAGGCCGGAGCCCATCTAGTGCTGGCGGCGCGGCGAGAAGGGCCCCTAGCCACCTTGGCCGAGAAAGCAGTAGCCCTCGGGGCTGCTTCTGGAGTGGGGATCCCCACAGATGTAACCGACTACGCCCAGGTCGAGGCGCTGGTGACCCAAACGCTGCAGAGGCACGGGCGGATCGATGTGCTAATCAACCTCGCCGGCGCCGGCATCCTCAAACCTGCCCCGCAAATTACCCCCGCTGACCTGGAGCAGATGCTGGCGGTCAACCTCAAGGGCAGCTTCTACACCAGCCAACTGGTGGCCAACGCCATGCGGGAGCAGAAGTCTGGCCATATTCTCAACTTCCCCGGCATTCTGGGTCGCCACCCCATGGCCATGGCCTCTGCCTACTGTGCTGCCAAGTTTGGCGTGGTCGGTTTTACCAAGTGCATGGCTGACGAGCTGAAGCGCTTTGGGGTACGCTTTACTCTGTTTTACTTTGGCGGCATCGACTCCCCCTTCTGGGATCCCATCAGCCTCAAGGTGCAGCGGGACAAAATGCTCAACCCTGCCACGGCTGCCGAGGCCATTCGCTTTGTCCTCACCCTGCCGGCCAATGCCGTGCCCAATGAGGTAGTGCTGCAGCCAGAGAGCCATCAGTTCCTCTAAGGCTTGCCAAGAGCACCTCCAGGCTAGAGGTGGGATCCCTGCTGGCTAACTTGGCAAGGCCCCTCTTGGCTGAGGGGCTAGAGAGCTACTTGCGGCTATTTGGGCA
The DNA here is from genome assembly GCF_047462135.1 of Synechococcus sp. O70.2. Lineage (NCBI taxonomy): Bacteria > Bacillati > Cyanobacteriota > Cyanophyceae > Synechococcales > Synechococcaceae > Synechococcus > Synechococcus sp. O70.2. Next base: position 156,772 of record NZ_JANSIS010000001.1, read on the forward strand.
GAGTGTTTAGCGCCACCACCCGCCTCCCGGAACGCCTTGCCAGCTCTGATCCTATCTAGGAGAGTTTGGATCCTGGGCTTCACCGACTAGCTCCCCAGCCCGTCCTTCCGGCAGCCTGCTGCTACAGCTCCTGCCGCGCTTCCAAGGCTCGGGCCAGGGTAACCTCGTCGGCATACTCCAACTCCGATCCCATGGGCAGGCCAAAAGCTAGACGAGTCATGCGCAGGTTGGGAGCAACCGGCTTCAGGTAATCTTTAACCACATGCATGGTGACCTCCCCCTCTACACTGGGGCTGAGGGCAAAAATGAGCTCCTGGGGCTTCTCCCGCGCCACCCGTGCCACCAGTTCGCGGATGCGCAACTGCTCAGCCCCGATCCCATTCATGGGCGAGATCAAGCCCCCCAATACGTGGTAGAGACCCTTAAACTCGCGCGTTCGCTCTACGGCGATGAGATCCCTGACATCGGCCACCACGCACCAGAGCAGGCGGTCCCGCTGGGGGGAGCGGCAGATCTCGCAGGGATCCTCTGCCGACCAGTTAAAGCAGATGGAGCAGTGCTTAACGGTTTGCTTGGCTTCCAGCAGGGCTTGGGCCAGGGCCTCGACCTCGTGGGCAGGCCTGTTGAGCAAGTGCAAGGCGAGCCGCTGAGCGGTTTTGGAGCCAATGCCGGGCAGGCGCTGCAGCTCCTCGATTAGGCGAGCCAAAGGGCGAGTGTACACAGGATTAGCCCAGCCCCGGCAGGCTGATATTTGCCGTCAGTTCCTCCATGCGTTTGCGCATCGTCTCAGCCGACTGGGTGTAGGCATTCACCATTGCCGTCAGCAGCAAGTCCTCCACCACATCCACTGGCTCCTGGAGGACTTGGGGATCTATGGACACCTTAAGGGGCTCCTGGTTGCCGTTGACCGTCACCTTCACCAAGCCATTGCCGGCCTCGCCAACAATTTCCATTTCTTCTAGCTCTTTTTGCAGCTTTTGGGCGCCGTCGCGCACCTCTTGAGCTTTTTTGAGGGCTTCCTGAATCTTGCCAAAGGGTCCAAAGCCTCGCGTCATGGGATCCTCGTAGTTGAGAGACTCTGCTGTTCTACTCTACTCCTTTCCTTCCGTTGGTAAAAGTACCTGCCCTTCCAGATTGGATCGGGCTTCTTTGTTGGGCTGCCATCTTCGGCTATCGTTGCAACGAGTGCAGTGGAAAAACTTGGATCCCTGCTGTGTTGTTACTGGAGTGTTCCCCCTTAAACCTTTCCCCGGCTGAGGCGCGGGAGAAATTGCTCTATTTGCTGGCACAGCTGGCCTACCGCGAGGGATCCTTTACCCTCACGTCCGGGCGGCAGAGCTCCTACTACATCAACTGCAAGCCGGTCACCCTCCACCCCCAGGGGGCCTACCTGGCTGGATCCTTGCTCCATCGGCTATTGCCCCCTGAAACAGCGGCGGTTGCCGGGATGACGCTGGGGGCAGATCCCCTGGTGACGGCAGTGAGCTTGGCTTCTCTTCATGCCCAGCCGGCTAACCTAGCAGCCCTGATTGTCCGCAAAGAGCCCAAGGCTCATGGCACCCAGGCCTGGATCGAGGGGCCAGAACTGCCAGCCGAGAGTCGAGTGTGGATCTTGGAGGATGTCGTCACTACGGGTGGCTCTGCCCTCAAGGTTGTAGAGCGGGTACGCGCGGCAGGCTATCGGGCAGAAGGAATCCTCGCCTTAGTCGACCGGCAGGAAGGGGCAGAAGCTCGCTTTTGCCAGATGGGGATTCCCTTTCGCCGCCTGTTTACTCTCGAAGAGGTGCGGGCTTGCCACCGGGCTGTCGGTCAAGGCTTGAGGAGCTAGCTTGGGCGTGCGGGGACTTTCCATCAAGCTGCAAAAGTGACAGCATAGGCGGTGGAATACCTTTTGGGCAAAAAGGCACAGCCATGCGCAGGGGCAGACTCAGTGGGATCCTCTTGCACCCCACTTCGCTGCCGGGATCCTTTGGCATTGGCGACCTGGGGCCGGCCGCTTATCGGTTTGTGGATTTTCTGGTAGAAAGCGGCCAGCGCCTCTGGCAGGTGCTGCCTCTGGGGCCCACTGGCTGGGGCAACTCCCCTTACATGAGCTTTTCTGCCATTGCCGGCAACCCGCTGCTGATTAGCCCGGAGCTACTGGTCGAAGCTGGCTGGCTGGAGGCCAACGCCTGGGAGGATCTGCCCCAGTGGCCAGCCATCCAGGCGGGGGATGCTGAGCGGGTGGACTACGGGATTGTCATCCCCTTCAAGCTGGGTCTTTTGCAGCGGGCCTGGGCCACCTTCAAGGAAAAGGCTAGCGCTGCTGACTGGGAAGCCTTTCACGCCTACTGTGCCGAGGAGGCGGATTGGCTACCGGACTACGCTCTCTTCATGGCTCTCAAAGAGGTGTATGGCGAGCAAGAGTGGACTCAGTGGCCTCCAGCCCTAGCCCAGCGGGATCCCCTTGCTCTCCAGGAGGCCCGCGACCGCTACGCCGACGCAGTCACCCGCCAGATGTTTTGGCAGTATCTGTTTGCCCAGCAGTGGAGATCCCTAAGGGAGTATGCCCACCAGCATCAAGTGCAGCTCATTGGCGATGTACCCATCTATGTTGCCGCCGACAGTGCTGACGTGTGGGCCAACCGGGAGCTGTTTCAGCTCGATGAAGAGGGGCGGCCCCTATGGGTAGCCGGCGTCCCCCCCGATTACTTCAGCCCCACTGGGCAACGCTGGGGCAACCCCCTCTACAACTGGGAGGTGCTTAAGGCTCGCGGCTACGACTGGTGGATCCGGCGCATCCAGGCCATCCTCAAGCAGGTGGACTATGTGCGCATTGACCACTTCCGCGGCTTCGAGAGCTACTGGGCTATTCCCAGCAAGGCAGAAACGGCGGTGGAAGGCGAGTGGCAAAAGGGACCGGGAGCGGATTTCTTTCAGGCGTTGGCCGACAAGCTGGGGGAAATTCCAATCATTGCCGAAGATCTAGGAGGAGAGATTACGCCAGAGGTGGTGCAACTGCGGGATCAATTCAGCCTGCCCGGCATGAAGGTCCTGCTATTTGCCTTTGGCGCCGGCCCCGACAACCCACACCTGCCCCACAGCTACGAGCGCAACTTCGTCGTCTACACGGGCACCCACGACAACAACACCATAGTGGGTTGGTTTGAGGATCCGGATCGCCCGGAGTGGGAGAAGCAGAACCTGCTGCGCTACCTGGGCTGCCAGGGATCCGCTGGCATCCACTGGGATCTCATTCGCCTGGCCCTTGCTTCCGTGGCCGATCTGGCCATTATTCCCCTCCAGGACGTAATGGGCTTGGGGGCAGAGGCGCGCATGAACTTTCCCGGCAGAGCCGAAAACAACTGGGCCTGGCGCTACCGCGAGGAGATGCTGCGCCCAGAGCTGGCCCAGCGGCTGGCCGAGATGAGCGTGACCTATGGACGCATCTCTCCCCATGATCTAGAACAACGGCGGGCGGCCCTGGCCCAGGAACGGGCGGCTGCAGCAGCCGCAAGAAGCCATTCCCAGGCAGGTTCTACTCAAGCGCTTGCGCCTTAGCCAGGAACTCAGCCACTGTCAGGGATCCCAGGTCTTTTCCGTGGCGCTGCCGCACGCTTACCGTGCCGGTTGCCTGTTCTTGTTCTCCCACAATAAGCATGAAGGGGATCTTGGCCTTCTCGGCATTGCGGATCTTTTTGGGCAGGCGCTCGCTGTCGGCATCGATGTGGACGCGGATCCCGTGCTCCCGCAGCTGATCCCGCACCTGGATGGCATAGCCCAGGTATTGGTCGGAAACGGGCAAAATGCGCACCTGTTCCGGCGCAAGCCAAAAGGGAAAATCCCCCGCATACTCTTCAATGAGGATCCCGATGAGCCGCTCCAGCGAGCCAAAGGGAGCGCGGTGGATCATTACCGGCCGCTGCCGGGATCCGTCTTCAGCTATGTAGTACAAATCAAAGCGCTGCGGGTTTTGGTAGTCTACTTGCACCGTGCCCAACTGCCACTCCCGATCCAGCGCGTCGCGGAAGATAAAGTCCAGCTTCGGCCCGTAGAAAGCTGCCTCCCCGATCCCTTCAAAATAGGGCATCGACAACTTTTCCACAGCACGGCGAATGGCATTTTCAGCCATGTCCCATTCTTCCGGCGATCCCAGATACTTGTCAGACTTGGGATCGCGAAAGCTAAGGCGGGCACGGAAATTCTTGAGTTTGAGCTTGTCGAAGACTACCAGAATTAGATCCACAACATTGAGAAACTCCTCCTCCAACTGATCGGGCCGGACAAAGAGATGGGCGTCGTCCACCGTAAAGCCGCGAACGCGGGTCAGGCCCCCCAGTTCCCCCGACTGTTCGTAGCGATAGACAGTGCCGAATTCGGCATAGCGCAGCGGCAAGTCGCGGTAGGATCGCAGCTCCGATTTGTAGATCTGGATGTGAAAAGGACAGTTCATCGGCTTCATGACAAAGCCTTGCTCTGCCGCCCGCGCTTCCTCGCTTTCTGCCATCAGGGGAAACATGTCTTCCCGATACTTTTGCCAGTGGCCGGAGATCTTGAACAAATCCACGCGGGCAATGTGGGGGGTGACCACTGGCAAGTAGCCCCGCTTGAGCTGCTCTTGCTTGAGAAAATCCTCCAGCACCCAGCGCAGAAGGGTTCCCTTGGGAGTCCAAAGGGGCAAGCCCGGTCCCACCTCGTCGGAAAAGATAAATAGCCCCAGCTCCCTGCCCAGCTTGCGGTGATCCCGCTGCTTGGCCTCTTCCAGCCGCCGCTTGTATTCCTTTAGCTCCTCCGGCGTCTCCCAGGCCGTGCCGTAGATGCGCTGTAGCTGAGGTTTGGTTGCGTCTCCCCGCCAGTAGGCGCCGGCCACGCTGAGCAGGTCAAAAGCCTTGGGGTTGAGCTCGTTGGTGTTTTCCACATGGGGGCCAGCACAGAGATCCCACCACTCGTCCCCCAGGTGGTAGATGGTGATGGGCTCGCCTTCGGGGATGCTCTCAAGGATCTCCAATTTGTAAGGTTCGCCAAGAGCCTCGATGCGGCGTCTAGCTTCTTCTCGAGTCACCTCCTCGCGGATCACCGGCAAGCCTTTTTTGATAATGGCCTGCATCTCCTTTTTGATGCGCTCCAGATCTTCCGGCGTGAAGGGCTCGGGGTGGTCGAAATCGTAGTAGAAGCCGTAGTCGGTTGTCGGGCCGATGGCTACCTTCGCCTTGGGAAACAGCCTCTGCACCGCCATAGCCATCACATGGGAGGTGGTATGGCGAATGCGCTCCAGCTTGGGAGACTCCTGAGTGCGCAGCAGCTTGAGAGGACTACTGGCCTGTTGAGGCGATTCGGCTGGTCGAGACATCGGAACCCGCGGTAACAACTTCGTACTTAATCTTAGGCTGAGGCAAGGGCAGCCCCAAGGAGGACAACCAACAGCTGGCTGGCTGAGATGCCCTTAAAGCCAGCGGTTGACCAAGAAAAAGGGGCAAAAGCGCACAGTATTCTAGAAGTGTTGCCACCCCTACCTTCGCTTCATGAGCCTCTCGCCTGCCAACCTCGCTACACACTCTGCCGCCTCTGAACTGAAGCCGCTCTCCATTGCAGACGCGGGAGTTGCCCCCGTCATCGCCGCCATTGATGTGGGCAGCAACTCTCTGCATATGGTGGTGGTGCGCATCAACCCCCACATCCCCAGCTTCACCATCATCTCCCGCGAAAAAGCCACCGTCCGCCTGGGGGAGTTTTGCAGCCAGACAGGCGCCCTTACGCCTGTTGCCATGGAACGGGCGCGGACGGCTCTGGAGCGGTTTTGCCGCATTGCCGAAAGCTTTCAGGTGCAGGATATTGTTGCGGTGGCCACCAGTGCCGTGCGCGAAGCCCCCAATGGGCCGGAGTTTTTGAAGCGGATTGAGCGGGAGCTGGGCCTGCGGGTGGAGCTCATCTCAGGGCAGGAGGAAGCCCGCCGCATCTACCTGGGCGTGCTCTCGGCCATGGAGTTCCACAACCGGCTGCACGCGGTGGTGGATATCGGCGGCGGCTCCACTGAGCTGATTTTGGGCAACGGCCAAGAGCCGGAGTTTCTGCGCAGCATCAAGGTGGGAGCGGTGCGCCTGACCCAAGCTTTCCTGCACCACGACCCGCCTACGGCTGGTGAGCTGCAGGCGCTGCGGCAGCATATTCGCGGCATGTTGGAAGCTCCCATCGAGCAGATGCGGCGCATTGTCGAGTCGTCCCCCCAGGCGGGATCCCTGGCCTTGGTGGGCACCTCCGGCACCGTGGAGTGCCTGGCCCAGTTGGATGCCCGCCGCCGCCTGGGCGATCCCCCCACTCGCCTGCACGGGTACAGGTTTAGCCTGGAAGCCCTGCGCGGCTACATCAAGGAGCTGCGCTCCCTCACCGTGGCCGAGCGGCAAAAGCTAGCTGGCCTAGGGGAAAGGCGGGGAGAGATTATCCTAGCTGGGGCGGTCATTTTGGAGGAAGTGATGACCCTGCTGGGGGTGGAGCAGATCCAGTTTTGCGAGCGGGCCTTGCGGGAAGGGCTGATCGTGGATTGGATGATCAGCCAAGGGTTAATTGAAGATCGGCTGCGCTACCACAGCTCGGTGCGGCGGCGTAGCGTTCTCAAGTTGGCAGAGAAATACCAGGTCGAGATCCCCTATGCCGAGCGGGTGGCAGAATTTGCCCTCAGCCTTTTCGATCAAACCCGTGGCATCTTGCACGGCTGGGGATCCCGGGAGCGAGCTCTCCTCTGGGCGGCGGCCATGCTGCACAACTGCGGCCACTTCATCAGCCATGCCGCCCACCATAAACACTCCTACTACCTCATCCGCCACGGGGAACTCTTGGGCTTCAACGAGGAAGAGGTGGAGGTGATTGCCAACCTAGCCCGCTACCACCGTAAGTCGCCCCCCAAGAAGAAGCACGAGAACTTCCAGCGCCTCACCAACGAGCGGGATCGCCAAGTGGTACTGGAACTTAGCCCCTTGCTGCGCATAGCCTGTGCTCTTGATCGCCGCCGCCTGCAGGCCATCCAAGCGGTGCACTGCCGTTTCCAGCTTTTGGGAGAGGGCCCCCGCCGCATGGAGCTAATTTTGGATCCCAAGCATCCCAACGACGACTGCGCCCTAGAGCTGTGGAGCTTGAACGAGAAGAAAAAGGTCTTCGAGCAACAGTTCAAGCTGCAGGTAATTCCCAAACTATCCACCCAGATCCAGCCCAGCGCCGATCCCTTTGAGGTAGCCGTCTAGCCAGGGAGTACATTCTGCACAAGTAGACTCAAGACTTGGCTCTACTCAGACTGTTGGAATTGGCGACAGTTGGAGGGTCTGCTGATTACGGCAAAAATTTGTGGGTGTGGATTTCACTTCCATGGCGGCTGGGTGGGATCTATCTGGGCTCGGCTCCACTAAGTGCTCGTCTCTATCGGCCCAGAGTGCTTGAAAGAATCCCTGCTTTTGAGGGGGCTGACGTACTCTCACGAGGCAGCATGTGGCTGTTGAGGCCAAGCTAACGTCTAGCCAGGAGGCAGTACGGTGGCGGAAAACTTCAATACTGTTTCGGGCGGACAAGGGCCTGGCGGATTGGATCGAGCCTTGGGTAACCTGGTGGCTATTCGACAAGCCCTGGCCAGTCCGGATCCCCAGGTCCGCATCGAGGCCCTTAAAGAGGCTCTCCACCATGGAGAAGAAGGGGCGCAGCTTCTCATCAAAGCCCTGCACGAAGATAAAGATTGGGAAGTAAAGTTTGTTGCTTGGGAAACGCTTCTGAACTCGGGGGATCCCTGGCTTGTACAGGTGGCAAAGGCGTACCAGATCCCCCTGCGACAGGTTGGAGATATTCGAGCGAAGTATGGCGCTAGCGAGCGAGACTTCCGGTGGGCTAATTTGAGGGGGGCCGACCTGAGCAGAGCCAACCTGAGCGGTGCCGACCTGAGGGGGGCCAACCTGAGCAAGGCCAACCTGAGCAGAGCTAAACTAACCTGGGCCAACCTGAGTGGAGCCAACCTGAGTGAGGCCGACTTGAGGGGAGCCAACCTGAGGTGGGCCAAGCTGAGGGGGTCGGTTATTTCTGAAACGACTCAGCTAGACCCCAAGTGGCGGCTAGTCTGGGAAATCGTCAACGGTCAGGCTAACCTGAAGAACCTAAGTGGAGCCGACCTGAGCAAGGCTGACCTGAGCGGAGCTGACCTGACCAAGGCCAACCTAAGCGAGGCCAATCTGAGCAGAGCAGACTTGAGCGAGGCCAACCTAAGCGAGGCCAATCTGAGCAGAGCAGACTTGAGTGAGGCCAACCTGAGCGGAACCTACCTATGGGGAGCCAACCTAAGGGGGGCCAAGCTGAGCGGGGCTAACTTAAGCGGGGCCAACCTAAGGGAGGCTGACTTGGACAGAGCTGGCCTAAGGAGGTCAGTTGTTTCTGAGACAACCCAGCTAGACCCCAAGTGGCGGTTAGTCTGGGAAATCGTCAACAGTCAGGCCGGCCTGAAGAACCTAAGCGGAGCTGACCTGAGCGGGGCCAACTTGAGCGGGAGCAACCTGAGCAGAGCTAGCCTGGGTGAAGCCAACCTATATGGAACCGACCTGCGCGACGCTAACCTAATTGGGGCCGACCTAAGCAGGGCCGATCTGCGCGATGCCGACCTGCGCGGAGCCCATCTGCAAGAAGCTAACCTGGCTGGGGCCGACCTGAGAGGCGCCAACCTAAGAGGTGCCAACCTCACTGGGGCCAACCTGAGCAGAGCTCAGCTCATTGGGGCTGATTTGGACGAGGCTAATTTGAGCCAAGCCAACCTAAGTGGGGCCGACCTGAGCTGGGCCAAGCTGCTGGGCACTCAGCTTAGGGAAGCCAACCTAGCAGGTGCCAGGCTCAATCTTGGATGGGGATGGTTCAAAGATTTGACGGGCACAATTCTCCCCGATGGGACACGCCATCCTTGACTTTGTAGCCCCAAGGTCTATGGGGTGTTGGTTGGAAAAGCGGCAAAGGTGTACCAGAGCCCCCTGCGTCAGAAATCATGCTTTTAGTTGGCCCCTTCCACAGGGGGCAGCCCTGGAGAGACCGCGTAGGTCAAGGAGCAATGGTAATAGGCGAGGGGCTGGTTTGGATGGCCCTTTGCCCACCCCGCTCCAAGATTACCTCGATGATGCCGTTGTCAACTGGCTGCATGTTGGAGGGCAGTTGCTGCTGAGTTTCATAGAGGCCCGGTGCCACCTCCCGCATCTCTACCTCGGGAGTTACCCCGACAATACGAAAAGCGGCCCGCCCTCCGGGATCCCCTTGCATTGTTACTCTGAGGATCTCGCCCCTGCGCAGGTTGGTGCTGTTGGTGGTAACGCTGAAAATCCGAGGCGGCCCGGCGACCACAGGCCCAGAAGCCGGCTGAATGGTGGGGCGGGTTCCTTTGGATCCATCGATTGAGAAAGGAAAGATCTCCCGGTACTCCTGGCTGAGGCCGTCTTTGGTAAGCACAACCCGCAAGGTGGGATTGGTGGCCTGGTGGGTGGGAGCCACCACGTAGGTGCCCTCGTAGTGGTGAGGCCGCACCTCCCGCATTGGCTGGTTTAGGGCCAGGTTGCCCAGGTCAAATTGGGCCACTCCCCCTGAGTCCCCCCAGATGGCGATGGTGAGGATATCTCCTTCCACTAGGTCGCGCTGGGGATGCAGGCGAATGGCCGTGATGCGAGGGCCGTGGCTGGCGGCCAGGGGGGTAGGAGGGGCAGGGGCCGGCTGGGGCAGAGGGGTTGAAGAAGGGAACAGTGGCTCTACTCTCGGGGGAGCGACCTTGCCCAAGGCCAACTGGGGGAGCCGCCGCTGAACACGGGTCTCCAGCCCGTTGAGGCTAAGTTGAATGCGGATGTCGGGGCTAAGGGCGCTGTCTTGGGGGCCAAGGGTGTAAACGGCGCGGTAGTAGCCAGGCTGCACCTCCTCCATGGGCAAGCCCCGCACCAGGTCGCCGATATCCACGCTGGCCTTGCCGTTGGGGGTGCCCTGGGCCTCGACCGTCAGGGTTTGCCCTGGCAGCACCACTCCCGCTTCAGGAATGACTCGTGTTTGCAAGATTTCAGGCTGAACGCTTTTGGCCACTGGCGCCGGGGAAGGACGCAGTTGGGCTACTGGAGGCGGCAGAGGCGGCAGCTTTCCGCGATGTACCAGCGCCTGGTGCAGCAGCACTGCTCCTTCACCACGGCTGAGGATCCGGTTGGGCCGCAGCTTGGCGGGATCCGGCACATTCACCAATAGGCCCGCTTCCCCTGCCATAGCCACAAGAGCTCGCCCCACCTCTGGCACCTCAGCAGCGTCGGTGTACAGAGCCATCCAGCGCTCGATGTCAGCCTGGCTGGGAGCAGGCAATCGCAAGGCCCGCACCAGGATGGCTAGAGCTTCTAGGCGGGTGAGATCCCCTTGGGGGCGGAACTCGTTGCCTTCGTAAAGACGCATGGCCCCTGCCTGTAGCACCGCCTGCGCCGTCCAATAGTCAGGGGTGTTAGGCTCAAGGTCGCGAATCTCTTGCACCTGCTTGGGGTTGGGCACGTAGCCGAAAAATTCGGTTAACCACCGGGCCAATTCCAGGCGGGTGAGAGGGGCTGACAGTGGCTCCCGGGTCAGCACCAGGTCTGTTTGGCGCTCCAGCGCTGCCACGTAGGCTTCAGTCCAGGCCAGCGAGGCTTGCTGTTGCACACCTTGGGACCAGGTGGGTAGGCTAGCACTCGACCAGGCGAGCACCCAACCTAGGCCTAGCGCCAGGGGCCACGAGCACCGCATGGCTGCCGCTCCCGTTTGATTTGGATTCCCTCAGGGAAAGCTTAGCCCAAACTTCCACCCTCTCTCCCCGCCTTCGCTAGCAGTTGCGGGTGCGCTCTTTGGCGGTGGCTCCCCAAGAATTTACGCTCGTTTTCGCCTAGAATGACAAAGCCATCCGCCATGCAGGGGCAGAGGGCGAACAGACTTGGGGCTTGCTGCCTTGGCCAACAGGACTAAGAAGTGTCCGCGGGAGGGATCCATGCCGCACACCATTGTTACTGACGTTTGCGAAGGCGTTGCCGACTGCGTGGAGGCTTGCCCGGTTGCCTGTATTCACCCTGGGAACGGCAAAAATGCCAAAGGCACCGACTACTTCTGGATCGACTTTGCTGCTTGCATTGACTGTGGCATCTGTCTCCAGGTTTGCCCCGTAGAGGGCGCTATCCTCCCCGAGGAAAGACCAGAGCTGCAACGAGTACCCAGCTAACCTCTAGCCCAGAGAGGCCAAGGCCAAGAGGCCACTGGTCAACCAGTTCAGGGAAAGGATCCCTCCCAGAAAGGCCATCGGGATCAGGCCTACCAAACGCCACCACTCTAGATCCAGGGCCACCGCCGCCGCCCGCACCTGCCAAACCCCAAACCACACCAGGGCCACCAAGCCCAACAGGGATCCGGCAACCCCGCCCAAAGCTTGGGCAGGCCCCAGCAGAAGCCAGGGCAGGCCGGCAAAACCCGTCAGGCAAAGCAGGGCCGCAAAGGAGGGGGCAGCCCGCCCAAAACAAAAGGCCAGGCCCTGCAACAAAGCTGCCAAGCTCACCCAGCCCAGGAATCCCGCCAGGACTGCCAGTACTAGGCTCGGCAGGTTGAACCCGAAGCGGCGAATGGCCTCGAGGAGGTTAAGCAGCGCTACCACCCCAAACGCCTGCCAGAGGACAGGCTGTTGCCGCAGCAAGCGAAAGGTACGTTCTGGCAGGAACCAGGCGCCGTAGATGTTGTCCAACAGAGAACCCAGCATGGCTAGAAGGACGTTTCAATAGGGACATTCCAAAACGGATGCACGCAGAGATTCTCCCCTTTACGGGAGCTACCTGACCCGCATGCCCCTACCGTACCCCAAAAAGCCACAGAGCAAGGGATCCGAAGAGGGACTTCTTGCTAGGCCCTTGACAGATCCCGCAGGGGAATGGGGTAAGATGGCCAGAGGATACTGAGGCGTTGGTGACTGCCGTTATGTTTTTGCGATCGATACCCTTTGGCAATTAGGACGGGTGTGGATGTGAGAGTAGTAAGCCAAACTTGGTTTGGAAACTATCAATATCATCCCCGATGTCCTATCGTGGATTTTCCAGGTCGAAAACAACGGTAAAACGGCGCAAACAGTATCCCTAAGGAGGCCCTCAAGAGAGGGCTTTCTTGCTGTTTTGGAGTCTTTACTACCTGCGGCACCAATACAAAAGCACAAGAGCGCTAAGGGGACGGGTAGAGGCCAAAAGACCTGCAAGGAGCAGCAACCAGGGGTTCCCAGCAGAGCTAGCCAACAGCAAGCCCATGAGCAGAGCCGCTCCTCCCCCTTCTGCCCCTGCTGCTAAGAGCCAGGCCCAGGCAACTTTCCCCTGTCGAGCCAGTAGGATCCCTTGCAGCCCACCGACGCCAAGACCCACCAGCAAGCCGCGTAGGGGGCTAGCCATCGCTGGGAGGATCCTCTGGATCCAGGGATCGTTCGGATCCAAGACAGGGATCACCCCCTCCACCTGAGGAGCTAGGAGATCTGTTGCCAGCCAACCCACAGCTGTAGCCAGCAGCGTAGCCGCCACCCACCGCCAAGAGACCTGCCGCCGCAGCACTGCCCACTGCAGTAGCCCCGTCATCAGGCCAAGACCAGCCCCAACCACCGCCCCTTGGAGGGATCCGAAAGGAACCAGCAGCGGAGCCAAAGCCGCCAACCCTAGGTAGCCGCCGCCAGCTGCTGCCCCATTGGCCAAAAGCCAAGCCCAGGCCAACCTTCTGCCCCGCCGAGGTGTAGCTGTAGGAAACAGGGTAGGTCTGTGGTCAGAACCCACCTGCTGCTCGACCTCGCGTAGCCCCTGTTCTGCAAAGGGATTGCCCGGTTCCAGCCGCAGCACCCCTTGGTAGTCCATCTGGGCAAGACCCCAATGGCCTTGCCGTTGGTGAGCCAGGCCGCGGTAGAGATAGTAGCGGGCGTCGTTGGGAGTCTTCTGGATTAGCTCGCTGAGGAGGCGGACGGCCTTCTTGTACTCGCCTGCCTCGATCCAATGCACGGCTTGCTGCAGCTTTTTCTCATCTGCCTCCGAGCTGGAGGGAGCCTGTGGAGTCCCTTGCCCGCCAAAGCCCGCGGGGATACGCCGGGGAGGGGTCTCCTCTTGCCGCGGAGAATAGACAGCCTGGAGCTCTTGAGCCAGCTCTTCCATAGTGGCGGGGCGAAGGGCAGGGTCTTTCTCCAAACAACGCAGCACCACCTTTTCCAGCGCCTCGGGGATAGGGTGAGGCAGGGGATGGTCTCGCAGGGGACGGGGCTGCTGAAAGTTATGGACGTGGTACCAGCCCTGCAAGGTATCGGTGTCGGGCTCGAAGGGAAGCTTGCCAGTGAGTAACTCGTACAGCACCACCCCCAGGGAGTAGATGTCGGAGCGGGCATCTAGTTTTTCTCCTCGCATTTGCTCCGGGGAGGCGTAGACCATCGTGCCCAGAAAATAGCCCGTCTGCGTCAAGCGGCGAGAGGCTTCTCCCATGAGCTTGGAAATGCCGAAGTCGAGGATTTTGACCCGCTCCTTGCCGTCAGGACCCTTTTGCACGAAGATATTGCTCGGCTTGATGTCGCGGTGGATAACGCCGCGAATGGAGTGTTTGCCTAGATCCATGTGGAAGTTGTGGGCATGGTGCAAGGCTGAGCAAATTTGCAAGGCCAAGTTCACCACCCGCTCAGGAGGCAGAGGGCCCTCTTGCGCCAGCACGGAGTCCAAACCTTGGCCCGTGTAGGGCTTGGCGTTTAGGTACTCCATCACCAGGTAGGGCTGGTTTTGGTACAGGCCGTAGGAGCGTACCTGCACAATGTTGGGGTGCTCCCCCAGCAAAGCACTTACCCTTGCCTCGTCCAGGAAACGCTGCTGCAGTTGCTGGTAGTACTCCGGCCCCATGTCCGGCGGCGGCGGGCGCAGCAACTTGACAGCTACCACCTCGTTGCCAAGCTGGGTATCCACTGCCTCGAACACCTGGCCATACCCCCCCTCACTGATGGGTCGGATCAGCCGGTAGCGGTTGCCAATCAGTTGTCCAATCAGTTGCGGGTTCATGGAGGAGGAAGGCCGGTTGCGGCAGACCTGTCAGCGATTCTAGTCGGCTTGGAGCTGAAGGCGGTCGGGGAAGAGAGGATCTGGCTGATCCTGGGCTACTTAGGCTGCCGCTAGGATTAGAGCATGGAGCTTTCCTCCTTTTGGCGCGAGGTCACCGAGTTTGCCCTCCAGCTGACAGCCCGGGTGGGCTCTCAGCTTTTAGCTGACTTTGGCCAGGCACGCTCCACGGAAAAGGCGGATGGCAGCTTAGTAACCTCTTCCGACCAGTGGGCTGATCGGGCCTTTCAGGAGGCAATTGCCGCTGCTTATCCAGATCACGGCTACCTGAGCGAGGAGTCAAACCACATCTTCCCCGAGACAGAGTGGTGCTGGGTGGTGGATCCCCTCGATGGCACCACCAATTTTGCCCACGGGATCCCCATCTGGGGCAGCTCGCTGGCGTTGCTGCACTGGGGCCTGCCTGTGTTTGGCTGTGTCCATTTGCCACCTATCCGCCAGACTTTTTACGGCTATTGGCCCCAGTTTCCCGGGGATGCCCCAGCAGGGGCCTTCCTCACCCGCCACGACCGGCATCCTGCTTGTCCTCAACCCATCCGCCCCAGCACCGCTCCACCCGGCCCCAACCAACTGTTTAATTTTTGCTCCCGCAGCGGCCATTGGATTAGCCCAGAATTTCCCTGCAAGGCGCGCATGCTAGGGGGAGCTGCCTACAACTTGCTCTTGGTGGCTAGCGGCAGCCTTTTGGGCGCGGTGGAGCGCTCGCCTAAGATCTGGGATGTGGCGGCAGTGTGGGCTATTGCTAAAGGAGCTGGCGCAGTGTGGGAGCCTCTGGGCCCGGCTGACCCGGATCCCGGCCAGCCTTTGAGGGTGGGCAAGGACTATGGCCAGCTGACCTACCCGACGCTCTTGGTGGCTCAGGCAAAGTGGGTGCCGCTGTTTCGCGCCTTTATTTCCCTGTAAGCGGCATAAACTGCTTGCACGTTATACCAGTTGAGAAAGAAAATCCGACACAGCTCTAGGGCCAGTTGGGATTGTCCCTTCTGGATTAGCCAGCGCAGCAGCGGTTCCAGTCGCTTTTCGTTCAACCAGCCCCCCAGCGACAGCAGGCCCCAAAGGATTTGGTGCAGGGGCGTTAGCTGGATCATGAAACGCACCGCCCAGGTGGGGTGTTTTTGGTAGAAAAGGATGCCCATGCGGCCCCGCTGCCGCTCCCGCTCAATGAGCTCTGGAAGTTGCTGCAGCTCAAAGGGGGGGTGCCAGTGGTAGCCAGTGGCCTGGGGGCACTTGACCAGGCGCAAGCCCAGGCGCTTGAGCCTCACCCCCAGCTCCAGGTCTTCCCAGCCATAGAGGTGAAACCGCTCGTCGAAGGGGCCGGCAGGGGTTTCGCAGACCTGCTCTAGCCAGTGGCGGGCGATAGCCACATTGCCGGTGGCAAAAAAAGCGGCCGAAAAGTCGGTGAGCTTGAAAGGCTCGGAGCGGGGATCCTGGAAGTTGCAGGTGTTGATGACCCGCCCGTAGGTGAAGACCTTGGCTTCGTGGGGCGAGTTGGGATTGCCGGTAACCCCATGCCGCCGCAGCATCTGGGCATGGGCGGCCAGGAAGTGCTCCACCACCACTAGGTCGCTATCGATGAAGACGATGATGGATCCCTGGGCGTGGCGAAACCCCAGGTTGCGAGCTGCAGCAGGGCCGCGGTGCTCTTGGCACAAGAGTTTCAGGGGCGGCAAGGCCGGCGGCTGGCTCTGCAGCCATTCCACCGTCCCGTCGGTGGAGCCGTCGTCTACCACCACCACCTCGTAGCCGTCGTAGGGGCCGGGCTGCTGTTGCGCCAAGGCTCGCAGACACTGCTGCAAGATGGGAAGGCGGTTGTAGGTGGGAATGATGACGCTGATGTACACCGAGGATCCCTAGCGCTGCAGCCAATGTTAGCGTTTCGGAGGCTTTTTGACGGCCAGCCCAGCTATGGTTGTTCAAAAGAAGAGGGCGAAGCATTTCCTGCAGCTGCGGCAACTTGGGCGCCCAACCTGGAGCCTGCGCCTGCTCGGATTCCTCATGGCTGTGCTGCTACTGCTCCTCAAAGCGTGCGGGGGAAGAGGGGGTTTCTCTTCCCTAGAAGCCCTTCCTCCTCCAACTCTGCCTTCGCCAATGGCTGCTCCTGTTTCCCAGTTCACCATTGACGTTCGTTTCCCCGACAACAGCCTCACTCCCAGCCAACAAGCCATTGTCCGCAGCGCGGCCTTGAGGTGGCAGGAGATCATCATCGAGGATCAGCCGGATCTGCCGCCTACCACCATCCGGGCCGACGAGTGCGATGCGGGGTTTCCCAGCACCCCTCTTGATTTCCCCATCGACGATCTGCTGGTAGAGGTGCGGGCGAGAAACCTGGGCAACGAGCGGATTTTAGGGGGAGCCGCTCCCTGTTTTGTGCGGGCCTCCAATGGCCTGCCTTTCTACTCCGTTGTTGTGTTCAACAGCCAAAACCTCTCGGCTTTGGAAGAGCGGGGGGATCTGCCCATCACCGCCCTGCATGAGCTGGGCCATGCCCTTGGCTTTTTGCCCAGTGTCTGGAATCCCAAGGGGCTGACAGTGGGCTTGGTGGAGCGGGATCAGCCGACGCCGCCGGGCTATGACCCCCGCTTTATCGGCCCGCGGGCAGTTGAGGCTTTCTCCACGCTAGGAGGCAATGCCCCTTCTGTGCCGCTGGAGAACCAATTTGGGGTGGGATCCCGCGATTCCCACTGGCGGGAGAGTGTCTTGGGCCGCGAGCTGATGACCAGCCGTCTCGACCGGGGCGTGCCCAATCCCTTGAGCATCCTCACGGTGGGAGCCATGGCGGATATCGGCTACAAGGTCAATCCGGCAGCAGCCGATAGCTTTGAGCTAGGGCGCAGCCGGGTCATCTTGGAACCGCTGGAACCCTTGGAGCTGCAGGAGCTGGAGCTGGCCCTACCCCTACGGCGCTTTGACGCCACTGGCAGAGAGGTGGGGGATCCCTGAGCCTAAGAATGTTTACCCATAGCCAAGGTGCTTGACCTCAACAATAATGAGTGTTGGGTTGCATAACTTTCGCAATTGGCTATGGGCATTCTCAAAAAGCTGTTCGGTGGTCTTTTTTCCTTCTTTGGCATCCTCTTCGGCGGCCTGGTGGATTTTATTACCGGGCCTTTTCGCCCGGCCTCAACCCAGCCGGCAGCTTCCTCCAAGCCTGCTCCAACGGCTGCGCCTGCTAAGCCTAAGGTGGTGGTCGAGAAGCCGTTTGTGCCCAACGAGATCCCGGCTCCGCGTCCCAACCGTCGCCCCGGCCCAGCTTTGGATCCATTCCGCGCCATGGCCCAAGAGATCCTCTCGGCGCGGGCCTAGGTTGCCCGACTTTGTGAGGAGCAGCCCGTAAGATGGAGGTGGCTCTGGATCCTAGAGACTGCTCCCTATGTCAGAGCAAGAACGGCTGAAACAGCTTGAGCTTGAACTGGAGCAGGCGACTGCGGCTGCTGCTAGGTCGCGGAGCTCGTCCCAGGACAAAGCTGCCCTTTGGGCTTGGGTTGGGACGTGGGGGCGTCCCCTGCTGCCGGTCTTGGTCATCCTGGGCTGTATCCTGCTGGTTGGGCTAGTCTTTCGGGTGTTCGTCACCCTTCTCAGGTGGGCGGTGGTGGCGGGGCTGGGCTACCTGCTCTACGCCTGGGTGGTGGCACCGCGGTTGGGCCTTTCCACCAAAGCGAAGCCGAAGCCGGAGGATCGAGATCTCGACAGCTTCTAATGCGCAGGGATCCCCGCCGAGCCTATGCCTATCTGGCGGCAGCCATCTTGGGTTGGGCCACGGCAGCCAGCGCCTTTAAGTTTGGTTTGCAACACCTTGCGCCGACGGCCTTGCTGATTCTTTCGGCGGGCAGCTCCTGCCTAATCTTGGGGATGGCTCTGGTGGTAACAGGGCGGGCGCATCTTGTTGCCCAACAGAAGGGATCCCAGCTTGCCCTGTCGGCGTTGCAGGGGCTACTTAACCCGTTTGGCTACTACGGGGTGCTCTTCCAGGCTTACGATCGCCTCTCGGCCCAGGCGGCGCTGGCTTTGAACTACACCTGGCCGCTGGTGTTGGCTCTCTTGGCGGTGCCGCTGTTGGGGGAGCGCCTGCGCGGGCGGCTACTGCTGGCCTTGGGAACAAGCCTGCTGGGGGTGGTGCTGGTGGCCACGGGGGGATCCTGGGGCACCTTGCAGGTGGAGGATCCCTGGGGAGTGGTGCTGGCAGTGGGCAGCGCCGCTATTTGGGCTCTCTACTGGCTGCTCAATGTGCGGGATGGACGGGATGCCCTCCTGAAGCTGTTCATGGGATTTCTCTTCGGCAGCGGCTACTGTCTGCTGCTGTTGCCGTTTCAGGAGCTGAGGTGGACAATGGCAGGGCTGGGCTGGGCGGCCTACATCGGCTTGGCGGAGATGGGCTTGACTTTTGTGTTCTGGTTGCGGGCGCTGGAGCTAGCGAACGAGCGGGGATCCCTGGCCAATTGGGTCTATGTAACACCCTTCTTGTCGCTGGGGCTGATTGCGGTGCTGTTGCGGGAGCAGATCGCTCCCGGCTCCGTGCTGGGCCTAGTTCTCATCTTGGCCAGCAACCTCTGGGTCTCCTGGCGGGAAAGACCTCAGCCTGTTCTTTCCTGAGGCTATGGCAGTGAAGCCGGTCCCTCTGTATGTGGCGGCAACGGCCCATGGGTTTGGGCATGTCACTCGCCTGGCGGCGGTGGTAAACGCTTTGCGGCGGCGGGATCCCAATGTCCTGCCCATTTGGGTGACACCAGCCCCCCGCTGGCTCCTGGAGCGCTATGTGGAGGGGCCGTTTCTCCATCGACAGCGGGCCCTGGATGTAGGCGTGGTGCAGCCCGATGGTCTGCAGGCAGATCTGCCGGCTACGTTAGCTGCCCTCAAGACGTTCAAAGCCGGGGCTGAGGCACTGATTCAGGAAGAAGCGGAGTTCATTCGCGCCCAGGGGATACCCTTGGTGTTGGCGGACGTGCCGCCGCTGGCTGCAGCAATTGCCCAGGCCGCCAGGATCCCCTGCTGGATGGCGAGCAACTTCGGCTGGGACTTTATCTATCAAGAGTATGGCCCCCAGTTCCAGCCTTTTGTGGTCTGGATCCGCGAGCTGTACGGGCGGTGCCAGCGGCTGTTTCGCCTGCCCTTTGCCGAGCCCATGGGCGCCTTTCCCTACCAAGAGGCAGTGGGGCTGACGGGGTCGGATCCGCGCTACTTGGCAGAGGAGGTGGCCCAGCGCCTGGGGCTAGAGCGAGAGCGACCCACGGTTTTGTTGACCTTTGGCGGGCTGGGGCTGCAGGGCTTGCCCTACGGGCGGCTGGAGGATTTTCCCGACTGGCAGTTTCTCACCTTTGACCAGCAGGCTCCTGCCTTGCCCAACCTGCGAGTCCTAGACGGTCAAGTGTGGCGGCCAGTGGATGTGATGCCCCTCTGCCGCTGGGTGGTGTCCAAGCCGGGCTATGGCACCTTGGCAGAGGCACTGCGCTGTGGCACGCCCATGGCCTGTGTCAACCGCTTTGGGTTTGCCGAGTCGCCCCTATTGGTGGAGGGATTGCGGCGCTACGGCTGGCATCGCATCCTCTCTGCCGAGGAGTTTTTCGAGGGATCCTGGGACTTCTTGCGGGATCCCCCTCACCCTCCCCAGGCGCCGGAGGAGCTGGATCGCGGGGGCAATGAGGCCATTGCCGGCGCTATTGCGGCCTTCCTGGGGCAGTAGCATAAGAAGCAGCTTCCTAGGAGCGGATCCCATGGCTGGCAGCACGACTGAGTCTTTGCGGCAACTCTACGAGGAACTGCCCTATCCCAACGTGCCCCTCGAGACGTCAGGCCGCAACGCCATCGACAGCCTGTACCGCCTGAGCTGGACGACGGCCCAATACGCCCGTACCCGCGCCATCCTGCCCAGCGAGGGGATCACCATCCTCAATGTCGGCTGTGGCTCTGGCTGGGAGACCTTGCTCTTGGCGGAGGCCAAT
The DNA here is from genome assembly GCF_047462135.1 of Synechococcus sp. O70.2. NCBI lineage: Bacteria > Bacillati > Cyanobacteriota > Cyanophyceae > Synechococcales > Synechococcaceae > Synechococcus > Synechococcus sp. O70.2. The sequence goes on from NZ_JANSIS010000001.1 coordinate 176,783, forward strand.
CCAGGGGCGCGGCTGGTGGCCTGTGATCTGGCGCCAGAGTCAGTGCGAGCAGCCGAGCGGCGCCTGCGCTACCACGGGTTCGGGGAGGTGGAGCTCTACGCCCTAGACTTGTTGGAGGTCGAACGGCTCGGGTTGCAGTTTGACTTTATCAGCCTTAACGATGTGCTCTATTTGCTGGACGACCCGGTGGCTGGGCTAAAGGCCCTCAAGCGAGTGCTCAAGCCAAACGGGATCCTGCGGGCCAACCTGCACCACGCCTACCAGCGGGAGGTGATCTTCCGCATGCAGGAGGCGTTCCAGCTGCTGGGCCTGTTTGAGCTGCCCACCCCCGAAGCTTGCCGGCGGGTGCGGGAGTTTATGGCCAGCCTGGCCTCCGACGAGCTGCGGGCTGCCCTGCACTGGGATCCCAAGATCTACAGCGACGACGGCAACATCCGGGCCAACTACCTCTTGCCTGGGGACAAGGGATTTCTGATCCCAGACCTGATGCGCATGCTCCAAGAGGCAGAGCTGGGCTTGGTTTGCCTCGTGGACTACGCCGACTGGGATCCGGCGCTGCTGTTTAAAGACAAAGCCCTGCCGGCTTGGCTAGAGGCGAAGCTGGACAGGCTCTCTCCCGCCGAGCAAAACCACCTCTACGAGCTGATCTGCCCCAACCACTGCCTCATCGACTTTTGGGCGGAGCACCCTGGCTCTTCCCTGGTCTTGCCCTGGAGTGATGAAGACTGGCTGAGAGGCAGGGTACAGCTCAACCCCATCTTGGCGGACAACGCTGAATTTCGCCACAACTTCGCCCAGGCCCACGAAAAAAAGCAGGAGTTTGCTATGAATTGGCCAGGGGCTAGCCGTGGGCGCCTAACCATTCCCGGGGCCCAGATGGCCTGGCTGGGATCCCTGTTGCAGGGGCCAACAGCGGTGGCCAGCCTCATCGAGCAAGCAGCCCAAGCCAATCAAATCGACCTGGAAGCGTCTCAGGAGCAGGTGCTCACCTACCTGGCAGGGCTGGAGTCGTTTCTGTTTGTGATGTTGGATCCCACCCCTTCCCAAGAGAAGAGGGTTCTCCTCTAGTCCTTGATTCACCGGACAATTGGCCATTTTGTGGCACAACTAACCTTCTGCCTTGACGTAGATGGGCTGAGCTAGTAGGCTAGCCGGTAATCTTCTTGAGTAGGCGTTTTGCCTAGGCTAAAGTTGGCTCCGTCTTTAGCCTGTGTGCCTTATGTGGGCAAGGAGCAACTACCTGCAGCTCGCGGGGAAGTCACGCCTGTGGAGATCCCTCTGGCAGGGTGGTAGGGGTGCCACTAGCCATGGGTCGCTGAAGCAGGAAGAAAGCCTCAACCCCAAGCGAAAGTCTGATTTTGCCCGGGGTTGTATAAGTCTTTCAGAGCGGATTTCAGAGCGGAACGCTAGACCCCGCTGCAAAACGGCAACTGCCGGCAGGCTAGGCCCAGGGATCGTCGTCGAAGGGGCTCTCCTGCCAATAGCCACCTGGCTGGGTTGGAGGAGACTGCTGAGGTGGGGGCGGTGGGTAGCCAATTGGAGGGGAAGGCGGCGGTGTGGGGATGGGAGTTGGCTTTTCCATATCCTCAAGCCGCGGCAGGTTAGCGGGTTTGGGCTCGACCCCGAGGCTTTTCAGCTTGGCCTGGGCCTCTTGGATCTGGGCGTTTAGCTCTTCCAAGTAGGCGCGGTAGTGGTTGACGGCCTCCAGGTATTGCTGAGCTTTGCGCTCGTTGTCTTTGATCACCGCTTCCAGCTCTTTGTTGCGGACGGTGTAGTCGGCCTCCTGGTTGGTAAGGTTTTCAATGGCCTGGTTGAGCACAGCTCGACGGCGCTCCAGTTGGGCAACAATTTCCGAGAGCTGTCGTTCCCGTTCGCTGAGGCTGCGCTCGCGGTTTTGGGTTTGCTCCAGTTGAAAGGCAACTTGGCTAAGTTGTTCGCGCAGGTGCATCACCTGGGGCTCGATCTCGTTGCGCTCCTGCTGCAACTCAAAGACCCGCGCCTCCAAGTTCTCTTTTTCCTGCTGCAGCACTTCTCGCTCGTTCAAGAGGCGGGTATAGAGCTGGTTGAGGAAGTCCACTTCCATCACCACCTGGCTGAGCTGGGTGGCATATTCCCCCACCAAGGCCAACTCCCGGGCCAGGTTTTGGGTTTCGCTGGTGGCTTGGTCAGTGAAAAAGGGAGGAAGCTGGGTGGTTTCTCGGAGGCGTTGGGCAAATTGCCTGAAGCGGAAGGAAAAGTTGCTCGCCATGGCCGGTGCAATAGCCTCGAAGTCGGGAGAATGCCGATGGTCTGGATTCCATCCAATCTAACATCGAGCTGCAGCCTCTTCGGGGCAGAAACCTGCCCTCAAAACTCGGCTAAAGAAAAGCTGGGCTTTAGGGTGTGGCTGTCTTGGCCGAGGAAGCTGGCCCTGGGGATTTGGGCTCCAGACCAGTTTCCACCCCTGCCTTATGGTTGGTTGGGATCCTGGCCAAACGGCGCAGCAGCCGCTGTAGCAAAAGGTTATGGCGAGTGCCAAAGCTGGAAAAGCGGCTTTCAATCTCTTCAGCAGGGATGGGGTCGATCTGGGCCAGCTCCAGATCGCTCAAGAAAAGAACCCGCGCCACAGCAAGAGGGATCTGCAAAAACACATTGGCTCCCCAAAAGCCAAGGGCAGCAATGACTAGACCCGCTAGCCGACTGCCATCGCCGGGAGTAAGGGGGGCAAAGAGAGGTGCCAAGTCGTAAAGACGCTCGAGAACCTCTAGCAGTAGGAACGCCGCCAACACCGTCAAGATCCTGTGTTCCGGGCTCACAAAAGCAGCCAGGATGCGGCGCTGGTCAGGGGAGAGCTCCTCAGGAGGGAAAGCGACCACCCACAGGCTGAAGACATTGAAGGGCTTGCGCCACTGCATGGCTAAAACCGGCCCAATACCTGCCACCGCCACTGCGGCCTGCTCCACGCCCACCGGCAGGAGGGGATCCCCCGTGGCCAACCCGATGACAGTTAGCCCTATCCACAGGGGGAAAAGGAGGATCCCCGCAGCGTGGATCCAGAGGAAAGGTTCCTGCCAGTGGCTGCGCATGGGAAGTCCCCGGGACACCCAAGCAAAGCTAGCGGCGGGACTTGTCCACCACTTCCAATTCTGTGAGGCGGAAGGTTACCAATTTATCCCAGTTGCCGCCTTCAAAAAGGACGGCAGCGTGGTCGTCGGTAACCCGCTGCACCTGGCCCTCAAAGAGGTAGTAGGTATCGTTGGGGTTGATGACCCGCACGGCAACGCCAGGGTAAATCGGAGGAAGCTCCTGGAGAAGGGAGGAAGGTGCAGTCATGACCGGTGTTTACGATTCCTCGCGGGCAAAAAGCCCTACCCTATTATAGGGGGGCATAGGGAAGACCCTCTTTGGCCCCTCCGTTCCTGGCCAAGCCAACCCCAAGCCATGCCTGCCGACCCAGTTTCCCAAACTTGGCACGTTTTGGTGATCGACGACGAGCAGGGAAGGCGAGCCTTGGCCCTCAGTGCCGCCACCTGAGATCCCAGCAACGCCATTGTCATTCATTCGGCGGCTGTTTCTCGTCAACACGCCCTGCTCTTGCGGCTACCGCAAAAGGACGGGCAGTACACCTACCGCTTGCTGGATGGGAATATCGAGGGCAAGCGCAGCACGAACGGCCTCTCGGTCAACGGGCAGAGATGTTTGAGCTGGGATCTCAAAGACGGGGATCAAATTCTGTTGGGAGAGCAGGTGCGGCTGCAATACTACGTTTGCCGCTCTTCTGAGGCCGACTTGCAGCAGTACCTCCAGGAGGTAAGCTTCCGCAGCCTCAAGACCCCAGTCCTGGATCGGCGGGCAACCACGCTGCAGCGGTTCGAGCCGTCCCCAGTCCAAGTAGCACCGCCGGCGCAGGCAGCGGCCAAGGTTGCAGAAGGGGAGCCGAGCTGGCGCAACCCTATCCGGCTGCTGGTGCAGACCATCTGGCGGCGCCTATGGGCGGAGCGGCAACCGTTCCATTAACTCTCAGGAATACCCAGCCGTTCCGAGGCTGGAGGGACAGGCTCTAGGGTGCCCTCAGCCCCTTGGCGATCTTGCTCTGTAACCTCGGCTTGGAGTTCTAGGAGAGAGGAAGGGGCCTCTGGAGCTGCCGTGGTGGCTGCTGTTGCTTCTCCACCCCCCAGCACTCCCCGCAGCCAGAGGGGGGCAACGAAGGTGGTGGCAATCACCATGACAATGATGCTGACGTCGAGGGCGTCGGAAAGAACACCGCTGGCCGATCCCACGCCGGCAAACACCAGGCCCACCTCACCGCGGGGAATCATGCCCACGCCGACAGCGTAACGGCTGAGGCCCGGCTTGCCAAACGCCCCCAGGCCAGCGGCCAGCTTGCCGAAAATGGCAACACTAACCAAGAAGGCGGCAATGATCAACCCTTCCCGGTTGGCAGGGAGGGTGGGGTTAAGGACGGCGAGGTTGGTTTTGGCCCCAACACAGACGAAGAAGATGGGCACCAGCAGGTCGGCAACGGGCTTGATCTGTTCTCCTAGCTCTTGGCGCTTGTCCGTTTCCCCCAAAATCAAGCCAGCGGCAAAGGCGCCCAGAATCGCCTCCAGGTGGATGGCCTGCCCCACGTAGGCCAACAGGAAAGCCAACACCAGAGCCGGCAGAAGGGGGTTGCCGCGGGTCTTCAGGTGGCTGAGGAGAGCCACAAAGTAGGGGCTGAGGAGTCGCCCCAAGACAATAGAGCCGACCAGAAAGACGACAGCGCTGACAAGGATGAGGCCCACATCGGCGACATCAACCTCGCCGGTTTTGGCCAAGCTCGCCACCACGGCCAAGATGATAATGCCCAACACGTCGTCCAGCACGGCGGCGCCAAGGATCACCTGGCCTTCGGGGGAGGTGAGCTTTTGCAGCTCGGCCAAGACGCGGGCGGTGATGCCAATGCTGGTTGCCGTCAGAGCTGCCCCCGCAAAGATGGCGGGGATGACGGGCACATGAAAAAGGTAGAGCAGGCCCAGTGTTCCCGCCGCGAAGGGGACAGCAACCCCAATAACGGCTACAGCCGCCGCCTGCGGGCCAACCCGCAACAGTTCCCCCAGATCGGACTCGAGGCCAATTTCAAAGAGGAGGATAATGACCCCGATTTCCGAGAGGACCTCGATGATCTCAGCCTGGGAGGCAAACACCGGCACCAGGGATCCCTCGTCAAGGCCAGCGGTGGCCTGTAAAAGTTGCATAAGAGCCGAGGCATGGGCCAAAGCAGGCAACGTCTCAGCAGAAGGCGGCCCCTCGGGAAAAACCAGCAGCCCCAGGGCAGAACTGCCCACCAGGACACCCCCCACTAGCTCTCCTAGGACAGGAGGAAAGCCGAAGCGGACGGCTATTTCCCCGGCAATGCGGCTGACCAAGTAGATAACCACCAGTGCCAGCAGCACCGCCACCAAGATCACAGGAGCGAGGTTGTCTCCCCCTGGCGGCTCAACGGAAGCAGCGGCTTCGACAGCTAGCAACACCGGATCCAAGACCCTCCCATGGACAGCTTTCCATCTAGGCTGGCCTCCGCAGAGCAGCATCTCTAGAGTCGCTCTGCCAGGAGACTGTTCCAAAGGCTAACCTCCTGCGTAGCCTGCTGGCAATGCCTAGGGGGCACGAATAGCGCCGGCTACCTGACGATGGGCGGAGGCCATCATCCACCGCTCCCAAGCTGGATCCCAGCCCAGGGGAACAAGGCGGCGCCGTGCAAGTGGCACAATGAGGAAGTCCCCTCTTGCCGGGTTTTCCGACAGGCCCTCTCTTGAATATGCGGCAGCTCCGTCTTCTCCTGCTGGTTGCCTGTTTCCTGTTAACGGGTTGGCTGTCTCCGCCTGCCCATGCTCTTCTCAACGACGACCGCTACGACGGCAACATCTTTGCCCTCTACGGCTCCAATGGGGGCATGGTTCCGCCGCGCGTCTCCCTAAAGCAGGCGAAGGAACAAGGGATCCCGGCCCTTCTTGTCTACTACATCGACGACAGCAGCGATTGCAAACGGTACGCGGCAACTCTCTCCAGCTTGCAGGTTCGCTATGGCCGGGCAGTCTATTTCATTCCTTACTCAGTGGATTCTCTTTTGCCAGGCGATGAGCGCGGCCAGTACTATAGCGGCCGAGTTCCCCAAACCCTTCTTTTTGACTCCCAGGGCAAGCTTGTCTACCACTCCATCGGCAACCGCCCCATCACGGAAGTGGAGAACGCCATTCGGGCTCTTTTCCAGCTGGATCCCCTTCCCCCGGGGGTGATCCAAGCCAAGCCCTTCAACGAAATTCAGACCGGATTTTTCACTCCAGCCAAGACCCAGCCGTGACAGCTCCTCCCGATTCCCCGGATCCGCTTGAGGCTTTGCAAGCAAGGCTTGAGATCTTACAGGCACGGCTAGCCGACCTGCGCCAGCTGGAGCGCCTGTCGCAGCTTTCCCCCGACCAATGGGCTGAGCTCCAGACGGAAGTCAGCCAGCTAGAAGAACGGCTGCAAGCCTATCTGCTGGAAGTGTTTCTCCCTGCAACCTTTTGGCAGGTGGTGCGCTTTGGCGGCCTGGGCCTGCTCCTTGGCATTGCCCTGCAGCGCTGGGTGCTGGGCTAGCTTGCTCTTCCCTCCGCAGCTACTGCAGATCCCGCTCTTGGGAGTGCCAGCAACGGCTAAGAGGCCAGTACAGAGCCGGTGCCCACAAACTACTTAAAATGGCCGAGGTAAGGACATTGCGTTGATGGTTCCACCAGATGCTCTCTAGGGAGCGGGGGCCGGCGCTGCCAAGGCTTCCTAGCGGGGAACTTGCCATGCCTGCCGGGGCAAAGGCCGTCAGCCACATCCATTGCAACGCCATCAGCGTTTCGGCAATCACCACCATGCCAAAGACAATCAAAGCTATGGAGATAAAGTCCTCGTGCACATAGCGCTGTTTCTGCAACCTGGCTGCGAGGATCCCGACCACGGCTAACCCCAGAGCATGGGTAGGATAGGGGTTGGTGAGGGCGTCCTGCAGAAACCCCAGGGTGATCCCGGCAACAGCCCCCTGCCAAGCTTTTCGCCGCACACTCCAGCACACCACCCAAATCAAAGGCCAATCGGGGGTCAAGCCCGCCAGCTCCAAGCCCGGCCCCCGCCACCACGGAGCCACCGCTGCTAACAGCCCTGACAGGACGGTAACCAGCCAGTTGAGGTGAGGTTTAAGAGGGGGAAGCCGCAGGTTGAGCATAGGGGTAGACCAAGGCCCATTCTAGAAACCCTAGCGGCGCCGACAGTTCAACAGTGGCCTGGGGAGCAGGGCTAGCATCTAAGTTAATTGCCCGAACTGTTCCCACGACAATCCCGGCGGGGTAGAGGCTGCTCAGCCCCGAGGTGACCACCACATCGCCCACCTCTACCTGAGGATTTTTATCAAAAAAGTCCAGAATAGCTTCCTGGCTGCCAGTGCCCCGCAAGATACCCATCTGCCGGCTGCGGCTTAGCGTCACCCCCACTCGACTGGTGGGATCGCTAATGAGCAGCACGCGACTGCTGTTGGGGGTTACTGCCTCAACCCGACCAATCAATCCTCCCGGCGCCACCACCACATCCCCTACCTTGATCCCTTGCCGGCTGCCGCGGTCAAGGGTAAGCTGCTGCCACCAGTGATCGGCACTGCGGCCCACTACGGCTGCCGGGATCTTCACCTGGGGCCCTTGCTCGGCAAGCTGCAGCAGCCGCCTTAGCTCGCGGTTTTGGTGCTGCAACTCGGCTACTAGGGCCTGTAGCTCACGGGTAGCGGCCTGCCGGAGCACCTCCTCGGGATTCACGACTGGACGGAGTGGGGCCGTGAGCCGAGTGTACGCCTCTACCAGCAGGGATCCCTTCGTTTGGCGCAGGCTTAGGGCGGCCCCTAGGGCCAAAGTAGCTAGGAGCAGCCCCCCAACCTTGCGCCTCCATTGGCGTAGCCGACTCAAGCACTACTCCTCTTAACCACTCCCACCCAAAATGGAGAGCTGCAAACCCTGCTAGGCCTTGAAGCTGGCACTCAACACCCGACCCAGGGTTTTGAAATCCTCCAAAACTTTCCCCGTGCCGAGCACCACGCAACTGAGGGGATCGGGGGCAATGTGAACCATGATCCCAGTTTCATGGCTAATCAGAGCGTCCAGGCCCTTGAGCAGGGCTCCGCCTCCTGCCAACATGATGCCACGGTCAATGATGTCAGCAGCAAGCTCCGGCGGCGTGCGCTCCAGGGTACGCTTGATGGCCTCCACAATCACTGAGAGAGGCTCGGCCATGCTCTCGCGGATCTCGGTGCTTTTGACCGTCACGGTACGAGGCAGGCCCGAGAGGAGGTGCAGCCCCCGCACTTCCATGCTCAGCTCTTCCTGAGTGGGGTAGGCAGAGCCAATTTGAATTTTGATCTCTTCGGCGGTGCGCTCCCCAATGGTAAGATTGTGGGCTTTTTTCATGTACTGGATGATGGCTTCGCTCAGCTCATCTCCTGCCACCCGCACCGATTCGCTCAGCACGATCCCTTGCAGGCTGAGGACAGCCACCTCAGTAGTGCCGCCGCCAATGTCGACAATCATGTTCCCTACGGGCTCCTGCACCGGTAGGCCAGCCCCAATTGCCGCTGCTACCGGCTCATCCACCAGGTACACTTCCCGCGACCCCGCCTGCAGGGCTGCCTCCATCACCGCCCGCCGCTCCACACCGGTCACCCCACTGGGGATGCCAATGACAATGCGCGGCGCAATCAGGTAATGACCTCCGTGTACCCGCTGGATGAAGTGCTTGAGCATCATCTCTGCCGTGTCAAAGTCGGCAATCACGCCATCCCGCAGAGGGCGCACGGCAACAATGTTGCTGGGGGTACGGCCCAGCATCTTTTTGGCCTCTTCCCCTACCGCCAGAAGTTGCTTGGTGTTTTGGTCGATGGCCACTACAGAAGGCTCTTGCAGGACAATGCCGCGCCCGGCCACGTAGACCAGCGTGTTGGCCGTGCCCAAGTCAATGCCCATGTCACGGGAAAAGCGGCTAAATAGCCCCAGCACGGTAGGTTGCTCCAGTTTTTTGTAAAGAGGCAGCAAGTCTTGCTACCTACTATAGTTCAACCTTGGGAGAGAGTGGAAAAGCAAAAGGGGGGCTAGGGTTGCCATGGAGATTGCCGCGGCTTTGTTCAGCTTGGCCACCCCCAACTTACCTCGCTTGCTGCGCTTTTACCAAGCCCTTCTGGGGATCCCGCCCCAGGTTCGGGTTCCTCCCCAGGGCGAGCCGGTGTATGGGGAGTTTCGGCTGCCGGGACTGCGACTGGGCCTCTACCACAGCCGTGAGCCAGAGTTGGCAGTCCCAGGAAGGGCAGCCAGCCTCTGCCTGCAGGTGCGGGATCTAGCTGGATACTTGGGATCCCTAGCGGCGGTGTTAGCCGAGTACCAAATCTCCCCTTCCCCTCTGCGCCAGGCCTTTCACGGCCAAGAGGTGGAGCTGTGGGATCCCGATGGCAATCGCATCGTCCTGCACCAGCCTTCGGCCCCTTTCTGGGAGGCAATGGCCCTAGGCCCGATCCCTCAAGAAGAGTCCTGGAGCTAACTGCACCTGGAACTGCCGCACTGCCAGGGGCAGGGTTTGAGGTGCAAAAAATAGCCCCCTCTTACAGAGGAGAGGGGAGCGATGAGAAGCTGGGCAAGCGAGATCCCTAGACCACAGCGGTCTTCTTCACCTGAGCCGACAGAGCGCCGGAGGCGTACTTAGCCGCCATCTCATCTAAGGTAACGACAGGAATTTTGGTGCCGTGACCGGCGCAGCCAAAGGCAATGTAGCGCTCGGCGCACACCTTTTGCATTTCCTTGATGGAAGGCTTGAGGAAAGAGCGGGGATCAAAGTCTTTCGGGTTCTCGGCCAGCGCGCGGCGCACAGCAGCCGTAATCGCTAGGCGGTTGTCCGTGTCGATGTTAATTTTGCGCACCCCATTTTTGATGGCCCGCTGGATTTCTTCAATGGGCACACCGTAGGTTTCGGGGATAGAGCCGCCGTACTGGTTGATGATGTCAATGAGCTCTTTAGGCACCGAGGAGGAGCCATGCATCACCAAGTGAGTGTTGGGCAGACGGCGGTGGATCTCCGCAATGCGATCGATGTCCAGGATGTCCCCTGTAGGCCGGCGGGAGAACTTGTAAGCGCCGTGGCTGGTGCCGATGGCTACGGCCAGCGCATCCACCTGGGTTTGCTCCACAAAGTCCACCGCCTGATCCGGGTCGGTAAGCAGTTGGTCGCGGCTAAGAGCCCCTTCGGCGCCGTGGCCGTCTTCCGCCTCGCCGCGGCCCGTCTCTAGTGACCCCAGGCAGCCCAGTTCCCCTTCCACCGTCACGCCAACCGCGTGGGCCACCTTCACCACCTCAGCAGTAACGGCTACGTTGTACTCATAGCTGGCCGGGGTTTTGGCATCTTCTTTGAGGGAGCCATCCATCATGACGCTGGTGAAGCCATTGCGGATGGCAGAGTAGCAGGTGGCGGGGCTGTTGCCATGGTCTTGGTGCATGGCCACGGGGATGTGGGGATAGGTTTCCACCGCCGCCAGGATCAGGTGGCGCAAAAAGTGTTCGCCCGCATACTTGCGCGCCCCTCGAGAGGCTTGCAGGATGACTGGACTGTTGGTTTCATGGGCAGCCTGCATGATTGCTTGGATCTGCTCCATGTTGTTGACGTTGAAAGCTGGAATGCCGTAGTCATGTTCGGCGGCATGATCCAGCAGGATGCGCATGGGAACAAGAGCCATCGCTTACCTCCTGAGGTGCTGACTCGATGCGTTTGAGATTTGCTTACTGTTAATCCTAAGGTATCTTTTACGTTTTGCGGGACAAGATCCCGGGATTTGGGGATCTCGCTGAACAATCCCTGCCACTGTTGGCTGCAATGCCCACGCTTAGGCGCACCAGGCGGCCTGAGAGCCCCAGATACACTGGAGGAGTATTGCTTGACATTTTGCTTGCGTTCGCTTGTGCGGAGGCGTGAGAAAGTGGACTTCAAGCCATGGCGGGTCTTGGGTGCCAAGCAAGGTAGGAAACTCGCCAGTCGAGATCCAAATCGCAGAAAACGGCGTTTGGCTTTGGGGGTAGGCTGGGCCCTCACCTGCTGGTCAGTGGGCCTTTCGGCAGTAGCTTGGGGGATCCCTGGGCAAGCGCCAAGTCAGGTGGCTAGCTGGGTAAAAGACAACCCGGTGCTGCGGCCCCGTCCAGGCGAGACGTTAAACATCCATCGGGTGGAGCCGGATGGATCCCGGTTTACTTTCTTGGCCTCAGTCGCCCCACCAGGCCGGATCATCAACCCCCTGGATCGGGAGACGATCCGCTCGGAACGGATGACCTTTTTTCGCCCACAAGGGCTGACGGCAGAGGATCTCTTTCGAGCTATTCGCGAGGTCTATGGCCCGGAGATCGCCGCCGATTTGGATCAGGCAGTGGAGGTCATCCGCTACCCGGCCCCTGCGGCCCTGGCTGGCAATCCCGGCTATAGCCTTGCCTTGGCCACGCAAGGCGTGGTGCTGCGGGGAAAGCAATTGGTGTATTGGCTAGAGCTGACGCAAAACCCCGATGGCCGCGTGCAGCAAGGGCAAGTGTGGGTGTTCCAAGAAGAATGGCTGCCTAAGGTAGAAGAGGAGCTGAGGCAGCGCTTCCCCTTGCAAGTCAAGGCCCGCTGAAGGGAGCGGCGGTGGTCTGGCTGGTTGGCTTTACGTTGTTTGCCAGCGCTTTCTGCCTCTTTTGGGGGCAGTTGTTGGTGGGCAAGTTGCTGCTGCCGCTGTGGGGAGGATCCCCCCTGGTGTGGGATACCTGCCTGGCCTTTTTCCAGCTTGTCCTGCTATTGGGCTACCTGTGGGCGGATTGGCTGGGGCGGGGCCGCTATCCCGAGCTGGGCGTACTGATCCACGGGATCCTCATGCTGGCGGGGCTTAAGTTTTTGCCTTTTGAGTTCAGGAGCCACCCGCAGCCGGAGGAGGCCTTTCCTCCCCTAGCCCTCTTGGCCAACTTGGCAGTCGGAGCAGGGGTGCCGCTATTGCTCCTCTCGGGGACGTCGCCACTGCTGCAACGGGGGCTGGGCAAGAGTAAGAGGGATCCCTACGGACTCTATGGAGCCAGCAATGCCGGCAGCTTGGCGGGACTGCTGGGTTATCCACTGCTCTTGGAGCCGCGGCTGTCTTTGGCTGAGCAAACCCATCTCTGGAGGGGAGCCTATGCGTTGGTGGCCGGACTGGTGCTCCTGGGCGGGGTGGGGCTGCTGCTAAAAAGACAGGGGACAGATCCCTCTGCCCTAGGGGAGCCAGTCGCAATCGGCAGGGCGGAGCCTAGCTTCTGGGGGAAGGGCTGGCGCTGGGCTGGCTGGGCCTTCTTACCGGCGGGTTTGGTGGTGGCAGTCACCACCCTCCTGACCACCGATGTGGCGGCGGTGCCCTTGCTGTGGGCCATCCCCCTGAGCATTTACCTGGTGACCTTCATGCTGGCCTTCGGCGGCATCCATCCCAACGAGTTGGCTTTGGGAACGACAGCTCTGCTGGCCTGCGGGGCGGTGGGGGCGCAGGTCGTGGGCTGGGTGAGGCCTTGGTTTGCGGTGTTGCCTCTACATCTAGGGGCTTTTGGCTTGGTGAGCTGGGCCTGCCACAGCCAGTTGGTCCGCTGTCGGCCGCCAGCCCAGCAGTTGACCCGGTTTTACCTGTGGCTGGCTTTGGGAGGGAGCTTGGGGGGCCTGTTTGCCGCTTTGCTAGCACCCCAGGTGTTTGAGGCGGTGCTGGAGTATCCACTCCTCCTGAGCCTGGCGCTGGCAGCCTTGGCGCCCCAGGGAGGACGGTTGGGCCTAGGGCTGGGGTTGGGGTTGCTCCTGCCCCTTTTGCTGGTGCACTTTCGTTTCCAGGCGCTCTTTCACCTTGGAGCAGCCGTAGGGCTGGGCTTGGGCTGGGCGGTGCTGGCCCTAGGGAGAGAAGGCAGGAGGGGATGGCCGCGCCGCCTAGGGGTGACCATGGGCTTGGTTTTGCTGCTGGGACAGCTCTGGCTGCCACCGGGGCTGCAGGTGGTAGCCAGCGAGCGCAGTGTCTTCGGCCTCCATCGCCTTGTGGAGTACCGCAACGAGGCGGGATCCTTCCGCAGCCTCCTGCACGGCACCACGCTGCACGGCAGCCAAAACCTGGATCCCCAGAAAGCCTTGGAGCCGCTCACCTATTTTTCCCGCCCAGGGCCGGTGGGCCAGGCGCTCCAGCGGTGGCGGGCGCAGCTAGGCTCTTCTCCGGCTCAGGTTGCGGTGTTGGGGCTGGGGATCGGCACCTTGGCCGCCTACGCCGAGCCGGGGGATGAGTGGACCTTTTTCGAGCTGGATCCCACCGTGGCCAACTGGGCAGGCCGCTACTTTGCTTACCTCGACTGGGCCAGCCAGCGGGCGCGGGTGCGGGTGATTCTGGGCGATGCCCGCCTCCGCCTGCAAGGGATCCCCGATGGCAGCTATGACCTACTGGTGATGGATGCCTTTAGCTCTGACGCTGTGCCCCTGCATCTGCTCACCCAGGAGGCCCTGACCCTCTACCTCAGCAAGCTTAAGCCCCAGGGCTGGCTACTTTTTAACATCACCCACCGCCACCTCAACTTGGCGCCAGTGTTGGCTGCCTTGGCCAGAGAATTGCAGCTTTCCGCCTGGCATCAAGCCCAGGAAGATCTCACCGCTGCCCAGCGCCAGGCGGGGCTGGCCCCTTCCCATTGGGTGCTGATGGCCAGAGGTTCCCTTGCTTTGCAGAGTTCCGACGGGGATCCCTGGCAGCCCCTTCTGCCCCAAGCCGGGGATCCCCTCTGGCGGGACGATTTTTCCAACCTGCTGCAGGTGCTCCGCTGGTCCTAGAGCTCTTGGTCTAGGAGGGGTGGAATTGGCAGAAATCGGGGAGGGACCACAGGACAGAGTTAGTATGAGTTATGATTGTTTGCAGCGTAACTGATATCTATCCGTGAGCACGGCTTATGTCTTCTTCAACTGGGCAAGCCCCCACCGCCGACTCTCAAACCGTCCTGGCCGCGGCCTCTGCACCTTGCTTCGTGGCCATTGGTGGCAGCCTGCGGCCCAACTCCCTGACCTATCGGGCCCTGGAGGTAGTGCGGCGCGAGTTCGAGAAGCTGGGGATACCGCTGCACCTTCTTGATTTGCGGCAGATGAAGTTGCCCTTTGCCGATGGTTCGGAATCCTACCCCGACTATCCCGATGTGGAGGTTTTGCGGGCAACGATGAAGCAGGCCGATGGGATCATTCTGGCCAGCCCGGAGTACCACGGCAGCATCAGCGGCAGCCTGAAGAATGCTTTGGATCTGCTGAGCTTTGAGCACTTGGAGGGCAAGGTCTTTGGGCTCATCAGTGTCTTGGGCGGCGAGAGCAACAGCGACACCCTTAACCAAATGCGCCTGATTGTGCGGTGGCTGCACGGTTGGGCGATCCCAGAGCAAATTGCCATCGGGCGGGCTTGGAGTGCCTTCGATGAGCAGGGCAACCTCAGGGACGAAAACCTGCGGCAGCGCTTCCAGCGCTTTGTGCAAAGTCTGGTAACCAATACGTCCAAATTGCGCGGGATCCCTCTCGTAACCAGGCAGTGAGGACTGCAAGTTAGCTCTGCTGACCCTCTCCCCCTAGGAGGGACAATACCCTGCAGGGGCATCTCCAACTGCCTTGGAAATGTTGGCTTCCAAGAAACAGCAGGGTTAAGGTGAGCCAAGAGGTGGCTGGGCCTGCTTTCCCTCAAACCTGCCCAGCCAATGCTTGAACTATGGTTCAGTCTGTTTCTCCTCACTCTAGTGGAGGGGGGGCAGTCTCTCCGCTAGTGGCCCTACAGGCAACCTTGCAGCAGATGCGGGAGCAGACCGACGCTAAGGCCCTGATTCAGCTCACGCTGGAGTATGTCAAGGCAGTGTTTGGGGCGCCGCTAATTTGGCTAGCCCTCTACGACCCTGCCAATCACCAGTTGGTGGGCCAAGGTGGCGTGACCCTGCGAGAGGAGGATCGACCTCTCTTGCAAGCTGCGTATCCCCTACAGCCGGGGGAGATCCTCGAGCAGGTAGTGTTCGAGCAGCGGCCCATCAGCGTGCCCGACCTTTCCCAGGAGCCGCGCATGGGTCTTTGGCAGCGAGAAGCCAAGCGGCTGGGCGGGATCCAAGGCTGCTTCATCTACCCCTTCTCTACGGTAGGGCGGCGGCGCTGCCTGGGGATCCTGATGCTGGGATCCCAACTGTGGGGCGCTACTACCCACGAGGAGGAAAAGGCGCTCCTGGGGATTTTGCTGGGGCAGTTGGCAGCCTCTTTGCAGAAGCTGGAAGATGCCTGGAAACGGCAGGCCGAAAAGCGCTTTGAAGAGTCGCTCCTGAGATTGGGGGCGGCGATGTGCCAGGCGGGATCCTTGCAAGAACGGGTTAGCCTGGTTACCCAGGAGCTGCAGTCCTGCTTGGGCGCCGTTCACATCCAGGTGTACTGGCACAAGCCCAGGGAGGGACGGTTTGTTCCCCATGAAAGCGCCGCTAGGCCTACTCCTGCCCCCACTGCCAGAGGAACCAAAGCCGGGGTAATCCCGATGGGAGAGGGCAGCCTTGCGCTCCGGGAATTGGGAAACCTGTACTCCTCTCTTGCTGCAGGCCAGGTGGTGGTGGGCGACCTGGAGACAACCCGCGCCGAGGTTCCCCTCAAGTTGATGCAGCAGTGGCGAGCGCAGTCGGCTTTGGCCGCCCCAATCCGGCTGCAGCAGGAGCTGCTGGGGTTTATCTGGGTGCAGTCGGAGGTGCCCCGTACCTGGCAAGCTGCCGAGCGCCAGTTGGTGGCCGCTGCCGCCCATGGGCTGGCCTTGGCCACTCCTCTGGAAAATCTGGATCGTCGCCTCCGCCAGTTGGCCGACGACCAGGAGTTCGTGCATCAGGTAGGCCAGGCCCTCTCCAACCCGGCCCAGCTGCAGCGGGCTCTCCAGCAAGCGGTGGTTGGCCTGGGCCAGCGCCTGCAAGCCGCCGCGGTAGCGGTGTTGACGCTGGATCCCAACCAACCTATCCCCCGCCTCTTCTACGAGTACCGCAGCGAGGGCCAGCAGGCTTTGCCGCAGCAGTTTAGCCCCCTAAGCGAGCAAGATTGGCAGGATCTGTTGCGCAGCGAGGTGGTGGTGGCAGAAAACTACGACCAAGATCTGCGCCTGCTCTCCTGGCGGCAGGAACTGGCCCCTCTGGGGGTGCGTTCCCTCATGCTCACCCACACGGAAGTCGGCGGCTCTGCCACCCCCCCTGCTCTTCCGCAAGGGCTGATCCTCGTGCTCCATCCCCAGCGGCGGGCCTGGAGCCGGGAAGAACGGCAACTGCTGCGCGGGATCGCCCAACCCGTAGGCCTGATCCTGAGGCAAATCCAACTGGAACAGCGGCGGCAACGGCAAGAGCAACTGTTCAACGGCCTGGTTGCTGCCTGTCTGACGCTGCAGAACCTGACTACCCTGCCGGAGCTCTACGCCGCCACCGTCCAACAGACGGCCCAAGCGTTGGGGATCCCCTTGGCGCTGGTGGTTAGTTGGCAGCCAGGGGAGAGCCGGGCCCGCTTGCAGCCGCCTTTTGCCGCCGCCCCCGCGTTTTACCCCACCGGCCCCACTGAGATCGATCGCCAGGATCCCTTGCTGACCCGTGCGCTGCAGGCAAGAGGACCCCTCCAGCTTTCCCAAGACCAGATCCCAGCTGCCAGCCGCACCTGGTTGAACTCGACGGGCCTGGGATCCTGGCTGCTGCTGCCGCTGGGCGAGGGCGGCCCCGAGACTGGCGACTCCCCTGGTCTGGAGCCACTGGGGGTTTTGATCTTGGGAGCAGAGGCAGACAAGGTTTGGGAGCCGGAGGAGCAGGCGGCAGCGACAGTGATTGCCCAAACCTGCGGCTGGACGCTGCGGCGCTTGCTTTGGGTACAAACGCTGCAGGAGCGGCAGGAGGTACTCAGCGAGCTGAACTGGTACAAGCACCGCCGCCTGCTGGATCTGCAAAACGCCCTGCTGGACAGCCTGCGCCGCCTAGGCCAGGTGCCAGCAACGCCAGGAGACGAGGCCACGCGCTGGCAAAAGGTGGTGGAAATTGCCAGAGGGCTGCGGGATCTGGCCGCCTCCGTGGAGCCCTTGTTGCAGGCAGAAACCTGGCAGGCGCAGCCGCAGTTGCAGTCGCTGTCTGTGGCTACTTTGGTGCGCAAGAGCCTGCGCCGGCTGGAGGGTCTGGCCCAGAAACGCAAGCTGTGGCCGCGCGCCCACGGCGACCTGAGCCTTACCGTCTGGGGGGATCCCGGACGCCTGGAGATGGTCCTCTGGGAGGTGCTGGTTGCCGCTGCTTTGCGCAGCCCGGAGGGGGGGCGGCTGGATCTGTGGAGCCGGGTCGCCGTTGGCGAGAGCGGTGCGGAGCACTCTGGCTATGCAGAACTGCTGGTGGTGGATCAGGGCCGCTTTGATCCCCACCTGCTGGCAGCCCTGCAAGGGGATCCCCGGCAGGTCGTCTCTGCCGATCCCTTGTTCCAGTCCCCGCTAGCGGCCAGCCCCGGCTGGGAGCTTAGCCTTTGCCAGCGGATTGTGCAGCGCCTGGGAGGGCAGCTGTCTTTCTACCTCTCCTCTGATGGGCGCTCGGTTTCCCAGCTGCTCCTGCCGCTATCTTTAGGGCGACAAAGCTCTCAGCAGCCAAAACAGGGGCAGGAGGGCCAGCGCTCCTCGATCTAGCCGCCGTAGCTGCAGACGGTGCCAGCGCAGAGGATGGTCGGGACCAGTTAGCCCTCGAGCTTGCATGGCCGCCGCTATCTCCTGCGCTCGCAGGAGCAGGTTTTCAAAAAAGCGCTCCACCAAAGCCAGAAGGGTTTGCATTCCACCCCGAAAGCTGAGGGATCCCCAGCGCACATCGCGGGTGCGCACCGCCCGCACCAAGTTCTGGACTTCCTCCATCACCAGCGGCAGGAAGCGGAGGGCCAAGGTGAGGGTGAGAATCACCTCGGCAACCGGCCAGCCCCAGCGCTGGAGAGGCTGTAACAGCCGGGCAATCCCCGCCGTAATTTCCTCGGGGGCGGTGGTCAGCAAGAACAAATTGGTGGCATAGAGCAGGGTAAAGATGAGGGTACCCAGCCGCAGAGCTACAGAGAGGGAACGCCGCGAGACTTGAAACGTTCGCCCTAGCAGGGAAACCTGCAGCAAACGGTAGCGGTAGGGAACTGGCCAGGCACGGGTTTGCTGCTGCCAGGCCTGGCTGGCCGCTGCCCTCTCCTTCACCTCCAGGTTGGAGTTGGAGATAAGTCCATAGCCCACCACCTGCGCATCCTGCCGCTGCGGCTGGGGGAAGACCCCTAAGCCATCGGGGGCGAAGCTGGTGATCCCAAAAGCAAGCAGGCTGAGGGCCAACACCAGCGAAAGCTGGCCCGACCAGACCCGGCGGGGCAGACGGGCTGCTACCGTCAAGAGCAGGAGAACCGCCACCACGGCCAGCCGCCAGCCACTGCTGGCCAAAATTGGGCTGAGGAGAAAGCTAAGCAACCAGGCCAACTTCACCCGCGGGTCAAGACAGTGCAGCCAGGTGCGCGGCTCTTCCAGATAGATCCCTAGCGGGGCATTGCGCAGAATATCCACCACCGGAAAGCGGGAAACAAGCTATTGCCTGGGCAAGGCAAATGGCAGAAAAGGCTTAGAGTCGCTCGACCAAGCGAGTTGAGCCCGATTGAGCGGCAATCCACCCTCCTGGCGCCCCCTCTTGCTCAACGCGCAACCAGACAGGTACCTGTCCTTCACCTACTCGCACCTCTACCACCCGCAGTAAAGCTTGGCGGGGGGCCGTCCCGACAATGGCTCCGCTTAGGCTAGGCTGCTGGCGGATATTGATGCCATCGTTGGAGATCACCCGCACCCGTTGGACTCCTTGCCACTCAGCCAGGGGGCCAATCAACTCAGGCTCAGGCGAGGGCTTGGCCTGATCCGAATTCTCAAGAGTAACCGGTGGCTGCTCCAGTTGCACCTGGGGCTGTTCCAGCGGCGGTGGTGGGGTGAACAGGCTGCGCAGTATCTGCCAGCTAACCACGAGGGAGAGAATGCCCCCGCCGACCACGGCAGCCAAGCGGAGGTGGAAGGAAGGAGCAGGAGGCTCAGGCCGACTTCGTCTAGAACCCAAGTGGCTGCGGTGGTGACGCTCCACCTCCTGCAGCCCCCTCTTGTAGGCCTGAAGGCTCCCTTCTGATGGGGGAGAGCTGGCTGGCTCCCCGTCCCATGGAGCAGGCCACTTGGGCAAGTGCGACGGCTCTTGGGAAACTCCCTGCGGGAAGGGAGCAGGCGGGTGATTAGCACCCCCAGCAGCGGGCGGTTGGGATAGAGGCAGGGTAGGAGGTGGAGATAGGGTACCTGCTGGCGAGCTCTCGCGGCTAGGCATCTCGTCCAGGTAAGCCTGCACCTGAGGGTTGTCGAAGTAGGTTTTCAGGCTAGCCTGGGCAGGATCCAAGGCGTAAAACTCTGGGAATACCTCATCCTGGAACCACTTTTCCGTAAAGCGACAGAGGCCTGGCAATTGATCCGGGGATCCGGCAGAGTGCTCCTCAATAAACTGCAAGGCTTCGGTTTCCTGACTGGCGCGTAGGTGACTAAGGGCTTCTTCAGTTTGCCCCAACAACAAGCTGCAGATAGCTTGCTCCAGATGCACATCTTGCCGCTGGGCGAGGCGAATCAGGTAGCCGCGCGCCCGCCGCACTAGAGCTGGCCGTTTCTCCACGTAGCCCGCTGTCAGCAGCACCTGCGCAGCCAAGTAGGCAGCGACCAAGGAAGGGCGCTCCGCCTCTTGCTCAAAAAGCTCCTGCTGTTCTTGTAGGGTGAGGTAGCGGCGCACGCGCTGGATGAAGCGTAAGAAATCTTCCGTACTCAAGCCAGAGCCATCTTGCCCACCGCCCTCAATGCCGCCCCGCTCGTCGAGCATGGCCTTGAGGAGAGCCAGCCCCTGCTGCCGCGCCAGGGCAGGAGCTGCAGCTACTCCTTTGCCCATGACAGCTGGGGCATTGGGGTCAAGGAGCTGCAAAATGCGGTAGGGGCGCAGCTTGCCCAGGTCGATGCGGAGCTCTGCCTGGAGCTGAGGAAAAGCCTGACACTCCTCCAGTTCGGCCAAGCCTGTCTGCAAAGAGTGCGCGGCTTCTTCATAGGCTCCTTGTCGCCAGGCTTCCCGGCCTAGCTCTAAACGGGCCACGGCCCGCCCCAAAATGGCATCAGAACGGGCGGGGTGTCCTTGATCAAGCATTTGCTGAGCCAAGCTTAAAGCCGCTGGGTACTCTCCAACTTCACAGCACAGGCACAGCACTCCCGGCAGAAGGGCCTCGTCCACCGTCAGGGTGGGATGCGCTAGGGTTAGGTGTTCGTCGTAGCTGCGCCGTGCCTCAGGGTCGAGCAGCACAGAAGCGGCCTCCTGGACAAGCTGGGCACGAGCCTCCACGGCCTGCGGCGAGAACCCCACCAGCCAAGAACGTTCGCCTGGCCTGAGCTCGCGGCGCTCTTGGTAAGCCTGTTCGATCTGATGCTTGTCTGCCCGTGGCGACAGCATCAAGATTCGGTAGTAGTCGAGGGGCACCCGCACCGTCATCATCTCTTACGTTGTTCTCCTGCTTGGGTCGTCGAGGTGGCGTTTTTGAACACCTGACCCGCCTCGACCTTAACTGTAGTCCTTTTCCTTAACAAAAGGGATCCCCCTGGAAAGCTGGGGCAAGAGGCTGATCAACCCCTCAGCGCTTTGGTTTGGAGCTGGGATCGTGCCCTAGGCCAACGCTTGCCACGACAGCAAGAACGAGCTGACCAAAAGCAGGGATCCCAACAGCCGCCGCCAGCCCCTCCAAGGAATCTCCGCCAAGACACCGCCAGCGCTCAGGCACAAGAAGGGCAGGGCCACTAGGCCCCAGCGGGCGCTTTGTTGTAGGAGGTACAGGGGCGGATCCCCCCGACCCTCCAGCCAAGTTGCTAGCAGGCCCATCCAGAGGGCATGGCCCAAGCCGGCCAGGCTGAGCAAAGTTTGTTGGCGTTCTTCCCAAGGCCAGCCCAGCCGCACCAAGGCTAGCCCTAGGGGCAACATCAAAGTAGCTAGCGTAGGCAGGCCAGTTGGGCCGCTGAGCGAAGGAGAGAGGGTCTCTGTTCCCCGGAAGCGATCCCCAAGCCCCTCCGCTCGCCCGAGCCAGGAGAGGCCCATCACCAACAGCAGCAAGGCTGATCCCTGCAACCCTTGCCGCGGCCGGTGTTGGCTAATCCACAGCAGCGCCCAGAGCAAGGCCAAGGGCCAAACTCGGTAGCTCAGCCCACAGGCCAGCGCCAACCCCTCCCAGCGCAGGCGGGATCCCGGCCTAATGCCGCTGCTAGTTAGTAAGACCAGGAGAGCGAGGATCTCGCTGCTCGGCTCCAACCCCTGGGTCAGCACCCAGGGGCTAAGCCCCCACAGGCCAGCGCTCCAGAAATTGCCCCAGCTCCAACACAACAGTAGGATGGCCAGACAGGCTAGGGTCGACAAGGTTGCCAGCAGTCCTTGCGGCGGGATCCCGCTTTTTTGCCCTAGCCAAGGCAAAAGTTTCTCTGCCAGCCAGTGGTAGAGGGGGAGTTCCAGCGGAGCAAGGGATCCCCCAGAGCTACTGGCAGGCAAAACGCGCCACCACGCTTCCTGAGCCGGTTCTGCTAGAAGGCGAAGCCGTTGCCCAAAGAGCAGTCCTACTCCCCCGCACAGCAGGCAGGGGCCTATCCAACTCAGCTTGGCCGGCTGCCGGCGCCGGAGTAGCCGTTTGCCCTGAGGAGGCATGGCGGGAGGAAACCTCACGGAGAAGAGGGCCTAGTCAACTCTAGATCGCCTGCTGAGGGACACCCCGACTGCTGCCAACGGCGGATAGCTTGGGCGGTGAGCCCGTTTGTAACGTCGCGAACGGGGATCCCGGCTCCAGTTACTCGGAGGCGCACCAACTGCCAGGGATCTCCTGGTTTATCCCGCAATACACAGGCCTCATAGGCCAGATGCAGGGTTTCGCTGCGCCGTCCCGCTAGAGGGTTGTCCGGCTGCGGCGGCTGCCGAGGGAGAACCAAGCGGCGCTCCAGCGTGGTGAAGTAGAGGCAAAAGCCCTGGGCAGTGGAAGCGGCTGGGCTATCCGCCAACTCCTTGGCAGCAAGAGGCTCGACCTGCGGCTGACCCACGAGTACCACCTGAAACTCTGAGCGGGAGCGGCTCAGGGCTAAATTGAGAAACAAAGGCAACTGGGCCGTCAGGGCCTCAGACCAAGTGTGGGGATCGCTGGCACAGACTTCTCCCCTGGCTAGTGTAGGAGCGAGGCCGGACAGTCCCAAAACCACTGCTAGAGCGGCTCCCCGCCTGCCTCCCAACGCCATTTCCCCAACCCTCAGCCCGCAGTCTCCACCAGCGCCTGAAAGCGCTGCCAGGCTGCCAGAGGATCGGCAGCTGCCGTGATGGGGCGACCCACCACCAGATAGTCCGCCCCCGCCTGCAGAGCTGTTGCAGGGCTACAAACCCGCCGCTGGTCGTCCCCCGCCTCTGGATCCCCCAGTCGGATCCCTGGGGTTACCAGCAGAACCTTCGGCCCCAGAGCTTGGCGCAGCCGCCCCACCTCCTGAGGAGAACAGACCAGCCCCGTCAAGCCCTGTTCCAAGGCCAGCTGGGCCAACTGCAACACATAGTCGCCGGGATCCCGCTCGATGCCCAGCTCCCGCCGCACCTGTTCAGGGCCAAGGCTGGTTAAAAGGGTAACTGCTAACAGCCGACAGGAACTGCCCTGGACGGCCGTTGCGGCTGAGTGCAACATGGCGCTCCCGCCGGCCGCATGGACGGTCAGCAAATCCACCCCATGGCCAACGGCTACTCGAACTGCCCGCCCCACTGTGCGGGGAATGTCGTGCAGCTTGAGGTCCAAGAAAATGCGCTTGCCCCGCTCCTTCAGGGCTTGCAGAATTGGAGGGCCAACTGCCGTAAACAGCTCCAGGCCCACCTTCCACCACTGCACTTGGGGTAAACGCTCCACCCACTCCAGCGCCTCCTCAAGGGAGGAGGTATCTAGAGCAACAATAAGGCGGCTATCCTGCATAGCCCACGCCCTCAGGCCAGCTAGCGCGCAGGGCCCTCCTCCCGCGGCTCATAGTGAGGACAGCCCTTGCAAGGGCCATAGGGGTTGACGGCACAGCGCAGTTGCGGGGAAAGGGCATTGTAGCGACAGGTGGGATCCCCAATCCAGCCAGGCGGTGAAGCGATATAGTAGGTATAGACAACTACGCCCCCAAACCCCCAGGGGCTGACGAAAAAGCGGCTGGTGCTAAAGGACTGCCCCTCGGCAGGGTTAAACGCTTCCTCTGGGCGCTCGGGTTCCTCCTCCAGCCGCCAAAAGATTTCCCACTGCCTGAGGGTTTGCTCGATAGGGGTGGCCAGCTGTTCTCCCAGCTCCCTCAAGGCGGCTTCTAGAGCAGCAAGGCCTGCCTCTGCCGCCTGCCTAAAGGCTGCCACCCATTCTTCCAAGAGCTTCTCCCAATCCATTCTGCAGCGACCTGAGGGCTTCCTTTAATACCTTAGCCGCTTGCTTAGGCGATACGGCCAACTTCCTCCGGCAATTGCCCTTGCAGACATTGGCACGGGTATGCCACTTCGCCCGCCTCTGCGCCGAGGGAATGCTGGGCTCGCGACTTGAATTCTTCTCAAGGTTTAGTTGCCGTACGCTGTCGCGGTTAAGGCCTGTCACGGAGGTCTGGGCCGCGGCTTGGCCACCAACAAGCAAGAGGGACAAAACTATCCACGATAATCCCCTAAGGGCAGCGCGGCGCATCTTGGGACTGGGCAGCGGAGGGCTGTTCAATCATAGCAGCTCTCTTGGGCAGCTGGCGGCTTGTCCAAGGCCGCTTTGGGCAGCCCAATCCCCGACCACTGCACGCAACGGCGGCCCTCTTCATCCTCCAGGGATCCCTCGCGGCGATAGGAAAAGAAATCCTGGGGCTGGCCAAAGGTGCAGTGGGGACTGATGGCAATGTGCTCAGGCGGGATCCCTTGCGCTTGGGCCTGGGCAGAGTTGACCCAGCGCAGATCCAGGCGAACCTTGCCAGGGATGGGATCAGGCCAGAGGGCAAGCTGCGGATCCACGCCTGCCGGCAGCGTCTGCAGCACCTTGTCAGCCACTGCTTGGGAAACTTGGTAGGCTGGCCCGGAAATGGCTGGCCCCAGGGCAATGCGGATTTCCTCGGCAGGGATCCCCCCCCCAAGAAAGACCTGGAGCACCTTGGGCAAGATGCCGGCAGCCGTCCCCCTCCAGCCAGCGTGAACTGCTGCCACCCACCGGCGACTGGCAACCAGAATCGGCACACAGTCAGCAGTACCAACCCAGGCAGAGTCTTCTGGGCAGCGGGCAATTACGGCATCGACTGCGGGACGCTGAACCCTGCTTTCTGCTTTCCCTGCCGGGATCGTGGTGAGGGCATCGGCCCACATCCACTGACAGCCGTGGACCTGGTGGCCCCAAGCTGCCCGTTCGGGGGTCAGCCGCAGCTGCTCAGCCAGTTCAGCCGGTTGATAGAAGGAGCTGCGCCGGCACCCAAAAGCATGCGGCCAGTCTGCCAAGAGCTGACACTGCAGCCAACGCCACCCCCCTTTCTCTTGCCAAACCCAGCCCTCCGAACTGCTCATCGGCCCACGCCGCGAAAAGGGGATCTCTGGGCGTGCAGATGTCCCACGTGCTCCTCTAGGCAAAGTCGCAGCTCAACTGGGTTAAAGAGCATTGGCAGAAAGTGGATGCCTCGGCTTTCCCGGAAGAAGAAGAGAATGGGTACAGGTCGCCAGAAAATCTGCCAATCCTGCCATTCGCTGTAGGGGAACTCGCGGATGCGCCGGGAGCCGCTGTAGACTTGCAGGGCTGTGCGGGTAAAGGCCAGCCCGATAAGACAAGTCTGCACCAGCAAAAACAGGCCAAACAATCCCATGGCCAGCCCTGCCCAAAGCGAAAGCCAAAACAGCGGCACTGCCAAAACCAACACTGCCAGACTGAGGCGAAAGTCGGGGGTCAACAAGTGGGCAGAGTAGGGTTTGATCACGCCTTGCTTCTCCTCCGGATCCCAGGGCTATTCTAGCCCCTCCCAACAGCGCTCCCTGGGGTTTCCCCACCTAGTCTCCAAAGAGTTTGATGACTGGCGGCCTGGGATCGAAGACCTCGTTGGGATCCACCTGCGGCTGCCCTACCCCTTGCAGGGGATACAGAGGGCGACCCGTGTCGAATTGAAAGAGATAAATGGGCAACTGACTGCTCCCCAAAGACAAAAAGGCCATGGTATCGATCTGGGTGAGAGCATTGCGGCTGGCCGGTCGGGTGAGGTTAAAGGCGGCGATGCGGTCTTCCAAGGGGGTCTCTGCAGCAGTGCGTCTGCCCAGGCCAATTCTAAACTGCTGGTTCCCCTGCTCATCCACCCCCAAGACCTGCACATCCCCCAGCTCCAGTTGGGGCGCGCTTTCCGGCAGGCCGGCCACCACTGGCGGCGCATCCAGCGGCGGCTGCGAGGGCAAAAAGCGCAACTGCACTCCTTCCGGCAAGATGCGATAGTCCTGGTAGTCGTGCCGGATGGCAAGGGATCCCCTGAACACGCGGCGGGTCAGGCCCTCCAGCGTCCAAAACCCATAGCTCAGGTTGATGCGGGTGCTCTCCGGCAGCCAATAGCGAAGGCCTCCCTCGGGCGCGGGCACTGCCGTAAACCCCATGAGGACGTAGGCCTGTCCCCACACCCCTGACAAAAACAAGAGCACCTGCCGCGGCAGCCCCGACTCCGGATCCAGCCACAGCTCCCGCACCTGGCCTTTTTGAAGGGGTTCCAGGCGCAAGTGCTGGACAGGGGATCCCGCCAGATCCGCCCGTTCTGAGGAGAAGACGCGGTAGCGGGTGGGATCAGCCTCTAAGTGAAAGTTCACCGAGGGCAGGAGCGCTTCGGGCCGGCTCACGTACACCGAATACAGCCTGAGTAAGTCCGATTGGTTGACTGCTTCCAGTTGCCGCGAATCCAACAGGCGGACGCGATCCCCTTCGGCTACCCAAGCCTGCCAACTGCCGTCGCGGCGGCGGAGCACATCCAGGGTGGCTGTAAAGGTCTGGGATCCCTCAACCCGCACCTGCTGGCGGTACTGCAAGTTGGGCAAAGGGGGCAGTTGCTTCAAAGCAGCGTTGTAGCGCTCCAGCCAAAGCTGGGGATCCTGGTCGGAGCCTCTCGAGGAAATGAGCTCCGCTTGGGCCAAAGCCAAATCTGCTGAGGGTAAGCCAACTAGCCCCGCAAGCAAAAGCACAACCCCGCCCAGATAGCCATAGGGGGATCCCTGCCGTCGCCACCTTCTTACAGATTGCCCGGGGGGCATCAGCTCACCTTGGCCTACTTTGCTGAATGGGGAGGCTCTCTCCTGTCTCCATGCCTACTCAATGGCAATAGACTGGGGGCCTTGCGTGGAGGCAGGCGGATCCTCCACCCTCAAGCCCTGCGACTCTAGCCAACTGCGCAGCGGATCCTGCCTTACATCCAAACGCAGCAGGCCGCTGAGAAAGCCCCCGCAGAAGACAACAGGGTTGCTCAGAAAGGTCTTCCAGACCTCGTTGTGAGTAAACATAGTTGGCATCTCAAACCCTTCCCCATCCTAGCAGGGCCCACAGGGAAGAACCCCCTACCCTGCTAGACGGCAATCAATTTCTGGCGATCTATGTTTTGCAGGACACTGAAGATGTTGCTGCCGAGGTTCTGGAACTCCTTGCCGCTCTTGTCAGCAAAATGAAGTACCCAGGGAAGCCTACAGGCTTGGAATCCACTGGCAGGATGAAGCTGGGAAAGGTGGTAAGTCTGCAGGGCCAAGATCTCCAAAGGCGTACTGCCATATTCGTGGACAACTCGCAGGGGTCTTGCGCTACCAATGGAGCTGGGCTGGCTTGTGACCAGAGTAAACGACTTTCGCGAGTAGTCGAAAACAACAGTACCTATTTTGGCATCTTTGTACTTACCTTCTTCCTCTATCCCCATCCTTCCTGTACCGCTTTTGCGTATTCCGACAACATCCACAGCAATCTTTTCTTTTTCTAACTCCTTAATTGTCTTTCCAAATTCACCTTCCTGCACTAAACCATCCCTCATTAAGAGAACCTTGGTGGGATATCGACTGAGCCTGTTATGAAACTTATTGACAAGTTTGGACACAGTCTGATAAATTGCATCACCAGAGAAGGTTTCTCCTCTTTGCACAGCAGGGAGCTCCCAACCTAAGCTCTGCCCATCAGCAAGAACAGCGAAGGCAGAGGCTCCGTAGTACAGCTGTCGATCGGTTCCCACATCGAAGCCGATGATCAGCTCAGGGCGTTCAGGATGGTCGAGGGGTTTCAGGAGTACAGGCTGCCATGCTGCCTTGCACAGAAGGCCTAGGACGACGTTTAGGGCTTTGTAGGAATCAGCGCCAGGGATCATAAACTGAGTTGCTATCCCCGCTTCGAGAGCCTCCACACGGATCTTTTGCTTGTCCTCATTGGGTGACCACGGCATAACGACCAAAACGGTTTTGATCCCTTGCTCAGCCCAGTTTTGCCAGAATCTTTTTCGGGCGAGCTCGTTCTTAGGGTAGTCCTGCCGAGTAGCATAGAAGTCTACTTCGACTTCTACTCCGCTTTTTTGGGCTACCTCAAGCAAGCACTTGCGCACTTCGCTAGGATACTCTCGCTTGTCGTCGTAGAGGTTTAGACATCCAAACTTAGTCTCGCCTACCTTCGCACATCCCTGGTACCTAACCCGGGCGGGATTTTGGACTTGCCTGTGACCCGATCCCAATAGCTTTGGCTTGGGCAAGATGTAGCCCTTAGTCTTCAGTGGTTCAATTTCCCTTCTGATAAGGTTGTAGACTCTCTCTATAATAGTCTTTGCTGTCTTTTTAGACTCTTGCAGTCGTTCTTGTAAACTTTTTCTAATACGCTCAGTAACAGCGGCGCTAACCTTTTTAGCAAGGCTACTGTTGCACTCTAGACTGGCTAGCATTTCCAAGGTTAGGACAGGCGATAGTCTTCGAGAAAGATGGGGAAAACGCCCTTCCCTTGAAGCTACCTCGACTACCCGAGAGCTTTTCACCTCTTCTAGAGGAGCATTGTGTTTTCGCAAATGAAACTCCGCCAGACTAATGTTCAGCCCTGCCAGCTGAACCTCCCACGGCGACTGGTCGGAAAGAATCCTCAGATATTTCCAAGTCCGGTGTTTATCGTATGTGTTCCGAACCAACTTGATTGGAACATCTGGATAGTTTTCCAGCCATTCATGCAAAGTCCACGGTGTGTAGAGACGGTAATGAATATCGACTTCTAAATAAAGCTTTCCGTCTGTTTCAACAGCAACATCTATCATTCTTCCTCTGTGGATTTCCCAGCCATCCCCGAAAAGTTCTACCCCTTCCTGACTAGTCATCCACCAGAGCAAGCCTCCCCCTGTTGATTCAACTTCAGTTTTTTTGAACAGAGACTTAAGGCGGGACTCTATCCTCTTGCGCTCAAAGCTTTCGAGAGCGCTTCTTTCTTGGACATCGGTACAGGTTAAAACCCTAGGCCCTAGCTCTTCTAACGCCCAACCCTCTGTCCTGAGCTTACTGGTTGGAACTTTTTCCTGAGTTATAATTCGATTTCCCAGACGAACAGCTATCACTTCTAGCTGATTACAGATCCTGGAGATTTTGGAAAAAGTTTTCCGCACATCCTCTGGCTCTGGGAGGGGGTTTAGCGTACAGTTGTACTCATAAAAGGTGAGGTCTTCCTGAGTTAGCTCCTTAACAAGAAAGCGATTGAGGATAACTGGGACTTCCTGCTGAAGCAGTCTCATTGGCAACCTCTGAGTTCAAGCTTCTCTCTAGAATAAGCCCTAATTTTCCCGATCGCGCCTTGGGGATCCCCCTAGGTTAGAGCTGCAACAACTCGGGCGGAGCCAGGTCGTGGCTAAGCGCCTCAGCCTCAAAGTGGCCGCTCATGCCCACCACCTGCCACTCAGCACTGCGATTCCCCTGACGGAAGCGCAGCCGTCGAGCCCGC
Source organism: Synechococcus sp. O70.2 (assembly GCF_047462135.1). Lineage (NCBI taxonomy): Bacteria > Bacillati > Cyanobacteriota > Cyanophyceae > Synechococcales > Synechococcaceae > Synechococcus > Synechococcus sp. O70.2. The sequence continues at coordinate 205,796 of NZ_JANSIS010000001.1, forward strand.
AACGGCACCACGGCTACAACTTCTACTGGAAATTGTTGGTATTCGCCCAAGTACTCCCGGTAGTCCGGCGGCAGGTCGGCACTGCTTTCGATTTGAATCCAAAACACCCGCCCTGCCTGGTTGCCGTAAGCGCGGATCTGCTCCTGACCCTGGTACTGCTCCACGCCGCGTAGCCGCTGCCGCCCCACTTGCATAGACTGAGCCCACTCCGGCAAGGGATCTCCCAAACCAATTGGCCAGGCCGGCCCGCCCAACCCCAGCCAACACACTAGGAGCAGAACCCAGATCCAGGGCCAGCGACGTGCCCTCCTGCGCGCAGGGATCCCGTCCTGAGCAAGCATTGGTTTCCTCCCCAGTTCAACTCAAAACTTGGTCTCAACGTAGGCGAAAGCCAATCCGACCACGTTCACTATCGAAAGCAACGTCGGCGTTGAAAAACAGGGGCATGCCCAACAGTTGCACGCTCTGGTTGCCGTTGACAAAGATCCGATCCCGGCTGGGCGTTACCGGAAAGCCAACCCGGATGCGGTAGTCAAAGGCTCCTCCCAGCACAGCTCGCCACTCCGAGCCTGAGGGTAGGGTAGCGGTGGGAAAAGGAGCGGATCCCAATAGTCGAACGTTGAGGAAGATGTCGGAAGCGCCGCTGTCAAATACGGTGGGGCTAGGGACATTTTGAATAGAAGTATTGCTGATGCTGTAGGCCACTTGCAGAGCTTCATCCCGCCAGGTGGGCGTGCCATCGGGAAAACTTCCCACCTGGGGCAGTGGCCGAAAACTGAAGCCAGCGGTGTTGGCCTCGGTCAGGCCGACGGTGAAAAGGCCCTGAGCAGACTCAAAGCCGCCGGTTTGGATGATGTACCCCGAGCGAAAATTGCCCGGCAGGCGAGTGAGAGGGCTAAACAGGTCGCGATTAGGGCTGCGCTCGTCCAACGAGGTGCCCAGGATCCCAGCAAAGGGCCGCCCTGGTCCAAACAGCCTGTCGGAACAGCTAGCCACCAGCGGCTCCACACAGGTGATTTGGTCAATCAACTGAATCGTGACCGGCTCTCGGCTCTGGATCCCACCCAAGCTGAAGGGAGCGCGAGCCAGCACACCGATAAATTGCGTGCCATCAGCGAAGGTTACCGTGGAAGGGATCCCCGTCCGCTCTAAGCCAAAGCGCCCTGCCACCGACGACAGAATACGCAGCCCTGCTGAGCCGGTATCCAGAAGCACTTCAGCCTCGCTTCCAGCCACACCCACTGTCAAGCCCAGCAACTTAAAGCGGCTGGTGCCCAGAGTGCGCACCGCTAGAGGAATCGACCGGCTGCCCGGCTCAGGCGGAGGAGGGATCAATCCAGGAGGGGAGGTCCCAGAGCCCTTGAGGCTAGAACAGGCGATCCCCAGCAGCACCGCCAGCGCCAGCACCAGCCCCCTCAGCCTGCGCCAGGTTTCCCTTGTCCAGGCTTTCCTCGGGAGCTGCGCTCCTGTCTGCATCAGATCCTCCAGCCACCAAACGCTCGAGCAGGGAAAACCGGACTGTGCCAACCCCCCTGCCCCTAGCTTGCCGAGGGGGCTGCCAAGGCGCGCAGTGCTCGGATTCCCGGCCAAGAACAGTGTAGCCAGAGCCCGAGCCGGGATCCCCCCCTCTGCTAGCGGGACGGGTTCTCGCTCTGCGAGCTAGCCTCCGGCATCAGACAGCCGAGGGCATCACACCCTGCTGGACCCTCTGCTATTAGGGCGAGGTTGCGGTCATAGCGCGCCAGCGCCTCGTAAAAGTTGTCGGTCTTTCGTCTTTGCTTGACCTCGGCCATCAGCCGCTCGTAGGTGGCCTTGTCGATTTTCTCGAAGGGCAAGCGGGGGAAGGGAGCGTCGAAGCGGGCCAGCAGTGCTGCGCTGATGTAGCCCTCGTCGTCGCGGATGGCCTCGTAAATTCGGGATCCCAGCGCTTCGATCTCGTCCTCGCGCAGCTCGATGGTGGCGGAGGTGTTGTGGGTGGTGTAGTACTTTTGCACCTGCATGTAGAAGTCAAACTGAGCCAGAGCAGAGAAGCGCTCAACCTCAATCTCCTCGGCGCCCGGCAAATTGGCCCACTCCACCTCCACCGGCAGCTCCACCAACCACTCGGTGCAGCGGGGATCAAAGGGGTCGTTGAGCAGGTTGCCGTGCTCATCCTTGTCCGACTGGGCGGGCACCACCGAGTAGCCGTAGTCCAGGCAGGCCAGGGCCACGGGGTCGTTTTTGGCAAAGGTGATGCGGCGAATGTAGCGCTGAGCCTTGGGCGGGTGCCAGCCGGGAGAGGCGTTAGTCAGGAGCGACTTGGTGCCGGCAGGTTGAACGGTGGTGCAGCGGTTGGGGCGGCGCAACCCGTGACGGTCGCAGTAGTCCCAAACCACGCGGTGAACGACCTCCTTCCAGAAGCTGAGGTATTCCCGCTCCTGCTGCTTAAACTCCCGCCCCAGAGGCGTATCGGGCCTCCCTTCCTGCCACCAGCGCAGCCAGTCCACCCCAAAGGCTTTGACGCAAAAGTCAAATAGACCAGTAAACGAGACGCCGACAATGGGATCCCATTCCCTTGAGCGCTGGAAGCGGGGCTCAACAAAGCGGTGGTGCAACAGCGCCGCAGCCGACAGGGCCCCTGCCGTAAAGGCCTCCTCTTGCTCCTGGCGGTTGTGGGGATCTAGCCGGTTGAGGTGGATCTCGGCCAGATTGCAGTGGAAGTCGCATCCGATGATCTCACCGCAGTTGTGGACAACCAACCCATTGGCATCAAAGCAGCTTGGGCCGGGCACGGTGCAGTCATAGACCGGTTCCACGCCGTCAGGCTCCAGGGCTGCAACTGTAACCGTAAACCGCTCCCGGTTGAGCCGGCGCTGGCCGCTGCCGAGCAGTTCACCTAGCTTCTGAGCTTTGCGCGGTTCTCGAAAGCCCACCACTGCCTGAAACTGGTGCAGGTTGTCCCCGCTAATGACCAGCTCGTGCTGCACCTGGCAGGCGTAGGGGGCTGGCTGGCGCTTGCTACCAGGCAGCAGACGATACCCAGCGGGACGGCGATTCTCGTAGATGACCGAGACAATCCCTAGACGCGCCAGCATGCGCTGCACAGCTTTGAGGGTGTCCAGGTTGCTTTGGGAAAGCCGCACACTAACTCCCTTCTCTTGACCGCCCTGCACACTGCCGTCTGCGTCAAACAGGCCGCACAAAAAGCCGCGGTGGAAATCAAAGCTTGTGGCTTCCAGTGCCGCAGTCATTTGCTTCTGTCCTGGAGCCATGCCGAACTTAGCTGCCAGTTTCGCCAAGCCGGTGGAATGGATAACCCGGCACTTCAGCTTGGGGTGATAATAGGTCTCTGGCCGGCGAGGTTCGTACCCTACCGCAGCCTGCAACACCTGAGCCGCATGGAGGCTCATCTCCTGCTGCGTATCCTGCCCATAGCGCAGTACAGCCGTGTCATTCCACTGGGTTGTGGCAAGGCTGCCGTCGCCCAGCCAATTCCCCAAGAGCCAGCCTTCCTCCCAGGTCCCCTCACCATCCCAGGGGGTTAGGTCGCGATGGTTGTGCAGCAGAATGCGGTCGCCCGGGCGGAGCTCTTCTGCCGGCACCCATTCCGTGTATTGCGCCTTTGGAGTCTGGGCAATGACTTTGAGAACACGATGGTTGCCCGTCAGCCGAAGAGAAAATCCCTCCTGGGTCACCAGCTTGAGCACGGGCTTGGTGCCGGAGTAGAAAAACCCCTCTGGGGTCGTGCTGAATAGCTCGCCGTTGACGTAGGTGCTGTGCTGCTTGCCAATAAGGTCTTTCACCTGGCGCGGGCCGTCGCCCGTGTGGATCCAAGTGTCTGCGGTAACGCAGGGGTTCAGCCCATACCGTTGCACCCTATGCCACGTTGGCGGTTGGACAGACGGAGAGCTACTAGCTGCCTGCCGCTCCTCTATCCAGCGCCTAGCTCCCTCGGGTCCCTCCGAGGCATAGACGTTGAGGAACTCCCGCTTCAGCTCGGGGGTGTTGATTAGGTCGGCGTTGGCCCGCGCTACGGCTTCCCCAGCCCACTGGATAGCCCCCTCGCCGGAGTAAAACTGCTTGCGCACGGCAGCAATGCACTCTTCCCGCGTTGGCTTGCGGTGAAATACCCGGGTGTGGTTGGCCATGCGCAGGGCATCTCGCTCAGGGTCAATTCTCCAGTTGCCCTGCTCGTCCTGCTGCCAGAGATTGTCTTTGGCGCTAGATCCCAGCTCGTCGTCGGCGGCAAACTGGCGCATACCTGCACTACGGCGGATATTCCCCGCCACCACCGTTGCGGCCGCCTCATCAATGAGCAGGCAGCACTCCACCGAGTTCAGTTGCCTGCCCACGGCTTTGTTGAGGATGGCGGCACAGCGCTGGTACAAGCCGGGCAGCTTGATGGGGTTGGCCACGCCCCCAAACCCTTTTAGCCGCTCCCCAGCGGGGCGCACATGGCTGAGATCCACCGTCACCTCCACCTGACCCCCAAAACTGGGATCCGCCGCCAGCTCCAAGAGAGCTTGGTAAGACTCCACCCAGCCGCGGCGGCTATCGCCCACCTGGATGTGCACGTGAGAGCCCTGGCGCTGGATGCGGGTGTGTTCCTGCCGCGCTTCGGGGGGGGTGGCACCAATGGATCCTACTACCTGCACCTCTAGGCGGTTGAGGATGGGGGGCAACTGGCTGATGAACTGAGGCTCCAGCACCGCTCCCGTGCCACAGCCCATCATGGCCAGATCCATCATCAGGCCAAAGGAGCGCCAGTCCACCACGGTGAGGCTAGTGCAGTTGTAGGCGCCGGAGTAGTTTTCCGGCTTCTGGATCCACTCGGTGCCCATCACCCACAGGGCCCGACCTGAGATCAACGCTTTCAACTGCCGCTGCAGACGTTCCAACAGCTCCCGCTCCTGGGGAGTAAGGCGCCCTAGGCGGGCAATATCGGCCAGGGTGCGATCGCAGACGTCGCTCCAAGTCTCGCGGCTGCCATCGGGGCGGCGCCGACTATAGGTGCGGTAGAACACTGGGGCAGCCGTTGGGGCTGTCGCGGGGAACTCGTCTACAAAACCTGGCGCTTGTTCCTGGGGCGAGGGTACCGCTTTGCTCTGCTCGTAGGAGGAAGTCGATACCATAGCTGTTTCCGTCGTCCCCCAGAAAGAGGGACAAAAAACTAGGGTCACTGTGGCTAACCCGGCCGCTCTAGCAGGGTTGCCTGGTTTGCTGGACAGCTACCCAGGGTACCACAAGGATTCGCTGCGAAGCCCCGGAAAGGGCTAGAGTGGAAAGGAAGGGATCCCCAGGAGAAAGGTTGCCTGCTGTCCTAAAAGCCCTCCTGGGCAAGAGCTGTGTAGGAGTTAAGGCCATGACCAGTCGCCTGCGCATCGGGAATTTGTGGGGGATCCCCTTGTTCCTCGACTACACCTGGTTTCCAGCGGCTCTGCTGCTGGTGCTCTCCTACGGGGTGGTGCCAGCGGTGGGGCTTTTTCTTTCGCTATTGGCCCATGAGTTGGCCCACAGCCTAGTCGCCCGGGCCTATGGAGTACGGGTGAGCTCCATCACCCTGTTCATCTTTGGCGGCATGGCGGCCATTGAGCGAGAAGTGCCTCGCCCCCTGGGCGCTTTTTGGGTGGCTTTGGCAGGGCCCCTTCTCAGTTTGGGCTTGTTTGTCCTCTTCAGCGTGGCTGGAGCTTGGGCGGGGCCAGGGTCGCCGCTGACCTCAATGCTGGCCAGCTTGGCTGCCATCAACCTAGTGATTGCCCTGTTTAACCTGCTGCCAGGGCTGCCCCTGGATGGGGGGCAGATGCTCAAAGCAGCCATCTGGGGTTGGACAGGGGATCGGCAAAAGGGCATGTTGTGGGCAGCTCGAGCTGGCCAGGGAGTGGGCTGGGGCTTGGTGGGCCTGGGTCTAGTAGTGGTATTTTTGGGGAGCCTCAATGGCCTTTGGACGGGGCTAATTGGCTTGTTTATTTTAAATAGCGCCCGTCGCTACGAGCAGTATGCGCAGCTGCAGCGGGTGTTGGCTCGCCTGAAGGCCGCAGATGTCATGAGCCGCCGCTTTCGCGTGGTGGATGCGGGCATGAGCCTGCGGGAGTTTGTCGATCGCTACCTGATCCCTGCCTCCCTCCAGCCAGAGACCGCAGGAGGCGTTCAGGAAGTGTACTTTGCCGAGGAGGACGGTCGCTACCGGGGCCTGGTTAGGCCGGAACTGCTCAACGACATCGAGCGCAGCCAGTGGGATCACCTCACCCTCAAAGCCATTCTCAAGCCAATGGAGCAACTTCAAGGGGTGCGGGAGGAAACTCCTATTGTCCAGGTCATCCAGATGATGGGCCAGGCGGAGTCGCGCCGAGTCTTGGTCTTCACCCCCAGCGGCGCCATTGCCGGCCTGATCGATCGGGGAGACGTGGTGGCCGTAGCCGCGCGGGAGCTGGGAGTGACCCTGCCTAAGGAAGTGGTGCAGCGGGTGCGCGAAAGTGAAGAATGGCCGCCTGGCTTTCAGGTAGAAGAGAGCCTAGTTGGTGAGGGATCCCCCAGCTTGTCGTGGCCAGGATCAACGGATACCCCTTCCCAAGACTAGTAAAGATAAACCCAATTGCTCCCTGAAGGCTCTCAGCGGCGGTTGTGCGAGTAAGATTAAGTTTGTTCTCTACTGATTAAGAACTTTGACCTTGAGCCGCGCACCGCGTCTTCTTCCTGCTTACACCCATCGCCTAAACAACGGGCTAAGCGTCATTCTTCACCCCCTTCCCATTGCCGATTCGGCCACGGTGGACGTCTGGGTCCAAACAGGCGGGCGCAACGAGCCGCCGCAGTGGCTGGGCATATCCCACTTTCTGGAGCACATGGTCTTTAAGGGCAGCGAGCGGCTGGCCCCCGGGGAGCTGGATCGGGTTATTGAAGGGCGGGGAGGGAGCACCAACGCTGCCACTGGCCAGGATTACACCCACTACTACATCACCGTAGCTGCCACCGACCTGCCGGATACCTTGCCCTATCTGGCGGAGGCAGTGTTGCGGGCCAGGATCCCTCCGGAGGAGATGGAGCGGGAGCGCCAGGTGGTTTTGGAGGAGATTCGCCGCGCTGCCGACAACCTAGGGCACACGGCCTATCAGCTTCTCCTGGAAACTGCCTTTGGGGTGGAGCACCCCTATGGGCGACCCGTGCTGGGCACGCCAGAAAGCCTGATGGGGTTGACCCCAGAGCTGCTACGCGCCTACCACCGCGGCTGGTACCGACCCGAGTACATGACGGTGGTGGTGACGGGAGGCATTGATCCTGACCAGGTGCTGGCGCTGGTGGAAAGAGAGTTTGGGGATCCTGCCAGCGGCTCTGCCTGGACAAGGCCCCCAATCCCGCCTCAGCCTCGTCCCCAAGGGATCCTGCGCCGCGAGAGCACCCATACCCGCCTGGAGCAGGCTCGTCTAAAATTGGCCTGGCCCACCGTCAGCCTCGAGGCCTGGGAGCAGGTTTGCGGCCTGGAGCTGTTGGCCGCGGTACTGGGGGGAGGCCGCACTTCGCGGCTGGTGCATCTGTTGCGAGAGCAGCGCGGCTGGGTGAGGAGGGTGGGCTGTTCTTCACTGGTGCTGAAAGAGGGGGGGCTTTTTTGCATTAGTGCTCGCCTGGAAGTGGAAAACCTGGAGCGGGTGGAGGCAACCATCTTGCGCGAGATTGAGAAGCTGCAGCAGGAGGGTATCGGTCAGGCTGAGCTAGATCGAGCGCGGCGCCTGCTGACCCACGAACTCCTCTTCTCTGCCGAGTCGCCTAGCCAACTGGCAAGCATCTACGGCTACTACGAGACCCTGGTTGGGGTGCAGCGCCTGCAGGAGTACCTGGAGCTGTTGCAAGCGTTTACCCCAGCCCAAGTCCGTGAGCTAGCTCAGCAGTACCTCTCTCTGGAGGCTTACGTGGTGGTCTTGCTCAAGCCAGCTGCCTCTGGCGCTGCTGCAGCTTCGGAGCTGCAACTGGCCTGCCGGTAGATCCCTTGCCCCTAGGAGCTTCCCTCTCTTTGCCATGCAACGGGGCCGTTTACAGCGCCTTCGCCTGAGCAACGGCATCACGCTGCTGTTGGGCCAGAATCCGGCGACGGAAATCCTGGCTGCTCACTGTTTTTTTCGCGGCGGCAGCCGGGTGGAGCGACCGCAGCAGGCAGGCTTGAGCCACTTGCTGGCGGCTGTCCTCACCAAGGGCACCCAGCAGCGCGACTCCCAGGCCATTGCTGCCTGGGTGGAATCCCTAGGGGCTGGGCTTGGGGTGGAAAGCTCTGCCGACTGTCTCGAGGTCGCGCTACAGTGTGTGGCGGCTGATTTCCCCGAGCTGCTGAGGTTGCTTGCGGAAATCCTCCGGGAGCCCAGCTTTCCGGAAGCGGAGGTAGAGCGCGAGCGGGAGCTGCTGTTGCAGACCATTCGCGCCCAACAGGAGCGACCCTTCAGCCTTGCCTTCAACCAGGTTCAGCAGACCCTCTATGGGGATCACCCCTATGCCCTTCCCGAGCTGGGATGGCTGGAGACGGTGGGATCCCTGACCCGGGAGGACTTGCTGGCCTACCACGCCACCTACTGCCGCCCGGAGGGAATGGTGATGGCGGTAATCGGTCCAGAGCCGCCGGAGACGATGGCGGCCCAAGTGGAAGCTGTCCTGGGAGATTGGGTGAGCACCAGCCCGCCTGCTCCTGAACTAGACCTGTCGCTGCCCCCTTTGGAGAAGCCGCAACTGCGAAAGCTATTCCAACCCACCCAGCAGACAACGATTGTGCTTGGCTTTCGCGGATCCCCCGCTGCTTCTGCGGATTATCCGGCCCTGAAGCTGCTGGCCACTTACCTAGGCAGCGGCCTGTCCAGCCGCCTGTTTGTGGAGCTGCGGGAGCGCAGTGGCCTGGCCTATGAGGTCTCGGCCTTCTTTGCCACCCGCCGGGATCCTGCCCCTTTTGTGGCCTACCTGGGCACGGCAGCGGAGAACACTCCAGTGGCCCTGGAGCGCCTGCAGGCGGAGATCCATCGCCTACACAAAACCCTCCTCAGCGATGAGGAAGTGGAGATGGCCCAGCGCAAGCTCTTGGGCCAGTATGCCCTCAGCAAACAGACCAACGCCCAGGTGGCGCAACTAGCCGGCTGGTACGAGATTCTGGGCCTGGGCATGGAGTTCGACCAGCAGTATTTGCAGAGGGTGAGGCAGCTCACACCTGCCCAGCTCCAGCAGGCCGCAAAAACCTACCTAGTTAACGCCGCCATTGCTCTGGTGGGGCCGGAAGAAGCTCTGGCAGGGGTTGAATGGTAGGCACGTGCCCCAATAAGGGGTTGGCATTCTCCCCAACCCTGGAGGTGGGATTCTTGACTTGCTCCCTGCAGGCTACACCGGTGCGCCGAGGTGGATGCCACCACCTACCCCTGAAGGGCGCTATTCTCCCGTTACCGAGGTCTGCCCACCTCTTGCGCAGCGCGGGGAGACCCAAGCGAGGTTCGGCGGGAACAGGATTCAGTTTTGGCAGCGGCTGTCTCTTCCACGGCACGACTAGCGGAGGATTTCCGCGTCTGATGGTTCCTCCGCACCTCCCATCAAGGTCGTGTTTTTGAGGACAGCACGACGTTTACACCGGCTGGCGGGAAAGGCCGAGCAGCCTGCCCGCAACGGCATCACGCCCTATCCTCCACCGTAACCAAGCGATAGGGGTGATGGGGACGACCAACGGAGCGGTAGAAATCGCTGCAGACATTGTGAGTAAAGCGATTGCTGAGGCTGCGGGTAACCTGCTGCACCACTTGGCTGCCCACTTCCTGAACCAACTTGCGCGGCAGAACGTGCAAAAACTTGGGCAAATGCAGGCGCACATCCAGATGGAGATCCCAGTGGACACGGGTGGTGGCAGGGGATCCCGGCAGCTCCTCCAGCCGGAAGCTGGCCTGACAATCCACCCGATAGGGCAGGGCAGCATCCCCCGGCAGCTCAATGGAGGTGAGCCGAAATAGGTAATCTTCCTCCGGCCAAATCTTGATCCCAAAGCTGGGCTCCAGCTCAAATCCTAGGCCGCCCATGCGGAAGAACTGCAGCCTGTAGGTTTCAGCAGAGAGGGGCTCCACTCGCAACGGCTGGAAGCAGCGCTGGATCCACTGGCCATGGCCCCGCAGGTAACAAGCCAACGTCTCCCGATCGGTTTCCAGATCCACCTGGCCCCGTCGCCCGGCCTGCAACTCCAAGGGGGTCTTGGCTGGGGGCTGATCCATCTCCTCCAAAAGCGGCTCCCCTCCCTTGGACAGAGCACCTTCACTGAGGGGAACGACGGGCTTGGAGCTGGCGATAGACATCCCGAATATCCACCTGATAGTGAGCAAGAGCCACAAGGCAGTGGTACCAGAGATCCGCCACCTCGCGGGCCAGGGCTGTCTTGTCCCCCTCCTTTGCCGCCATCACCACCTCAGCCGTCTCCTCGCCGAGTTTTTTCAGGATGGCGTTGTCTCCCTTGGCCAGCAGGCTGCTGGTGTAGGAATCGGGCCGGGGATCCGCCTGGCGGGCCTTGACGACGGCAAACACCTGCGACAGGGTATCGGCTGCCGGAATGGGATCCCCTTGCAGCGTGCGGAAGAAGCAGCTCCGTGCCCCCGTGTGGCATGCCGCATCCCCCACCTGCTCCACCAAGATGACCAGCGCGTCGCTGTCGCAGTCGTAGCGGATTTGCTTGACCCACTGGACGTGGCCAGAAGTTTCCCCTTTGGGCCACAGCGCCTGCCGCGAGCGGCTCCAAAACCAGGTGCGGCCTGTTTCCAAAGTTTTCTGCAGGGACTCCCGGTTCATCCAGGCCATCATCAGCACCGTCCCATCCAGGTAGTCCTGCACGATGGCCGGGATCAAACCCTGTTCGTTGTAGCGGAGGCTGTCTAGACGAGCAACCTCTGCTTGTAGAAGAGGGCGGGGCAGATCTGCTGAAGCAGAAGAAGCCATAGGAAGCAGCAGAAAAGTATTGAAAGCAAGATAGCAAAACCAGCTTCAGAAAGGATATCCCTCCAGGTCCCAACCCCCCTTGGCCACTTTCAACAGTCGCAACCAGCCCGGCTGCTGTCAGAACCCAGGGGGTGACAAACTTCACCCCGCAAACCAAGGGAACCTGGCCTAGCTTTGGCCTCAGCTTGAGGTTAAATGCTGCGCTCACCGACTCTTTGCAGCCATAGCTCAATCTAGAGCCACCCTGGGCAGCAGTTTCCGGGTTGGCTTGCGCTCCAGAGGCCAAGTTGGCCGCTCCAGGCGCGTATCCACCAGCACAGCGCTAGGAGAGAAGTCCACCCGCTCCAGCAGCCGCTTCAGCAGTTGGGCGTCGATGGCGTCCCCGCCTCCAGACAGAGGGGCAGTTCCCGCGCCTAGGGGTGTAGGGGTTGCTAGAGGGGATCCCTCCTCACTGCGCCCAGGTTCGGCTAGCAGCAGTTCCGCCACTGCCTGGGCCAGTTCTTGGCCGTACACGCCATCGGGGCCAGAGGGGAGCAGATCCAGCCGTCCCTGCTGAGCAGCCAGGTGGCTTAGGCCCAGTTGCACTGCCACTACGGCCGGGCCCCGATCCCCCTGCCTCAGAGTGCGCTGGCCGGCCAGAATGCCTTTCAGTTGGGCCCTGGCTGCCTCTTGGTCGCTAGCCGGCAAAAGTTGCACCAGCCCCTCCAGCCGATCTCCCTCAGAGCCAGCTTCGGCCTCTGGATAGGGATCCCTTGCCCATAGGCGGTTCAGGTCGTAGAGCAGAATGGCATGGGGCACAGGGCGGCTAGGCTGGTTGGGGCGGGCATGGCCAGTAGCGAGGATCTCCCCTTGGTAGACTAGCGATGTGCTAAAGCCGGAGTCCAGCAGCACCGCCTCGCGGATCCCACTTTTGGGCAAAAGACGGGCCAGGATGGCGGCGTTGACGTGGGTTTTGGTAACTCCGATCACTACCTGGTCTTGGTTGTCCACCCCAAAGAAAGCCCTGGGGCGAAACTCGGCGGCGCTAGAGAGGCGGAAGGAATCGATCTCCGCCTGGGAGAGGGCATGGCCGTCCTTAACCAGCCACAGGCCCGCCACAAACAGATCTGTAACATCCGGCATCAACTGTCGGATGTTCTCAAGCCGGGTCATAGTGTCGGGATCAAAGGGCACAAAGCGCAGCCGATCCCTGCCCAGCAGCACCAGGGGGCGACCGCGCAGCACCTTGTCATCTTCGGGGCGACCGGGGATGAAGGTCTTGTGGTTGGCAGCCATCACCGGCCCCACCATGACGTTGCTGGCGGAGTTAATCCAGGGAATGGAGAAGAAGCTGCCGTTAATGCCCGCATCGGCCTGGTAGCGCTGGACTAGGGTCCTTACCTCGTAGCGCCGTTCTGCATGCACTGTGGCTGCCCGTCCGCCGCGGATGGTGAGTACCCGCACCCCGTCGATCACTTCATCGGTCAAGGCCAACGGCTGAGTAACATCCAGCCAGTAGTCGGGGCTGCGGCCAAGGGTGAAGGTGCGAGCGCCAATAATGGCTTCGGTAAGGCGGAACTGGTTAAAGCGGCGCACCTCCAGCAAGTTGGGAGACTGGCCTGTAAAGCCAGGATCCATGGTGAAAGCCATCCGGTAGCCCGCCTCGGCAAGAAACCGCTTCACTCGCTCGTCCCGATTGCCTTCGGGATAGGCAAAGTAGTAGATGGGGTGGCCCAGCTCCTGCTCCAGCTTGGCCTTGCAGTCAAACACCTCTCGCCGCAGACGGTTGTCGTCTAGCACCCGCAGGTCGGGAGGATGGTTAACGGTGTGGGCGGCAAAGTCGATCAACCCACTGGCGTCCATCTCCCGCATCTGATCCCAGGTAAAGTGATCCTTACTGGTGGGCACGCCGACAAAGCCAGTTTGCACAAAGTAGGTGGCGGGGTAGTTGTACTCCTTTAGAAGCGGGTAGGCGTTCTCGTACAGGCCCAGGTAAGCGTCGTCAAAGGTCAGCAAAATGGCTTTTTCCGGCAAGGGATCCCCGTCGCGTAGGTGTTTGTACAGTTGGTCAATGTGGATGGGGGTCAGCCCCGCCTGCTTAATGGCCTCGAAGTGCTGCCGCAGCTCGGCTACCGTGGTGTCAAACCACACCTGTTTGCGGCCAGCTACCACGTCGTGGTACATGATGGCCGGCACGTAAGAGAGGCTGGCTGTGGGATGAAGGGCAAAGGGATCCCGCTTTTGGGGGAGGGTCAGGCGCTGTTGGGACGCCTTGGCTTGGGCGCGGGGAGCAGGTATCTCGGCTGCAGGCCCTAGCCCCAGTAGGCGGCTAGCCCAGTTGGGATGAGCAGTTACCCAGGCCACTAGGGCGCCGGCGCCAAACCCCAGCACCGTGACCAATAAGGCCAAGAAGCCGAGGAGCCGGAAGCGCAACTTCGTTGGCGGTTGCCGTACGGGAGCAGAAAAACTTCGGTGGCGGAAGGCGGAGGGAGGGAACGGGGTTCCCCTTTTTGCACTGGGGACTGGATAGCCACCCCGGCGCCTCGGCGGCTGTCGAGACGTCATGTTCTCCTCCTCACCGGCAAAACCAGCGTTAGCCTACCACCCTCATCTGCTGGTGGAGATCCAGCAGAGCCACAGCTGCCTTCTAGGCAAGTTAGCTGAGGTTGCTCAACAAATTGGACTCTGTAATGCTGACGATTTTGCCCCCCATTCGGGTAATCCGCTTAACTTCTTGGGAGAGCCGGCTGAAGGGCACTTTGTACTCGACAACGCTCTTGCGCACGCCTCCTCCTACCAGGCCGGATACCTTGATGGTAAAGACCTTATCGCGGTTGGGCGCCGAGGGGCCTGAGGCAGGGCTAGCTGGGGCAGCCTTGGATGGGGAAGCTGCAGCTTCCTGAGGGATCTCGGCAGTTGCCCGCTCCAAGAGGAGTCGCCAGCTGCGGGGATAGGCAGGTGCCAAACGATAGACCACCTTGTAGGAGCCCGCTATGTGGTCATCCTCGGACTCCACCCTCACCACCGTTCCCGGGGGGATATCTAGCTTAGCTCCCTTGGACATGACTTTAATTCCAGGCCAATTGGTGGGCACATCCGTCAGTAGCTCCACCTCAAAGGACTGATCCCCCAACAACAACTTGGCCATGGGAATAACTCCGTTGTGCTCGCTAGCGTCTGCAGCCAGGGATCTGCCCTCGGCCGCCCCTTCACCGCTAGACATTTTACCGTCGCCAGGTGTTCCCCTGAAGCCTCTGGCTAGCCGCTGTCATCCAGGGTAGGTTTGTTGTAGATTTGTTACAGACTGTGGGTTTGTGGCGCTAGTGGAGGGATCCCTATGTTGGGCTTGGCCTTGCCCGATCTGTCGGCAGTTTCCGAGTCGTTGACGGCTGCCTTGCAGCCAGTAGCCCAGTTCTTTGCTGGCTTCAACCTGCCCCAACCAGTTGTGCAATGGGGACATCCTCTGATGATGGGCATTGTGGTAGTGGTCATGGGCAGCTTTGTTGGCCTAACGGGCTGGCGGGGGCGGGTCTTGCGCCTGGCAGGCGGGGGCTCCCTATCGGAATCGGCCCAAAAGCCCCTCTTGGATCACCGCAAAGTAGCCCCCTGGATGGCCACCTTCATTGCCTTGGGCTACACCGGCGGCCTTCTTTCTCTTGTGATGCAGGGCCAGCCCCTGCTGAGGAGCCCTCACTTCTGGACGGGATCCCTGGTGTTGCTGCTGCTGGCGGCCAACAGTGCTTTGTCCCTGAGCGGTTTTGGCGGCAACCGTGAGACCTGGCGCACAGCCCATGCCTATTTGGGCAGCCTCATTCTTTGCTTGCTCTTTACCCATGCCCTGCTGGGCCTGAAGCTGGGTCTATCTCTGTAGCGAGTCCTTAGTAGCCCCTGGAGCCAAACCTAGCGAAGGTACTGCACCAAAGTTCGCGAAGAACGGCCCACCCGTAGCTTGCGCAAGGCATCCCGTTCGATCTGCCGAATCCGCTCCCGCGTCAAGTTAAAGTGATCCCCCACTTCTTGCAGGGTTCTCGCCCTTTGCCCGTCTAGCCCATAGCGCAACTCCAACACTTGCCTCTCAATGGGCTTCAGGGTCTGCAGGGCAGAACGCACATCTTGCCGCAGGGATTGCTCCAGGATCTCCTCAAAGGGTTGCTCCTGCCGTTCATCCGGCAGCAGATCTCCCAGGCGGCTTTCCCCTTCCTGGCCAACCGGCACATCCAACGACAGAGGCAAAGCGGCAGCCTGTTGGATCAGGCGCAACTTCTTGATCTTGATGCCCAGTGCCTCAGCCAGCTCGGCTTCGGTAGGCCGCCGTCCTCGGGCCTTCATGAGCTCGCGGTTGGTGCGCTTGAGCAAGCGCACTTTGTCCACCATGTGCACTGGCAGGCGGATGGTTCGGGCTTGGTTGGCAATGCAGCGGGTAATGCCTTGGCGAATCCACCAGTGGGCGTAGGTGCTGAAGCGAAAACCTCGCTCGGCATTGAATTTCTCAGTGGCTCGAATGAGGCCCATGTTGCCCTCTTGGATTAAGTCCAGAAAGGGCACCCCCCGGTTGAGGTACTTCTTGGCCACACTGACCACCAGACGCAGGTTGGCGTTGATGAGCTTGCGCTGAGCTTGCTCTCCCTGGCGGATGCGCGAGCGCAGAGTAGCTACAGGGATCTGCAGGGCTGCCGCCAACTCCTCATCGCTGGGATCCTGCCCCCGCTGCTGCCGCCATTCCTTGCGGGCTTGATCAATGAGCAGCTTCTGCTGAATTTTGCGCGCCAGCTCGATTTCTTCCGCGTGATCGATGCGGGGCACCCGGCCAATCGTATTCAAGTAGTGGTCGACCGCATCTTCATTGAGGCGCCGGCTACCGGCCTCTAAATCAGCCTCTGCAGCCGAATCCAGAGCCTCCGGCCAGGGCTCCTCGAGCTCCTGAGGGGATAAAGGACGAGAGAAAACCACAGCCACCTGAGGAGAGAACTTCACTTCCTAGTCTAGGGAAGTTTCTCCTCCTGTGTGAGCGAAAATCGATCATGCCCATCTTTTCTGCTAGGAATTTTCTCCCCTGTAGGCGGGAGTAACAGAAATTAACGGGTCAAGCATCCTGGGAATAAACAACCGTGAGCAATTTTCGATCCAGAGCCTAGAGTAGGCTATCTATAAGACAGCTAGGCTACCTGCTCCGACAAAATCGTGCTAGCTTAGGCTACCATGGGGCGCCGGAGAAGCCATCAGACCCCCCAAGCTGGAAAAGACCAGCACCGCCCTGCGGCCAACTTGATTGGAGAGCGGGTGCGCTGGGTACGAGAGAAGTTGCAGCTAACCCAGGATCAACTGGCGGGTCGCCTGGCCAAGTACGGTGTGCATTTGGACTACGTTAAGGTTGGCCAGGTGGAAAAGGGCAAACGGCGGGTCATCGACAGAGAACTGGTGGCTTTTGCCAAGGCGCTGGGGGTCTCGGTTACCTGGCTGCTGAGCGGCGACGAGTCCCACCTCTAGTTTGTTGGGGAAGGCCCGCCGTACTCCCCGGCAGCGCGAGGGCGGCTAAGAAGAGCAGCCCCTGCTGGGGCTGGGCTTAGTCTGGCCTGTAACTGGTAGCAATCGTTACAGATAGTTGAGAAGCTGCAGCAGAGCAAAGCAGAGACTGGCGCTGCCCAATGGCACAGTCAGATTGTCCAGCCCCCACCAAGACAACATCTCCAAGCCCATGGCCACCCCTCCCACCCCGACGCTGATGGCAAGCAACAAGGGAGAGAAGCCAAAGTACCCCACAAGCAGCAGCGCCATCACCAAGCTGCTCACCACCCACATGGTCAGGGATCCCTCCCAGCTCTTTTGGAGAGATCCCAGTCGATACAGGTGTTTGCCCCAGCTTTTGCCCACCAGCCCTGCCAGGGCATCGGCCCAGGTCATCACCAGAATGCCGATGACAGCGAAAACTTGTTGCTGGGGCCGCCAAAACCAGAAGAGCAATAGACCAATGCTGACAGCGTAAAAAAAAGTACCGAAGCTGCGCCGCCCAACGCCGTTTAGGCTAGGCAAGATGGCCACGCGGTAGGAGAGCAGCGCCAAGCCCGCAAACACCAGGGAGAACCCCACTCCCACCCAGCGGGGCACCTGGAGGGCCCAGGCCAGCAAGATGATGTTGCCTACGCCAATGTGGATAACTTTGCGCACCCATTCGCCGTCTACCTGCTGGGAGCGCAGCCATTCCGCAAAAGCAAAAACGGAGGCCAGCCAGAGAGCATAGCAAGCAAGCTGCTGTGTCAGGCCCATGAGCCGGCCTCAGAGCGTTTTCAGGTAGCTAAGCAAGTCTGCCATTGCTTGGGGATCGGGCTGAAACTGGGGCATGGGCGGAGTTTTGCCGCTAGTTACTCGGTCAATGATAAACCGGTCGGAGCGGCGGCTGCTTACTCCCCGCAGGCTGGGGCCCACACGGCCATCCCCTTCTTCGCCATGGCAAGCCGCACAGTTAAGGGCAAATAGCGAGGCTCCCCTGCTGGCTTGCCCTTCTAGACTTAAAACAGCCTCGGTGTAGGGATCCGGCCGCATGGCTGCCGCTAGCCAACTCCAGCCAAAGACCGCTAGACCCACAAGAGCTAGACCCAGTCCCAGGTTCCTCGCCCAGTCAACTGACCACATCGCCTGCAGGAGGGCAAAAAATGGGCTCAGGGGCTGCCACCTGGAGGGCTGAGAGCAGGCTTGCCCTCCTCCCCCGCCAGAAGCCAAGCGAGGGCTACCGGAAATGTCGAGGTGGGGGAAAAAGAAAGGCACAGCCGACAACCCTGAGAGAGACGTTTCAATCTTTTACATTTCCACCAATACAATAGCTTAGGAGCCCCTTCCTGCCAACAATCCGTAACGGCATTTACTTTCTCTTAATGATCTGCAGCAGCTTGCTGAAGCCTGCCCTTCTCCAGCAGGGGTCGGCTGGGAAACAGGCGTTGCATGACTGCCAATTGAGCAAGGGAATCGGCGTTGAGGCTGTGGATGGCGTTGGTCCATTGGAAGTAACTCTGGAGGCGATGACAAACCGCCAAGTTTCCATAAGTAACAACGGCTGCTATCCGCTCCCGCCACCGCCTTAGCCAATCCACCACGTAGTTGGGCAGAGCCTCGTGGACAAAGGCCTGGAGAATCAACTGGCCGCCGCTGCTAAGGGCTGCCTCCAGCAAGCTCAAGGGGGTAAGGGAATGGCTGAGTAGGGGCGGAAGACCCAAGCTCGCGGGAATGCTTAGGGCAGGGGACTCGGCTAGGAGCACTGCCTCAGCGCCCAGGGAGAGATCTTGCCAGATCCAGTTCCAACTGCCAGGCGGCAAGGGGAGAGGCAGAGGCTGACCGCCGGTCACTCCGCCGCGGGCCATGGCTGCCTGACAAGGGGCAATGTCGCTCTCGGCTAGAAGAGATCCCAACTGGGCAGCCCTAGGAAGATGGGAGCGGGCGCTAAACAGCTTGGCAAGGGGTGAATCTTTGGCGAGGGGATCCCCCAGTAGCAAGGGTTTTAAGTGCTCGTCGGGAAAACCGCGGTTGACCTGAGCCCCCATCCAGCCAGGCAGCAAGCTAAAGTCCGTTTCTGCCAGGGGCGGCCACACCTGCTTGAGTAGGGCGGAGGCGGAGGGAAAAAGCCGCTGCTTAGCCCGCAGCAGCCGCGTTACCGACTGGGCAATGGCCTGGGGGTCTAGGGATCCCCGCTGCACAGCTTCCACAACGGCTGCGAGAGCCGCCAAAGGGTCGGGAGGGGCCAAAAGGAGGTCGGCGCCGGCCTGGAGAGCCCGCACCGCCAGCAGGGGGGGATCAGCCAGGTTGGCTAGGAAGTTTTGGTCGAGGCCCTCTGCCACAATGAGACCGCTAAACCCCCACTCTTGGCGCAGCAGCTGGGTCAGCCGCCCCGGCAAAAGAGAGAGCGGCCAGCGCTCGTCCCACTCCGGCAGCACCACTGGCGCAACCGAGATGGCTCCTACCTGGTCCACCAGACCGCGGAACGGCAGCCAGGGTCCTGCTTGCAGCTCCTCCAAGGTGAGGCTTAGGCGAGGACACCAGGGGTCAGCAGTTGGCTTTAGCAACAGCAGGGGGTTGGCCTGCCCCTCTGCCCAGCCCTGGCCGGGGAAGGCTCTGGCGGTGGTTAGAATCCCCTCCGGAACCGCTTGCTCGCAGCCGCGCACAAAGGCCCGCGCCAGTTGCAACGCCAGCTGTGGCTCCTCCGCCAGCGCCAGTCTTGCTAGACCCTGCCCCAGGGGCTCAGCCACCGGGCCAAGCAGCCAGTTGATGCCGATGGCCGCCGCCTCCCGCGCCGTGATCCTTCCCCACTGTTCCGCCCAGCGCTCGGCCTCAGAGCCCAGGCGGCTCAGGCCCAGGGGGTGGGGGAAGGAAGTGGCTCCCTGCAGAGCCAGGCCGCGACTGGCCTCGGCTGCCACAAGAAGGGGCAGAGTCGCCCAAGACTGCGCCTCCTCAATGAGGAGCAGGGCCTCAGCCACATGGCCATCGGTAATCCAGATGCCTCCAATCCCCACCTCTTGGATCAGCCGCTTGAGAACCTCTCGGGGAGGAGCCTGGGATCCCAGGCGGGCCGAGACCGGCACCACTAGCAGTTGCGCCACCTGCTTTGCCAGGGACAAGGGCTGCTCAAGCGCTGCAACCGGGGGTCCAGAACTACCCATGGACACTCCAGGAAAGTCTTCAGCGAGGGGATCCTATCGCTGGCCACAAGGCTGGGCAAGCACCCATCAGCGCCTTTGGGAAGCCCGGCAGCGGTCGCAGGTGCCGCAGGGCAGACCAGGCTGGTTCTCAGGGTAGCCAAAATGCCGCAGGATGACCTGCCAGCGACAGCCGCGGCTGTGGATGAAGTCGTCCATCCCCTGCCAGGGATCCTGCCGCGGCGGCGGCTGCCAGCGGCGGTGCAGCACTTGAAAGTGAAAGGGATCTGGCCAATGCAGACAGCCCATCTCCTGCAGCAGGCCCAGGGCCACCCGCGTCTCTCCGGGGGGCAAGTCGGCGTAGGATCCCTGGGGGGGCAGCGTTTGCAGCAAACGCCGCGCCTGGGCCAGCAAGCGCTCCTGCTGGGAATAGAAATAGGCTTGGCGCTGGCGATCGGTGGGATCCAAGAGGCCTGTCGGCTCGGAGACCAACATCAGGGCCTGGCAAGGGCCGCCATCCCGCCCGCCCCGCCCCACCTCCTGCAGGTAGTCCATTAAGTTGGGGGGCGGGTGAAAGTGCAGCACCCAGCGCACGTCGGGCTTGTTGATCCCCAAGCCGAAGGCGTTGGTGCAGACCAGAAAGCGCAGCTCGCCCTCCAGCCAAGCCCGCTCCAGCCGACGGCGGGATCCCGCCTCCAGGCCGCCGTGGTAGGTGGCGGTTTTCTGGTTGCGGCAGCCCAACCACTCGGCCAGCTCCTCTCCATCCCGCCGCGTGCGCACGTACACCAGGCCCGAGCCGGAGTTTTCCGCCAGAAAGCGCAGCAGGCGCCGACGGCGATCCGCTGGGCTCCAGGCCACCGCCACGTTGAGAGAAATGTTGGTTCGCAGCGGGTCAGCGCGAATGCATTCCGGATTCTGCAGGTCGAGGATGTGGCGCAGGCGGCTGAGGGTTTCGGGATCGGCAGTGGCGGTAAAGGCAGCAATGGGAAAGGCAGGCTGGCCCAGGGCAGGGCGCACCAATCCCAGACGGCGGTAGTCGGGCCGGAAGGATCCCCCCCAGTGCACCAAGGTGTGCGCCTCGTCGACAATGAGGCCGTTGAGGGGCACCTGCTGCAGCCGCTCCCAGACTGGCGGGCTGAAGAGGGTTTCCGGCCCCAGATACAGTAGACGCAGCCGGTTCTCCTCCAAAGCCCGCAACACCCGCTTGCGCAGAGCTGGATCCAGCTCGCTGTGCAAACAGGCCGCTGGCAGACGGCGCTTCCAGAGATCCTGCACCTGGTCTTCCATCAGGGCAATCAGAGGCGAGACCACCAGGGTCAGCCCTGTCTGCAGCAAGGCCGGCAGTTGAAAGCACAGAGACTTGCCGAAACCCGTCGGCAACACCACCAGTGCATCCCGCTTCTCCAGCAAGGCACGGATGACCCGCTCCTGAGGTGGGCGCAGTGCCTCGTAGCCCCAATACTGCTTGAGGGCCCGTTGAATCTGTTGCCAATCCTGCAAGGAACACTCTCCCCCTCTGCAACCTGAGCCCGCCTGCCCCCCTTGCCAAAGACGCTGATTCTGGCACCCCTACCTGTGCGATCCTAGAGCTGGGACTTCCTAGTGCTCCCCTACCCTTGCCATGACAGCCATCGACTCCCCCCGCCTGCTGCAGCCCAGGACGGCCTCGGTTCACCGCCGCACCAACGAAACGGACGTTCAAGTGCATCTCAACCTCGATGGCAGAGGGCAGTACGAGATCGACACCGGGATCCCCTTCTTGGACCACATGCTGGCCCAGCTCAGCACCCATGGGCTAATTGATCTCCAGATCAAGGCCGTGGGGGATCTGCACATCGACGACCACCACACCAATGAGGACGTGGGCATTGCCCTGGGACAGGCGCTGGCGCAGGCGCTGCAGGATCGGCGCGGCATTTACCGTTTTGGTCACTTCTGGGCTCCGTTGGATGAGGCGCTGGTGCAGGTGGTGCTGGACTTTTCCGGGCGCCCCCACCTCAGCTATGGTCTGGAGCTGACCGTCGAACGCATTGGCCGCTACGAAACCCAGTTGGTGCGCGAGTTCTACCAGGCGGTGGCCAACCACGCCCAGCTTACCCTGCACATCCGCCAGGTTGCTGGTCTCAATGCCCACCACATCGTCGAGGCCAGTTTCAAGGCCTTTGCCCGCGCCCTGCGCATGGCCGTAGAACGGGATCCGCGCCGACAAGATGGGATCCCCAGCTCAAAAGGGGTGCTGTAACTCTCGCCCAAGCCGGGGACGGCGCGACTGGCCAAAACAGCAGTGCCGCAAGCGGGCCAACTCCGCCTCGCTGAGATCCTGCCACTGGCCAGGAGCCAGACCTGCTAGGGAAAGGGGGCCTAGTCCTACCCGCACCAGCCTCAGCGTTGGGATCCCGACCGCAGCAGTCATGCGGCGCACCTGGCGATTGCGACCTTCCCGCAGCGTCAGCTCCAGCCAGGTGGTGGGGATGGAGCGGCGAAAGCGAATGGGCGGATCCCGCGGTGGCAGATCCGGCTCCTCGGCCAGAACTCTAACCTCAGCCGGTCGGGTCTTTCGCCCCTGGATGATCACTCCCTCTTGCAACTGTTGCAGAGCCTGCGGCGTAGGGATCCCTTCCACCTGCACCCAGTAGGTGCGCTTGTGGCCAAACTTGGGATCGATCAGGCGGGCGTGGAGCTGGCCGTCATCGGTGAGCAAGAGCAGTCCTTCGCTATCGCGATCTAGCCGCCCCACTGGATAGACCCTGGGCACTGGGATGAAGGCCTTGAGGGTGAGGCGCCCTGCCGGGTCGGTAAACTGGGTGAGCACGCCGTAGGGTTTATAAAACTTGAGGTAGCGCATGGCAGACGGCTTCCGTCTTTGGACTAGGCAGTGCAACTTCAACGGTAAGATTCAGGAAGCAGCATTTCTCCACAGGCAGCAGCGTTTGGTGGATTGCACCTAATGGCGATAGACAACACTCTACTCTGGGTTTTAGTGGCAACGGCAGGGCTCTCCCTTCTCAGCTTGGTCTATGTCTGGGTGGACGAAGCCCTCAAACGGCGCCGCTACGAGCGGCAAAAGCAAGAAGAAGCCGTTCCCTCCACCGCTGCTGCTTCTGAACCTGAAGCCGGGATCCCGCCTGCTGCTTCTGACACTGGATCCGCTGCCCTAGAGCCAGAAACCGAGCCTAGCCCTCCTGCTCAGGAAGTAACGGCAACCCCTGAAACCCTCGACACCACGCCCGAGCAAGTCGATAAACCAGGGGAAACGCCGGAGACCTAAGGGCAACCTCCTTTCTAACCTCGCTCCAGGAGCAGCTGCGCTAACCTGAGACAGAACTGCCCTAGCCACCGCTAGCGACGCCTCGGGCGACAGATCCCTATGCTGAGCCTGTTGCGGATTGAGAACTTCGCCCTGATCGAGCAGTTGGAGATCCCCTTTGGGGCAGGGCTCAACGTGCTTACCGGGGAAACGGGGGCAGGTAAGTCCATTATTCTCGAGGCCCTCGATGCGGCTTTGGGCGGGCCAGCGCGGGCTTTGCGTAGTGGCAGCAAGCGGGGCCTAGTGGAAGCTATCTTTCAACCCAATGCCGATCTGGAAGCCTGGCTAGAGCAAGAACAGATTGAGCCCCTGGAAGAGGGCCTGGTCTGCAGCCGCGAACTGGTGGTGCGTAGCGGCAAGCTCACCAGCCGCCTGCGAGTCAACGGGGTGGTGGTCAACAAAGCCCAGATGCTCAGGCTGCGCTCCCAACTGCTGGAGATCACTGCCCAAGGGCAAACGGCTCAAATTCAGTCTCCCCAAGCCCAGCGCCGCTGGCTGGATGCCTTTGGCGGCGAAGAGCTGCTGCGGGCACGGACCCAGGTGGCAGCTTGCTACCAGACCTGGAGCCAGCTCAAAGCTGAAATGGAGTCCCGGCAGCAGACTCAACAACTGCGCCTGCAGCGCCTAGATCTGTTGGAGCTGCAAGCCCGAGAGCTGGCTGCCCTGCGCCTGGAGGATCCCGACGAGCTGAGCAAACTGGAGCGGGAGCGGGAGCGCCTGGCCCACCGGGTAGAGCTGCGGCAGCAAAGCCATGCCGCCTACCAACTGCTCTACCAAAATGACAGCGGCTCGCCAGCCATCGCCGATCTCCTGGCCCAGGCCGAGCGGCTGCTGCAGAGCATGGCTCAACGGGATCCCGAGCTTGCCCCCTTGGCGGAAATGGTTAGCAACGCCCTCGTGCAGGTAGAGGAAGCGGGGCGGGAGCTGCTGCGCTACGGCGAGGCCCTGGAGGCCGATCCCAGTCGGTTAAGCAAAATTGAACGGCGCTTAGCTCAACTGCGCCAGGCCTGCCGCAAATACGGCCCCACCTTGACGGAGGTGATGGCTCATGCGGAGCGGGTGCAGGTGGAGCTAGCCCGCCTGCGGGACGAGAGCACCGACTTGGAGGAACTAGAGGCGCAGCTGAACCAAGCAGCCCAGGAGCTGGAGCACCACTGCCAGAGGCTCTCCCAACTGCGGCAGCAGGCAGCCCGGAAACTGGAGAGAGCCCTGCTGGAGGAACTCAGGCCCCTGGGGATGAGCGGCGTGCAGTTCCAGGTGCAGATTCAAGCCGGATCTCCCACTGCCGAAGGGGTGGATCAGGTGAGCTTTTGGTTTAGTCCCAACCCTGGGGAGCCCCTGCAACCGCTAGCCGACATTGCCTCCGGCGGCGAGATGAGCCGTTTTCTCCTGGCCTTAAAAGCAGTCTTCAGCCGCGTCGATCCGGTGGCTACCCTGGTCTTTGACGAGATCGACGTCGGCGTATCCGGCAAGGTAGCACAGGCCATTGCCGCCAAACTGCACCAGCTTGCCCGTAGCCGCCAGGTTCTCTGCGTTACCCACCAACCCTTGATTGCTGCCCTAGCGGATCACCACCTGCGGGTTCACAAAGTGGTGCAAGAAGGGCGAACTTGCGTGCGGGTGGATCCTCTGGGAGAAGAAGAGCGCCGGGAAGAATTGGCCCAACTAGCTGCCGGCCACTCCGCCCAGGAAGCGATGAGCTTCGTGGAAGCCCTTCTCAAGCAAGCAGCCCAATTGCGCCAGCTGCAGCTGGCTAGCTCTGTTTAGCCCCTGCCTCAGCCCCCTAAAAACAGCTCCAGCACCTGGGGATTGCGCAACAAGTTGGGGCCAGTATCTTCAAAGCGGTTTTCTCCCATCGAGAGGACGTAGCCCCAGTCCGCTAAGCTCAGGGCCTGCTTGGCATTTTGCTCCACCATCAGGATGCTGACGCCAAGGCGGTTGATTTCTTGCAAGAGGGCAAAGGTCTGCTCGACATACAGCGGCGACAGGCCGGCTGTCGGCTCATCCAGCAACAACAGTCGCGGCTCCGCCATCAACGCCCGCCCTATGGCTAGCATCTGCCGCTGCCCGCCGGAGAGGGATCCCGCCGCTTGCTTTCGCTTTTCCCTTAGCGGCGGAAACAGCTCGTAAACCCGCTCCCGTTGGGCAGTGTAGTCGTCGCGCCGGATAAAGGCTCCCATCTCCAGGTTTTCCTCGACGGTGAGGGAGGGAAAGACATTGTTGGTCTGAGGCACAAAGCCGATCCCCCGCCGCACCAGTTGCTCGGCAGCAAGATGCGTGATGTCAGAACCTTGGAACAGCACTCGGCCCGAGCGGATGGTGGCCAACCCAAAGAGGGATTTAAGCACTGTCGATTTGCCTGCTCCGTTGGGGCCGATGATCACCACGATTTGCCCCGGGTTGACCTTGAGGCGGATCCCTTTGAGGATGTCCACGCCGCGGTAGCCGCTATAGAGATCTTGAATCTCGAGCAAAGGAGTCATGGCGGGGATCCCTCCGGCGAGAGGGTGGAGGCCGGTTCCGAGCTGAGGGCATCTGCTAAAGCGATGGATCCCAAATAGGCCTCGCGCACGGCAGGGTTTTGCCGAATTTCCTGCATGGGTCCCTGGGTTAACACCCTTCCCCCCGCCATGACCACCACGTGGTGGCAAAGGCGGGTCACCAGATCCAGGTCGTGTTCAATGATGCAGAAGGTGCAGCCGCGCTCGCGGTTGAGGTACTCAATAAAGCGGATTAGGTCTGCCAGCAACGTGCGGTTGACCCCAGCCCCCGGCTCGTCCAAGAGGATGACCCGCGCATCGGTCATCAGGGTGCGTCCCAGTTCCAGCAGCTTCTTTTGCCCGCCCGAAAGGTTGACTGCCAGTTGATCCCGCAGGTGGATGAGGTTGAGCCGTTCCAAAACTTCTTCAGCCCGAGCCTGAAGCTGGCGCTCCTGCCGCTGTACTCGCCGCCAGCGGAACCAGGCGTTAAATAGGTTTTCTCCAGCCTGATGGGGAGGAACAACCATTAAGTTTTCCAGAACGGTCATGCGGCCAAACTCCCGCGGGATCTGGAAGGTGCGCACCAGCCCACGTTGAAACAACTGGTGGGGAGGCAAGCCCGTGACGTCTTCCCCATCTAGCCAGATGCGTCCGCTATTGGGCCGAATAAAACCGGCAATGATGTTGAAAAGAGTTGTTTTCCCCGCCCCGTTGGGACCAATCAAGCCCGTGATCCGACCAGCTTCGATGCGGAAGGAACAGTGATCTAGGGCATTGACGCCGCCAAACTGTTTGGAGATGTTGTCAATAACGATCACACCGCTACCCTGGGAAAGCTCCATTCCCTAGTAGATTCACTATTTTATGAGCTTTCGTCGTAGGGTAAAGAAGCTTATTTAACCAAACTCGCCGATAGGCTTGCCAAGAAGCCCCCTGGCAGGGGTTGGGTTGGCTCTTGGAGGGAACCCTTTGAGGTGGGCTAACGTCTACTTCTATACCATCGACCTTTGAGAATTGCAGTTTTATTCCCTCATTGGAGCTCATTGGAGGTTCTTGGTTATGTCTCCCATGCACAAACTGACCCGGCGGGCCTTCGCGACGGCGGCAGCCCTGACAGCAGCAGCACTGGCCACCACCCTGCTGCCAAGCACAGCTCAGCAAGCAGCCAAAGCCCCGATTAAGATAGGAGCGCTGCTGTCTTTGACGGGCGACCTGCAGGCCTATGGGGAGAACTGCCTCAAGGGCATCAAGCTGGCCCTCAAGCAGATCAACGAAGCTGGCGGCGTCCTTGGATCTCAAATTCAAGTGGTGGAGGCGGATGACCAAACTTCAGCGCAGCCGGCTATTGATGCGGCCAAGCGGCTAGTGAACGTGGAGAAGGTGGCCGCCATTGTTGGCGCTTTGGGCAGTGGTGTTACCATTCCGGTGGCCACGACAGTCACGGTTCCCAGCAAGATTCCGCAAATTTCACCGGCCTCTACCGCGCCCACCATCACCACCTTGGACGACAATGACTTTTTGTTCCGCACCGTTCCTTCCGATGCTTTCCAAGGGGTAGCCCTAGCGCAGATTACCCGTGAAGAGAAGCTGGATCGCCTGGCTGTTATCTACATCAACAACGACTACGGCCAGGGTCTAGCCGACAGTTTCAAGGCTGCCTTTGAGAAGCGGGGGGGCAAGATCACCAAGGCCGTCCCCTACGAGCCAGGCAAAGCTTCCTACCGCGGCGAGCTGGATCAGCTCAAGGAAGGGAACCCCCAGGCGCTGGTGGTCATTGGCTATCCAGAAAACGGCGCGGTTATCTTGCGGCAAGCCTTGGAAGGGGGGCTATTTAAGCGCTTTGTCTTAACAGACGGCATGCGCTCTCCTGATCTGGCTGCCCAGGTGGGGGCAGACAAGCTAGAGGGATCCATTGGCACTTCGCCCCAGGCCCGCACTGACACCAAGGCTTACCAGAGCTTTGTTCAAGCCTACAAAGCTGCCTACGGGGAAGTGCCCCCCACTCCCTACATCGACACTGCCTACGATGCTGCCTTCCTTCTGGCTCTGGCCATCCAAAAAGCGGGCAGCACCGATGGCACTGCTATCCGCGATGCCCTGCGGCAAGTGGCCAATCCCCCTGGCACCGAAATCCTGCCTGGCGAGTGGGCCAAGGCGGTGGAGCTGCTGAAGAAAGGGGAAGACATCAATTACACTGGCGCTTCTGGCTCGCTGGACTTCGATGAAAAGGGAGACGTAGCCGGAACCTTTGCCCACTGGACCTTCAAGGGCGGGAAGATCGTAGACTTGAAGGTGTTTGAGCCGAAGAGCTAAAGACTGGGCTGCTGTTTTCGACGAGTAGGGGTTTGCTGGGGAGATGACTGGCAAGCCCCTGCTTTTCACTGCCAGCGCAGCTCCCACTCGTTGGATTTTGGGGTAAGGCCAACCTTCATTGAGGGGAGGACGTCACGCGTACTCGGCAATGACGACCGTGATGTTGTCCCGACCCCCTCGCTCTTTGGCTGCCTCGATTAACTCCAGGACAAGCTGCTCCAGGTCTGGCACCTTCAAGCAATATTCGGCAATGACTTCGTCGTCCAGCTCCTCGGTTAGTCCATCGCTGCACAACAGGAGGCGATCCCCAGGAAGCAGGGTAATGGGTTGGATAGCAGGTGGCCCTGTGTCAGGCCGGCCCAGGCAGCGCTCAAGGATGTGCCGCCAGGGGTGGATGCGGGCCTGCTCTTGGGTTAACTCCCCCTGGCGAACCGAGCGGGCGACTAGCGTGTGATCTTCCGTCATCTGCTGCAGCTGGGATCCGCGCAGGCGGTAGAGGCGGGAGTCGCCGATGTGAGCACTCCAGCAATTGTTGTTGGGATCCACCATCGCCACCACCACAGTGGTGCCCATGTCTGCCCGTTGCGGGTTTTCCCGCTGATCTTTGAGAATGGCCTCGTTGGCGGCTTCCACTGCTTCGCTGAGGAGCTTGGGCGCCGGCACCATCTCCCAGCCTCGATCCAAATAGGCTCGAATGGTCTCAACTGCTAGCTGGCTGGCTACGGCTCCTGCTGCATGTCCACCCATGCCATCGGCAACGATGAAGTAGCGACCTTCCGGATCGCAGTAGTAAGCATCCTGATTGCCGCTGCGAACCTTGCCCGGATCCGTAGCGCCAGCATAGCGTCGCATCACCTCAGCCGATCCAATTCCTTTGCCTTTAAGAGTACCCTGAGCAGCGCCGCGGCGGCCAAGACAGCCAAGGCCAGGGTGACCATCGCTAAAGTAGCATGCCCAGCCAAAAATAGCTGCGTGGCGCTAAGAAAAAAAGTTGCAAACAGCACCGCGTAAGTGGTGCCCCAGCCCGTCGAGTTGAGCTGACGCAGCAGGCGTTCCGTCTCAATGGAGCGAACCCGCAGGCGCAGCTCCCCCTGTTCCAATTTACTTAAGGCCGTCTCCAGGCGGCGGGGCAGGCTGAGGCTGGTGCTGGTAAACTCTACCGCCTGGCGGCTGACCTGAGCCAGCAGGGTTTCCCTCTCGGGGTGGCTACTGTTCATGAGCTCCTCTGCAAAAGGCTTGGCCACCTCAATAAAGTTAAACTCTGGATCCAGCCCTTTTCCCAGCCCCTCCAGGGTCGTGAGGGCTCGCAGGACAAAGGTAAAGGTGGCGGGGAAGCGAAACGGCTGCTCATAGGCCAGCTCGTAGAGGTCTTCGCTGATGGCCGCCACCGAGATCTCGTCCAGCTTGCTGGAGAAGGGTTTGTCTAGGAAGTGATCCAGAAGGTACTGCACCGAGCGGCGTACTGGTGCCAGATCGGCAGTGGGTACTAGAACACCCAGCTCCACCAGCAGGGCCACCACCTGGTCGGCATTCTTGGCCACCACTGCTGCTAGCATATCTGCCAGTTTTTCCTTGATGCCGGGACGAAGGCGCCCCATCATGCCGAAGTCGTAGAAGATCAGCGTGCCATCTGGCTTGACGGCAATATTGCCGGGGTGGGGATCGGCGTGGAAAAAGCCGTCTTTGAGCAGTTGCCGCAGATAGGCCTCCGCCCCCAAGCGGGCCAAAGCCTTGCGATCCAATCCCGCCGCGCTCAGCGCCTCGTAGTCGCTAATTTTGATCCCTGGCAGGTATTCCAATGTCAGCAGACGGGGGGAGGTGTAGCGCCAGTACACCTTGGGAACAGCAATCTGGGGCACGTCGCGAAAGTTGCGGCGGAAAGTGTCGGCGTTGCGGCCCTCGTTGAGATAGTCCACCTCCTCCCAGAGGGTGCGGCGACACTCTTCGTAGATGCCAATCCAGTCGCGGCCCGCTCCACCCCACGGGGTGTGGTGCTGAAAAAACTCAGCAATGCCGCGACCGATCTCCAGGTCAATGGTAAATAGCTGCACCAAGCCCGGCCGCTGTACCTTCACCACCACTTCTTCGCCGCTTTTTAGCTTGGCGCGATGCACTTGCCCCAAGCTGGCTGCCGCCAAAGGGGTGGGATCGAAGTAGCTGTAAATCTGCTCAATGGGCTTGCCGAGCTCCTGCTGCACGATGGTCGCCACCTGTTCGTAACCAAAGGCGGGCACCTGATCCTGCAGCTTGGACAGCTCCTCGACGTACTCGGAGGGGAAGAGATCGGCGCGGGTGGAGAAAAACTGCCCCACCTTAATAAAGGTAGGGCCGAGGTGGAGCAACGTCTCGCGGATCCAAATGGCTCGGGCGCGGCGGCGTTTAGCCTTTCGCTCTGGCGTGGGCTGCCCCCCATAGCTCCAGGCCTGCTGATCCAGCCAGAGATAGAAGAGCCAGGTCAGCACAAAGCGCCAGATGTCGAAAAGACGGCCCCAGCGGCTGTAGTTCTCTCGGGCCCACCGGTAGGCGGTATAGGGCTTAGCAGGCTTGGATCCCTTTGCTGTGCTTGCCTTCAAGCGTTTCGATTCCGGTACTTCTGCAACTCAGAGCGTAGCTGCGCCACCTCGGCCCGCAGGTCATCTAGAGTTGCCTGCAAATCCTCCACCTTGTAGGTGGACGAGGCCATTTCTTGGGTAGCTAGCGATGCTTCCGCCTCAGCTCGGGCCATGACATCCTGGGCAAAAGTCTGCCAGCCCTCCTGCAGCTCTGCCCATAGCTTGCCCACCTCCGCAGCAAGGTCGGCAAGAGCGCCTTCCCAACGCTCGCGCAGAACATCGGCCACTGCTTTGCCGACGAAAAAAGCTCGCACAACGGGATTCCTCATGCAGCCCAAGTGTTAAGAAGCATCACCCAGATTATAACGAATCTTGCCGCAACCGAACTGCCGAGCCCCCCAGCCAAACAGCCTCGGAGCATCGGCTCGGCAGTCCCGCAAGCAATTGTCCTAGAGAGCTTGTCTAGGGCTAGCGACGGTTGGTGGTCATGTCGGGGATCTTCAGATCGAAGACGCTAATGTTTTGCCGCGCTGCCGGCTTGGGGTTGAGCATGCGAGCCATGTTGAGGAAGTTCTCCGGATCGCCGGGCTTAGGCAAGCGAACAACCCGATAGGTGCGCACCACCTCCCGAGCCGAGGGCCTCACGCCGGAGATATCCCGCCAACGGGCTCCGTAGCGGGGGGTAACCAAGTTGGTCGGTTTCTCCGAAAGGCGGCGGCGCTGGTAGGGCACCACATCGTCCCCAAAAGCAGCGTCGTACTCCTCGCTATCGACAATGGCGTCGATAAAGCCGTCTAGGCCGCGGGTGGCCAGAATGATGGAGTACTTGATGCGCTCCATTTGGCTGTAGGTGGGCCGACCCAGGAAGCGCTGGAAGGTGATCTCAACGAAGCGGTAGTTGTCGTTGGGAACCATGACCAAGTCGCGGTAGACCTCCGACTTGCCCAGGCCCCGGATAAACTCTTTTACCGAAATTGCTCCATTGCGCAGCTGGGATTCCAGCGCTTTCTGCCGGTAGCTCTCCAGCATCAGGTGCTCGCTGAAGATTTGGCGGTAGGCGGCGCGGATAACATTCTCAATGCCCGCCGGGTCATCGGGGCGGTAGACGGGCGGAGTTTCGTCGCTGGGTACAAAGTAGCGGTTTACCCGCTCGTTTTGCGTAGTGGGGCGATCGGCAATCAACGGAAGAGACATAGGCTGTGCTCCTAACAAGAAACAAACAACAAAGAAGAGAGCCTACGCCTCCCTAGCCAGTTCCTGCTGGCTTAGGCGAGCGCGGAGAGGGATCAGAGGATCCGCATCCTGCAAAGCTATCTGAAGGGCTGCCTCGGCAGCAGCTCGCAGAGAAAGTTCTCCCAGGCGGGCTAGATCCGTTAGGGCTGCAACGGCGGCATAGCGCACTCCCCAATCGGCATCCCCCAGGCATTGCCGCAGTAGCTGCAAAGCTTGCTCTTGATCGGACAGGGGTCGCTGGGCAGCCACCCGTCCCAGCCCGCGCGTTGCTGCCCGCCGCACGCTGGGGGCAAAATCGGCCACAATGGCCTCGACCAAAAAGGGGTAGGCATCCCCATGGCCAATGCGGGCTAAAGCTCGCACCGAGTAGGCCCGCGCCCCGTAGTCAAAGCCGTCAATGTTGGCCAGCAAGGGCTGTACTGCCGCTTCTCCAAAGCGCAGCACCTCCTCCAGAGCCGCCTCCCCTACAGCAGGACGGTTGAAGCCAAAAGCGCGAATGAGCAGGGGGATCCCTTCTACCTGCCCTAGGGATCCCAGGGCTCGCACCACCCCCAGCAGCTCTGCCTCTGAAGTGGCCTGCTCCAGCTGGGTAGCCAGTTGGGCCACAGCAGGAGGAAGCCCTTGTGCAGCTGATGAAGAGGACATGACCAGCCTAGAAGCTAAGGTAGTAAGGTTAGAGGTTCCAGGTCTAAAACAGCTTGTCCAGCTGGGGGATAATTGCCGCTGCCACCTGATCTGGCGGCACCCACCCCAACTGCAAGGCCACGTCAAACAGCCGCTTTAAAGCATTGAGGCGCAGGTTGAGGGCTACGTTGGCGGTTGCCAGCAGGGATGCCCCCGCTAGCCAGCCCGATTCAGCCAGATCAAAGAGGGCCGCCTGGCGCAAGCTAAAGTTAGGGTGGGCTAGCAGCGCCACCAAAATCTGGGTCAGCTCCTCCGCTTGGGTAAAGCGATAGAGTACCCAAGCTGCTGCCGAGCGCACTCTTTCTGAGGGGTGATCTAAGAAGGGCCGAATGGCTGCTTCCGCTTCTGTGGCGTTGAGGTGGCCCAGCGCCTCAATGAAAGCCTCCCAAGGCTGCTCCTCTTGCGACCTTAACAAAGCTAAAAGAGGCTGCACCGCCCGTTTATCTCCCAACTGGGCTAGAGCGTAGGCCGCCTCTTCTCGCACCAGCAAATCGCTACAGCTAAGCGCCTCAATTAGCCCAGGTACCGCCCGGACATCGCCAATTTGCCCTAGAGCTTTAGCGGCACTACGCCGCAGCGGATAGCCTCCCAACGCCGTGCGATCCCGCTCGTCCTGCAGCGCCAATAGCAAAGGCTCCACTGCCCGCGCCTCGCGAGTCGTGCCCAGGTACCAGGCTGCATAGTAGCGATCCTGCGGATCGTCTCCTTGCAGCCAAGCTATTGCTTGCTCCCAGGTAAGCTGCTGGGGCAGCACCGCCGTGTTGGAGGCTATGCGAGCTGTTGCCGAACCGTTCATGTAACTAGGGCAGCTCTCTCAACGACTGCTTGCCCAGAGCCACGCTCCAGCGCAGCCAGATCCTTCACTGGGAAGTAGGAGATCCCGTAAGAGGAGTAACCCGGAGAACCTTGCCACCCATCCGGAGAATGCGCTGCATCTCAGCAGACAGCCGGCTGTAGGGAACTGTAAGCGTAGCAGTGCTGCGGCGTACCTTCGCTGAGGTGGTCAGGGCATCGGGCGGGTTAAGGAGGCCAGTGTACTCAATCTTGTAAACCCGGCTACCGGCTTCCGTTAGAGCTTCCGGGCTGCTGGTGCTTTGACCAAACATGGCTTTCCCCCGCTGTTAACACTCCCGCTTATCAAAGTCGCATGGGCAAAAAGGAGCTTTTCCAAAGCGCTATCAAGCTGCTTTGCAGCAAGTTTAGGAATGCTTTCCCTCTGGCTTGAGCCTGCAGGCAAGCAACCCGGCTTTCTCCAGGCTGCTGCCTGCCAGGCAAACTGCTAGAAGGAATTGCCCTCCTGCCTAAGGAGCCCTAGCTTAGCCTCCCCTAGCTAAGGGCGTTGATGGCGTAGTCGAAGTAGATGGCAGCTTCATTGGCCGCTTGGCCCTTCAGCATGCCCAGAGCACGGCTCTTCATGTGTTGCAGAGCCACAATGTACCAGCTGGGGGAAAGGTTAAAAGCGCGGTTCACTTCCCGCAGACCGGCCACCAGGTATTCATCGAGAGGACCAGTGCCACCGGCAACCAGCGAGTAGGTGATAAAGCGCAGGTAGTAGCCGATGTCACGGGCACACTTGGCCTGGAAGACCTCGCCATGCCCCATTTCACCCGGCTGGCTCAAGTAGGGGAAGCGCTTGAACACTTCCTGCACCGCTTCGCGCACCAGCGTCTGCTGGTTCTGGGTCAACACCCGAGCCGCTTCTAGGGAGGCAGCAGCCCGCTGGTAGCGACCGCTCACCGCCTGCAGCTCGCTGGCGTTGAGAAAGCGCCCTTGATTGTCAGCAGCGGCAATTGCTTCGGTGATAACGGTTTTCATTTGCAACTCCTCAATACGTTGACTGTTAGTAAAAGCAACCAACAGGCAGCTCCTTTACTGCCCCGTTAGATTCCCGGCTGGCTATGAAAGAAACTGACCCTCGCCAAAAACCGAGATACCTTACAGAATGGCAGCAGCCGCCTTATCGAAGTAGCTGGCCACTTCGCTTTGGATTGCTGAGCAGTCGCCAGGGGTGATGCCGTTTGGATCCATGATCTTGGCCAGAGCTTCCCTCTTCATAGCCGCAATGGCATTGGCCATGGAGCTGGTGGGCACCCCCAGCGCAATGTAAGTTTCTCGCAGACCGTTCAGGCAGCGATCTTCCAGCACTGAGCTGTCCCCTGCCAAGGTGGCGTAGGTAATGTAGCGCAGGATAATCTCAAGGTCGCGCAGGCAAGCAGCCATGCGACGGTTAGTGTAGGCGTTACCGCCAGGAGCAATGAGATCTGGCTCCTGGGCAAACAGAGAACGGGCTGCGTTGACCACAATTTGGGCAGCGTTGCTGGTCATGCGATTGACGGCATCCAGGCGCTTGTTGCCTTCTGCCACCAAAGCTTCCAAACGGGCAAAGTCTTGTTCGCTTAGAAAAGCCCCACGTGCATCTGCCTGAGTAATCACCCGGGTAAAGGCGTCTTGCATAATGGATCTCCTTTTGTTTTTTTCCAAAGTCAAGGATGAGCGACTGGCTGATCCTCTCAAAAGCCAGCTACCGAGCCTTGCTGGATGCGGAATCCGTTTCCCAAAAACCGGGGATCCCGTGGAGGTTGCTTGAAACTCCCCCACTGAAGCCCCAGAGTTTGAGATCGGTCGAGAACTCCTGCAACCTTCAGACAGCCGAGCATCCAGGTCAATTTTATAGCGCGGGAGCGATGAGGATTTTGTGAAGATTTACAAACAAGCCGACACCGAAAGGTCTAGTCGGCTGCCGAGTTTCCAGTTCTAGAGTCCAGCGAGCAGGGAATTGGCCGGCAGGGGGCTAAAAGGATGTAAATATTTGTTTCATTCCCTTTGAGGGCTCCGGCTGCAGCCGTCAAAGGTGCAGAGTTCCCACTCCTTGCAGGGCAGCCTTGAGATCGCGGCAGAAGTAGGCAATCTGTTGCAGCCCCTGGGCAGGGGTGGGAGCTCTGGTCAGCCGCTGCACAAAGGCGCTGCCAACAATGGCTGCATCTGCTCCCCAGAGGGCGATCTGGCGGGCTTGCTCGGGGGTAGAGATGCCGAAGCCCACCCCAATCGGCAGGGAGGTGGATTGGCGCAACTGCTGCAGCAAGGCAGGGAGCCGCTGCTCCAGAGTGGATCGCTCGCCGGTAACGCCGGTGGTGCTGACCAGGTAGACAAAGCCGCTGGAGTGTTGGGCGATGCGCCTCATGCGCTCAGGGGGGCTGGTGGGGGCCACCAGTAAGATGAGGTCGATCCCCTCTGCCTGCGTCGCTTCCCGCAGGGGTTCAGCCTCTTCTAGGGGTAGGTCGGGGACGACTAAGCCGGCACAGCCGGCCCGGCGCAGCTGCTGCACAAAGGTGGGAATGCCGAGCTGGTAGATGGGGTTATAGTAGGTAAAGAGGATGAGAGGGGCCTGCAGCGAGAGGCCCTGCAACCCCTGCAAAATGGCGCCCAGGGTCACGCCCCGCCGGAGAGCACGGCTAGCTGCTGCTTGGATCACCGGCCCATCGGCCAGGGGATCCGAGTAGGGCACCCCCAGCTCGATAAGATCGGCGCCGCTCTGATCCAGAACCTGCAAAGCCTCAAAGGTGGTTTCCAAGTTGGGATCCCCGGCGGTGAGGTAGGGGATGAGGGCTTTTTCACCACGGCTGCGCAGCGCCTGAAAGCAGGCTGTGATCCGAGTGGGCATGGGATCCATTCGATTCTGAGGAGATTGAGAGCATCCCCCACTGTAGCGCCTGCCGGGATCCCTAGGGGAGAGGCACGAAATCGTAGCCGGTACCGGAGCGGTTGCCGGGCTCAACCCGCACCAGCACATAGGGAGCATTGCGGTCGCCGGAGGGCAAAAAGCGCACCTCTCCCGAAGCCCCGTCCTGGAGGAGGAAGTTGGGATCCTGCAAACGGGCCAGCACAGCGTTGCGGCTGGTGGCTCCTTGGCTGAAAGCTTGCAAGAAAACCCGGGTGGCATCATAAGCCAGAGCGGTGCGCCAGCTCACCTGCCCTCCCCAGAGCTGGGCTGCCTTCTGGGCAAAGCCGCGGTTGCGCGGCACCTGGGGATGCCAGGGTACCGCCACCACCAAGCCCTCTACCGCTGCTCCCCCTTCTTGCAATGTGGTGAGGCTGAAGAGCACATCGCCGCCCAGAAGAGCAAGGGGCTTACCAGCTACAGCGTTCTCGCGGGCTACGGCCAGCGCTTTTTCGGCTACGGAAGCCGTGGGAGCTA
The DNA here is from genome assembly GCF_047462135.1 of Synechococcus sp. O70.2. Classification (NCBI taxonomy): domain Bacteria; kingdom Bacillati; phylum Cyanobacteriota; class Cyanophyceae; order Synechococcales; family Synechococcaceae; genus Synechococcus; species Synechococcus sp. O70.2. The sequence goes on from NZ_JANSIS010000001.1 coordinate 242,071, forward strand.
AAAAAGCTACCTGGGCTCCTTGGCCGACGGCCCTTTGCAGGCTGGCCTGGGGGTTGAAGTCCGACGCCGATAAGTCGAACTCCGCCAGCACGATGCCCCCTTCGCTGGTCAGGGTGGAGGCAAAGGCGTCCCGCAGGCTGGAGCTGTAGGCGCTGTTGGGGTTGTAGAAGATGGCCACCCTTTGCAACCGCAACGTGTTGAGAGCATAACGGGCCAGTTGTGTGCCAGCCACTTGATCCGAGGGCACGGTGCGAAAAATGGCATCCCCCAGCATGCTGATGCGAGTGCTGGTGGAGGTGGAGGAGATCATCGCCAAGCCAGCAGGCTGATAAACCTCGGCTGCAGCCAGGGTGGCATCGCTGGTGTTATGGCCAATCACCCCCAAGATCTCAGGCTGCGCCACCAGGGCTTTGGCCACCGCTGCTGCTCGCTCAGGGTTATCGCCATCGTCGGCAATCACTACCCGCAGCAGCCGTCCTCCGATTCCCCCCTGTTGGAAAAGCTCCTCCTGAGCTTGCGCCACCCCGCGCAGGGTCTCTTTGGCGCGGTTGGGGTTGCTGGAGATGGGCACCACCACCGCCAGGCTCAAGGGACTGCCCTGCTGCTGGGCGCGGGCGTTGTTCAAGAAAATGCGAGCTTCTGGGTCGTTGCGGTTGCTTTGCAGACCCATCTCCAACACCGAGATGGCCGCGCTGAGGTTACCTTGGCGCAATAGCTCCGCCGCTGCCGTGGCCGTGGGGCTGCTATCGGCAAACAAGGTGCGCTCGCCGCTGGTCAGGAGCAGATCTTGTGCTCCACCCCCCAACCCTGGCAGCGACACCTGAGGCAGAGGGATCCCTTGCGGCCAGCGAACATAGCCCGCCCGCCAAGCACGATGACCGCCCCAGAGTAGCAATAGACCCAGGACGATGTAGACAATGGGTGGCGGAGACTTGACAACCATGATTCAGGGAAGAAAACGCCGACCTTCGGCCAGCAAAGACACTGATCGCGCCCTCAGGGATCCTCAAAAACCCGTCTTTTCAAGGACTTTCAGAGGCTTCTCGAAGAATAACTTAAGGGTGGGGACGCTAGGAAGGGCTGTTGCGGTATTGGCGCTCTAGCTGCTCCACAATGGAAATGGGAACGGATGAGGTCTCGGAGGGCTCTTCTGGCGAGGTGCCGATCTGCGTCTCGGTCTCCACATTGAACTGCCGAGATGTTGCCCAAACCACTGCTGCAATCAGCAAAAGGACGATAGCGGCACCGTAAAGAAAGGCGACGATGGCCATCGGGTCAATGGTTTAGCTTTCCCCTTCCATGATAAAGGCTGTCGAGAATTACCCACTTCAGGATCCCTTAGAGCAAGCCCTATGGGACTGGCACCGAGGCCAGGCCAAGGGATCCCTGCTCTTGCATGCCTACGGCCTGGAGGGGATCCCGTTGGCGGAAGAGCCCCAGGTGGTCTCCCCCGAGGTGTTCTTCACCCAAGAGCTGCCGGAGGTGGAGGCCATGGCTTTGGATCTCTGTCGCGGTCGGGTGCTGGACATCGGCGCCGGCACGGGCCGCCACAGCCTGCTGCTGCAGGAGGAAGGATTGGCCGTGGCTGCCTTGGATCGCTCGCCCGTGGCGTTGCAGATCATGGCCGAACGGGGAGTGCGCTGCCGCATTGCTGCCGATCTTTTCCACTGGGCAGGGCCGGAAGAGCCCTTCGACACGCTGCTATTGCTGATGAACGGCGCTGGCCTCCTGGGATCCCTAGAGGGGTTGGAGCGTTTTTTGTGCCGGGCTCGCCATTGGATTCAGCCCACCGGCCAGTTGCTTGTGGACTCTACCGAGCTCAGCGACTTCAGCGAAGAGGGCGACTCGGCGCGTCTGGAGGATCTGCTGCAGGATCCAGAGCCGACCGTTCCTAGGGACTTAGAGGGGGGGAAAGCAGAAACCAAGGTAGTGAACTTTGTGGCTGAGTACAACGGCCGGCGCGGGGATCCTTTCCCCTGGCTTTTTGTGGACCCAGAAACCCTGCTGCACTATGCCCACGCCAACGGCTGGCAAGGACAAATTCTCTACCAGGAGGCGGAGGGGGCTTTCCTAGCGCGGCTTACCCCTTTGTGAGCGGCTCATCTCTAGGGAGGCCAGCCAAACCCCACAGCAGGGCTCTAGGCGATACTCTAGTAAGGTGTTCTCGAGTTCAACCGGTGCAAACGATGGCTCAGCCTGCCCTGCGCATCCTGCTTGTGCGCCACGGTGAGAGCACCTTCAACGTCGAAAATCGCATCCAAGGTCGCTCCGATCTCTCTCGCCTCACCCCCAGTGGAGAAGCGCAGGCGCAACGGCTAGCTGAGGCCCTGACCGGGATCCCTTTGGATTACGTCTACTCTAGCCCTCTCTCCCGCGCCCTCGACACTGCCCACATTCTTCTCAAGGAGCGAGCGGGGGTCCCTTTGTTGATTAGCGAGCAGCTGCGGGAGATTGACCTAACGGAGTGGGAAGGCCTGACCTTTGCCGAGGTGAAGGAAAAGTACCCAGAAGAGTACTCCCGATGGCGGTACCATCCCGAGGAGCTGGAGCTAGGGGGACGCTTTCCGGTGCGGGATCTCTGGCAGCAAGCCCAGGGCTTTTGGCAACAGTTGGCTGAGCAGGTGCAGGCGGATCCCCGCTCAGAGCGAGGGAAGGATCCTAAGCATCCCCTCAACGTTCTTATCGTCGGCCACAGCGGCCTCAACCGTGCCCTGGTCAGCACGGCCATTGGCTTGGGGCCAGTCCACTACCACCGCCTGGGGCAAAACAACTGTGCCATTAGCGTCCTCAACTTTCCCCAGGGCCTGGGGGGGCCACCCCAACTGGAATCCTGGAACATCACCGCCCATCTGGGCCAATCCCTGCCCCAGCGCAAGCAGGGGATGCGCATTCTGCTGGTGCGCCATGGAGAGACGCAGTGGAACCGGGAGCAACGCTTCCAGGGGCAGCGGGATATCCCCCTCAACGCCACCGGCGAGGAGCAGGCAGCCAAGGTAGCCGAATTTCTGGCGGATCAGCCGCTGAATCTAGCCTTTTCCAGCCCCCTCAAGCGGCCCTGGGCTACTGCTGATGCCATTTGCCGCTACCACCCCAACCTCATTCTGCGTCCAATGGTGGAGCTGCAAGAAATCTGCCACGGCGACTGGGAGGGCAAGCTGCAGAGCGAGGTGGAGGCCCAATACCCCGGCGAGCTGGAGCGCTGGCAGCGGGATCCTGCGGCTGTGCAGATGCCCAACGGGGAAAATCTCTACCAAGTTTGGGCCCGCACCCGCTCAGCCTGGGAAGAAATTTTGGCCACTACTGCTGCTCAGTTTCCTGAAGGTACGGCAGTGGTGGTAGCCCATGATGCCATCAACAAAGCCATCATCTGCCAGTTGTTCGACCTTTCTCCCCATGCCTTTTGGATCTTCAAGCAAGGCAATGGCGGCATTACCGTCATCGACTACCCGGAAGGAAAGGAGGGTGCCCCAGTCTTAAGAGTGCTCAACCTCACCACCCACCTGTCCGGCCAGATTTTCGACTGCACCACGGCGGGCGCTCTCTAGGGGGTAAGAGATGGGATCCCCTCTCCTTGCCGACCTGGGTTTGCCAGACATTTGCCTCCAAGGGGTACGCCTGTTGGATCCCTGCCGCCAGCGCGACGGCGTGGCTGACGTTTGGCTACGTCGGGGCCGCCTCCTGCTTGTCGAGGCAACGGCAATCCCCGCCAAGATCCCCCGTCTGGACGCCGCCGGCTGGGTGCTGGGCCCAGGCCTGATCGATTTGTACACCTCTAGTGGCGAGCTGGAAGACAATGGCCTCTCCGCTGGCCGCGAGACTCTCACTTCCTTGGCAGCAGCGGCGCGGGCAGGCGGCTTTACCCAAGTTGGCCTGCTGCCCACTCCTCTTGCGGGGACAGCAGCCTTTCCCGTGCTGGATCAGCCAGAGCAGCTAGGTCGCTATCGTCGCCGGCCTGGGGATCCTCGCTGGCTGCCCTGGGCTGCCTTGAGCTTGGGTGGCCGGGAAGAAGCTCCCAGCCCTTGGGGAGAGCTGGCCCGCGCTGGAGCCATTGGCTTTGTGGCCCGGCTTGGGGGAGCAGAGTCGCTGCGCTCCCTGGCCCTGGTGCGACAAGCTCTGGAGTACTTGCGGCCCTGGAACAAGCCCCTGCTGGTTTGGGCCTGGGATCCCACCCTAGGTGGTTCGGGCAGTCTCTACGAGGGGGTATGGGCTCTGCGCCTGGGGCTAAAGGGCATCCCAGCCAGTGCCGAGACCGCCGCCCTAGCCCGCCTCCTGGAAGTGCTGCGCAGCGTTCCCTCGCCGCCGCCAGTGCATGTGATGCGCCTCAGCCAAGCCCGCAGCCTGGAGCTTATCCAGCAGGCGCAGGCAGAGGGGCTGCCGGTTACCGCCAGTACCACCTGGATGCACCTCCTCCTGTCGGAGGAAGCTGTCTTCGAGCGCGGCTACGATCCCAACTTGCGCCTACTGCCTCCTCTTCCCCGTGCCGCCGACCGGGAGGCCCTCATTGCCGGGATCCGCAGCGGTAGCCTGGGCATTGCCGTCGATCATGCCCCCTACACCTACGAGGAGAAGACCCTGCCCTTTGCCGACGCACCCCCTGGGGCCATGGGTCTGGAGCTGGCCCTGCCGCTGCTATGGCAGAACTTGGTGGAGACGGGAGCGCTGACGGCGCTACAGCTCTGGTCGGCCCTTAGCCTCTACCCGGCCCGCTGCCTGGGGTTGGAGCCGCCCAGCCTGGAGCCCGGCAGCGATTGGGTGCTCTTTGATCCAACCCATACCTGGACAGTTTCGGCAGCCACGCTCCGCTCCCACTCGCAGGCCACTCCCTGGCTGGGCAAGACCCTACGCGGCAGGGTGCTGCACACCCACGTGGAGGAAGAGAGCAAGCGCTGAGCTGCAGAAGGAGACATTGCCCTCCCCCTGGCTTGACAATGGAGGTAGGAAGGGGATCCCCAGCTTGCCCAATGCCAACGCAGATTCTTCCCCCCACCCCCGAGCACCTTGCCCTAGCCGCTGAAGCCCTGCGGCAAGGTCAACTGGTAGCCATGCCTACGGAGACGGTGTACGGCCTGGCGGGCCACGGCTTCAACGAACAGGCGGTGGCCACCATCTTTGCTGTCAAGGAGCGCCCCCGTTTCGATCCCCTGATCTTGCACCTGCCAGCTGGGGTCTGCCTTGAGGCGCTGGACGGGGAGCTGGTGGATCTGTCGGCTTTTACTGCCGCCGCCCGCGCTCGGCTGGGATCCCTTGTCGACACCTTCTGGCCGGGCCCGCTGACGCTGGTGCTGCCCAAGGGACCCCGGGTGCTGGATCTCGTCACCAGTGGCTTGCCTACAGTGGCGCTGCGGATGCCTGCCCACCCCGTGGCCCAGGCTTTGCTGCAGGCAGTTCAGGTGCCTCTAGCTGCCCCCAGCGCCAACCGCTTTGGCCGCCTTAGCCCCACCTCCGCCCAGGCGGTCTATGCCGAGTTGGCGGGGCGGATCCCCTACATTTTGGACGGAGGAGAGTGCAGCGTGGGCTTGGAATCGACCGTGCTTAAGCTCAGCCCTGACGGCACGCCCACGCTGTTGCGCCCTGGCGGGATCCCGCGGGAAGTGCTGGAAGCTCATCTCGGCCTGCCCCTCCAGACTGCACCGGACAGCAACCTAAGGCCCGAAGCACCGGGAGGGCTCAGCAGCCACTACGCCCCCACCAAGCCCCTCTGGTTGTTGCCCGTTGCCTTTGACCAGCTCCGCCCTGAGGAGTGGCAGCGGTTGCGGCAGGAGACAGCTGAACATGCCCACCTGGGCGTCCTCAGTTTCTCAGCCGATGCCCAGGCGCTGGCGGAGAGCTTTGCCCACCACTGGGCGGGAGTTGCGCTGACCTTTGAATGCCTGGGGCCTGATCCCGCCGCGGCAGCGCGGGCTCTCTTTGCCAGCCTGCGCCGCTTGGACGAAGGGGCAGCCACCCTGCTGCTGGCTGAGCCCCCCCCGGTTTTGACAGGGCTGGGCTATGCGATTATGGATCGGCTACGACGGGCCAGCAAGCCATGGAAGACTCCCCTCTTGTCGCCATCGTAATGGGCAGCGATTCGGATCTGCCCACCTTGGCCCCCGCCGCTCAGGTGTGCGAGGAGTTTGGGATCCCCTATCTCCTCCAGATCCTCAGCGCTCACCGCACCCCCGAAGCGATGTTGGAGTTCGCCCGCAGCGCCCACACCCGCGGCATCCGCGTCATCATCGCCGGCGCTGGCGGGGCGGCCCATCTGCCGGGGATGGTAGCCTCCCTTACCCCTCTGCCAGTCATCGGGGTGCCGGTGTTCAGCCAATCCCTGCAGGGGCTGGACTCCCTGTATTCGATAGTGCAGATGCCCAAGGGGATCCCCGTGGCTACCGTAGCCATTGGCAACGGCTATAACGCCGGTCTCTTGGCGGTGCAGATCCTAGCCAGCGGGGATCCTGAACTGCTACAGCGGGTGCTTGCCTACCGGGAAAACCTCAAGCAGGCTGTGCAGGAGAAAAATGCCCAGTTGCAAGCTCAGGGGTGGAAAGCCTATCTCCGCTCTGCCGACAGAGCATAATGATTGTGAAAAAGCGTTGACCTGTCTTGGCAAAGAAAAAGTTGGGAGAGTTGCCAGCGGTGAAGAAGGGATCCAGTCGCCCCTCTTCTGGCCAGGGATCCTGGCAGGAGTATCTTCAGCAGGTTCAGAAAGGGGCAGAGGAAAGGGGAGCTCAAGCGGCGGGGTGGCTGCTGGGGGGATCGCAGGGGCGGGTTTTGGCGGTGTCAGGCTTGGCGTTGGCGGGGCTAGCTTTTTGGCACTGGCGCCTGGCCCTTTCCCTAGCAGTGGGCACTGGGGTGATGCTAGGGGTGTACGCGGCTTGCAGCCCTGAGTTTAGCCGCCGCTGGCAGGAGTGGCAAGCTTGGTTTCGCCAAGCCAATCGCTCCCTTTTGCTAGCCGTTGCGGGCGGGGCAGCCGCCACTCTTGGCACCTACCTTGCAGTCTCAATCTGGGCAGAAGCCAACCAGCGCTGGCTGGCCACGGGCGCCATTGTGCAGGGGCTAGCCACCTTTGCCTTGCTGTCACTGCTGTTTTGGGAGTGGCTCAGCCGCCGGCAAGAGCGGCAGCGTTCTCAATGGGAGCGGGATCTTAGCGACATTGCTTCCCCCGATCCCTACAGGCGGCTGCTGGGGGTACGCCGGCTGCAGAGCCGCCTGCCCCATCTGGATCCCGAACAAACTCGGCTGGCAGTGGATTATCTGCGCCTGGCCCTTGACCAAGAAACCGTGGCCGTTGTGCGGGAGGCCCTCTTGGAAGCCCTGCAGGGATGGGGGATCCTGCGCCGCCTTAACGATTTGACCAGTCCCAACCCAGCTGAAAGCGGCGGCGATCCCTCGGCAAGCCGCAGAGGCAACGCCTAAACAGCTAGCAGCTCCACCACGGGAAGTAAGGAACTCGAGCCAGAGGCTGTCCGTCGTAAAGAGTGTAAACCTACTCTTTACGGAGGGTTACATTCCATGGTTCGCAAGCTCTTCACGCTCTCTTTAGCCGTTGCCTCGGCCACAGTGTTGGCTGTGGCTCCTGGAGTCCATGCCAGCAGCCCTAGCCCAGCGCCTGCAAGCGCGAAGACTGCGGCTCCTGCCCAAAAAGCCAAAACCATTGTGGATGTTGCCACTGAGGCTGGCTCCTTCACCACCTTGCTCAAAGCCCTGGAGGCTGCTGACCTGGTGAAGACGCTCTCTGAGGAGGGCCCCTTCACCGTTTTTGCCCCTACTGATGAAGCCTTTGCGGCCCTGCCGAAAGGCACGCTAGACGACTTGCTCAAGCCAGAAAACAAGGAGAAATTGAAGCGAGTGCTCAGCTACCATGTCGTGTCTGGCGAGCTTCTCTCTCAAAATCTAGAGGCCGGTAAGGTGACTACCCTTGCTGAAGTGCCGGTGGAGATCTCTATCAAGGATGGGATCCGGGTCAACGACGCCAAGGTGGCAACCCCCGATCTCAAAGCCTCCAACGGCATTATCCACGTCATTGACAAAGTCCTCCTGCCACCGGAGAAATAGTCTTCTCGGCCTTGCAATCCTAAATCTAAGTCTGTAGAAAGCCTCCCTAGCACCCCCAGCTTCAAGGCTGGGGGCTTCGGGCGCGATCCCTGGCTTGGCTCTTGGGATTCCTACAAGTCAATACCAACGCTGGAGTTGTAGATTGCCTCCACCGACACACCGGCCACCCGCTGGGGACGCACGATCATGTACTCATTGTCCATTTGCTTGGGCAAGGTGATGAACTCGTCCCCACCCACCATCAGTTGGTTGATCAGCTCTGTGTATTCTCTGGCTTCCTTGACCCGTACCTGCAGGGTCTGACCCCCTTCCAGCATGATGTGAACGAGGTAGCCATCGGGTTTTCTGGGCATGGGCGCTCCTGCTTGGCTGCAGCAAAGGTCGATAAACATTATTCCCCCCTTCGAGAAACTTGACCAACCTCCGGCTCCTCCTGTCGGCAGGAGGCCATAACAAGCGGTGGATAGGAGAGGGGGCTTCCCCGGGGTGGTCGATGGGCCTACAGTAACAGGATGTGCCCATTTTGGGTTCTTTCCCGCTACCTCTTGTGGCTGGAATGGCTGACACGCCTTGCCCTCAACGGCTGGACTGGCGCAACCTCAACACCCTCTGGGGATCCGTTTTGGCCGAGACCTTGAGCCGGCTGGGCTGTCGGGTGGCGGTGGTGTGTCCGGGATCCCGCTCTGCCCCCCTCACCTATGCTCTGGCGCAGCACCCTGAGATCGAGGCCATTCCGGTGCTGGATGAGCGGTCGGCGGCCTTCTTTGCCCTTGGCTTGGCCCAGCAGCTGCGGCAGCCCATCCCGCTAGTGTGTACCTCTGGCAGCGCCGGCGCCCATTTTTTCCCCGCTCTCATCGAGGCGGCAGAAAGTGGTTGGCCACTTCTGGTTTTGACGGCGGATCGGCCGCCGGAGCTGCGCCACTGCCGCGCCGGGCAGACCATCGACCAGGTGAAGCTCTACGGCCACTACCCCAACTGGCAGGCGGAGCTAGCCCTGCCCAGCGCCGACCTAGAAGCTCTGGCCTACCTGCGCCAGACCGTCATTCACGCCTGGGAGCGTGCCCTCTACCCTTTCCCGGGTCCAGTGCACCTCAACGTGCCTTTGCGGGAGCCCTTGGCTCCCATTGCTGACAGCAGCACCGCGCCCCTGGCCCGTTGGCAGAAAAATCTGGAGTTTGAGAAGAGCTTTTTTCGGGGGGTTGCTCCGGCCGGATCTTCCTGCCAGGCGCTGCGGGGCAGTCTTCAGATGGAGAGGGCTTCCTTTTGGCAGGAGTGGTGCAGCTGTGAGCGGGGAGCGATCTTGGCAGGGCCGGCCCAAGCGGCGGATCCCCGCGCCTACGCTGAGGCAGTGGCCCGTCTGGCCCTAGCCCTGGGCTGGCCGGTGTTGGCAGAAGGCCTTTCCCCCCTGCGCAACTACGCTTCCCTTAACCCCTACCTCATCACCACCTACGATTTTCTCCTCCAGGGAGAGCAGCCCCATCTTTGGCCAGAGCAGGTGATCCAACTGGGACCCTTGCCCACCAGCAAGGCCCTGCGGCAAGCCCTGGCCCAAGCCCGACCCCGCACCTGGCTACTCGACCCTCGGCCCCAGAACGCCGATCCTCTCCACAACTCCACGACCCACTTGCCCTTTGCCGTGGAGGAGGTGGCGGCAGGGATCCCGGCAGGCAAAGCCAAAACAACCGCTTTTCTGCAAGCCTGGCTGCAGGCGGAAGCAAAAGCTCGGGTTGAGCTGGATCGGCTGCTGGCAGCTCTGCCGGAGTGGTTTGAGGGCAAGATTGCCTGGTGGCTGGCCCATCACCTGCCGCCGGAGACGCCGCTATTTATTGCCAACAGCACACCGGTGCGGGATGTGGAGTGGTTTTGGCCACCCAACGACCGCCATATCCGGCCTTACTTTAACCGCGGCACCAACGGCATCGACGGCATCCTCTCGACCGCCTTTGGGGTGGCCCATCGCCAGCGCCCGACGGTGGTGCTGACCGGGGATCTGGCCTTTTTGCACGACTGCGGTGGCCTGCGTCTTGCCCAATGCCTTCAGGGATCCCTGACGATTCTTCTCATCAACAACCAGGGGGGCGGTATCTTTGAGCTCTTGCCCATTGCCAAGGCGGGTCGCCAGGAGCCCAACCCTCCCTTTGAGCCCTACTTTGCCACCCCCCAGGCCGTGGATTTTGCCCTCCTCTGCCAGGCCCATGGCATCCCCCACCGGCGGATAGAGACCTGGGAGGAGCTGGCCCAAGCCTTGGATCCCTTGCCGACCCAGGGGGTGCGGGTGTTGGAGATCCTTACGGATCGGCGGGCGGACGCGCAGCGACGGCAGGACTGGTTTCAGCGCTGGTCTGAGCGGCCATCCACGCCGTAACCCGGCTCCAGATTTGCTCCGGCAGATCCTCGGCCTCGCAGTCCAGCCATTGGATCCCTGGCATGGCCCGAAACCAGGTCATCTGCCGCTTGGCAAACTGGCGGGTGCGCCGCACAATCAAAGGCTGCAGCTCTGCTTCTGGGATCCGCCCTTCTAGGTAGGCGCCAATCTCCGCGTAGCCCAAGGTTTGTAAGAGGGGCAGGTCTGGCCCGTAGCGCTCCCGCAGCGTTTTCACCTCCTCAATCCAGCCTGCTGCCAGCATTTCTGCCGTGCGCCGAGCAATGCGTTGTTCCAGACGGGGCATTGGGCAGCGCAGCCCCAAGATGAGGATGGGGTAGCTGGGAGGATGGGCCTGCCTCAGGCGGGAAGCTGGCTTGCCGGTGGTGTAGATGATCTCCAAAGCCCGCAGGGTGCGCACCGTGTCATGGGGATGGATGTGCTCGGCGGCAACGGGATCCAACTGCTGCAGCCAGGCGTAGCGGATCTCGGGCGGCCACGTCTCTAGTTGAGCGCGCAACTCGGGCTGCGGCGGAACTGCCGGGATCCCCAGCCCTGCGGTAATGGATTGGATGTAGAGCCCCGTCCCCCCTACCAGAATGGGAGTCTGTCCCTGCCGATGGGCCTCGGCAATGCGCGACTGGGCCGCCTGCTGAAACTCGGCCACGGTGTAGGTGTGGCGGGGATCCACAAAGTCCATCAACTCGTGCGGCCAGAGGGCCCGCTCAGCGGGGGTAGGCTTGGCAGTGCCGATGTCGAACTCCCGGTAGACCTGGCGAGAGTCGGCATTCAGCAGAGGGGATCCCAGCCGCTGGGCCAGCAGCAGCGCCTGACGTGACTTGCCAGTGGCGGTGGGGCCGGCAATAACAATTAGGCCTGGAGTTACCATGCCGGAAGTGTTACTTGTTGTACTGGGTGGCAGACATTCAGAACCTGCAAAAATTTATGCAAGGCAACAAAATTTCTAAAAGGCTTTAGCTCTGTGGCTAGAATAGACTTCCTAACAGCTTTGGGCTCTTTGAAATTGCGGTGATCTCATCTTACGTTCTAGCTTTTGTTGGGTTGGACACTCAGCTTAGGCTGTCTCTCCAGCTCCCGAGGCTAGCCCCATGGCTGCTTGCCTGGGTCAAGCCTGGTCTCGGCTACCTGGGCTGGGCAGTTGGGGCAGGGGTCCTAGCGGCGTTGCTGGCGTGGAAACCTTGTCCAGCCCTGGCGGAAGTTTTGGTGCTCAAGCAAGGAGAAGTGCGCACTCTGCCCTTGTTGCAAACGCGGGCTCGACCCTCCTTGCAGATGGAGATGCTTTATCTAGGCATGGTGGAGGAGCGCTTCTTAGGCTACGCCCACGCCAACAACTGGGAGACTATTTCCAGCGACCGAGAGGATCCCCGCTGGAGCCGCTGGCAACTGCGACCGGGCGGTGAGGCCCTCTATCCGCCGGATGCCCCTCCGTCGCGGGATCCCTCAGAGCCCCCCCTCTATGCCCGTGGGTTTTATGTAGAGGCCTACTTCATGGGCGGGCGGCTAGTGGGGATGCACCTCATTTACAATCCGGAAGAGCCAGGCTTCAATTTCAGGCAACTGCAAAGGCTTGTTCGCGCCTGGTTTCCCGATAACCGCCTAATGTTGCACTACCAGGTGCTGCCAGAGGATCCCGACCAGCATGTCCTAAGGGCCTACTGGGGCACCATCCCTCCCCCTTACCTTGCCGACATTCAGCGCAACAGCCGCCTGCCCTTCTGCCAGGTTTTTTTCAGCCCTACCTCGCCTCAGCCGCTTGTTCCCCCCTCTGCGCCTCCTCACTGCCTAGGTCAAGCTGAAGCAGGTGCCTCCCCTGCCGCTGCCCAGAAGAAGACGGCCGCTCTGCGCTAAAGCTTTGCGCGGGCTAGGGCTTGAGCTGAGGCTGCTTGCGGCGTTGCCGGCCTACGGGAAGAAAGCCCTAAACCGTCACCAGCTCGGGGCGGCGGCTGTGGCGAATGGCGCGAATGGCTTCCCCGTAGTCCTTGGCCTTGAATACGGCTGAGCCCGCCACCAGGGCATTGGCCCCCGCCTCGATGACCTGCCAGGCGTTGCTGGCCTTGATGCCGCCATCCACCTCGATCCAGGGATCCAAGCCCCGCTCGTCGCACAGGGCCCGTAACTGGCGAATCTTGGGCACCACCGCCGAGATGAAGCTCTGGCCGCCAAAGCCAGGGTTGACGCTCATGATCAACACCAGGTCCACCAGATCCAGCACGTACTGAATCAGCTCCAGAGGGCTGGCCGGGTTGAGCACCACACCTGCCTGTTTGCCCAGATCCTTGATTTGGCTGAGGGTGCGGTGCAGGTGGATGGTGGAGCTGGACTCGGCGTGAACGGAGATGATGTCGGCCCCCGCCTTGGCAAAGTCGGCCACATATTTCTCCGGCTCCACAATCATCAGGTGGACATCCAGAGGCTTGGCCGTAACCGGGCGCAGCGCTTCCACCACCAGCGGGCCGATGGTGATGTTGGGCACAAAGCGGCCATCCATCACATCTACGTGGATCCAGTCGGCTCCTGCCTCGTCCACTGCCCGCACTTCTTCCCCCAAGCGGCTAAAATCGGCTGAAAGAATAGAAGGGGCGACAACGATCGGCTTTTGCCCAGAGGCTGCTGAGGGCTGAGTCATGGTGAGTACCCAAGGTGTAAACCGCAAAACAGGGGAGCCTGCTCCTCTATGGTACGGAGTTTGATCCCCTTTGCAAAGCACCAGCCGGCTTCTAGGGGATCCCGACAAAGCCGGCCCTGGCCAGTTGCACCCTCCGGAAAACTTGGGCCAGAGGCTCTCAGCGATCCGGCGGCTGCGCGTTGCTCTGAGGCTCTGGAGAGGCTTGCTCTGAGGGAGCTGGCTTCACTTTTTCTTCTAGCCGCAGGGCAAGCTGCTGCAACTGCATATAGATGCTGTTGACGGCCAGCATGGCCAGGACAGTGCCGAAAAACTTGGTGCGGGATCCCATAGACCAACCCCTGGGCAAGGCCAAACACTCGTTGCCCTAGCTCCAACTTAGCGCACAGGCGGAACAGACCCTCAGAGAAGAACTTCATTAAGACCTAGCGTCATGCCTGCCTATCAGCACTTACATACTGCCCTTTGGGTTAGCGATCTGGCCAGGGCTGAGCATTTCTACGGGACGGTGCTCGGCCTCCCCAAAGCAGAGCGGTTTCCCTTTGACTTTCCCGGCGCTTGGTACCAGGTGGGCTCCTCTCAGATTCACTTGATTGTTACTGAGGAGCCGCTTGACCAAGGGCAGCCAGCCAGTGGGGGCAGCAAGGCGAAGTGGGGGCGCCTTCCCCATGTGGCGCTGGGCGTGGAAGACCTGGAAGCGGTAAAGGCCCGCCTGCTGCAGGCAGGCTACGAGGTGCAGCCAAGCGCTTCCGGGCGAGCGGCGCTGTTTGTTCGGGATCCCGACGGGAACGTGATCGAGCTAAGCTCCCTAAGTCCCCCTCAGCCATGACTGCGATGACAGAGCCCCATTCGCCCCAGCGGCGCGGCGCCCTGCCCCTCTTTGACCCCTCCACTGCCCTAGTCAGCTCGGCCCAAATGCGCTGCCTCGAGGAGCAGATCTTCGCTGCCGGCATGCCTGTGGCCGCTCTCATGGAAAAGGTGGGCCTGGCCGTTTTTGCCCAGTTGCGGCAGGATTTCCCCCATGCGCAGCGCATTGGCATCCTCTGCGGCACAGGGCACAACGGCGGCGACGGCTTGGTGGTTGGACGAGAGCTGCGGCTGGCCCAAAAGGAGGTGAAGGTTTGGCTGGGCAAGCCGGATGATCTCAAGCCCCTGACTGCCGACCACGCTCGCTATCTCAGGGCGCTGGGGGCGGAGTTTGTGGATCGGCTGGAGGAGTTGGCCGACTGCGATCTACTGATTGACGCCCTGTTTGGCATTGGCCTAAACCGACCCCTGGGGGATCCCTGGGCGAAGGCAGTGGAGTGGGCCAACGGCAGCGGCATTCCCATCCTCAGCCTGGATCTGCCCTCTGGCCTCAACGACCAGACAGGCAAGATCTGGGGCTGCTGTATCCGCGCCAGCCATACCTATGCCCTGGGCCTCTGGAAGCGGGGCCTGTGGCAGGAGGCAGCTCTGCCTTGGGTAGGACAGCTGCGTCGCATTGATTTTGGGATCCCCCCTTGGGCCTGCCCGGCGGAGGCGGTTCCCCAGTTGTTGCTGCAACCCTGGCCCCATTTCCCCCCCGACCCGCCCTTGGACACCCACAAGTACCGCCAGGGATCCCTGCTGCTGGTAGCAGGCTCGACGGCCTATGCCGGGGCGGCAGTGTTGGCCGGCCTGGGATCCCGCGCCAGCGGCGTGGGCATGGTAACCCTAGTGGCGCCGGCGGAGTTGAAGGAGCTGATCCACAGCGCTTTGCCAGAGGTGTTGGTGCACCACTGGGAAGGGATCCCTTCTTTGCCCCCAGTGGCTGAGAAGCCCTTCCAGGCGGTGGCGGTGGGGCCGGGCCTTGGGGAAACCCGCCAGCTGCTTTTGGAGATCTTGCTGCGGGATTGGGCCGGGATCCCCTGGGTGATCGACGCCGATGGCCTCAATGCCTTAGCGGAGATGGGGGTGGAGCGCCTGCCAGAAAACGGGATCCAAGCTATCCTCACCCCGCACCTGGGGGAATTTCGCCGGCTTTTTCCTGGGATCTCGCTTGAGGATCGCCTCGAGGCAGCCCAAAAGGCAGCAGCCCAGAGTGGGGCGGTGGTGGTCTTGAAGGGGGCACGGACGATCATCGCCTCTCCCACAGGGGAATGCTGGGTAAACCCGGAGAGCACACCAGCTTTGGCTCGCGGCGGCAGCGGCGATGTTTTAACTGGCTTAATTGGTGGACTAGTGGCGCGCAGAAGGGCCCAACTGGGTCAGGCGATGGGGATCTCAGAGCTACTGAGTTGCGCCTGTGCCGGGGTGTGGTGGCATGCCCAGGCAGCTATCCAGCTGGTGGGGGAGCGGGGTCCGACGGGGGTGGATCCAGTCCACCTAGCGGAGCACCTGCCCAAAGCGCTGCAGATTCTGCGGGGACAGAAGTCGGTCTAAGGTTGCAAGAACCCCAGCGCCAGCCCCAAGAAAATGAACAGGCCAAAACTAATCCGATAGACAATAAACAGCCAGGTGCTGCTGCGCTGCAAAAATCGAATGAGCCAATCGATGGACCAGTAGGAGAAGACAAAGGCCGAGAGCGCCCCCAGCCCCTGCGCTAGCAGCGCCTCTGTTCTGAACTCGGAGACAAACTCTTCCACCCCGGCCAAAAAGAGAGCGGGGATTCCCAGCAAGAAGGAGTAGCGGGCGGCAGCCGAGCGCTGCAAATCGAGCAGCAGAGCCGCCGTCAGCGTCACGCCGGAGCGGGATACCCCTGGGATCAAAGCCAAGGCCTGGGCCAGCCCCACCCAGATCCCGTCCCAAATGCCTAGGCTGTCTAGGCCTCGCCGGCGATTCCCCACCCGTTCTGCCCAGCCCAAAGCCAGGGCCAAGCCAATAGCGGCAGCAGCAATCACCCACAACTGGCGGGGCGGGGATCCCCAAATGGCCTTGACGGCCCATCCGGCCACCCCAATCGGCAACGTTCCCACCAGGATCCCCATGAGCAGCCGCCAAGACTCCTGCTGGAAGTCTCGCTCTTGCCAAGCCCTCCAGGAGCCAAGGAGCAACTGGCGCAGGTCAGAGGCAAAGTAGATCAACACTGCTCCCAGACTGCCCAGCTGGATCACCGCCGCAAACGAAGCTCCCGCATCTGGCCAGCCCAGCAAAGCTGGAAACACCCGCAGGTGGGCTGTGCTGCTGATGGGCAGGAACTCGGTGATCCCTTGCACCATGCCCAAGATCAGGGCCTGCCACCAATTGGGATACCAGATGTCGGCCAGCACCAAAGACCGTCTCTCTCGATAGACCAGGCTGCCGTCCGGAGGAGAGTTCCCCTTAGAACGTGAGCCGCTCGGGATCGTCGATGGTAATCAGCCAGTTGCCCACCTTGCGGAAGAGGGGGTTGGGCTCTGTCCCCCGCACCCGCGCCTCTACCCGGTAGATGCCAGCAGCGGAGGGATTGCGCACATTGGAGAGCACCAAGCGGATCTCCTGGCCGGCGGCAATGGGTTGACGGGCTACCACCTCCAAAGAGCGAAACTCCTCGTTCCAGTACACTTCCGCCAGCTCCACCGGCTTGCCCTCCGCCTCTAGGCGCACATTCTTCGGGTCGATGACGGCATCGAAATTGCTATCCGCCTTGATCTGCACCTCTGCCACTGCCACATTTTGGGGTGGGATCTTCAGGCGATAGCGATCCAGCCGGCCGCGAATGCCGCGAAAATCCAGCCGATAGCTGAGGACAGGCACCCCCTCGCTGCCAGTGATGACAAAGCCCGACTGCGCCCTTGCCGAAGGGAGCAACAGCAGGGATCCCACTAGGCCTGCCAAAGCCAACCTTGCCCCCAGCCAAGGCAAGCAAAGACTCTGGGAATACTTCACCGCTCTCAACACCCAAGCTTCCCGAAAGACTTCGACTCAAGTACCCCCTGCTGCCGACCGAGCAAGCAGCAAGGCCATGAAGATGGAATCAAGTTGCTGTCTATTGTAAGGGGGTGAGATCCGCTCTGAAAGACTTATACAACGCTGGACAAAAGCGGACTTTTGCTCCAGGTTGACGCTTTCTCCCTGCTTCCACGACCCGTAGCTAATGGCAGAGCCTACCCCCCGCCAGAGGGATCTCCACAGGCGTCACTTCCCCACAAGCTGCAGGTAGGTGCTCCTTGCCCCCATAAGGCACACCGGCTAAAGACGGAGCCAACTTTAGCCTAGGCAAAGGGCCTACCAGAAAAGATGTACTCGCAAGCCTACTAGCTCAGCCCATCTCCGTCAAGACAGGAGGTTGGTCATGCCACAAAGTGGCTGACTGTCCAGTGAATCAAGGACCAGAGGAGAGCCCTTCTAACGAGAGCGCCCAGAGCTCAGTCGGGTGCGGGAATGCGCAGTTTTTTCGCCGCCCTAATGCCCTACAACATCCAGAAGCTTGGGGGATGGGTGTCGAAGGATCCCGCTGGAGGGATCACTTCAAGAAACTAAGTACCCCCACCCCGAGTACCATCAGCACCCAGAGCAGGGATCCCACCAAAAGGACATTCTTGGCCCGGCTCCAGTCGCTGGCCGAGCTAAGGAGCACCGGCACCGCCACCACCAACAGCAAGCTGTAGAGCACCAGCACCAACAGAGCGATTTGGAAAATGAGCATCATCTTTACGGATCCCTCCCAAAGGTTCTGTTTTGGATAAAAGCTCCCAGCAACAGCGGGCGACTACTCACTGCGCACCGGCAGCAGGGTAGATAGGATCTGACTATACCAAAACTGGGGCCCCTCCCTCTGGCCCGCCTGGCAAGGGAGCAGCTTTATTTGGATACAACCTGGATTCGGAAAGGGTTGAAGTCCGTTGCCACGTCAAAGTAGTCCTCCTGCTCTTGCTGCTTCAGCCAGCCGGTAATGGCGTAGGTGAGGGGAGTACAGGCTGCTTCAACGGCACACTTGAACACGTAGTTGGAGACGATGAGGCCCATAAGACCAGGGAACACCCCCCAGAAGGCGATGAGAATAAACAGGCCCGTATCCACCGCTTGGCCCACCAGGGTCGAGCTGATGGTGCGCGTCCACAGCCAGCGTCCCCGGGTCCACACCTTCAGGCGCGCCAGCACATAGGCATTGGCAAAGCTGCCGCTCCAGTAGGCAATTAGACTGGCCAGCACAATGCGGGGGGTAAGGCCGAGGATCTGGTCGTAGGCTTCCTGGTGGGGCCAATCAGGGGCTGCCGGCAGGGATCCCACAATCATCAAGGTCACGGACATCAGGGCTGCCGAGAAAAACCCCAGCCAGATCACCCGCCGCGAGCGAGCATAGCCGTAGACCTCGGTGAGGATGTCGCCGAAAATGTAGCTGAGGGGGAAAAGAATGGTGCCGCCATCGAAGGTAAAGGGCCCCAAGAGCACGATCTTGGCCGAGGCGATGTTGGAGATGAGCAGCACCGCCACGAACAGGGCCGTCACCGCATCCAGGTGTCGGTAGGCGCGCTCAAAGCTTTGCTCAGCCATCAAGACCCCCCAACAGTTTACGGATATGCCGCAGCTCTTTGACGATTAGGGCTAAGCCCTGGCTGTGCCGTTCCACTTCGCTGGTGAGCTTACGGATTTGCTCTTCTAGGTTAGCGCTGTGAGACTCCTGACGATCTAGGCGCTGGTTGAGGTTGGCAAGCCGCGTCACTACTTCCCGCTGGATCAGGTTTTCCGTACCTTGGATAAGCAGCGTCTCGATGGCGGTGAGCTTGTTCAAGAGCAACTGGGTGTTGGTTTCTGATCCCGCTTCCGCTGCCGCTGCAGGAGTCACCTGCAGGGCCTTTTGGATTTGAGCCAGAAGAGTCTCCGCTTCAAACGGCTTTTCGATAAAATCGAAGTCGACAAAAGGCTCGGGGATGCGGGCCGTTACTTGTTCCTTCATCCCCGACATCATGATAACGGGGGTATTTTTCAGACTGTCTTCGCGGCGGATGGCTTGGAGGGTGTCGTAGCCATCCATCTTGGGCATGACAAAATCCAGCAGGATCAGGTCGGGGTGATGCTTTTTGGCGACCTCCAAGCCCGTCGGTCCGTCTTTAGCCTCCAGCACCTGGAAATGGTCAGCCAGGATGCTGGCCACCATCTTGCGGATCATGATGCTATCGTCAATGACCAACACCGTTTTGGTCGTCATGGCTTTTCCCATCAGTTCAGCCTGATCTGCCCCTTCCTTGAGCTCAGGAGGCAAGTGGAAACCCACCATTAGAGTACTCTCCTGCTTGGCGGAGGTTGTGCTCAGGGATCCAATTTGCCGGCTTCTCTTGCCGCCTAGCGGTTGTCGGCCCACCCTGGCCGCCTTGCTATAATCTACTATCGCATTGTAAACAAACGTTAAGAACCCGTTTGCACTGGCAGGGTCATGAGCTTCCAGTTAAGCCCCGAGCTGTCGCTGCCTATCCCATCGCCGGTGGGGGAGGCTGCTTACCGTGCCTTTCAGTGGGGCAAAAACCTCTTCGGCTTTGCCCACAAGGCTCTCTCCACCCAAGCTGCCGAACTGATGCTCTCTGCCCTCAGGGAGCTGCAGAGCTTTGTCTCCGGCAAGCCTCTGCCACCGCGGGAGCGGGTGAAGGTGAGCGCAGCTACTTTGCAGGAGTTGCGGGCTCGCTACGAGCGACTTCTAGAAGTTGATTGGCAAGATGCGGAAGCAGGCTACTACCCTCACGCGCTTCTCTTCGACAACCCCTGGCTGGACTTTGCCCGCTATTACCCAGCGGTGTGGTTGGAACTGCCCCAGATTGCCCGACGGGTACACGGCCGGCGCTACCAAGAGTTTTCTCCAGACATCTCCACAGAGGGCTACCCAAAATACTACCTTCAGAACTTCCACTACCAAACCAACGGCTACCTGAGCGATCGCTCGGCTGAGCTCTACGACTTGCAGGTGGAGTTGCTGTTTGGGGGTACGGCGGATGCGATGCGGCGACGGGTGATCCGCCTGCTCAAGGATGCCCTCGATCCCAACCTATCTGCTCCCCACATCCTCGACGTAGCCTGTGGCACAGGGCGGATGCTGCGCCTTTTGCGGGGATCCCTGCCCAAGGCGGCGCTGTATGGCTTGGATCTTTCTCCTGCCTATCTGCGCAAGGCCAACCGGCTGTTGCAGGAGTTGCCCGGGGAGCTGCCGCAGCTTATTCGCGCCAACGCCGAGGCCATGCCCTACGCTGACGCTTTCTTCGATGCAGTTGTCAGCGTTTTTCTTTTCCACGAGCTGCCTGGCCCGGTTCGGCAAAACGTCATCAACGAGATCAGCCGGGTGGTGAAGCCAGGGGGCGTGGTTGTCGTCTGCGACTCGGTGCAGCTGCTGGATTCGCCGGAGCTGGAGGAGACGATGGAAGCTTTTGCGCAAACCTTCCACGAGCCCTACTACCGCGACTACATCCGCGACGATCTGGGAGCGCGCCTGCAGCGGGCAGGCTGTGAGGTGTTGCGCCGAGAAACCCACTACGTTAGCACTTACCTCTTGGCCCGTAAGAGTTGAGCGCCCTTGCCAAAAGCTCAAGAAGAGATTCGCAGTAGTCTACCTAGGGGTATAGTAGTAGCAGGCACCAAACTTGATACGAAGCCAGGCCACCAAGACCATGGACGGGAAGGTGGCTAGCGTTCATCTCTTTACTTAGGCTCATGTCTCCTCCGCATGGATCCCTCCGTGCCGGCATCACTGCACTGAAGCAGGAGCGCTACTTAGAGGCGATCAACCTTCTTGAGTCTTTCTGCTACTGCTGCTCGATTCAAGGAAGCTCGCCGCGCCAGAGGGAACGCAGCCGTCCTAAGCTAGACCCAGAGGAATGTGCTCTGGCTCGAGTGGCCCTGGTCATAGCCTATCAGGGCAGTGGCGACTTGGAACGGTCGACAGCCCTCTGCCAGGAGCTGTTGGAGCAGGGGGAGACTCCTTCAACTCCCCCCTGGGCACGGGAATGGGCAGCGCAGGCTCTTGCTACCCTCAAGCAGGCAGCAGAACACCCTATGCCCCCTGAGGAGGTGATGGCACGGTTGCCTGTCCTCCAGCAGTTGGAGGCCTGTCAGCCCCGCTGTAGCTCTCGCGACCCGGCCCCCTATCTGCTCAAGGCCACCCACTGACTGGCTGAATTTAAGAAGCTGGACTTTGGCAGCTAGGTTCTATCCTTTTCGCAGTAGGAAAGCTCCGAAAGTATGCCTGCCACTGAGCCCACTACCTATCACTTCATCGTTGGCAGTCTAGATTTTTTGCGGTCTGAACCTCTGGAGGAGGTGCTGGAGGAGCGTCGGCGACATTACGCGGAGCAGCATCGCCCCATTGATTTCCACTGGGTGCCCCAGCCAGCTTTCATGGAAGCTCCCGAGTTAAAACCCCTGCGCAACAAGTTGAAGGAGCCGCTGGGGGCAGTGGTCTCGACTAACGAGAATTTCATTCGCTGGCTGGCGGTGCGCCTTGGCTTTGTGGAAAAGGGCAGCTTTGTGGCCCCCAGTGAGTCGATTCCGGATCCCTTGCGCTCCCTGTCGTTGTCGGAAAGCTGAGAGGCTTGTCCCCATTGCTGCCTTGGCACCTTGCTGCGCCCAGAAGGACAAGCTGGGCAGCGAGGGGTAAGCTGCCCTAAAGGTGGCCGGAGAGGCGGGTTTGATTGCAGGCTAGGTCAAAATTTAAGATTAGGGCACCTCTCCCGCTCCAGCAGCAGCAAGGCTGTCGGGCAGCAGGAAAGGTGGGGGAGGGAGATAGGCTGGGCGGGGGCACCATGACTTGGGAACAACGAAGGGACTGGCTGCAAGAGGGAGCGGAGCTCTACTTAGTGTCAACAGCGGCTATGGAGACGCTGAAGTCAGAGGAGCTGGGTTCTCCCCTTGAGCCGATAACAAGCCCTGCCTCTAGCTTGCCAGGGGGCCCAGCCGGGGATCCCTTGCCAGAGCCGCCTCCCGAGGATCCCAAAGAGAACAGCCCAACGGAGAAGCTAGAACAGGCGGATCCCCCTTTCTCAGGGACAGGCCTGGGAAACTTCGCGGCTGTGCTGGGCCAACGCAATTTCCTGCTGCTGTGGATGGGGCAGGTGTTTTCCCAGCTGGCCGACAAGGTGTTGTTGGTGCTGCTAATTGGGGTGACTTCCAAGCGGTTTCAGCCAGAGGGGGCTTCCATCAGCGGCTGGGTAGCGGCGGTTATGCTGGCCTTTACCCTGCCGGCAGTGTTGTTGGGCAGCTTGGCAGGGGTATTCGTGGATCGCTGGCCTAAGAAGGCCGTGCTGGTGCTCTCCAACGTGGTGCGCGGCATCCTAGTGCTGCTGCTGCCGCTGCTGCTCTGGCTGACGGCGGGGCGTGACCTTTGGCCAGGGATCCCTTTGGGCTTTGGCGGGCTGCTGCTGATTAGCTTTGCCGTCTCTGTCTTGACCCAGTTTTTTGCCCCTGCCGAACAGGCCACTCTGCCGCTAATCCTGACCAGGCGGGAGCTGTTGGCGGCCAACTCCCTTTACACCACGACGATGATGGCTTCGCTGGTTGTCGGCTTTGCCATTGGCGAGCCGCTGTTGACGCTGGCGGAGCGTTGGGTGCGCACCTGGTTGCCCGGCTGGGAGGTGGGGCCAGAGCTGTTGGTGGGGGGAGCCTACCTTTTGGCGGGATCCCTCCTGCTGCTGTTGCAACCTCACGAGAAGCTAGAGCCCCGCTCCTGGGAAGCCCCCCATCTCTGGGAAGATCTCAAGCTAGGCCTGCAATACATCGGGCAAATGCCCCTGGTCCGCGCAGCCCTGCTGCAGATGGTGGTGCTCTACTCGCTGTTTGCGGCGCTGGCGGTCTTGGCAGTGCGGATGGCGGAGGTGATGGCGGAGCTGGAAGCCGATCAGTTTGGAGTGTTGCTGGCTGCTGCCGGTCTAGGCATGGGGATTGGCGCCTTTTGGGTAGGACACATAGGCCGAGGAGTAAGCCGTCGGGCCTGGAGCGGGCTGGGATCCCTCCTGCTGTCTCTAGCACTGGTGGCTTTGTCGTGGACAGAGAGGAAGCTGTTTCCCAGCTTAGCCTGGATTGCCCTGCTGGGCTGTGGAGGGGCTTTGGTGGCGGTGCCGATGCAAACTCTGCTCCAGGAGGAAACTCCTGAACATCTGCGGGGCAAGGTGTTTGGGTTGCTCAACAATGCCGTTAACATTGCCCTCAGCTTGCCGCTGGTGTTGACAGGGGTAGCGGAAACCTATCTGGGCCTTTCCTGGACGTTTCTTGCCCTGGCAGTCTTAAATGCGTCGGCAGGAATGTACTTCTGGAGTTTGTTGAATAGAGAGGCTTGACTTCTTCGCCAGCTCTAGCTAGGTTGCTCCTTCCCAGCAGCGGTGCCGGCCTCCCCAAGCCCTCCGCGCCGCTGACGGCAGGGCAAGGCAGAGCTTAGGAGCAGCCCCATAGCCACGCGCCGTCCTGCTGTCGGGCTGCTGCTAGCTTTCCCATGCCCAGGCAGCAAGCAGAGGGGGGATCCGCGTCTGCTAACCTTATGGGAGGTTTAACCGTTCTAGCAGCGTAGGGATCCACCCATGCACATTGCCTGGATAGGCAAGAAAACACCCTTTTGTGGCAACGTCACCTACAGCCGCGAGGTAACCAACGGCCTTTTGGAGCGGGGCCATCAGGTGAGCTTTTTCCACTTCACCAACGAAGAGGCCGCCGCTGAGGGGGGATCCCGTCCGGGGAGCAACTGGCGTGCCGAGCTGGAGGGGCGGGATGTCTCTCTGCCCTGTCTCTACAAGTCGCAGATCTACACGATCCCGGCTCCTAACGCCCGGCGGCTGCTGGAGCAAGCCCTGCGGGAATTGCAGCCGGATTTGGTGCATGCTTCTTTGACCATTTCGCCCATTGATTTTGCGTTGCCCGAGATCTGTGCTGAGCTCAACCAGCCCCTAGTGGCCACTTTCCACCCAGCTTTTGACCGACGGCGGCGCAACATCGCCTCCCGCACCCAATACTTGGCCTATCAGCTCTATGCCCCCTGTTTGGCCCACTACGATCGCACCATCGTCTTCTCGGAAACGCAGCGCCAGGTCCTGGTCAAACTGGGGGTGGGCAGCGAGCAGGTGGTGGTCATTCCCAATGGCGTCGATGTTGACAAGTATTCGCCAGGGCCCTCCACCCTCAAGCAGCGGCTAGGGCTAGAGCGGGTCTTCGTCTACCAAGGGCGGATCTCGCCGGAAAAGAATGTCGAGGCCCTGCTCAAAGCCTGGAAGCAGGCTCAAATGGGGGAAAAGTGCGGCCTGCTCATTGTGGGGGATGGACCCCTGCTCAATACCCTCAAGCCTTTCTACACCCGCCAGCACGGGATCTACTGGCTGGGCTATGTTGCCGACGAGCAGGAGCGCATTGAGATCTTGCGGGGATCCGACGTGTTCATTCTCCCCTCCTTGATCGAGGGGCTGTCTTTGTCGCTGTTGGAGGCGATGGCCTGTGGGGTAGCGGCGGTGGCCACTGACGTCGGCGCCGATGGCGAGGTTCTGGCGGACGGAGCCGGGATCCTGTTGGATCCAAGCCGAGTGACGGTGGAGCTGCAAACGCTATTGCCCCTCTTGCGGGATCAGCGGGAGTTTACCCAACTGCTGGGAATGAAAGCCCGCCAACGGGTTCTGGAGCGCTACACCCTCAGCCACAACCTCAGCCGCCTGGAACAGCTCTACCGAGAGGTGTGTCAGGGATCCCGTCAGCCCAGAAGGGCGTAGCCGCCAATGACCTCGACAACATTAACTCAAGCAGAGCCTTGGGGAGAAGACGGGGTAGAGCCTGTGCTATCTTTGCTAGACTGCATCGTTATGTTGCTGAGGGATTGGCTCTACCTTCCCCATGGAGGAGCACAGCCCGCAAAAAGCTTTACCGGCCCAGCCGCCCGCCGGGCGAGCAGGTTTGTCCTGGTCGGACTCCTTGCTTCCTCCCAAAGTTCTGCCTGCCTCGCTGCCGTCCACAACCGACCCGAGCACTCCCAGCTCAGGGCAGGAGGATCCCCGCTCTAGGCTTGGTACTGCCAAGGAGAAGGAGCCGCCAGCCCTCTTGCCCAGTCGGGCCAACAAAGCTGAAGCGGGAGCAGACCAGCAGTCGATGCTGTACTTGTTGGGAGGATTGGCTTTTGCCCTGCGCTCCTTCAATAACCTCAACCAGATCCTGGAGTTCACGGCTTTTGTGGCCAGCCAACTCACTGAGGCTGACGGGGGAGCGCTGGTGTTGTTTAACCCCAACGGCACCATTCAACTAGATCAACTGCACTGTTTCGATCTCGAGCGCCGCGAGCAGATTCGCGCCGAGATGGAGCAGATTGCCCAAGCCCTATCTGCTCAGGAGCCTCTTCTCAAACTAGAGGGATCCCTGGCGGTGAAGATCCCAGCTCTTGAACATCTTCTGGACGAGCGTCTGCGCCAGAGCCTGGGGCCGGATGGGCGCCTATTTGGCACGCCGCTGTTGATCCGTAACTCTGTCCAGGGTCGCTTGTACGTCTTCAGCCGCCAGCCCAACTACCACTGGACCGAGCCTCGCCAGCAACTTTTGCGCCTAGTGGCTGACCAAGCGGGTGTAGCCATCGAGAATGAGCGCCTGCGGACAGCCTTGCGCCGCAGAATGGCCCTGGAAAAGGAAATGGAGATCGGCTCCTACATCCAGACCCAGCTGTTGCCCCGCCAATACCCCCAAGTTCGGGGCATTCGACTGGCAGCCCGCTGCCGCGTAGCCAGCAAAGTGGGGGGCGACTACTACGATTTCATCAAGATCCCGAGGGGGCCTGCCTCTGCAGAGCCGGCCAGCAACCGGGCGGAACCGCCTGAGCCCTCCGCAGACTCTCGCCTAGCGATTGTCATTGGGGATGTCATGGGCAAAGGTGTACCTGCCGGGCTGCTAATGAGCATGACCCGCGCCATGGTGCGGGCAGAAGCTCTTAACGGCCACTCGCCGGCCCGCGTTCTCCAACATCTCAATCGGGCCATGTACAGCGATCTCAAACACTCCAGTCGCTTTATCAGCCTGTTTTACTCGGAGTACGATCCCTGCTCCCGTCGCCTGTGCTTTGGCAACGCCGCCCACAACCCTCCCCTCTGGTGGCAGGCCCGCACCCGCGAGATTCAGCCTTTGGATACGGAAGGGGCGCTGATTGGCTTGGAGGAGCACAGCCAATACTCAGAAAGCTGTGTGCAACTGCAGCCAGGAGATGTTGTAGTCTACTACACCGATGGCTATATTGAGGTTGCCAATACCCGCGGGGAGCGGCTGGAGACCGCCGGTCTAATGGATGCTATCCAGCGGGCTGCCAGCTGCTACGAGTCGCCAGAGGAGATCCTGGAAAGTCTCTTTGCGCAGATGGATGCTTTCCGAGGCCGCCAGGGAGTCCACTTTGTTGTCCCAGAGCCAGCGGTGGAGCTAGAGCTCCTGTTCCGGGAGGAAATTTCCCTGCGACCTATGCCGGTGGACGATACCACCCTGGTGGTGCTGAAGGTGTTGCCGGAGCCTGAGGCCGCCTAGCTCCAGAAGGTCTGTAGTCGGATGGCCAAGGGTAGGGCTACCGTTTGCGCTAGTGGGACGGAACCTCACCTGCCCTAGTGTGACGCGCAGAGTTTACAGTACTCTCTAGCTGGGGGAATTTGTCCGTCTTTACTTGAGCTTTACCGGAGGTATGGGCATGAACTTCACTTCCTCTTACCTGCCAGCTCCGCCCGCCTTGCAGACAAAGGCCATCGTTGCCCAGGTGTTCCGCCAAGATGTGCTGGGCGATATCCGCAAAGGTTGGAACAACTTTGTGGAATCAGGCCAAGTTTGGGCGCTTCTGATAGGGCTGGTGGCGGGCTACATGCTCAAGAGCATCACCAGCTCCCACTAAGGCTAGGTGGGCTTTGGCAGGGGTCTTCTAGCCATTGCAAGGCAGGCTTTTGTTTCCACGGCAGCCATCTCTTTGGGTGCTGGTTCCTATGCCTGAGCCAACCTCACCGTCCACCCCCCGTCCCTGGAGCAGCCGCTTCGAGGGATCCCTACACCCCCAAATTGCCCGCTTCAACGCCAGCATAAGCTTTGACATTCGCCTTTTGCCCTACGAGGTGGCCGGATCCCTGGCCCACGTGCAGATGCTGGGGGCCTGCGGCATCCTGAGCCGGGAAGAGGCGGAGCAAATTCGGCAAGGGCTGGAGCAGATCCAGAAAGAGGCAGCCGAGGGGAGTTTTCAGCCTGACCCAGAGGCTGAAGATGTCCACTACGCCGTCGAGCGCCGGCTGGTAGCGTTGGTAGGGGAGGTGGGGAAAAAGCTGCACACCGGCCGCTCCCGCAACGACCAAGTGGCCACCGACTTGCGCCTTTACCTGCGGGATCAAATTGACGCCATCCGCCATTCTCTCTGGGAGCTGCGAGGGGTTTTGCTGGAGTTGGCTAGCCAGCACGTGGAGACAATCCTGCCCGGCTACACTCACCTGCAGCGGGCCCAGCCCGTTAGCCTAGCCCATCACCTTTTGGCCTACGAAGAGATGTTCTGGCGGGACTGGCAAAGGCTGGGGCGAGTGCGGGAGGAGGTCAACGTCTGTCCCCTGGGATCTGGGGCGCTAGCCGGCACTTCCCTGCCCATCGACCGGCAGTTTGTTGCTCATCTGCTGGGGTTTGAGCGCATCAGTGCCAACAGCCTGGATGCAGTGAGCGACCGCGACTTCCTCGTAGAGTTCCACGCCGCCGCCAGCTTGATCATGGTTCACCTCAGCCGCCTCTCGGAAGAGATTGTCCTCTGGGCCTCGCAGGAGTTTGGCTTTGTCGCCCTCACCGATACCTGTGCTACCGGCTCTAGCCTTATGCCCCAGAAGAAAAACCCCGACGTGGCAGAACTAGTGCGGGGCAAAACCGGGCGGGTGTTTGGGCATCTGCAAGCCCTGCTGGTTACCCTCAAAGGGCTGCCCCTGGCCTACAACAAAGACTTGCAGGAGGACAAGGAGGGGCTTTTTGATACTGTCGATACTGTCAAAGCTTGCCTAGAGGCGATGCGGATCCTCCTGCGAGAAGGGATCCAGTTCCAAACCCAGCGCCTGGAGGCCGCGGTGCAGGCAGACTTTTCCAATGCCACCGATGTAGCCGACTACCTGGTGCGCAAAGGAGTCCCTTTTCGCACTGCTCACGACTTGGTGGGGCGGATTGTGCGCACCTGTCTTGCGGAAGGGATCCTGTTAAAGGACTTGCCCCTGGAGCGCTGGAAAAGCTTTCACCCGGCCTTTGAGGAGGATATCTTTACGGCCATCGATCCCCGTCAGGTTGTGGCTGCGCGGCTTAGCCCCGGGGGAACCGGTTTTGCCGCAGTGCGGCAGGCCCTGCAGCGAGCCCATGCCCGCCACCAGCAACCAGACTAGCGTAAACTCTGGCTCAGCCCACCCTAGGAGAAGCTCCCTAGTGGCGGCAGGATGCGATCCCGAACCATCTCCCCACCCCCCTTCCCTCTGGGGGAAGCGGGAGCAGCAGCCCCAAGTTTTAGCGACTTCCGCGCCCGTCCCTATTCCTGCTCTGAGGGCAAGATGTGGGAGTAGTTTCTGTACACCCTGCTGCGCCTCAACGGCATTCCCAACAAGGAGTTGGTGGTTGCTGTCATCCGCCAGCCCTAGAGATCGCCACTGGTTAGTGCAGGCAGGGCGGCAGTTGAGCTGGCTGCGGCGGGAGGGTTACGAGCGCCTGAGTGCAATTTTACGAAAGATTGAAGCCTAGGCGAAGAAATATTGAGAACAGCTCTGAATCATGCCGAAATAGCCTCTGAGGATGGTAGCCTGAAACAGACTCTGGGAAACACTCTTTACCTTCTCTTGGGTTGAAATGTCTAACAAGTTTAACCCCTTTGACAAACCCTCCAAGGGTAATTGGGCAGGCCGCACTTTTTCTGCTGCTGTTGGCGCCTCCTTGGCTGCTGGGGTTTGCATAGCTCACGGCAAGCCCCTTCTCCTCTCGCTGCTGGTGGCCACTTGGGCAACGGTGTTTACTCTCATCTGTGACGAAATGGAGTGGATTTAAGCCTAGCAGTAGCTTTGCCTTCTCCCACGACCAACATTTCTCTCATTTTGTGCGATAAAAGCTGAAAGAAGATCGTTAAAACCCAACCTAAAGAGAGGGATTCTTGTTCCTCCGCTTCGACTTCGGGGGCTGCAGGATCCCTCTTCATCTGTTCTAGTGGGCGTGTGGAGGTGGAGCTGCCACCAGGTTGCCTGTTGGCAGAGCTAAAGTGGGGCAGGTCTTCACGACAAGGGCAGCTATAGTCTCTGTTGAGAACCCTGCCGACCAAAGGCCCTCCGGAGCAGATTAGTCCATTGCCCTTGATCCCATGGCTTCCCCTCCTCTGGTTTCTGTAATCTTGGGTACGCGGCCCGAGGCCATTAAGCTAGCCCCAGTGATCCAGGCCCTGCGGGCCAGTCCCTACCTGCGCACCGAGGTCGTCCTGACGGGGCAACACCGAGAGATGGTGGATCAGGTGATGCGGCTTTTTGGCCTCCAGGCGGACTGGGACTTGGGGATCATGCGGCCTTGCCAAAGCCTAGCTGATATTACCGAAGCCACCCTGCGCGGCCTAGAACCCTACTTGCAAGGGAAACAGCCCCAACTGGTTTTGGTCCAGGGTGACACCACGACAGCCTTTGCTGCCGCCCTAGCTGCTTTTTACCAACGCATTCCCGTGGGGCATGTGGAAGCCGGCCTGCGCACCGACGATCTTTACCACCCTTTTCCCGAGGAGGCCAACCGCCGCCTCATCTCCCAGTTGGCTACCCTCCACTTTGCCCCCACGCCGCAGGCCGTGGAAAACCTCAAGCGCAGCCACGTGGTGGGATCCATCTACTGCACGGGCAACACCGTCATCGATGCCCTACAGCAGGTGGCTTCCCTTGGGATCCCCTGTCCTATCCCCGGCCTAGACTGGAAGCGCTATCGCGTTTTGCTGGTTACCATACACCGGCGGGAAAACTGGGGGGATCCCCTTCAAGCCATTGCCAAGGCTCTCCTGCGACTTTTGGCTGAGTTCCCCGACACGGCTATTCTTTTGCCTCTCCACCCCAACCCAGTCGTGCGGGAGCCCCTGCAAGCGCTCTTGGGATCCCAGGAGCGGGTCTTTCTCACTGATCCCTTGGACTATCCCTGCTGGGTAAGCGCCATGCAGCGCTGTACTTTCATTCTCACTGATTCGGGTGGCATTCAGGAAGAGGCCCCTGCCCTGGGCAAGCCAGTGCTGGTGCTGCGGCAAACCACTGAACGCCCCGAGGCGATTGCTGCTGGCACCGCCCGCCTGGTCGGCACCCACCCCGAAAAGATCCTGGAGGCGGCTCGGGAGTTGCTTACCGACCCTCAAGCCTACGCCCGCATGGCACAAGCCAAAAACCCCTTCGGTGACGGCACAGCCGCCCAGCAAATTTGCCGCCTCATCGAGAGTCAGTTCACCTCAAGAGCTAGTATTCTAAGCAGAGATTAGCTTACAGGAAGATACCAGCCTGTTTTAAGGGCAACGGTCTATCCCCTTCAGCTCTATGTACTGTAGAGCATATGGGTTCGTAGGCAGGTTAGCATTCCTAGAAAGCTCAACTTCAAGGGGGGATGCGTAAGTAAAGTAGCGAACATAAAAGAGCCTAGACTATCCCAGTGAGGCCTTTTGGAAGCTGTTACCTGGCAAAAAACGTTTTTAACATTGGCAAAGAAGGGGAGTTGCCTTAGGATCGGCTAGGATGTTTAGCATTGGCTAGGATAATAACTAGGATAATAAAGATATCCTGAGGGCTGATATGCCATCCAGTTGGTCTTATACCTCCTTCCCTAGTCCTGATCAGGGTCTGGAGCAGGCCCACTCAGCTTCTTCTTGCTCCAGCCGACCCTCCCTAGGCGAAGGGCTGGCAGCCAACTTTGAAGGGAACGGGGCTCAGACTAAGGCGGCAGGTTATCCAGAGGAAAGCATGCTGAGCAATGCCGCAAAAATCAAGGTCGTGGGGGTGGGGGGAGGAGGTGGCAACGCAGTCAACCGGATGGCAGCTAGTAATCTCAAGGGCGTCGAGTTTTGGAGCATCAACACCGATGCCCAGGCGCTTGCCCAATCCTCGGCGCCAACAGTCAACCGTCTGCAAATCGGGCAAAAGCTAACTCGTGGACTAGGGGCAGGCGGCAATCCGGCCATTGGTCAAAAAGCGGCCGAGGAGTCCAGCGAGGAAATTGCCGCCATTCTCAAAGGGGCAGATCTGGTCTTCATTGCTGCTGGCATGGGAGGGGGCACAGGAACGGGGGGAGCGCCAGTGGTGGCCCAGATTGCCAAGGCTAGCGGCGCCCTGACCGTGGGAGTGGTGACGCGGCCTTTTTCTTTTGAGGGCAAGCGGCGCGCCAAGCAAGCTGAAGAAGGGATCCAAGCCCTGCAGGAGGCAGTGGATACCTTGATTGTGATCCCCAACGACAAGTTGCTCTCGGTAATCTCTGAGCAAACCCCTGTGCACGAAGCCTTTCGCGTTGCCGATGATGTCCTACGCCAGGGAGTGCAAGGTATCTCGGACATCATTCTCATCCCCGGCATGATCAACGTGGATTTTGCCGATGTGCGCAGCGTCATGGCCGATGCTGGGACTGCCCTGATGGGCATTGGGATGGGATCCGGTAAGTCCCGTGCCCGCGAAGCCGCCATTACTGCTGTGTCCTCTCCCCTTTTGGAAACCTCCATCGAGGGGGCCAAGGGCGTACTCTTCAACATCACGGGCGGACTGGATCTGTCGTTGCACGAGGTAACGGTAGCAGCGGAGATCATCGCCGAGGCTGTAGATCCAGAGGCCAACATTATCTTTGGCACGGTGCAAGACGAGCGCATGCAAGGCGAGGTGCGCATCACCGTTATCGCCACAGGTTTTGACCGCTCGCGATCGGCTGCTAGCCCTCCCGCGGCGAAGACCTCCACAGCCAACTCGGTGGGAACGCGCAAGCCCTCCTCAGAGCCACCCCCTCGGCAGCCCCCTGAGCCTGAGCCCCCGACTTCTGGGGGGTTGGACATCCCCGAGTTTTTACGCCGCCGCCGTCCCACCCTCTAGCCAGGGGAGGGGGCAATGCTGGGGAAAGCTTTGGAGGTGGGGAGGAGTCATGAACATTGTTGTACTAGCGGGAGGCCGTTCGGCAGAACGGCAGATCTCCCTAGTGACAGGGAGAGCCTGCAAGCGGGCTCTGGAGGACTTGGGGCATCGGGTCAAGCTCATCGACCCGGAGGAAGATTTGCCCCTGCGTCTCTGGCAGGAACGGCAATCTGGCTGCGACTTCGTCTGGATTGCCCTGCATGGTCCGGGTGGCGAGGATGGTGTGGTGCAGGGGATGCTGGACTGGCTGGGCCTGCCCTACCAGGGATCCGGGCCGCTGGCCAGCGCCCTAGCTATGGACAAGCTGGTCTCCAAGCAGATCTTTCGTGCCGAAGGGGTCCCTACCCCTGACTGGTTGGTCTGGGATGAGGCACAGCCGCTCTCCTGGGCTGAGTGTGCGGCGCGCTTGGGATCGCCGCTGGTGGTAAAGCCCAGCAACAGTGGCTCGACGCTGGGGATCAGCATTGTGCAGGATGAGCAGTCGTTTGCCCAGGGGCTGGAGTTGGCCCGCTCGATCTCAGCGCGGGTTTTCCTGGAGCGCTACATTCCTGGCAAGGAGATTACCCTTGCTATTCTCTCCGGCCAAGTTCTGCCGGCCATTGAGATCATCCCGGCGCGAGGGGATTTCTACGATTACGAAGCCAAGTACGCCCCCGGCGGCTCGCGGCACTTGATCCCCTGTTCCCTCAGCTCGTCAGGATTAGCCCGCTGTGAGGCCGTGGGCCTCGAGGCCTATCGGGTGCTGGGGTGCGAGGGCTTGGCGCGGGTGGATCTGCGGGTGGACGCCGACGAGAACCCCTGGGTGCTGGAGGTGAATACCTTGCCTGGCATGACTCCTACCTCCCTCTGTCCTGAGGCAGCGGCGGCTCTGGGCTGGACGTTTACGGAGCTGGTAGACCGGATCTTGCAAGATGCCCTGCAGAGAGCGGCTGCAACTCGTTCAGCCTTGCCTGCATCTCGGTCTTCTCCGCTGGGTTCGCCAGCCTGATAGGAACGCTGGCTTTCTGGTAGCAGCGCCTCCGAAAGTGGCGGCAGCGGCTTCGGGGTAAAATTGGGCAGAAAGGCCCCCTGCAGAGGAGGTTTCCCTGCAGAGGCAGGGCAGCGGTGAGTTCTATGCAAGAAAAAACCATTGTCCGCAATTATTTCAACACCGTTGGCTTCGAGCGCTGGCGCCGCATCTACGGCGAAGAGGAAGTTAACTTCGTCCAAAAGGACATCCGACTGGGCCATGCCCGCACGATTGAAACGGTGTTGCAGTGGCTGGGGGATCCCTCCGGTTTGCGCATTTGCGATGCCGGGTGTGGGGTGGGCAGCCTTAGCCTGCCTCTGGCTGCTCGTGGGGCGCAGGTGTTTGCCAGCGACATTTCCGAACAAATGGTCAACGAAGCACGTCGCCGGCAGCAGATTGAGCTGGGATCCCTGGACAACCCCCAGTTTCAGGTCTTGGATCTGGAGGAGCTAACGGGGCAGTACGATGTTGTCATCTGCCTGGACGTGATGATCCACTACCCCGAAGCCGACGCCCTGCGCATGCTTAAGCACTTGACCAGCCTGGCCAAGTCCCGCCTGATCTTCAGCTTTGCTCCCAAAAGCCCCTGGCTGACGCTGCTCAAGAAAGTAGGGGAGTTCTTCCCTGGATCCACCAAAACCACCCGTGCCTACCTCCACCGCGAGGCCACCTTGGTCAGCCACCTTGTCGGGTGGGGCTGGAAAGTCCAGCAACGACAAGCCATTCAAACCCGCTTCTACTTCGCCCGTCTGCTCGATCTGGTGCGCTAAATCCGGCGGAGGGGAGCCGATAACTTTTGCAGGACAAGCCGCGCCTTGTCCTACACTTCCCAATCGGGTGTTGGCAACTGGAAACGGCGGCCTCTTGGCAAGGGAACGGTCGGGATCCCTAGTTTGCAGCTGGCTTTGGACTTCCCGGCACTCGCAGCAGCTCTGCCCCTTCGAGTACCCGCGCCGAGCGGATGACATCTCCCACCTGGATGCGCTCCACCCACTCCAGGCCACCGGTGACATAGCCAAACACGGCATAGCGCCCATCCAAAATTGGCAGAGCAGAGAGGGCGATATAGAACTGGGAAGAGGCCGAATCCAGAGGGCTGGAGCGGGCCATGCCCACCGCCCCCAAACGATGGGGCAAAACCAACTTGCTCAGGGCTACGGGATCCTCAATCAAAGTGTTGTAGCGGGGGTAGGGTTCTCCGCGCACCTGGATTTCCAAAGGGATAGTGCGCAGGCGGTTGCTGCCTGGCTCGGTGGCGCCACCGGTGCCATCCCCTCGGGGATCTCCTCCCTGCACCACAAACGGTTGGGGATCTTTCTCTACCCGATGGAAAGTCAAGCCGTTGTAGAAGCCCCGCTGCACCAAGTCGACAAATTGGCCAGCCGTAAGGGGCGCCGCATCGCCGCGGATCTCTAGAAGCACCCGCCCTAGGCCTTCGGCGGTCTCGATTTCCAGTTCCACCACTGCCTTGCCCTGCAGCTGGGGGCGATCGGCGTAGGCCGCCGGGATCCCCTTTGAGGCTTCCGGTGCAGGAGGCATGCTGCGGCAGGCCAGCAGACTGAGACAGACATATCCCAACACGCAGGCAATCCCCGCCCTGCGACGGCTCCCTTTCCCCAGCCTGCCCACTGCCATCTGTGCGCTTCCCTCCTAAATTGACTGAGGTAACCCCAACTGCAGGGTAACGCTGCGGACGCCATTGCTCACGGCCACCCCGTGGGGGCTGATGGAGGTGACCCGCCACTCGCCTTTCACCGTCTGGCCAACCGGCACCTGCCGCATCACTTTGTCCACCAAGATCAAGGCCTTGGGAGCGCCTGGATCGTGGATCAACCCCACCAATTTCATCTGCGGCGGTGCTGGAGGCGGAATCCGTGCGGGCGGATTAGACACGCGAGCGGAAGGGGGAGGGCCGGCTGCTAGAGCAACAGAGGGGCTGGCGGCCGCTGTCAGCCTTGCCGAGGGCGCCTCTGGCTTCTTCCCTCTTGGCTCTTGAGACGGAACCTGTTCAGGCAACTTGGGAGGGTTTTCATCCTTCGAAGCCAAGGAGAGCTCTTGGGCTGGTAGGGAAGCAGAATAGACAGGCTCAGGCCTCTCGTGGCTGGGATCAACTACCAGCTGCGGGCGCAGGGTCATCCAAAAGGCCAGACCTGCCACCAGCGCGGCTGCCGAAGCCAAGCCCAGCAGCAGTCCACCTCTCGCTGAAGAACGGCGGGGAAGCAAAGGGGGGCGCGTACCCCAATAGGGATACTCCTCCGCCCCCTCTTCCTCTAGGCTTTGCTCCAACTCCTCCAAGAGCTCATCCAGCAGAGAGTCTGCTTGAGTTGTGTAGCTGGACAAGGCCCACGGAGAACAACGGCTCCTGGCTGCTGAAGCATCAAACCCAGACACGGAAACAGGCCCTCCCTACCTTGGACGGCAAGGAGCCCGCGGCTTGAAACACCCCAGCCGCCAACCGCCGTCTCCCTAGCCCAGCGACCTTAGAGGAGCCGCATTTCTGGGTACTCGGTCAACAGCGCCTCTGCCGACAGGGTGTCTCCTTCTAGCTGCGGCGTCCACAGCACCTCGATGGCCACAATCCGCTCGGCAGGGATGGAGGCCAACTGCATCAGCCACTGCCGCAGCTCCGCCACAGACTTAACTACAGGTAGTGTACCTAAGTTACCGCGATACGCAACCAGTAGAGTGACGACCAGGTACTCGCCAACCTCGGGGATCCCGGCAGCCGCCCGCCGCAGAGCTGCTTGAGGAAGCTGCTGGATCTGGTTGTTGCGGTTGGTGAGGGTTTCGGCGCTAAACTTGCTCCGCTCTTGCAAAGAGGCTTGATAGAACAGGGATTCGGCGCGGGAGAGGGGCAGCTTCTCCGCCTCGGCATAGCCATAGGCCCAGTAGTCGCTGTAGCGCATCAAGCCAAGGCTAACCTCTTGCAACAATTGGCTCAGCCCCTCTGGTGACTGGGTATCCGCTTCCAGAGCCAGCGCATTGATCTCCTTTTGCAGTTGGCGGGCGCTGGCCAGTAGGCCCACCTTCACTTGGGCAACGGTTACCTGCGGGTCGCCAACTTCCTCTTCTTCGGCAACAGCCGAGCGCAGGCTGCGCACTAGAAAGCTACCAGCCCCAATCAAGAGCAGCAACGCCAGCAGGCTGCCACCGCCTCCCCAAAACAAGGGCACCACCAGCGGAAAGCCAAACCCCCCGCCATAGCTGGGGTACACGGGAGCCGAGCGAGGGCCGACAGAGCGGGGAGCCGAGAAGGTCGGGGAGCGGAAAGAGCCGCCGCCAATGCGGCCACCGCTGCGCGCCCAGACAGCGCTCACAGGGGCCAAAGCCAGGATCAAAGCCAGGGCAAGAGCCAACAGAGAGCGGCAGGTGCGACCAATTTGTTTCAGCATGTTCACAGTTTATCCATCACAGGGCTAGTCCTTACTCAATTGTAGGCTTTCTCCTCAGGCGCTAGAGGCCAAGGACGCGCTCCGCTTAACCAGCAGCTTGGAGCATTACAGACCATTACAATCTGTAGCGAGCCCCCTAGAGATGGGCACTAGACCCCTAACCCATGGGCAAATAGGGGCCGGCAGGCGGTCAAGAGGAGGAGCAATGCAAGTGGAAGTGCCAGTTCAAGAGCGATCTCTTCAGCCCTTGGCCCAGAGGAAGATTCGGCTATTGGTGTTGGACATCGATGGCACGCTGGCGGGGCCTTCCAACCAGGTTTCGGAGCCAGTGCGGCAAGCCATTCAAAGGGCCAAAGCCGCAGGCGTGCGGGTGGCCATTGCCACCGGTCGGATGCATTGTTCTGCCGAGCGATTTCACTATGAGATTGGAGCCGATATGCCGCTCTGCAGCTACCAGGGGGCACTCATTCGCGATCCCGATAGCCAAAAGACGTTAAAGCACTGGTGCTTGGACTGGTCGCTGACTGAAGAGTTGTTGCAGCTGCTGCAGGATCTGCCGGTGGGGGTGCACCTCTACATCGACGACCAGCTCTACTTGCGGGAGCTCAACCCCTTGAGCCGCGCCTATGCCGAGCGCTCGCAGGTGCCGTTTCAGATCTTTTCTCCTGCCCAATATGGGCAAAGACCCACCAAGATCCTGGTGGTTTCGGAAGATACGGAGTTTTTGCAGGAACTCCAGAGATCCCTGCGGCAGCGGTATTCTCCCGAGCAGCTCTACCTCACGCGGTCAGAGCCCATTTTCTTGGAAGCCACCCACCCGGCAGTCAACAAGGGCAATGCAGTGCGCTTTTTGGCAGAAGAGGTGTTAGGGGTGTCGGCAGAGCAGGTCATGGCCATTGGCGATGGCGACAACGACATCGAGATGTTGCGGTATGCAGGGATCGGGGTAGCCATGGGGAATGCCTCGCCGGCCTTGCTGCCCTATGCCGATTGGGTTGCCCCTCCTGTTACCGAAGATGGGGTGGCGGTGGCCATCGAGACCTTTATCCTCAACTAGGCAGGGAGGCAGGGCGTGGCAGCTTCTCCTTTCCCCCAGCTCATCCTGCGCCCGGAGCAGCAACAGGTCTTGGCCTATCAATCGGGGCCACTGGGGATTTCCGCTGTTCCAGGAAGCGGCAAGACGTTTATCCTGGAGCTGCTAATTGCCGATCTCATCCTCAAGCGCGGCGTCCCACCGGAGCGCATTGGGGTGTTTACCTACATGCGTTCGGCGCGGGTTAACTTGCTGCGCCGTATCAACCAACGCCTGCAGGAGGCAGGCTACCCAGATCGCTTTACCCAAGCCTTTACCTTGCATTCGCTGGCACTGCGGGTGTTGCGGGAGGCCCCAGGCCCTTGGGAGGAGCTGTCCATCTTGGAGGGGTATGAGCAGGAGCGCCTCCTCACCCGCCTTTGCCGCGCCTGGCTCAACTCCCACACCCACCTCTGGGAGCCTTTGATCCCTACGGATGAGCATTTCCCCCAAAAGGTAGCCCAAAACCGGCGGCGGTTCCGGCGCAGCTTCCAGGAGATGGTGCAGGCGGTAATTAGCACGGCCAAGAATCTCCGCCTAGGGCCGGAGGCGCTCCCTCGCGAGGGCTACCTAGGCTGGGCGGCTCCTGTGTACGATGCCTACCAAGCGGAGCTGCGCCGCCGCGGCCAGCTGGACTACGACGACCTGGGCTGGCAGGCCATGGATCTGCTGGAGCGCGACGCGGAGCTGCGGCGGCAGGTGCAAAGCTGGTACGACTACCTGTTCGAGGACGAGGCCCAGGACAGCTCCCCCCTGCAGGAAGAGCTGCTGCGGCTGCTCAGCCAGCGCACGGGCAACCTGGTGCGGGTAGGGGATCCCAACCAGAGCATCATGGGCACCTTCACCACGGCTGAGCCACGGCTGTTTCGCGCCTTTTGTCAGGCCAGCCCCCAAATCATCTCCCTACAGGAGTCCAGCCGCAGCGCTCCCCAGATCCTGGAGCTAGCCAACCGCCTGGTGGACTGGGTTACTCGGGAACACCCAATCCCAGCCCTGCGCACTGCCCTGGCCCCCCAGCCCATTCGCCCAGCCAGTGCCGGCAGCCCAAATCCCCCGGCTAGCGAAGGACAGGTGGAGTTTCGCTGCGTCAGCGGCACTCCCGAGCGGGAGCTGCAGGAGGTGGCCCAGTGGGCTCTGGCAGCCGCCCAAACCTTCCCCGACCAGACAGTGGCTATTCTGGTGACCACCAACGAGCTGGGGGGCAAGGCCCTCGACTACCTGCGGGAAATGGGAGGGGAGCGGGTTGTCGACCTGTTGCGGGGCAGCCCCAGCCAGCGACGGGTGCTGCTGCAGCTCAAGGGGGTAATTGACTGGTTGGCCGAGCCCACTTCCTCTGCTCGCCTGGCTGCGGCAGTGGATCGCCTGGCCG
This sequence comes from Synechococcus sp. O70.2, assembly GCF_047462135.1. Classification (NCBI taxonomy): domain Bacteria; kingdom Bacillati; phylum Cyanobacteriota; class Cyanophyceae; order Synechococcales; family Synechococcaceae; genus Synechococcus; species Synechococcus sp. O70.2. Next base: position 280,909 of record NZ_JANSIS010000001.1, read on the forward strand.
ATTGGGCCGGGATCCCGCGAACTGAGCTGGAGCCAATGCTGGGCTGGATCCGCGCCTCGCTGCCGGAGCGGCTGCTCTTTCCCCAGTTTGATCCAGCCCCCGTGCTGCCTGAGAGCCCCTCTTGGCAGAGCTTGGGCCGCTTGCTGCGCACCCTGGCCAGTTGGCTGCGGGCCGGGCGGTCTCCCTGGCCGGAGGTGCTGAATGTCATTGTCCAAAGCCTCTACCGCAAGCCGGAAGAGCTGTTTGTGGGCTGCTATGTCCTCAACCAGCTGGAGCAGGTGCTGGGATCCCTGCCCGAGACCGATTGGCAAGAAGTTGCCCAGGAGTTTCAGGTAATTCTGGATCGCCGCCTCCACAACCTGCCCTCCGAGATCTTGGCCTTCAACCCCGAGCCGGGCACGATCACGGTTGCCACTCTGCACCGGGCCAAGGGTTTGGAGTGGGATCAGGTTTTCATCCCCCAGGTGTCGGCCTACGAGTTTCCTACCCACTACGAGGAGCGACCGGTGGGGCTGAGGTTTTTGGAAGACGTCGATATGAAGGCAGAAGCCCTAGCCCAGTTGCGGCAGCTCAGCCCCAGAAGCTACTGGGATCTGCAGGCCAACTCTCCTACCGAACAGGCCTTTTTGGACTTGGCTGCCGAGCGGTTGCGGCTGCTGTATGTGGGCATCACCCGCAGCAAACGGCGGCTGACCCTCTCGGTCTCTACCCAATCTTCCTATGGCAAAGAGCAGAGCCCAGCTTTGGCCTTTCGCGTGCTCAGGCACAGTTTCGGGCTCAATTAGCCCCAGTCCAGCCCTCCCACGGCCTGCTAACATAGCTAAGCCCACGGGGGCAGTCGTTACAGGCCATGGGTGTTTTGCCATGCAACCTCGCCGTGTTGCCCGCGAACTGGCCTTGCTGGGGGTCAGCCAACTGCCGACCACGGCGGCCAAACTCAGCGAAAAACAATTGGAAGACTTGCTGTTGGCAGCTATCCGCACCTTGCAGGAAGAAACCCATGAAACCCTTGCAACCGCAGCAGCGGAGATCCAGCGCAGCGACCGCCTGTTGCAGGAGAGCGATCCCCTGTTGTTGGCCGTTTCTGAGGCGAAGGAGGAGAGCGGATCCCGTTCCCTGGCTCTCCGCCTTCAGCAGGCCCAGCGGCAGCTACAGCGTCTGGAAAGGGCTTTGCAGGAGGTCGCTGTGCCAAAGGAGTTGCCGGAGCTGGTCTACCAAGCCCAGGTGGCCCTCGGCAACGCGGGTCAAGCCCTGGAGCACCTGGAGCAGCGGCTGCAGAGCGTCCGCCACATCCTGGAGGAAGTTGTTCAGTTGTCCCAAAAGGCCGTCAACCGCCTGGGGGCTGCCCTCTCCATGCCGGAGCTGTTGCACATTGTCCAAGCGCCGGAGGTGCGCGCCTATGCCCTGCAACTGTTGACTGCCCTGCACACCCACAAGGAAGCTATCGATGCGCGCCTGCAGGGGGTCTTGGTGGGCTGGCAACTGCAGCGGGTGGGGCGGATCGAGCGCGATATCCTGCGCCTGGCGGTGGTGGAGATGGAAATACTGGCCAGCAGCCCCGTTAAGGTCGCCATCAACGAAGCTGTAGAGTTGGCCAAAAAGTATGGGGATCCGGAGGCTGCCGCTTTCGTCAACGGCGTGCTGCGACGAGTGGTGGACAGCCAGGAGACACTTGCTGACAGTTCCCCCGGCTAAAACCGGGATCCCAAGATCTGCCTTGGACAATGGCAGGGGATCCCCCCAAGAAACCTCTTGCACGGCTGCTGCTTATTCGCCTCTAGCCTGTTCTTGCCGGGCCTGCTCCCGCTCTTGCTTGAGGTGGGCTACCTCGGCTTCCAGCTCTTGAATGCGGTGCAGCAACTGCTCAATTGCCCGTCCTACCGGGTCGGGCATGAGGTGGTGGTCGAGGTCAATGCCGTGGGCGGGGATGCGGCGCTGATGGGGTGGGAGGACTGCCCGGCCTGGGATCCCAACCACCGTCATCCCAGGGGGCACATCGTGAATCACGACGGCGTTGGCTCCAATGCGGGCTCTAGCGCCAATGCGGACTGGGCCAAGGATTTTCGCTCCTGTGCCTACAATTACCCCATCTTCCAGGGTAGGATGCCGTTTGCCCTTCGTCCAAGAGGTGCCCCCCAAGGTAACGCCGTGATAGATGGTAACATCGTCGCCAATTTCCGCAGTCTCGCCGATGACCACGCCGCAGCCATGGTCGATGAAAAAGCGCCGTCCAATCCGGGCTGCTGGGTGAATTTCAATCAAGGTGAGGGAGCGGGAAATAGAACTGATCAGCCGGGCCAGCAAGAAGCAGCGCCGCTGCCACAGCCAATGGGCGATGCGGTGCAGAAACAAGGCATGGACGCCTGGGTAGGTAAGGAGGACCTCCCAGCGGTTGCGAGCTGCCGGATCCCGCTCAAAGACACAGTCGACATCTTCCCAAAATTGCTGCCAGAACCCCAGCTTTGGCTTTGGCTGGCTGGAGGGGGGAGCCTCACCTCTGTCTAGTTGGGAGCTTTCTGCCGCCGACTGCTTGGCCTCAGTCAGCATGAACGGTCTCCGATAGGGAACCTCCACTTCTCCCCTTCTAGCACTTTTTGTTGCCAGTGGGAGGGATCCCTGGCAGCCTACACCTGTTGACCAAGAAAACTGGGTTCAAGCCCCGCCCTTAAGGCCTCCGGCCCGAAGAGCGCGAGAGGGCGGCTTTTGCTAGAATGCGAAAATTGCTCCACCCATTCATAGGAGGGTGCAGCGCACAGCTAAACGTATCTGGGCTTAGGCCCAGTAGTTGGGGCTATGGCATCCCCCATAGGGTTGAGGTTTAAGCCTCATGCTCTTTCGCCTACGGCGGCGCGGAGCGCTTTGTAGCTCAGCCAGTAGGAAGCATCCTGCTGTCTGAGAAAGAATCCCTGCCCTTTAGGGCAGGGAGAATGTCAAGCCACCTAGAAGTGAACGAAAATGAGATCACGGCTAGTGCTTAACTTGCAAGCGGCTATGCTAGACCCTCTTTTGGAAGAGAAAATCCGCGAGCAAATTCGCACCCACAAGGTGCTGATTTACATGAAGGGCACCCCGGAAATGCCCATGTGTGGGTTTTCCTACACAGCTGTGCGCATTTTGGACAGCTTGGGCTTCCCCTACACAGCTATTAACGTGCTCGAGGATCCGGAACTTCGGCAAGGGATCAAAGAGTTTTCCAACTGGCCAACCCTCCCACAAATCTATATCAACGGGGAGTTCATTGGCGGCTGTGACATTCTCCAGGAGATGCATGCCCGCAACGAGCTGCGCCCCCTGGTGGAAGCCGCCTTTGCCAAGGCTGATCCTTAACCTTGAGGGATCCCATGCTCACCTTGGATGGCCTGCGGCAGCTCCTGGCTGAAAAGCTGCAAGCTCTCTACGTCCACGTGGAGGACGAGTCGCACCGCCATGCTGGCCATAGGGGACGGCACCAGGGAGTGGGAGGACACTACCACGTACAGGTGGTGTCGCCTCTTTTTACTGGCAAAACGCTTTTGCAGCGCCATCGCCTAGTGTACGCCGCCCTAGGCGAGCAGATGGGGCAGAGCATCCATGCCTTGGCCCTGCAAACGTACAGTCCCGAGGAGCTGCCGGCCTCCGAGATGTCTCGCATTGAAATAGCATAGAGGGCGAAACGGCTGCCCCAGCGAGGGAAGGGAGAAGGTATGGCAGCTCTTTTAGCCACCTGGCTGATGTCGGCCTTGAGCGTGATGATTTTGGCTTGGCTCTTGCCTGGGATCCACGTCTCCGGGTTTGGAGGCGCCTTGGTAGCGGCACTAGCCATTGGTTTGGTGAATAGCTTGGTGAAGCCACTCCTGCAGTTGATTACCCTACCGCTTACGATCTTCACTTTTGGTCTGTTTTCCCTAATTTTGAACGCCATTTGCTTGCTCATTGCCGACAAGCTTGCCGGTGACGCCTTCAAGGTTGACAACTTCGGCTGGGCACTGGTTGGGGCAATTGCCCTCTCCATCATTAGCAGCTTGGTTCGGAGCATTTTTGAACAAGCTGCTTAGTTTCCTTGCAGAACAAGCCGAGTTAGCCAGCAAGTTGCCCCTACCCCCACCGCTCAAGCCCGAGCTTTGGGGACAGCCTCCAGCAGGGTGGGAGGGGATTGTTGCTTCTGGGGAGCAGCTTCAGCCTTCTTGGCCCGCTTGGCCGCCGCTGGTCGGCTGGCTTTTGCCTGGCCCTTGCCCTCTTTTTCCGCCAGCAGTTCCAGAGCCATCTCCAGGGTCACGGCTGCAGGGGAGAGATCTTTGGGCAGCGAGGCGTTGACTTTGCCGTGCTTGACGTAGAGCCCATAGGGGCCGTCGTGGAGAGTTACGGGCTTGCCATCCTCGGGGTGGGATCCCAGCTCGCCTAGGGGTTTGGCCGAGGCGCGACTGCGGCTCTTTTTGGGTTGGGCCAACAGCTCCAGGGCCCGCTCCAAGCTAATGGTCAGGACATTCTCATCGGGGGGCAGCGAGCGAAACTCCCCGTCGCAAGCCACGTAGGGGCCGAAGCGGCCAATACCGGCCTGCACCTTTTTCCCCGATTTGGGGTGTTCGCCCAACGTACGGGGTAGGCTCAGCAACCCCAGGGCAATCTCTGGAGTGACGTCCTCCGGCTTTAGCCCTTTGGGCAGGGAGACGCGCTTAGGCTTTTGGTTTTCCTCAGAAACTTCCCCCAACTGCACATAGGGTCCGTAGGGGCCCTTCGGGATCACATAGATCGGCTCTTGGGTCTCTGGGTGGAAGGCGATGGGCTTGGGGCCTTCCTGCTTGCGCCGGATGAGCTCCTCGATGTGTTCAAGGGTCAAGTCGGCAGGGGGAATATCCTCAGGTAGGTTGGCACGTACCTCTCCTGCTTCGGTTTCGACCACCACATAGGGTCCGTAGGGGCCAATACCAATCTTGGCGGGCAGGTTTTCTAGGTGAATGGAGCGAGCCAGGTTAGGGTCAATTTCTAGCTCCCGTGCCTTCACTTGCCCCTCAAGGCCCTGCTCACCCAGGAAGAAGTGGCGCAAATAGGGCAGCCACTCTGCCTGGCCAGAGGCGATGTCGTCCAGGGTTTGCTCCATCTCGGCAGTGAAGTGGACGTTGACGAGGTTGGGGAAGTATTTTTCCAGCAGCTCGGTAACGGCAAAGGCCGTGTAGGTGGGCACAAGGGCGCTTCCCATCAACCTCACGTAGCCCCGGCTCTGGATGGTACTCAGGATGGTGGCATAGGTGCTGGGCCGGCCAATGCCCTCCTTTTCCAACACCTTCACCAGGGAGGCTTCGGTGTAGCGGGGCGGAGGTTGGGTTTCATGAACCACCGGCTCCAGCCGCAGGCAGTCCACTGGCTCCCCTACCTGTAGTAGGGGCAGGTGCACCTCTTGATCTTCCAAAGCCGCCTCTGGGTCGTCGGATCCCTCTACGTAGGCGCGGAAGAAGCCGGGGAAGTCAATGCGCTTGCCGCTGGCCCGGAATACCGCCTCGTCGACCGTAATGAGCACAACCGTGTGGGTTTGCCGCGCCTCAGCCATTTGGCTAGCGACGGTACGCTTCCAGATGAGGTCGTAGAGGGCCAGCTCCTGCCCCGTGAGCGGGGTTTGGCTGGGCAGGCGAAACTCCGAGCCAGCAGGGCGAATGGCCTCGTGGGCTTCTTGGGCCCCTTTGGTTGTAGTGGTGTACTGCCGCGGCTCAGGGCTGAGGTACTCCCTGCCGTACATCGCCTCCACGCAGGCGCGGGCAGCACGGATGGCCTGCTCTGACAAATGCACCGAGTCGGTGCGCATGTAGGTGATGTAGCCCTCCTCGTAGAGCTTTTGGGCAATGCGCATCGTCTGCTGGGCTGACAGGCGCAGCTTGCGGTTGGCCTCTTGTTGCAGCGTGGAGGTGGTGAAGGGAGGGGCGGGCTTGCGGATGGAGGGGCGCTCTTCTACAGAGCTGACCACCCAGACTTTCCCCACTAAGCGCTCCCGCAGGGACTCCGCCTGGGCTTGATCCAAGAGCACTACCTCTCGCCCGGCTATCAGCTGCCCCGTGCTGGGATCGAAGTCTTGTCCACTGGCTAGCCGCTTGCCACCCAGGCTCACCAGCTCTGCTGGGAAAACCGTTGCCGAACCAGCGCCCTTTGACTGCAGCTCTGCTCGGAGATCCCAGTAGAAGGCTTTCTTGAAGGCCCGCCGCTCCCGCTCCCGATCCACCAAGAGCTTAACCGCCACCGACTGCACCCGCCCGGCTGAGAGCTTGGGGCCAATCTTTTTCCACAGCAGCGGCGACAGAGTGTAGCCCACCAGGCGATCCAGGATGCGGCGGGTCTCTTGGGCCCGCACCAGTTGCTCATTCACCTCGCGACAATTTTGCAGGGCCTCCTGAATGGCCTCGCGGGTGATCTCGTGGAACACCATGCGGCGGGTAGGCACCTTGGGCTGCAACACCTGTTGCAGGTGCCAACTGATGCTTTCTCCCTCCCGGTCTTCGTCGGTGGCCAGGATCAGCTCATCTGCTTTCTTGAGCGCCTCCTTCAGCTCCTTGACCACCTTTCTTTTGTCTTTGGGGATCACGTAGAGAGGCTCGAAGTTAGCGTGGACATTGACCCCTAGGCGGCTCCACTCTTGGTCTTTCACCTCCTCGGGAATGTCGGCAGCCGACTCGGGCAGATCGCGCACATGCCCCATTGAGGCCTGCACCTCATAGTCGGCGGGCAAGAAGCTGCGGATGGTACGAGCTTTGGTAGGAGATTCAACAATGACCAGCTTGGGCATGATGAGGTCTAAAAAGACTGACTGCGGCTACCGCGCCCCCCACTTTTGGCGGGCTAGGGCGTGCTGTAAGAGTTGCTCAAGAGTTAGGGACTCTTCTCTGGAGCGTAGCAAGTCTGTCTGCGCTTGACTAGGCAGCTTTCGCTAGGCCTCCTCCTGAGACTCCAGTTGCCAGATCTGGGGACACTCCTGACCATGCACCACTTTTCGATTCGCACTGCCGATATCTTCCGCTCCATGGCCTTCTACGAGAGGCTGGGCTTTGCAGTGGAAGAACGGTTCACTGCCGGGATCACTTTGGCCTGCTGGATGCGCGGTCCCTGGGGCCGCCTGGAGCTGATTCAGGTACCCCAGCCTCACCCTGCCCCCGATCCCTTTGGAGATCCCCACTATGTGGGCTACTACCACCCCTCTTTTGAAGTGGGCCCCGAATGGGGATCCCTGGCCACCTACCTAGAGCATTTACAAGCGCAAGGGCCCCTAACCGTGGTGTTGCCGCCTCAATGCCAGAAAATTGGGTCTCAAACCTACGAGGTGGCTTTCATTGCCGATCCCGATGGCCTGCCGATCGAGCTTATCCGTCCGCAGGGATCCCTAGCGTCAAAAGCGGAGCCGGCTTAACCAAGGCTGCCGCCAGCTAAGGCCCAGGGCCCAAGGAGCGCAAGCAGGCTTCAGCGCCATAGAGGAGGTGTTGCCCAGCGCACCCTTGAAAGCATCCCCGCCCTTGGGGGCTGGGGGGAACGTCAATTGGGTTTATCCTGGACGTAGGTTGTGTTGCCCTTGGAGAGGACAGAGCTTATGGAGATGGATCTCCGTCCCCTGCTCATTCTGGCTCCTGTTGTTTTAGCTGTAAGCTGGGCCGCTTACAACATCATCAAGGCTGCCATCAAGGGGGAAGCCAAGCTCTTTGGCGAGAGGGGTAACAACCCCTTTGGCAAGAGCAACAGCTAGGATCCGTTGGCAGCTCCTAGACTCCCTGTATGTCGGACGCAAATCCCCCAGAGGCAGGGCCGTCGCCTGCGCTGGCTGACCGGAAGTCAGCGGATGTCATTGTTGTCGGAGCAGGGGTGGCCGGCTTAACCTGCGCACGGCAACTGTTGCGGGCAGGGCTGCAGGTTCTGGTACTGGAGAAATCGGCAGGCCTTGGCGGGCGCATGGCCACTCGACGGGTTCAGCACGCTGGACAGACAGTGCCCGTAGATCACGGAGCGCAGTACCTGACTGCCGATTCCGATGGCTTCTATCGCTGGGTCAGGGAGCTCCTGGGCCTAGGACTGCTGAGGGAGTGGACCCGTTCCTTGCATCTGCTGGATCAGGAAGGGCTGCACCTAGAAAATGCCAACGACCAGAAGCCGCGCTATGTCTCTCCCCAGGGCATGACGGCGCTGGCTAAGCAGCTAGCTGCTCCCCTAGCGGTTTACACCCAAACTCGGGTAGTGGGCCTCGAGCCCCAGCCAACCAGTTGGCAAGTGCAAGCCGAAGATGGCCAGTGCTACGAGGCTGCGGCCCTGGTGATGGCCATCCCCGCTCCCCAGTTGCTGCCTTTGCTGCGAGGAAAGATTACTCCTGGGGACAACCTGTTATCCCTTTTGGAATCCGCTGCCTACCAGCCTTGCGTTGCCGTGTTGGCCAGCTACGCCGAAGACACGCCGCTGCCCCCCTGGAAAGGGATCAAGGGTTTGGACGATCCCCTATTGGCTTGGGTGGCCCTAGACAGCAGCAAGCGGCCCCAGCCCCTGCCGCCGCTGGTGGTTTTGCACGGGGGAGCGGAGTGGTCGTCGCTGTATCTCGAGGCCGCGCCTGAGGAGCTGGAAAAGGCCGGTCGAGAGCTGCTGGCCCATGCTGCCCAGCGCTTGGGATCCTGGCTGGCCTCGCCGCAGTGGATCCAGGTTCACCGCTGGCGCTACGCTCTTCCTGGGGAGGCGATAGGTCTAGCCAGCCTTGGCACCTACGTTCCTACGGGTTCTGGCAAGAGACTCCCCCTGGTGTGCGCTGGCGATTGGTGCGCTGGAGGTCGCGTAGAAGGGGCCTGGCTCTCTGGCCAAGATGCTGCTAGAACCTTGCTGGAGATGTTGGGGAGGGGAGGGCGCTCCTAAGCAGTTAGACTAAACGGGGGCCGAAAATTCCAGCCGGGTCAAACTGCTGCTTCAGCCTCTGCATCAAGGTTGCTGTCGGGCCAAAGTTGGGGGCTAGGGCGGTTTTTAGAGCCGGCGGCGCCTCCAAGAGCACAAGAAACCCCCCCGCAGCCTGGAGATGGCGCTGCAGTTGCAGCAGAGATCCCTGCTCAGGCTGAGGGATCCAGGCTCGCCCCAATCCGCAGCCGCGGTGCAGTTGCACCTGGGCGCTAGGGAAAAGGGATTGGAACTGCTCCAGAGTTGCCAGGCTTTGGCTGGGCGGGCAGCCAAACTTGGCCAACACCATCCCCGAACGGGGCAAGGGCAGAGGCGGAGCCCCAGGCCTTACCTCTTGCCAGCTCAATCCTGGAGGAGCTAGCCGCTGCACCAGAGCCGTCTGTTGGGCAACTACCCGCTCCGAGCCGTGGAAGTGGATCCAGAGCTGGGATCCCTCCCCCCTTAGCCAGAGATCCACCCCCGCTGGGCTGACCGGCGCATTCAGCACCTGCCGAGCCAGGACCTCCAAGTCGGCCAGGGCTCCTGTGGCCAGCAAGGTTGCTTGGGCCGCCGGCAAAGGATAGAGCCGCAGGGTTACCTGCGTCAGGATCCCCAAACTGCCCAGGGATCCAGTAAACAACCTCGTCAGGTTGTAACCGGCTACGTTCTTAACCACCCGTCCCCCCGCTTTAGCCACCTCCCCGTCGGCCCGCACCCAGGTGATGCCCAGCACGAGGTCGCCAATGCTGCCGTAGCGCCAGCGCAGCGAGCCCGTATCGGCGGTGGCGATAATGCCGCCCACTGTGGCCCAGTCAGGGTAAAGGGGATCCACCGGCCACCATTGCCCTTGCTCGGCCAGGATCTGCTGCAGCTCCGCCAAGGTCATGCCGGCCTCTACTGTTACGGTCAGGTCGGCAGCCGCATGGTCAATGAGGCGGCGCAGCCCCCGGGTGGAGAGGATGAGATCCACTGTTTCCAGGCAAGGGGCCCATCCCCACTTGCTCCCCTGCCCCAGCGGCAGCACCTTCCGCCCCTGGCACTCCCTGAGGATTTGAGCCAGTTCCGCAACGGTCGAGGGAGTTTGGATGGGGATAGCAGTGGCTTGGCTGGAAAGAAAAGCCGCCAGCGCAGGAGAAAAAGCCATAGTTGCCCCAAGACTTCTTTTGTAGGCAGAGAGCCTAGAGGCTGGCCTCGGCAGGGCGAGACTCTTTCTCCCCAGAAGGAAAGGAGGCAAGCCTTTGCTGCTCCACCAGGCGGGCAAACTCCTGCTCGAAGGTCACTAGGGCGCGGTTGGTTTTGCCCCCTAGGTAGAGTCCTGCCTCCGTCTCCAGGGCCCAAACCTGGCTGTAGCTGAAATAGCTCATCACCACTCCCAGCATCAGTAGCCCAAAGCCAAGGTAGACAAGGGGGATCCCTGGATCCGATTTAACCTGCAGGCCGGTTGCACCGATAACCTCATCCAGGTGCAGGGTGAGGCGGTTGGGGAAGCGCTGCGGGGCAACTTCGTCGAGAGCTAGACTCATGCCCTGGCGCAGGGATCCTATCCACTGGCCCTCGGTGTCGTAGAGGAGAGCTGTCCCCTGCAGATCCGGCAGCAACAGCGTCAGGCCCTCGCTAAGATCCGGCCGGGTGGGGATAAAAGCGCCCCAGAGCTTGTTGCCCGCCTGGTTGGGCACCCGCACCACTGGGATCTGGAAGGGGGGGCTGTTGTTGAGGCGGATGCGGATGCTGTCGATGCTCCAGTCGGCCTGGTAGAGGGTCACACCCTGGTAGGAGAGGGGATGGTTGACAGAGAGGGTCTGGCGTTTGACCTCCTGGCCCCCAGCCAGAATGGAGAGGTCAGAATAAAACTGCTTCACCCGCCCGTCGGGAGCATAGTCAATCCAGAAGCGGTTGACCCGAATCTGCCAGGTGGGCAGACGAGCCAGATCCCCTGCGCCGGTGATGTGTTCGATGGCGGCAACCCCGCCGCTGGGAATCAGCTCCTGGGCCGTGAAGCCGGCAAGGCTGCCCCAGATAGCCCCCAACAGGATGAGCAGCAGGCTGACGTGCACCAGGATGGGGCCGAACCGCCCAATCAACCCCTTGCGGGCATAGAGGCAGGATCCCTCCTGAAACACAGCGTAGCCCCCTTGGCGCAGCCGCTGCGGCAATCCTTGCAGGGATTGCTTGGGCAGATAGGTCCAAAAGGGCAGCCGCTGGAAGGAAGGGGGGCGGGTGAGGTAGCTCCAGCGACGGGCCGCCTTGAGCATCGGCCATTGGCGCGTGAGAGAACAGGCGGCTAAGCTGCTGCCAAGTAGGATCAAAAGAGCCAGAAACCAAGGGGTGCGATAGACGTGATCCAGCCCCAGCTTGAGGATCAGCCGCCAGGTGAGAAAGCCAAACAGGGCCGGCTGCTCAGGGTAGTGGGCCTGATAGAAGGCCACCGTTTCCTCTTGCTCGATTACCGTGCCGATGGCACTGAAAACAGCAATTGCCAAGAGAAGGCCGATGGCTAGCCGCAAATCCGCCAGCAGCGGCAGCAGTTCATGGCGCAGATAGCGCCGCAGGGGGGAAAGCCACCGCGCCAGCGGGGCAGAATCCTTGGACATACAAGCTCCCCTAGGTCCAAGCCGAGAGGATGGTGACGGTGCCGAACCCCACCAGCACCAGGCCACTGGCATAGGTAAGCCAGCCCGACCAGCGCCGCAGGGCCAGCAGTTGCTTAATCGCGCCGGTAAACACCCCCGCCAACAGCAGCGGCAAGACCAGCCCCAGGGCGTAGGTCAGCAGTAGCCCACCCCCCACCCAGGGCTGCCCTGTGGTGGAGACCCAGCCTAGCAAGGCCACCAAAACTGGCGTACTGCAGGGAGAGGCTGCTAGACCAAAGGTGGATCCCAGCAACACCGACCGGCCTAGTCTGGGCCACTCGCCAGGGATCTCCAACCCGTTAAACCAACTGGGAAAGCGCAAGGGGATGACCTCCAGCAGGTTCAGGCCCATGAGGATGGCGAGCCCGCCCGCTACTAGGGATCCAAAGGGGGTGGTTTGTCCGTAAACCCGGCCTAGCAAGGCTGCTCCCAAGCCCAGCAGGCTGAGGGTCAAAGCCACACCAACGGCAAAGCCCAGGGATTGCACCCAGACCTGCCGGCGCACCTCTCCGGCCGCTGCGGGGGCGCTGGGAGTGTAGCCGCCGATGTAGCCGATGGTTACCGGCACCATGGAGAGCATACAGGGGGAAAGGCTGGTAACCAGACCTGCTAGACCCACTGCCAGCAGGCTCAGGGGAGAAAGGTGCTGCAATTGACCTTGAACCAGCTCCGCTGCCCACTGCTCCAGGTGGTAAAGGATATCCGCCATAGAAGAAGCCGTCGCGTCTAAACCTAGGCTAGCTCAAAGAACCTGGAGAACTTGGCGCTGACTGGCCAGCGCCCTCAACGGCAGCTCCAGCTTGGAAAGCCTGGGGAGCTACTTGGGCTGTTGGCAGGCGGCAATGCTGCTGGCGATAACGGCCTCGGTTTCGGCCAGGCCTTTCCAGCCCAGAATCTGGGTTTCTTTCTTCTCCAAGCGCTTGTAGGTGGCAAAAAACTCGGCAATCTCGTCCAGGCGGTGCTGGGCAATATCTTCCAACTTGGTTACAGAAGCGTAGCGAGGATCCTTAGCCGGCACACACAGCAACTTCTCATCCGGCTCCCCCGCGTCGATCATCTGCAGCATGCCCAGCGGGCGCACCGCAATCACACACCCCGGAAAGGTCGGCTGATCCATGATCACCAGGCCATCCAAGGGATCCCCGTCCCCTGCCCGCGTGTTGGGCACAAAGCCATAGTCGTAGGGGTACTGCACCGAGGAGTAGAGCACCCGGTCTAGGATCATCACGCCCATCTCTTTGTCAAACTCGTACTTGTTCTTACTGCCGCCAGGGATCTCGATCAAAAGGTTGAGCAAGCCTGGCTCTGGTTGGGCAGGGATCCGCGACAGGTCGATCACAGCCAATACCCTCGGAAGAGGTGACGAAGAAACAGCCAGAGGGCATTATACCCCCTGGCTTGAGATTTCAGCTAGCAAGCTCCTCGGGCAAGATTCGAACTTGCGACCAATCGGTTAACAGCCGACCGCTCTACCGCTGAGCTACCGAGGATCGAGACATATCCCATCATAGGGAAAAAACCGCTGCAAGGCAACTCCTCAGTCGGGCACCGCTAGAGCAGCGGCGAGGCGCTCTTTCAGGGTAGCCACCACCGCTTCAATGGGAAGATCCACGGCCTGACCGGTGGCCCGTTCCGCCAATTCCACCTTGCCCTGCTTGAGGCTGCGCCCCGTAGTCAGGCGATAGGGGATCCCGATGAGATCGGCATCTTTAAACTTGACGCCGGCTCGCTCATCTCGGTCGTCCCAGAGGGTTTCGATACCGGCAGCGTCCAGCTCTTGCACCAATTTTTCTGCCACCTGCATCTGCTCCGGGTCAGCAGTGTTGGGCACTACCACCACCACGTGGTAGGGGGCAATGGCCACCGGCCAGATGATGCCGTTGGCGTCGTGGGACTGTTCCACCGCCGCCTGGGCTAGTCGCGATACCCCAATGCCGTAGCAGCCCATCCACAGCGGCTGCTCAACGCCGTGCTCGTCGGCAAAGGTAGCCCGCAGCGGCAGCGAGAACTTGAGGCCCAACTGGAAGATATGGCCAACCTCAATGCCCCTTGCCCCCTGGAGCACCTGGTCAGGGTTGAATAGACAGCGATCTCCTGGTTGGGCTTTGCGCACGTCAACCACCTCCGGCAAGGGGTACTGCTCCCCCCAGTTGGCTCCCACCACGTGTCGCCCCACCTGGTTGCTGCCAGTTACAAAGTTCTTCAGCGAGGCTGCTGTCTGGTCAGCTAGGCGCAAAATCTTGGGGGCAAAGTGTTCCTGCGGGCCCAGGCAGCTATCGGGCAGGTCAGGGGCAATGTAGCCCACGGGAACCGGATCCCCTTGCCAGCTTTTTTGGATCTCAGCATCTGCCAAAGTGAGTTTGAGCAGCTTCTTGGCTTGGTAGCGCTCCGCCAGACGGTTGAGGTGGTTGGCCAACTTCACTTCATTGACCTCTTGATCCCCGCGGATGCTGAGCAAAACCACCACCCGCAGGCCGTTGTCGTAAAGGGCCTGGTAGAGCACATTCTTGACAATCAAAGTGGGGGAGATCTTCAAGAAAGCCGCCAGCTTCTCGATGGTTTCCGTTCCCGGCGTATCCAGAACCTGGAAGGCTGTGTAGGGAGACTCGGCTGCCGGCGGCGGAAGGGAGACGGCTTTCTCCACATTGGCAGCATAGGAGCCATCGGGGGTGTAGAGGATCTCGTCTTCCCCGGCAGAAGCCAGCACCATGAACTCCTGGGACATTGCCGAGGGCCCGCCAATGGCGCCCGCATCGGCCTCCACCACGCGAAACTGCAGCCCGCAGCGACGCAGGATGCGGCTGTAGGCGCGGTACATATCCTGGTAGGTCTGGCGCAGGCTCTCTTCAGTGGCGTGGAAGGAGTAGGCGTCTTTCATGAGGAATTCCCGGCCCCGCAGCAGGCCAAAGCGAGGTCGGATCTCGTCGCGGAACTTGGTCTGGATTTGATAGAGGATTTGCGGCAACTGGCGATAGGAGCGGATGAGATCCCGGGCCAGCAGGGTAATCACCTCTTCGTGGGTGGGGCCCAGGGCCAGCTCGCGCCTCTGGCGGTCTTCGAGGGCAAACATGATCCCTTCTGCCTGGGTATATACCTCCCAGCGGCCCGACTCCCGCCAGATCTCCGCTGGCTGCAACTGGGGCAAGAGACACTCCTGGGCCCCAATGGCGTTCATCTCTTCCCGAATGATGTTCGAGATCTTCTGCAGCACCCGCCAGAGCAGGGGCAGATAGGTGTAGATCCCGGAGGAGAGCCGCCGGATAAAGCCGCCTCGCAGCAGCAGCTTGTGGCTGGCCAGCTCTGCTTCGGCAGGATCCTCCCGCAGGGTTACAAACAACATCTGACTCAATCGCTGGCTCCGTTGCATTCCTCCTTTCCCCTTGACAACTGCCTCCAGTGTTCTCAAGCAAGTCCTCCCCCTGGGAGGGATCCCAGAGACTCTAGGCCGCCCAAATGACTAGGCAGGCGCTAGGGTCCGCCGCTTGGTAACCATCTGGTAGACCTCAATAATGTCCCCTTCTTGCCAGGCGTCGAACTTCTCGATGGCGATCCCACACTCGAAGCCGGCAGTTACCTCCCGCACGTCGTCCTTGAAGCGTCTGAGAGAGTCGAGGCGCCCCTCGTAGACTACCTCTCCTTTGCGGCGAACCCGCACCAGGGCATTGCGCTGCACTTTGCCGGAGAGCACGTAGCTGCCGGCAACGGTGCCGCGGCTGATGGGAATGACTTTGCGCACTTCCGCCTGGCCCAGCGGCTCTTCTACCTCCTCCGGCTCCAGCAGGCCTTCCATGGCTGCCCGCAGGTCGTCCAGCAGGTTGTAGATGATGTCGTATTCGCGCACATCGACCCCCTTCTCGTCGGCAGCCCGCCGCGCGCCAGGGGCAAAGGTGGTGTTAAAGCCCAAGATAATGGCGTCGCTGGCTGCTGCCAGATCCACGTCAGTCTCGGTGATCTCCCCAGGAGCTGCCAGAAGAACCCGCAGGCGCACCTCCTCTTGCGGCAGATCCTGCAGGGCCGTCTGGATGGCCTCGGCGGATCCCTGGACATCTGTTTTGAGGATCAGGTTCAACTCTTTGAGCTGGCCTTCCTGAGCTTGAGCTGAAATGCTAGCCAGGCTGACGCGGCGAGAGAGCGACGCCTGTTGCAAGCGGCTTTGCCGCAGCGCCTCCGCTCGCTCCTCAGCAATGCGGCGTGCTTCTTTCTCATCGCTGTAGACCTGGAACTCATCCCCTGCCGCTGGCACCTCCTCCAAGCCCAGCAGTTGTACCGCTGAAGAAGGCCCGGCCTCCTGTAGCCGTTGGCCGCGGTCGTCCATCATTGCCTTGACGCGGCCAAACACTGCGCCCGCCACTAGCGTATCCCCCACCCGCAGGGTGCCGTTTTGCACCAATAGAGTGGCCACTGGCCCCCGCGCTTTGTCCAGGTGGGCCTCGATAACAGTGCCGCGAGCGGGACGATTGGGGTTGGCCTGCAGCTCCGCCACATCCGCTACCAACAGGATCATCTCAAGCAAGGCGTCTAGGTTGCGGCGGGTGAGAGCGCTGACCTGCACCATGGGCGTGTCGCCACCCCACTCCTCCGGCACCAGCCCATGCTCTGCCAGCTGTTGCTTGACGCGCTCCGGCTGGCTGCCGGGCTTGTCAATCTTGTTGATGGCCACAATGATGGGCACCTGGGCTGCCCGCGCATGGCTGATGGCCTCCAGCGTCTGCGGCTGCACCCCATCGTCGGCAGCCACCACCAGGACAGCGATGTCAGTAACGCTGGCACCGCGGGCGCGCATGGCCGTGAAGGCCTGGTGGCCAGGAGTATCCAGAAAAACAATGCGCCGCTTTTGGCCCTCAAAGTCTACATCCACGTGGTAGGCGCCAATGCGCTGGGTGATCCCACCGGCTTCTTGCTGGGCCACGTTAGTGTGGCGGATGGCATCGAGCAAAGTGGTTTTGCCGTGATCCACGTGACCCATGATGGTGACCACCGGCGGACGGGGCACCAGATGGTCAATGTCCTCCAACTCAAGCATCTCGCTTTTCCTAGCTTTGGGCTCCGTCTCCGGCCGGCGGATCTCATAGCCCAACTCTTTGGCCACCGTCTCAGCCAGCAACTCGTCTAAAACCTGGTTGATGGTTACCTTCACCCCCTTGAAGAAGAGGGTTTTGATGATCTCAGTTTCCGACACCCGCAGGCGCTGGGCTAATTCCTGCACACTGAGGCTGCCCTCAAGAACCAGAACCTTCTCTTGCGGCGGCAATTCCGCCGTCTCCTCAGGGGGGCTAGTTTTAGTGGATAGCTGCGGGGAGCGCTCAGCAGCTGGCCGAGGGCGCGGGGTTGAAACAGCCGCTGTCGACGGACGCTGGGCAGGGGGCTTGGCAGTGGGACGGGGCAAGGGCTGGATGGCGTTTAGCTGCGCTTGCTTGACGGTGGAGATCGCCGTCAGAGAATCCAAATCCAAGCCATCTCCATCTCCTTCCTCGCGTCTGCGTTTGCGCTTGCGCTCGGCCTGCCTGCGGCTGGATCGCCGTTCGAGGGCTTTTAGCTCCTCATCCTCCTCTTCTTCCACCGTCTTGCGCTTGACCTTGGGCGTGGCAGGCCGCCCAGGAGCCTCGACCGGCACGGGAGTGGAGATCCCTTCTGGCAAGGGGGGAGAGGATGCTGGCTCGGCGGGAACCGCTTTAGCGGTAGGACGGGTGGGGGGCCCCACCAACTCCAGCCGCCGCTGGGGACGAGGAGCCTCCTCCACTTTGCTGGGGCTGTCTTCCTTTTTGGGAGCTGCTGGCTGGCGCTCGGGAGGACTGGCAGGGCGAACAGGTGGGCCCACAAGCTGGGGACGCGGTTGCTGGGCAGTTGGGGGAGGAGAAGCCTTCGCTTCTGCAGGACCAGGAGCAGGGCTGGGCTCGGAAGCCGCTTGAGGCGACTCGGGCCGTCGTGGAGGGGGGAGCACCGTTGGGCGCTTAGCCGCCGGAGCAGGGCCGGCCTGGGGGCTAGCTGCTTTGGCTACAGCCGGCTCAGGTCGAGCTGGAGGGGGCGTCGGCTGTGGCCTTGTCTCACCCACGCGAGCAACTGGTGGCTGCGGCGGGCTGACTGCAGGAGCCTCTTTTGGCGGAGGGATACGCTCAGGTCGCTGCAGCAGCGTTTTGGGAGGACTGGCTTCACTAGGGGGGGCTGGCTGCTGAGGAGGAGCGGGCCGGCGAATGCCAACAATAGCCTGAGGGCGCTCGCTCGCCTTGGCTTCCGCCGCCGGCTCAGCTGGCGAGCTTCCTTGCGGCTTGCTCCGCGGGCGAGGTGGTTTCACAATAGGGGACTTGCCCAGCTTGCTACGCACCAACTCAGCCTGCTCTAGGGAAATGGTGCTGCTGTGGCTCTTGAAAGGGATCCCCAGCTGCTCACAAACCTCCAGCACCTCGCGATTGTCACGCCCCAGTTCGCGGGCAAGGTCGTACAGTCGAACTTTGTCGGTCATTCCTCTGCTTGCCTCTGCTCCTCTCTCCTTGTCAGTTTTACAGGAGTTGAATCAACCTCAATTAACGGATTGAGACTAAACCTGCTGCAGCATAATTCCAGGGGGAATCTAAGTCCAAAAGGGCCGGGGGGCATAGGCAACTAGGGCAGGAAGCAACACCGACAGTGCCTTTTTAGGATAGCCCTTCTACAGTTCCCAGAAGTTGGCCACGGCCAACCTCCCCCAGCCCCATTCTGACAGCTAAGAGGGGCTACCGTGTAGCTGGAACGGAGTGAACCCGGTACCTTGACCGATTCAGGGCTACTGAGGTTGCTCTGAGACTCGCCCTTCAGGGACTGATGTCTCCTGTAGGCTTTCTGCCTCAGAACTGCGCAGCAGTTCTTGCTCCAGCAGTTGCCACAGCGAGTCGGGCACCGGCGCCTTGAGGGCTCTACTCATCTGGTGCCTCCGCCGGGCTGCCTGCAAGCATTCTAGCCGGCGACATAGGTAGGCAGAACGACCCATGCCTCTGCCCAAAAGCACCTGGTGAGTGTCGTATTGCCTAACCAGCCGCCACAACTGGGAGCGGGGAAACAATTGGCGGCAGCCTACACAGCGCCGTAGAGGATCTGCGCCTGCCAAAGGATTTGCCTTGAGGAGCCTACTGGGCCTAGTCTACTTCAACTGGGGCAGCCGTGACTGCAGAAACTCGAAGAAAGATCCCGCCAGCCCTTGGCCGTTTCTTCCCGCAGGTCAACGGTGAAGGCACGCTTGTAGGGTCGCTCCGAGGTGAGGGCGTCGTAGATATCGACAATCTGGAAGATGCGGGCCACCAGCGGGATCCCATCGGGATAGCCGCTGCCATCCCAACGCTCGTGGTGGTGGCGGATGAGGGGCAGCACATCTCTCAGGGTGCGCAGCGGGCGGCAGATCTCCTCTCCAATCAAGACATGGGATTTCATCACCTCCCACTCTTCCGGCGTATGCTTGCCCGTTTTGCCCAAAATCGCATCAGGTATGCCCACTTTGCCGATATCGTGCAGGTAGCCTCCCCAGGTCAGCACCTTGATTAGAGGACGGGGTAGCTGGAGAAACTCGCCAAAGCTTTTGGCTAGTTGTGCCAGGCGCTCACAGTGATCCCCAGTGATGGGATCCCGGCTTTCCACAATGCGGGCAATGGCAAATAAAGCTTGGGCGGCATGATCCAAGTCTTCGTTCAAATGCTTCTGGTGAACGAGGGAACGCACCCGCGCCAGCAATTCCGCCTCGTCAAAGGGCTTGCCGAGAAAATCATCGGCCCCCGCCTCAATGCCCCGCAGGCGATTTTTGCGGTCGCTAGCCGCTGTCATCAGCACCACCGGGATCAAGCGCGTCTCCCCATTGGCCTTGATGCGCCGACAGACCTCAAATCCGTCGAGCCCCGGCATCATCACATCCAACAAAATCAGATCCGGCTGCAGGGTTTGCACCATTTGCAGGGCCTGCTGGCCATTTTCCGCCTCGCTGACCCGGTAGCCAGTGCTCTCCATCCCTCAGCAACAGGCGGCTGTCGCGCTGATTGCCCACAACGAGGAGGTGCCCGGCCTGCCCGCTTTCCGTTGTTAAAGGGGTTACCTCAGGGATCCCAACCCCCCCAAGCCTCTCAGCTTCAGCCGAGTGCATTTTGGCAAAGACTGTCGCTCGCTCACTGCTTCCACGGTAATCTCACCTTCCACCTGCAAGCATCCGCCTTTTCGCTGAGTTTGCCAAGGCTTTAAGTAACTGCCAATGCTTGAAAAAGCACTGGCAAACTCTAAGACTTCTCCTGAAGCAAGGGATCCCATTCCTCGGCCACAATAGGGATAATGAAGGTAGTCTTGGCTACGTTTTTGGCACCCGTTTTGCTAGCTTCTTGGCAACTTTACTATGTCGTCTTTCTCCTCTGAGTCTCTGCGGGAGCAGGTGCGCCGCATTGATGACCAGCTTTCCCGCCGGCCCCTGGAGCTAGACCCGGCAGGCTACTTTGTCATCTATGTGGATCGACAGCAGCAGCTCATTTGCGCCAAGTACTACAGCACCGTGATCAATGAACGGGGGCTGGCCACTGACCCGGAGACTGGAGCAGTGATCCCAGCGCGAGGGCCAGTTAATCGCTCGCCGCAGCGGGTGTATGTTGGGCGGACGGCCAAAGAGTTGTGTGTCCAGATCTTTGAAAAGGAAAGCGAGAAGGTAGTCTCCCAGCTTAGCCACGCTGCCTACCTGGGGCGGGAGTTCCAGAAGGCAGAGGCGGCCCTCATCTCCGGCGAAGAGTACGTGCAGGACTAGGGGCAAGCTCGCTGCAGGGGAGCAGCTTGTGGCAGAATCGAGCCAGCTTGCTGTGACCAAGGTCACAGCGGGGCAAGCTGGGCTATGGAAGACAAGGTTAAGCCGGGAACCCTTCTGCAGGGACGCTACGAAATCCTTGGCCTTTTGGGGCAGGGGGGCTTTGGGGTTACCTACAAAGCGGTGGATCGCGACACTTTCAATACTCCCTGCGTGGTCAAGCGCCTGCGCCCCCTCCCCACCGATCCCTACACCCTGGCCACGGCCCGCAAGCTGTTCGAGCGGGAAGCCAAGGTTCTCAACCGGCTCAACAACTACGACCGGGTGCCCCGCCTCTTGGCCCACTTCGAGCAGGATCAGGAGTTCTACCTGGTTGAGGAGTTCATTGCTGGGCACGATCTCGGCCAAGAGCTGGTGGCTGGCCAGCCTCTAAGCGAGGCGGAGGTCGTCAAACTGCTGTGGGAGATTCTGGAGATCCTCCACTACGTCCATGCCCGTCAAATCGTGCATCGGGACATCAAGCCAGCCAACCTGATGCGCCGCGACGCCGATGGCAAGCTGGTGTTGATTGACTTTGGGGCGGTGAAGGAGGTGGGACGACTAGGCAGCCCTGCCCCTAGCCAAACCCAGTTGGCGACGGTGATTGGCTCAGTGGGCTACATGGCCCCGGAACAGCTCAACGGCAAGCCCCAGCCCTGCAGCGATATCTATTCGGTTGGGGTGCTGGCCATTCAGGCGCTCACTGGCCGTCCCCCCACCAAGATCCCAGACGATCCGTGTACTGGCCAGCTCCTCTGGCGGGATCTGGTGCCGGTTAGCAAGGAGCTGGCGGAGATTTTGGATCGCATGGTCTGTCCCCGCTGGCAGGAGCGCTTTCAATCGGCGGCTGAGGTAATGGAGGCGCTGCGGCCTCTCCTGCCTACCTCCACCGAAGGTGTAGCGCCTGCTCTCTCCCAGCTTTCGGTGGATCAGCTCTTGGCGATGCGCTTGGTAACCCGCGGCCAGGAAAAAGCTCGCCAAGGGGATCTGCAGGGGGCGATTGCCGACTACACGTTGGCCATCCAACTGGATCCCCAGAATGGCCGCGCCTATAGCCAGCGGGGCAGTGCCCGCTACAAAAGTGGCGACTGGGCAGGAGCTGTGGAGGACTTCACCCAGGCCATTCAACTGACAGGGGATGCCCGTGCCTATGTCAACCGCGGCATCGCCCGCTACCGGCTGGGGGACTATGAGGGGGCAGTTGCCGATTACACCCACGCTCTCCACCTCAACCCCAACTGGGCCGTGGCCTACTACAACCGCGGCAACGCCTACCGGCAGCTCGAGCAAAACCAAAAGGCCATCGAGGACTATTCCCGCGCCCTTGAGCTCAATCCCGAGGAAGTACGGGCTTATTTCAACCGCGGCGTGGTGCGCGGCCATCTGGGAGATGCGCAAGGGGCTGTGGCCGATTTTTCCGAGGTCATCCAACGAGATCCCCAGGATGTGGAAGCCTATTTCAACCGGGGCGTGGCGCGGGCGCAGTTGCTGGACTTTCAGGGAGCGATTGAAGACTACACCCAGGCGCTGCAGCGGGATCCCGCCCACTCTAAGGCCTACTACCACCGCGGCCTAGCCCGCCAAGCTTTGGGGGATCCCCAGGGGGCCATCGAGGATTTTTCCCAAGCCATTGCACTGCAGCCTGCTGGGGCCTCTGAGGCAGGGGTGGCAGCGCAGGCGGAGCTCTATCTGCAGCGGGCTATAGCCTACCTGGGCAACAACGCCCTGGAGGCAGCGCTGGCTGACTGCGAACAGGCGCTCCGCCTTAACCCGGAGCTGGCGCCGGCCTATTTCTACCGAGGGCTGGCCCGCCAGGAGTTGAGAGATCCGGCAGGCGCCTTAGCCGACTTCAACCGCGCCCTGGAGTTGGATCCCCAGCTGACCAAGGTCTACCTCAACCGTGGGATTGCTCATCTGGATCTGGGCCAACTGGAAGCGGCTCTTGCCGACTTGAACCAGGCCATTGCTTTGGATCCCAGCGATGCCAGGGCCTACAGCAGCCGCGGGCAGGTCCACAGGCTTTTGGGGGATCCCTTGGCGGCCCTGCAGGACTACACGGCTGCCCTGGAGCGGGATCCGAACAACCTGCAGCTCTATTTCCACCGTGGCCAGGCCCATTTCGACCGAGAAGATTGGCCGGCAGCCTGTGCGGATTTCTCCCAGGTGCTGCAGGCGGCAGCCCAAGCTGAACCAGAGCTGCTAGCCAGTGCCCATCTGCGCCGGGGCATGGCGCGGCAACGGCTGGGGGACTGGCAAGGGGCCCTGGCGGATTTCACTGCCCTAATCCAAAAGCAGCCGCAGGCGTCTCAGGGATTCGCCCTGCGGGCGGCGGTACATCTGGCTTTGGGCAACCAAGAGGCAGCGCTAGCCGATCTTGACCAGGCTTTGAGCTGCAACTGCGACTGGGGGCTAGCTGATGCCGCCCTGGCCTACTGTCAGCGGGGGGATCTGCACCGCCAGGCCAACCGGCCGGAGCAGGCCATTGCCGACTACACCCAGGCCCTGCTCCTGAACCCCCAGGAGCGTCAGGCTCTCTTCTGGCGGGCCCTGCTGTGGGATCAAAGGGAGGAGACCGACAAAGCGCTGGCCGACTACACGCAACTGCTGCAACTGGAGCTAGAGCCCCAGGAGCGCCTCTTGGCCCTGAACAACCGCGGCTGGGCCCATGCCCAACAGGGAGATTTTGCAGCGGCCCTCCAGGATTACACCCAAGCCATCACTCTGGATCCCGCCCACTTCAAGCTTTACCTCAATCGCGCCCTGGCTCGTCTTGCCCTCGGCGATTGGCAGGGAGCTTGCCAGGACTTCCAAACGGCTCTCCAGCTGCAGGACTACGACGGACGGCTCTTGGAAGCAGCGGCAGGGATCCCTTCACTTGCCCCTACAGGACAACTCTGATGTGCCCACGCCGCTCCTCAAAGTCGCTGATCAAGAGCCGCACCTCAATCTGCCATTCTCCCCCTGATGTTAGGGGCACATTTTCAACCGCAAACTGGCCGGGCTTCTTCGGCAGCAGTTGTCGGCGCAGAGGTGGGATCCCGCGTTCGGGCAGGGAAAAGGCCAGGTTCAGCTCCTGGGCTGGGATCTTTTTAACCTCCACTTGAACCCGGTTGTTACCAGGGCGACAGGGCAGGATCCGCAGGGAGAGGCTGCCTTCTGGCCAGCTCAATTCCTCTTGGCAGGACGGCTCTGCAGGGGAGCTCCTCTCCTGTCCAGGCGGAGCTTGAGCTACCAAAAAACTGGTCAGGGCCAGCACCAGGATCAGTCCCACCAGCTCCAGGCGGACGATCTGGCGCAGCAACCGGCCCACCGCCTGCCCACCCTGCCGTAATGCTGGCACCAGCCGAAACTTGTTGTGGGCGCCCAGCCCCACCATCATTAGCACTATCAGCAACTTGGCCCAAAGGTATCGCCCATAGGGATGATCCCAGTCCCAGCCGCCGTGAATCCCGGCCATTCCCATCCCCGCTAGGATAAGCCCCGGCACTGCCCAGGTGGCTACGTCAGAAAACCGCTGGATAATGCCTACAGATGGGTAGGGAGGAGCTTCCCTGCTCAGCAGGCGCTCCAGCCCCCATAGCCCCCCTAGCCAAAAAGCCGAGCCGGCTAGATGTAGCCCCAGCAGCGCCATCGTTCCTGCCGGATACTCGCTCGTGAGGGCATGACCAATGGGCAGAAACGATCCAATGACCAACACCGAGCCCACACTGCTGGCCCAGGCGGCGCCTCCCTCGCAGGCCCAGATCAGAACTCCTAGCCCCACTAGCCGCAGCCCCGTACCCCAGCCATAGGGAGAAAGCATCACACTCAGCAGCTTTTGCCCATTGAGGTGGGGGTAAAGCTGGGCCAAGTGCAAACTGAAGGCCACCAGAGTCAAACTCAGGGTGAGCCAAGCTGCCACGAAAGCCCAGGCCTTAAAGGACTCCGTCCCGCTGGCGCGAACAGAGAGCTCTATTCCATCTGCCCCCAAAACGCTCGAACGCCCCTGCAACAGCCGCCACCAGCCCAACACCCCCACCACAAAGAGGCTGCCCAAGTAGATCCCCCAGCGCACACCCACTAGCGGCCAATGCAGGGGATCCCTTTTTCGAACCTGGGCCGCCCTCACCGCTTGAACCAGCTCTGGATCTGCAGCCCCCACCTGGAAGACAAACGAGCCACTCACCGGATGGGAATCAGCGGAAATGGCCCGCCAACTGACAAGGTAAACTCCCGCTGGGATCCCCCGGGGCAAATCCCCCTGAAGCGCCTCGCCCCTGCTCACCAGGTTTTCCAGGGGCAATACCTGTCCATTTCCGTCCAAAACCTGGAGCTGCGTAAGCTGCACCGGCTCATTGAAAACCAGCCGCACTTGCGTCGGCGCTTCCTGGAGCACCGCTCCATCTTCCGGGAAAGTGGAGAGCAAGCTGGCATGGGCGAAAGCGGGCGGGATCCCAGCCGTCCACAGCAAGAGGCCGAGGATCCCAGCCCAAGTCCAGGCAAAAACCCTTCTAGGGCGAGGCATCCTGCCCACCAGGCCGCCTAGCGGCTGCCGTGACCATGACCCTGTCCACTACCTCCACCTGTCAGCTTCAGCAGCGGGGCCGGCTCCGGCAAGCTCTTGGGATCCTCGCCCGGCTGCGCCACCTGGATCCAGCGGTGCACACCTTTTTCGCACTCCTGGATCACCGGGATGGGGATGACCTCGCCGGGCCGATCCGGCAGCTTGGCGCGGATGCTGAACTCATCCATGAGGTCATCGGGCAGCGAGCCGCCACTCCAGATCACTTCGGCAACCGTTTCGGTGATCATCTTCCCATGGGACTCGTATGGGGTCTTCAGCGGCCTTTTGACCGTCTCGACGTTCCACAGAGGGTGCACCATCGGCTTCACGGAAACAAATCCCTCTGGGATCTGCACCCGCAAGCGCTTGGTTGGGGAGCCATCACATCCATGGGGTACGCGAAAGGTGAGCTTGGTGTAGCTGCCTGCCGGGGCTTCTTGGGGATGGACGGTAACATGAGCCCAGGCAGAAGAAAGAGGCAAAAAGCTCATACCCAAAGCCAGCAGAGATTTTCTGGCTAGAGCTAAGTAACTTTGCAGACCCATTTCCAATCTCCTTTTTTTCCAATTTCTTTAGTTTTCCAATTTCTTCAGGGATGGCGATGGGATCCGTGGGATTCCATCAGGCTCATGCTGTGCTGGCCCCAACTGGAGAGACCCATGGACACCAGGCCGGCGCTGGCCAAGCCCATGGACACCAGCCCAAAGGAGAGAGCGCCCATGGCTACTAGGCCAATGGAGAGGATGCCGTGGGTGACCACGCCGATGGCTACCACCCCATGGGCAGAAATGCCCACCGCCACTAGCCCATGGGCCCCTATGCCCACTGAGAGAAGCTGGCGGCGGGATCCCTGGACTTGACGACCCTGCTCCTGCCGCACCTGAGGTGCCACGGCCACTTCGTCCTGGGCCATTAGCCCTTACTCCAGTTGTGCTCAGCGCGATCCAAGACGTAGGCGGCCACCGCCTCGATCTCTTCTGGCTTGAGGAGCTTGCCAAAAGCAGGCATGGCCCCTTTGCCGTTGCGCACCTGGGCTTGGATTAGCTCTAGCGTATCCACGTGGTACTCGTGCAGGGCAGCCAGGGAGAGATTTTTAGCCGGCACTATCGAGTTGCGCCCGTTCAAGTGGCAGCCCACACACTTGGCCTGAAAGACCTTGGCTCCTAAAGCCAAATCCGGCTCAGCAGAAGCCACTTGCGGGCTCCAAAAGACAGCGGCACCGACAAGCAAAAGCAGCAAGAAGAGTTTGACGATCCGCATTTTCCTCTCAACAATTTGCAAAAGACTGGTCATGGAAAAATCCAGCTTTTGAAGCTAGACCATTATCTCTAGCGGGTCAGGCCACGTCAAAAGACAGCCTGTCGAGTCCCCCTGGCTACCATGGGGTGGAGGATCCCTAAGGCCATGAGCAGTCTGCCGCCGGAGTTCATCCAGTTAGTGCGCCAGAAGGCCGACATCGTTGAGGTGGTGGCCGAAAAAGTGGTGCTGCGCCAGCGGGGGCAAAACTTTGTCGGCCTCTGCCCTTTCCATGACGACCACAAGCCCAGCTTTCACGTCAGCCCCAGCAAGCAGATCTACAAGTGCTTCGCCTGTGGCGCCGGGGGAGATGTCATCCGC
Source organism: Synechococcus sp. O70.2 (assembly GCF_047462135.1). Taxonomy (NCBI): domain Bacteria; kingdom Bacillati; phylum Cyanobacteriota; class Cyanophyceae; order Synechococcales; family Synechococcaceae; genus Synechococcus; species Synechococcus sp. O70.2. The sequence goes on from NZ_JANSIS010000001.1 coordinate 307,334, forward strand.
TTTGTTATGGAGACCGAGCGCCTTTCCTTTGCCGAAGCCGTGCGCTGGCTAGCCCGCCGCTACCATGTGCCTGAGCCCAAGGGATCCTTCTCCCCAGACTACGAACGCCAGGTCTCGCGTCAGGAAAAGCTGCTGGAGATTTTAGCCATGGCCGCCGACTTCTACCGGCACGCCCTCCACTCCCCGGTGGGATCGGTGGCTAGGGAGTATCTGCATAGCCGCCGCTTGAGCGAAGAGACCTGTCAACAGTTTCAAATCGGCTTTGCTCCCTCCGGATGGCAGTCGCTCTACGAGTACCTGGTTAACCAGAAGCGCCAGCCGGTCAAGCTTCTAGAAGAAGCCGGCCTGCTGGTGCCGCGCCAGGGAGGAGGCCACTACGACCGCTTCCGCAACCGCATCATGCTGCCCATTTTTGACCTGCAGGGGCGGGTCATCGGCTTTGCCGGCAGGGCTTTAGGAGAGGAGCAGCCCAAGTACCTCAACTCCCCAGAAACGGAGCTTTTCAACAAGAGCCAGGTGGTCTATGGCCTCAACTTTGCCCGCGAGGCCATCGCCAAAGCCGACCAAGTTTTGGTCGTGGAAGGGTACTTTGATGTGATCGCCCTGCACCAAGCCGGCATTGCCTATGCGGTAGCCGCCATGGGCACGGCCCTGACACCGCACCAGGTCAAGGCTCTGCTGCGCTACACGCCGTCCAAGCGGGTCATCCTCAACTTCGACGCCGACCGCGCTGGGTTGAATGCCGCCCTGCGGGCTGTTCAAGCCGTTGAGGAGCAGGCGCGGCGGGGGGAAATCGAGCTGCGCATCCTCACCCTTCCTGCTGGGAAGGATGCCGACGAATTCCTGCGGGAGCACCCGGCTTCCCAACTAGAGGCCTTGCTGGCTCAGGCTCCCCTATGGCTGGACTGGCGGATTGAACAGGTGCTGGCCGGTCGGGATCTCAGGCAGGCCGCCGATTTCCAACAGGCCTATCAAGCGCTGGTGCAACTGCTGGCCGGTCTAGGTGGACAATGGCGCTCCTTGTATATCCACAAAGTGGCGGAATTGCTCAGCCGGGGCAACGCTCGCCTTAGCCGCAATCTGGAAGAGGATCTGCGACGTGCCGTGCGCCAGTACCGCTGGTCAAAACCCCAACAACCCGCTGCCGACCGGGGATCCAAACTCTTGCAGTCCGAGTCCCATCTTCTGCAGATCTACTTGCACTTTGCCGAGTACCGCCGCGAGATCCGCCAGACCTTGATGGAGCGGGAGCTGCAATTCAGTTTCCGTCCTCACCGGGAGCTGTGGCAGCGGATCTTGGAGCTGGTCTCGGCCCAGCCGGAGCTGGAAGACGAGGAGGAGGGTCTTTTGACCGCCCTGCGCACTCTCTGCGCCCAGGACGACGCCCTCAACGAGCGCCTCAGCCACCTGCTCTGGCAGGACGAAACTACCCGCGTAGCTCTGATGCGTCCACGCCTGGTGGTGCGGGCTGCTCTAGCCAACATGGAGCTGGAAATTCGTCAGAAGCGCTACCGCTACTGGACACAGCTCTGGGAGCAGGCCTTTTCCGAAGGCAACACCACTCTAGCCGCCCAATACCAGGCCAGCATTCACCAGGAATATCAGGCTATCTTGGCCTTGCAGCGCCAGGTGCAGCTTAACCTGGAAGATTTGCTGGAGACAGCGCTAGCGGAGGAGTGGACTTAAGCAGTTCCGGGTCCGCTCTCCCTCAAGAGAAGGGGCAGGGGGGGAGGGCGCAGTGAAGCGCGCCGGCGAGAGACTGGGGAGCCACTCATCTGCCTGGCCATACGCCTGCTGGGCAAAGCGGCGAGCTAAGGCCGGCAGGATGGCCAAAGGGCTGCTGAAGCCGGAAAAGAGTTGTAGCCCTTCCCAGCCGGGCAGGGATCCCACCAAAGGATAGTGATCGCCGCTGAAGGCCACCAAGCAGTGACACCAGCGCCCGGGCAAGTGGGCCACTTGGGGTAGGTAGCGCCCCACCTGGGCCCGGATTTGCGCTTCGCCGCTAGTGGCATCCAGCTGGGCTTGAGGATCCGTCAGCACCCGACTGATCTGGCCCAGGCGAATGCTGCCGTCTAGAAATTGCAGGATCCCGACATCCAGGATGGGCGGGCAGAGCTCCTGCCCTGGCTTGTCCCAGAGGGGATCCCGGTCGGGGTGAGCCGCCTGCCGCTCCAGCTCCAGGCGCTGCACCGGCGCGCTCATGACGATGGTTCTCAGCCGCACTGCCGCAGGCTCTAGCTCGAGGGATTCGGCGTGGGTGAAGTAGATAGGGGCATAGATGCCAGCTTGACGCAACAAAGCCCGTGTCCAGCCGCCGGCGCACACCACCACCTGGGCTGCCCCGTGGAAGTCGGTAGGCGTCTCTACGCCGGTGATCCGCTGCCCTTGTCGCCGCAAGCCGGTTACGCTTTGGAAAAGCAGGGATCCCCCCAGGCGTTGGAAAGCCCTCCGAAAAGCCAGGGTTGTCAGCCAGGGGTGGATGTGGCCGTGCTGGGCCCAGAGCACGCCCTCCAGGGCCGCCGGCTGCAAAAGGGGCTCCAGCTCACAGGCCGTCTCCACCGGAATCCGCTGGGGTGGGATGCGACAGTCGGCTAGATCCGCCTCCACCGTTTCCACTGAGTAGCCAGGAGCAACCAATAGGAGCAGATCTAGCTCGCGAAAGTGAATATCTGCCTCCAGCTCCTCTGAGAGAGTGCGGTAGCGCTGGATCCCTTCTTCCCCCAGAGCTTTGAGCAGGGGAGTTTTTCCAGCCCAATGAGCTAAGCCACCGTAGCTATAGCGGGTGGCACTGGCGGGCAGCGCCTCCTTCTCAAGGAGAAGAACGGATCCCCCCTGGCGGGCCAACTCATAGCTTAGGGCTGCTCCGGTGATCCCGCCGCCGACAACAATCCAGTCATAGTTGGCCATGCCTGTCGCGCTCCTCGGGTTGGCAATTGCTCCGCCCTTGCCAGGAACACCAAAACAGGCAGGGATCCGCCCCTGCCCTGGAATGGCCTGCCTCAGGCTTTTTTAGGACTCCTGCGCCAGACGGGCATAAAACAGGCCCTGAACGCGAACGGTGCGAGGTTCCAGTGCCCCTTGCTCGGTACTAGACGGCTGAATGCTAACAAAGGAGCCAGCGATTTCTCCAGTGCTGGAATCTACGCGAGCAATGCGCAGCGACATTTTCCCCCGGGAAATCTCGTCCACCTTGCGGTTGGCCGCAAAATCCTCCTTGGCCGCCTGCAGCCCCACAGCCGTGTCGTAGCCAGTGCTAGAACCCCGCCCCCGCGAGTCGAGGAAGCTGCTGGTACGGTAGCCGGGCACCAAGAACTCGCCTTCAAAGTCCGTTGAGGGATCGATGACCGACCCTTGAGCGGTGGCCACCAAGTCTTTCACGCTAAACAAAAAGGGCACCAGCTCGCGGCGAGGCAACTGACCGGTGGTCGGCTGGAAGGTGATCCCATCCACCACTTTGAACTCCAAGCCACCCTCTTTGGCAGTGACTTCCGCTTTAATCGGCCCCAGGGTAGCAGCCGAGATCATGATGTTCTTGGCTTTGATAAACTCTTTTTCCCCGTTCCGTTTTTCTTCTTCCACCTCAATTTGCACGGGCTGGAAGCAGACATCGGTCAGCTTTAGGGATTCCCCCTGGGGCACCTCAATGCGGCCGCGGGCATTGTCCGAGACCGACGGGCAAATAGCCGCCTTGCCTGTGTTGCGGATCTGGTCGTAGGTTAGAGGGGCCTTGGCTGCCTCAGCCCGAAAGGCGAAAACGCCTAGACAAAGCGCCAGCAGGATGGCGAGCAGGGGACGGTACCGCATAATCAACCTCGAAAAACCTGTTTTGAATCTCTTGGGAAATAAACCAGTGCCCCCATTGTACGCAATCGCAATCCGCTCTTTGCTAAGCCAAGCAAAGTTTCTTGACTAGGCAAGAACTAAAGCTGGCTAACCGCTAGAGATCCCAGCCAGTGCTCCCGGATTTGGGCCACCAGTTCACCGATGGGCTGCTGGTTGACCCGGTAGCTGGTGGGATGGGCAATCAGGCGGGCTGTGCTCTCGAAAAGACAGTCCCGCTCCACCAGGCCATTTTCCCGCAGGGTGCGCCCGGTGGCCACTAAGTCCACAATGGCATCAGCCATGCCCGTGAGGGGAGCCAGCTCCACTGAGCCGGCAAGGGAGATGAGCTCCACCGGCAAATCCAGGCGGTCGAAATACTCGCGGGCACAGCGGACAAACTTGGAAGCTACCCGGGCATAGGGCGGCAACTGGGCTGCTGAGGTGTAGGGGCTGTCTTGGGGAAGAGCCACCACCATGCGGCAGTAGCCAAACTTTAGGTCCAACAGGTGGGCTACCCCCGCTTCCCTGCCGGCGTAGCGCTCCCGCAGGACATCGTAGCCGACAATCCCCAGCTGGGCCTGGCCGTACTCCACGTACACCGGCACGTCCTGGTTGCGCACCAGCAGCGCCGCGTAGCGCTGTCCCTTGAGCTGGGTAGGGGATTCAATGCGCAGGAGGCGATTGGCCGGATCCAAAAAGCGGCTAAAGTCGATCCCTACCTGCTGCAGACAGCGGATGGCATCGGCTAGCAAAGCTCCCTTGGCGAGGGCAATGGTGATCGGCTGACGGTCGGGAGGATGAACTTGGCAGTCGTGCAGCTGAAGATCCAAAGCTGTCGACATGAAGGGGGCCGCTGTCCCAGGGCAACTCCCAATCCTAGCAACTGCTAGGTCATCTGTGCTCCCGAAACTGGGCAAGAGCACGGCACAGCCCCGGGACAGCCTCTGCTGGCCAGAAGCCCTCGCCGCGCCGGCCCTGGTGCAACTGTAGGTAGAGATCCCAGGCAGCGGGGCTGCCGTGGGCAATCAAAGTTAGCGAGGGGAAGGTCTGCTCCAGGGTGAGGCTCTCTTCGGCCATCAGTTGGGAGGCCATGGCCTCCATATCCCGCTGCAGGCAGTACACCCCCTGCCCAAAAGCTTGCCACTCCTCTTGAGTTAGCTCCAGCGCCCAGGTTTCTCCTCCCACAAGGGCCACAAAAGGAGAGCGCCGGGGATCCCAGCCCAGTCGCCAGCCGGATCCCTTACAGAGAGGAGAGGGGGTAGAAGAGAAAAAAGCCTCCATGCTGGGTTAGGCCAAAAAGATGCAGGTAGAATCAACGGGTGCGTTACCAGCATAAAGCGCCGATGCTCAGTTACCAACCTCCCCCCACCCAGCGGCGGTTTCCTCTCCAGGGCACGCTCGGCTGGGGTGTGCTGCTTGCAGCTTTGGCGTTACGCGCCACACTCGGAGAAACCTGGGCCACGGTGGCTACCCCGCAAAACCCGATCTTACGGGTGGGCATCCTGCAGCACTTTGGTCGCTCTGAACAGGATCAGGTGGAGTTGGCAGCGCCAACCGGGTCGCTACTGACGCTGGAATTTCCCCAGGCCGACGGCAGCACCCAGAGGCAGCGCACTCCGCGCGTAACTGTCGGGATCGTCAACCGCGCCTTGGCCACTCCAGAAACCGTGTACCGCCTTGTTCTCAGCAGCCACAAAAGTTTTGAGAGCGCCGAGGCCAGCGCCAAGCGTTGGCAGGCTTTAGGGATCCGCACCGAGATTGCCCAGCCGCAGGAGTGGCAAGTGTGGGCCAGCCGCGCCTACACCCCTCAGCAGTTGGCCCAGATTCAGCGCTATGCCCAGGCCAAGGGGATCCCCCAGGTGCGGCTTGAGGTCCAGCAGCGGCGCCAACAGCCCCAGCTAAGCTGGGTGCATGGCCACTTTCGCTACCACCGCACCCGGCTTCAGGTAACCTCGGACGCGGGCTATCTGCGGGTAAACGACCGCTACTATGCCGGCTCGATTACCATTCAGCCTAACGCCTACGGCAGCTACACCGTGGTCAACGCCGTGCCGCTGGAAACCTATCTGCGGGGGGTGGTGCCCCACGAAGTGGGGCTGGGAGCTCCCTTTGCTGCCATGGCCGCCCAGGCAATTCTGGCGCGCACCTACGCCCTCAAGAACCTGCACCGCTTTCAGGTCGACGACTACCACCTCTGTGCCAACACCCACTGCCAGGTCTACAAGGGGCTGACGGGAACCCATCCGCGGGCGGACGAGGCCGTTCGCCAGACCAGCGGCTTGGTGCTTACCTACAATGGCAAGCTGGTGGATGCTGTGTATTCTTCCTCCAACGGCGGCATCTCGGCAGGCTTTGAAGAAGTTTGGGACGGCGAGCCGCGCCCTTACCTGCGCCCCCGCGCTGACATCGCCCACCAGCCCGCTCAGCCCTTTGATTTGCGGCGGGAGAGCGACTTCAAGGCCTTTCTGGCCCGGCGGGAAGGTTTCCATGAAGCAGGGGTATCCCGCCTTTTCCGCTGGGAGTTCTCCCAATCCCTGGCGGAGCTAAACGCCCAGCTGCGGGCTGCCCAAGAGTACCTCGGGATCCCTCTCCCCGAGTGGACGACCATCCAGGGGCTGCAGGTTCTGGAGCGCTCGGTCAGCGGCCGGGTGCAGGCGCTGCAAGTGGATCTAGAGACACCCCAAGGATCTCACTCGCTGGTTTTGCGCAAGGATCAGGTGCGCCTAGCTTTTCCCCGTCTCTACAGCACCCTGTTTCGCGTCGAGCCCCTAAAACAGGGCAAGGAGCTAGCGGGCTACCGCTTTATCGGCGGCGGCTTTGGCCATGGAGTGGGTATGAGCCAGTACGGCGCCTACACCCTAGCCCGGCGGGGGTTGAATGCAGCCCAAATCCTCGCTTTCTACTACCCTGGCACGACCCTGGCCAAGCTGGGATCCCTCCCCGAGGCTTCGCTGGCTGACCAGTCCTTGTCCGTCCAGAGGTAGCGTTCCCCATGGCAGCAGAGCAGCAGAATGCCGGCCATCCTCCGCTTGAGGAGCAGGAGATCTCAGCCCCGCTGGAGCCCGTTCAAATAAGGGGGTTGGAGCCCTCTGCCCTCCCCGCGGCCCCACCAGGGTTTAAGTCGGGGTTTGCGGCGCTCATTGGACGGCCCAATGTGGGCAAGTCCACTCTCATGAACGCCCTGGTAGGTCAAAAGATCGCCATCACCTCCCCTGTGGCCCAGACCACTCGCAACCGCCTGCGCGGGATCCTCTCCCTCCCCCAAGCCCAGATCATCTGGGTGGATACTCCTGGCATCCACAAGCCCCTCCACCGACTGGGGGAGATCTTGGTGCACAACGCCCAGGCCGCCATTGGGAGTGTGGACGTCGTTCTCTTTGTGGTGGATGGCTCGGTGCCAGCAGGTCGCGGCGACGCTTTCATTGCCGAGCGGATCCCTGCCACTACTCCCTGCATCCTTGTCTGCAACAAAGCCGATCTCCTCAAAGACGCTGCCACGCGCCAAGCTCACCAGGAGAGCTACCAGGCCCTGCGGCCCGCCGCTCCGGTGGTTTGGGTGTCTGCCCTGGATCCCGGCAGCTTGCCACCCCTTATCCAAGTCACCGTCGACCTGCTGCCGGCTGGGCCCTACTACTATCCGCCAAACCTGGTCACCGATCAGCCAGAGCGATTCATCATGGCGGAGCTCATCCGGGAACAGGTGCTGCTGCACACCCGCGAGGAAGTGCCCCACTCGGTGGCCGTAACCATCGACCAGGTGGAGGAAACCCCCAAGGTTACCCGCGTCTTGGCCACCCTCTACGTGGAGCGGGACTCGCAAAAAGGGATCCTCATTGGCAAGGGAGGGGAAAGGCTCAAGCAAATTGGCCAGGCTGCCCGCCTTCAGATTCAAAAGCTCATTGCCGGCAAGGTGTACCTGGAGCTGTTTGTCAAGGTGCGGCCCCACTGGCGGCGCTCCGAGCACCTCCTGCGCGACTTCGGCTACCGCCTCGAGACGTAGGGATTGAGCAGAGCGGCGGTTGCGGCTAATCATGGAAATGGCAATGCTTCCCGTGGAAGGCTAAGAACCATGCTGCGACTGTACGGGATCCCCACCTCTGGCAATTGCTACAAGGTGGAGCTACTTCTGAGGCAGCTGGGGATCCCCTATGAGACGGTTGAGGTGAACTCCCGCACCGGCGAGAACCGTCGCCCCGAGTACCTGGCCAAGAACCCCTTGGGCCAGATCCCGGCCTTGGAGCTAGAAGACGGCACGGTCTTGGCCGAGTCGGCTGCAATCTTGGTCTATCTAGCAGAAGACACCCCTCTCTATGGCCAGACACGTCTGGAACGGGCTGAGATCTTGAAATGGCTGTTTTTTGAGCAAACCCGCATTGCTCGCTACATTGCCACTACCCGCTTCCTCGTGCGGACTGGCCAGGCCGAGGCCAACGCCGAGCTGATTGCCCAGAACCTAAAACTGGGCACGGAGGCCTTGGAGATCATGGAAGGCCATCTGAAGGGGAAAGAATTCTTTGTGGGCAACCGCTACACCATCGCCGATCTGGCCCTCTTCACCTATACCCACGTGGCGGAGCAAGGCGGATTTGACCTCAAGCCCTTCCCCAACATCCGCGCCTGGTGTGAGCGGGTCAAGGCCACCGAGCGCTTTTTCCCTCTCCCTGGAGCCTAGAGGTCTCCCTGCAGCCAATCGATGCATCGGAGCTACCGAGAGCTGGCAGTCCCTAGCGCCCCTTGAGCTCGCGCTGGATTTCCCGCCGCGTCTCCCGTTCCTTAATGGCTTGCCGCTTGTCGTGGAGCTTTTTGCCGCGGGCCACGCCCAGGTGGGCTTTGATCCAGCCGCGGTTGAGCACCAGGCGCAGGGGAACCACCGTCAGGCCCTTTTGCTCCACCAAACCCCGCAGGCGATCAATCTCACGGCGGTGCAGCAGCAGCTTGCGGCGGCGGGTGGGATCGTGGTTGAACTCCTTGCTGGTAGTCCCGTGGGGGGCAACATGCAAGTTGTGCAGCCAGGCCTCGCCATCGCGAAAGAGCGCAAAGGCATCTTGGAGATTGGCTTTGCCTGCTCGGATGGACTTGACCTCCGTGCCGGTGAGTTGGAGCCCAGCTTCGTAGGTCTCCAAGATCTCATACTCAAAGCGGGCGCGGCGGTTTTCCACTAGAGTTTTGACGTTGGGATCCACAGCCATAGGCTTTTTTGAGGTTTGGCTAACTCCAATCCTAGGGGGAGGCCAGGGATCCCTCCAGCTTGCGCACTTCCTGGGCCACCCGCCGCTCCGACTTGCCGCGCCAGACAAAGCGGAGGGGAGTGCCGGCAAAGTCTAAGTTTTGCCGGAAGTGTTTTTCCAGGTAGCGGCGGTAGTTTTCTTTGAAGAGATCGGGATCGTTGACAAAAAGGAGGAAAGTGGGGGGCTGCTCTGCTATCTGAGTGCCGTAGTAGATCTTGCCCTGCCTGCCCTGGCGGTTGGCGGGGGGCGATTGCCAAGCAAGGGCTTCCTGCAGCACTTCGTTGACCACGGAGGTGGGGATGCGTTTGCGATGGGCGGCTACCGCGGTGTTGACCTCGGCGAAGATCTTGTGGGTGCGCTGCCCTGTAAGGGCGCTGACAAACAACAGGGGCGCCCAGTCGATGAAGTAAAGCCGCTCGCGGATCTCGCGGGTGTACTCGTTGATGGTGTAGGTATCCTTTTCCACTGCATCCCACTTGTTGACGACGATAATGCAGGCGCGGCCCTCTTCCTCAATGCGGCCAGCCAGCCGCTGATCCTGCTCGGTTACCCCCTCCAAGGCGTCAATGACCAGCAGCACCACGTCCGAGCGCCGAATGGCCTTGAAGGCCCGGTTGATGCTGAAAAACTCCACCCCGTACTCCACCCGGCTTTTCCTGCGGATCCCGGCTGTGTCGATGAGGCGGTAGGTCTGCCCCTCCCACTCCACCAGGGTGTCGATGGCATCGCGGGTGGTGCCGGCGATGGGGCTGACAATGGCCCGCTCGGATCCCACTAGGCGGTTGAGCAGGCTGGACTTGCCCACGTTAGGCCGGCCAACAATGGCCACGGCAATGGGCTCTGCTTCAGTTGCGGCTTCCTCCCCTTCCGGCAGATGGGGCAGCACTGCCTCCAGCACCTCTGCCACGCCATTGCCGTGGAGGGCAGAGCAGGGGATCGGCTCGCCCAGCCCCAGCTTCCAGAAGACTGCCGCCTGGGCCAGGCCCAGTTGCCCTGACTCGCACTTGTTGACGGCCACCACCACTGGCAGGGGTTGTTTGCGCAGCCAATCGGCCAATTCTTTGTCGGCGGGGGTCAGCCCTTCGCGGCCATCCACCACGAAGATCACCGCGTGCGCTTCGGCCATCGCTGCCATGGCCTGCTGGCGAATATGGGGCAAAAATTCGCTGTCGTCGCCAAAGACCAGTCCGCCCGTATCCACCACCCGCAGGCGGCGCCCATTCCACTCCACCTCTTGGTAGAGGCGATCCCGCGTTATGCCGGGCTCGTCGTGGACAATGGCCGCCCGTACCCCCGCCATGCGATTGACGAGGCTGGACTTGCCCACGTTGGGGCGACCCACAACAGCGACTAGAGGTAAGGGCACGGCTGCTGTTGAGAAAGCCAAAGCTGGATCTCTATCCTAGCCGTTGGCTTTCCTGCCGCCCAAGACTGGCCTTGCTCTAGATTGCCTTGGGAGCCGCTCTGGCGGTAAGCTGTGCAGTTAACCCCAATTCCGTGGCTTTATGAACCTTGCCCCTGCCCAACGCCTGCGCAAGCTGCCTGCCTATGTCTTTGCCCGGCTGGACGAGCTCAAGGCCCGCGCCCGCCAGCAGGGGCTGGATTTGATCGATCTGGGCATGGGCAACCCCGATGGCCCCACCCCCCAGCCGGTGGTGGAAGCAGCGCAGGCGGCCATTGCCGATCCCCTCCACCACGGCTACCCTCCCTTTGAGGGCACAGCTAGCTTCCGCCAGGCCATTGCCGAGTGGTACTGGCGCCGCTATGGAGTAGAGCTAGATCCCAATGACGAGGTGCTGCCTCTTCTGGGATCCAAAGAGGGCCTGACCCACCTGGCCTTGGCCTATGTGGATCCCGGGGATCTGGTGCTGGTGCCTAGCCCTGCCTACCCGCCCCATTTTCGCGGCCCCCTGATTGCCGGCGGCCAGATCTACCCGCTGCTGCTGCGTCCGGAAAAAGGGTGGCTCATTGACCTGCAGGAGATCCCGCCGGAGGTGGCTAAGCAAGCGCGGCTGCTCTACTTTAACTACCCCAACAACCCGACAACGGCGGTGGCGCCCCGCTCCTTTTTTGAAGAAGTGGTGGAGTTTGCCTGCCGATACGACCTGCTCTTGGTGCACGACCTGTGCTACGCCGAGCTGGCCTTTGACGGCTATCGGCCCACCAGCCTGCTGCAGATCCCCGGTGCCAAGAACCTGGCAGTAGAGTTCCACACCCTCTCCAAAACCTACAACATGGCCGGCTGGCGGGTAGGGTTTGTGGTGGGCAACCGCCAGATCATCCAGAGCCTGCGCACCCTAAAGACCAACCTCGACTACGGCGTTTTTGGAGCTATCCAAAAGGCCGCCGAAACTGCCCTGCGCCTGCCCAATAGCTACTTGGAGGAGGTGAAAGAGCGCTACCGCCGCCGGCGCGACTATCTCATTGCCCGCCTGGCGGAGTTGGGCTGGCAGATCGAGCCGCCGCGGGCGACGATGTACCTCTGGATCCCCACCCCCCGCACCGCCGACGGCACCCCCGAAGGCTCGACGGAGTTTGCCCTGCGGGTTTTGGAGTCCACAGGCGTGGTCGTAACCCCTGGCAACGCTTTTGGAGAGGGGGGAGAGGGCTACGTGCGGATTAGCCTCATTGCCGACTGCGAGCGCATAGGGCAGGCCATCGACCGCTGGGCCGAGGCCGGGATCCGCTACCGCTGAGCCTCAGTCTTTCGGAAGGTGATACTGCTCCACAATCCGCCGGGCAAAGGGAGGGACATGCCGCTCCAGCTGGTGGGGATAGTGGCGGCGCACATAGAGATAGTTGCGAACAAAGTGGGAGTCGATGGAAAAGCGGGCATACTCCAGGCCGCGGGGCCCAAAGCGCTGGATGGCTGCCCCCAGGATCCGAGCCAGCCATAGGGGCAAGCTCAAGGCTTGGTCATAGGCTTGGATCCCCTGTTGCACTGCCGCTCGTCTCGAGCCCTGCGAGATCACCGGTTGGGTTTCCAGCTCCTCCCAAACCAGCTCCAGGAGCTCCCGCCCGCGCGAGTTGCGCACCACCAGCCACTGCCAGCCAAAGGGGGATCCCATGTAGCCCACCACTAGGTCTGCCAGGCTGTTGACGTAGTCAAAACAACTGAGGCAGGAGGGGGCAAACACGTCTTTGAGTTCTTTGGTCTTGAGAGCGAAGAAAGGCACCTTTTCCACCGAGCCATCTTCGTGTTTGAAGTGGATGTGGAAATCCTGCATGAACTCGTAGTGCACTACCGTCTGCGGGGAGCGACTGGTGGTTTCCAAAAATTTTTGCAGCCCCGCGCGGCTGACGTTGTCCACACAGGGGGTGCCCAACACATAGAGCTTCTCCAGGCCCAGTTTTTTTTCCACCGCCCGCAAAGCCTGGACCTGGCAGCCTACGCCGATGACCAAGAGGCGCTTGAGGCCGCTTTGCTCCACCTCCTCTAAGACCGACAAGTTGGGCGATAGCGTTGGCTTGTTAACCCGCGCTGCCAAAACCGCTTCCGGGGTACGCGCTAAGACAGGCCGCGGCTGAAAGCGGTCCTGGGGATCCGCCTGCACGCACACCACGCCCTCCACTAAGCCGCTGCTGAGAGCTTTCATGCCAATGCTGCTGACAATGCCCGTCCACTGGGCGCCAGGGATCGGATCCCGCTTGCGGGCCGTGTACATTGCCTCGTAGACGCCGAAGTAGTCAGTATCGCTGACAGCAGCTGACTTGGAGCGCAGCGATTCTCGGGATCGCCCGTGGGTTTGCTCTTCCAGGTGGGTAAATTGCTGGTTTAAAAAGGCACAGGCCTCTTTGACATGGGCGACATAGCGGGTATCGCAGAGGCCGCACTGGCTACACAGCTCTTTGGCTGGATAGTGGCCGGAGCGAATGGGCCGAGCCGGACGCGGTGGACGAGATCCCATAAGGTCTAGACCCTAGCCGACACAGGAGCCCTAGGCGGGTACCTCCTTACAGTTTGCCGCCAAAACCGCAGACAGCGCGCAGAGAAGTTGAGAACCCGCGCTCTTGCCAAGTCCTTAGCTCCCTTAGCCTCTGCCCAAACCACTTTCTATGGCCCAGCGGGCCAGCGCGGTGCGATTGTGCAGGCCGGTTTTGCTGAGCATGTTGCTGACATGGCTTTCGATGGTGCGCTGGCTCACCCCCATCACCTCGGCAATCTCGCGGTTGGACATGCCCCTGGCTACGTACTGGAGCACCTTGGTTTCCGTGGGAGTAAGCTCAACTTCTCGATCTAGCTGGATGGCCGGCTGAACGGGGGCACCTTGCATCTGCAACAGGCGCTCCGTGTGTTTGAGGGTAGCTTCCACCTGCGCCACCAGCTCTTCCGGTTCAAAGGGCTTGACCAGGTAGGCGTCTGCCCCCGTATTGAGCCCGCGCACCCGATCTGCCGTTTGCCCCCGCGCCGAGAGAAAAATGACCGGGATCCAATCCGTGGCCCTATCGGAGCGAAGGGTCTGGACAAAAGTGTAGCCATCCATCTCCGGCATCATCACATCGCAGATGATGAGATCCGGAGTCAAGCGGCGCATCACCTCCAGGGCTTCCAGACCATTGCTGGCTGCCACCACCTCGTAGCCGCGAAACTCCAGGTAATCCTTCACCAGGAGGACGAGATTGGGATCGTCATCAACAACCAGTAAGCGCTTTGGGGCGTTCACGGCTAACCTCGTCGTTGCTGGCAAGCCCAGATGACCGGGACCTGCTAGGTAAACTTTTGGAGATGGAGAGACCCAGAATCTACGGCCAAGATTCTACCTTGCTCCTGATGGTTTCCACTGGCTTGTGTAGATTTCTTCAACCAGCTAGGAGGGGCTTCAGCAAGCTCTGCCTTGGGATCCCTGGCAGCTAGCAGCCTCCACCTAGCCTTTTGGGGTAAGTTTGCTTGGCGGGTTTTTCCCATAGTCAAGGAAAGCAGAGCTAGGAGAGAATGTTGAGAGCAGCAAGCGTGAGCCTGGCTGGGTAGAGAGGGTGGAAAAGGGTACGCTGGTAGAGTTTCGCCACAATAACGAGCGGCTATTGGCTGTAGTTCAGGGCACGGAGGGCAAAAAGAACCTGCTGTTGGAGGTGCCCTCAGGGCAGGTTTACAGCGTTCACCCCCGCCAAATTACGTTTGCCCTGAACGGCAATTCCAACTTTACCGTTTCCGACATCCCCAGCTTTTGGCAGGCGGTTCAGGCAAAGCTGGATCCCGAGAGCTTGGCTTTGGCCTGGGAATTGGTTCAGGAGGAGCGGCGGCCCCTGAGCCTGTCGGAGATGGCGCAGTTGTTGTTTTCCGACGATTCGCCGGTCTCCACCTATGCAGCCTACCGCCTTTTGAGCGAGGATTACATTTACTTTAAGGAGAAGGGAGAAGGCTACGAGCCGCGCCCGCCGGCACAGGTCAAGGAAATTCTCCATCAAATTGCTGTCGCCCAGCAGCGGCAGCAGGAGCAGGCCGAGTTTGAGGCCCGCCTAAAGGCAGCGGTGGCCCAGCCTGGGCAAAGGTACACTTGGACCCCGGCGGAACGGGCTCGTCTGGAGCTGTTGGAGCGCTTAGCTTTGCAGGGAGCACCCGATAGCCTTCGCAACTACGAGGATCTTTCCCACAACCTCACCCCCTCAGATCGCGAGCGGGCTTCCCACCTGCTGCGGCTCCTGGGATTCCCCGACACGCCCCAGGGAGCTTTTGAGGCGTTGGTGGCTTTGGGACTGTGGAGCCGCCACGAGAACCTGGCCCTGCGCCTTACGGGGATCCCCACCCAGTTCCCCAAAGAGGTGGAGCGCTACACCCAAACTTTGCTGGGCGGCCCCCCTCCCTTCCTGGAGTCCCATCGGCGTCGGGATCTCACTCATCTTCACACCTACACCATTGACGACGCCAGCACTCGCGACATCGACGATGCCCTCAGCGTCGAGTTTTGGTCGGAGGACGAGGCGAAGCTCTGGATCCACATTGCCGATCCCAGTTGTTGGGTGCAGTGGGGGGATCCTCTAGATCTAGAGGCCCGCCGGCGGGGTACCAGTGTCTACCTGCCAGAGCGGGTGATCCCGATGTTCCCGCCAGAGCTGTCCACTGGTCCTATGAGTTTGGTGCAGGGGGAGGTGCGGCCTGCCCTTAGCTTTGGCATTCGCCTGGGAGGCGACGGGGCGGTGCGCGACTACGAAATTTGCCTTAGCCAAATCCAGGTAAACTACCGCCTCACCTACGACGATGCCGACGAGATGCTGGAGTTGGGGGCAGAGCCGCAGCTGACAGCCATTGCTCGGGCAGCCCACTGGCGCTACACCTGGCGACTTGCGCAAGGGGCGATCCCCATTGGCCTGCCGGAGCAGGACATCAAGGTCATCGACGAGATCCCCCACCTGCGCGTTATTGAGGATACGCCGGCGCGGCAGATGGTGGCGGAAATGATGGTGCTGGCCGGCGAGGTAGCCGCTCGCTTTGCCCGCCAGCATGGGATCCCAGTGCCCTACCGCCTGCAGCCTGCTCCCGAACTGCCCCCGCCGGAAGTTTTGGAGCTGTACCCCCAGGGGCCGGTCAGGTCCTTTGCCATCATGCGGTGTCTGTCGCGGGCAGAGGTGGCCACGCAACCCGAGCGGCACGCGGGCCTGGGCCTTGATGCCTACTGCCAGGTAACTTCCCCAATTCGCCGCTACCTGGATCTGGTGGCGCACTACCAGATCAAGGCCTTTTTGCGCGGGGATCCCCTGCCCTTGACAGAAGCCGAGGTGCAGCAGGTGGTGCTGGGCATTGAGCCAGGCACGGCCGAGGCCGCTCAGGTGGAGCGCAAGTCCAAGCGCTACTGGAGCATTGAGTACCTGCGCCAGCGACCAGGGCAGACTTGGCGGGCCTTGGTTCTGGGCTACCTGCGCGAGGAGGAGAACCTGGTGATGGCCATGCTGGATGAAATTGCCTTTCGCGTGCCGGTGCGCTTGGAGCGGCAGGTGCCGCTGGGGGCTTGGATTGAGTTGGAGGTTCTCCAGGCGGATCCCCGCGCCGATGTAATTGAGTTGCGGGAGCTAAGAGACTTTGCTCCCTAAAGAGGCGGGCAACTGATACAACAGAGGAGGGTCATCCCCGTTCCCCAGGAGGAGTTCCATGGCCACACGACCTTCTGGCCCGCCGCCAATTGTCTATATTCTCCTGATTGCCATCTTGGGAGGGGGCGGCTGGTATGCCCATCGTTCAGGCTTGCTCAGCTCCTGGCTTAGCCGCACCTCTAGGAGCCCGACTGCTCAGCCGCAAGCCCCAGCGGCACCCAACCTTCCCCAGGCACAGGCCCCCAATCCCCCTGCCAGCTCCGTTAACCTGGACACTTCCCTGCCCAACCCAGTAGTGCTCCAGGTGGATGGCAGCGTCACGATGATCCGGCTCGTCTTGGCCCTGAAGGGAGGCTACACCCAGCGCAACCCCGGCATCCCCATCACCTACGGGATCCCGGATGGCAAGCCCAATGGATCCAATGCCGGCCTGAAGGCCCTGATGGAAGGTCGCATCCAGATGGCCGCTAGCTCCCGCCCCCTCAATGCCAGCGAAGTGCAGGCGGGTCTACAGGCGATCCCGGTGGCCAAAGATGCCCTGGCGGTGGCGGTGGGGGTCAACAACCCCTACAAGGGCGGCCTGACGCTGCAGCAATTGGCCGATATCTTCCAGGGTCGGATGACCAACTGGAGCCAGGTGGGCGGTCCGGATCGGCGGATTCGTGTCCTCAACCGCGCTCCCCAGAGTGGCACCTACAGCGTTTTCCAAGAGCTGGTGTTGCTGGGGCTGCCCTTTGCCCCCGACAACCCCCCTTACTTCACCACCGCCACCGAAGATGTCACCACTCCTCTCCTGCGGGCGCTGGGGGAAGACGGCATCACCTACAGCACCGTGGATCAAGTGCAGAACCAGCAAACGGTGAGGATGGTGCCCATCGACGGCCAGATGCCCACCCGCGAGGCCATTCAAAGTGGCCGCTACCCGCTGGCCCGCAACGTGTTCTTGGTGGTGCCGCGAAAGACCAGCCCCGTGGTGGCTGACTTCATTAACTACGCCCTCTCGGATCAAGGCCAACAGATCATTGGCCGCACCGAGTTCATCCCGCTGCGCTAGCCAGCCTAGCGGTTGGCGCGGTACAGCAAGGCCCCCCCTATGCCTAGGCAGACGAAGTTGGGCAGCCAGGCTGCCACCTCTGGCCCCAGCGTTCCAATCTGCCCCAGCGCCTGGCTGACAAACAGGAGCACGTAGTAGGCAAAGATAATCAGCACGCTGAGGCCCAAGCCCAAAGAAGAACTGGTGCGCTGGGGTCGTAGGCCCAGCGGGGCCCCGATCAGGGTGAAGGCCAGACAGGCAAAGGGGATGGCGTACTTCTGGCTAAGGTTGACCTGGAGGCGGCGTACCCGCTGCAGATCCCCGGAGCTGGCAAGAACCTCAATGTAGCGGCGCAGCTCTGGAATGTTCATCTCCTCGGGGCTGCGAACCTCCTGGGCCAAATCCAGCGGCGCCCGCGACAGCCGCAGCTCCTGGCGGGAAAAAGTGGCGATGTTGCTGTAGGTGCCGTCGGGCGAAACGATGTAGGTGGTGCCCTCCTCAAACACCCAGAGGTTCTCGCGGGGATCCCAGCGCCCCCGCTGCGCCAGCAGAATTTGACTGAGAGCCTCGTTGGAGACATCCAGGACGATCACGCCGCGCATCTCTTGGCCATCGAAGCTGCGGGCGTAAAACTGACGGGTTAGCCCTTGCCGTCGGGAAAAGCTGCCATCGGGCTCCGGCGTGAGGATCTCGCCAAATTCTTGGTAGAGGATGTTCTCGCGGCGAAAGTCAGGATACCGGTTCAAAGCGCGGTTTAAAGTCAAGGCTGCCTGGCGATTGCTCACCGGCACCACCAGCTCGTTGAACAGAAACGTTAGCGCCGTTACCAACAAGCTGAGCAGGACAGCCGGCACCACCAGGCGGTAGAGGCTCACGCCGCAGGCGCGCAGAGCCGTGATCTCGCTATCGGCAGACAGGCGCCCATAGGCCAGCAGCGTCGCCAACAACATTGCCATGGGAAACGTCAAGACGATGATCCCCGGTGCCCGCAGCAGAAACACCTGCAGGGCCACTGAAATCGATAGCCCCGCCTCCACCACCAGGCGCACCAGCTCAAACAGAGAGCTCACGGCCATCACCAGGGTGGTAAACGCCCCCACCCCACCGAGAAACGGCAGGAGCATCTCGGAGAGGATGTAGCGATCCATTAGGCCTACTGCACAGACGAGGGAGAGCCTGCGGCAAGACCGCTTGACCGAACAAGGAGTGGAAGGAGAGGAGAGTTTCACGCAACCTAAGGGTAGTTGGGACAGCCAGCCCTTCGCCCAAGAGGTGAAGGCTGTTAACGACTTTAGACCGGAACCTTGGGGAACAAAAGGTTGATTCCCTCCCTTTCTCAATCCAATCCGCCTACGATCGACCTAGGCGGGCAGAGGACTGGGCTGGGTTCCAGCATGGCTTCTTTCCATCTCAAGGGTTTGCTGGAGCGGCTCCTGGAGCTACGACAGCAGGTTGTCGAGGGATCCCAGAACTACCTGGCCGCCTGGGGCTGCCTTGGGAACCCTCCTGCAGCCCTCTGCAACCTGGCGCGCTACCTGGCGCTACGCCAACACGATCTGCGCAACCTGCAATTGGAGCTGGCTGCGGTGGGGCTGTCCTCGCTGGGACGGTGTGAATCGCGGGTCTTAGAGACCCTGGATGCGGTGATCGCCACTTTGGCAGCCACGCAGGGCCTAAGCCACAAGGGGCCCAGCTATGAGGAGTTTTACGCTGGGGACATGGCGCTGGAGCAGCATGCTGAGGCGCTGTTTGGCCCTCCTTCTCCCCACCGCCGCGCCCGCATCATGGTGACCCTGCCCAGCGAAGCTGCCGAGCAGCCCGAGCTGCTGCTGCAACTGCTGCAACGGGGGATGAACGTGGCCCGGATCAACTGCGCCCACGACGATCCCCTAGTGTGGGAGAAAATGGTGGCCCACTTGCGCCAGGCCGAAGCCCAGACTCAACGGCGCTGCAAGATTTTGTTCGACCTGGCCGGCCCCAAGATCCGCACGGGCCCGGTGGCCATGCCCCCCGGCAAAGCCAAGGTGTACCGCGGGGATCGCCTCCTGCTCACGGCAGCCATGCCGCCGGTCACCTCTGACCCCTCTTGCCAGGTGGCTTGCACCCCGCCAGAGATCTTGGCGCACCTGCAGGTGGGGGCAACTGTCTGGATCGACGACGGCAAAATCGGCGCCCGTGTCGTAGGGATCGAGCCGGTAGGGGCGGTGCTGGAGGTGGACAAAGTCGCCCCGCAGGGCAAGAAGTTGCGGGAGGGAAAGGGCCTCAACTTTCCCGACAGCCAGCTCCCGATCCAGCCTCTGACCGAGAAAGATCGCCAAGACTTGGACTTTGTGGTGCAGCATGCCGACCTGGTGGGCTATTCCTTTGTCCAGCAGCCGGCAGATTTGCAGTTGCTGTTTTCTGAGCTGGAGCGGCGCCAGGCCCGTCCTGATCTGGGCTTGCTCCTCAAGATTGAAACGCAGCGGGCGGTGAAAAACCTACCCGCCTTGATCGCGGCCGCCGACGGCTGCCGACCGCTGGGGGTGATGATTGCCCGGGGGGATCTGGCCGTAGAGATAGGTTGGCTGCGCTTGGGGGAGATCCAGGAGGAACTGCTGTGGATCTGCGAGGCGGCCCATGTGCCGGTGGTCTGGGCTACGCAGGTGCTGGATCAGCTCACCAAAGAGGGCCTGCCCTCGCGGCCTGAGCTTTCCGATGCGGTGCTGTCTGCCCGCGCCGAGTGCGTCATGCTCAACAAAGGCCCCTATCTCCTGGAGGCAGTTGCCCTTCTGGATGAGCTGCTGGCCCGGATGCAAGCCCACCAACACAAGAAAAGCCAACGCCTGCGAGCTTTGTACTCCTGGCGCTAAGATGAAGCAGCATCAAAGACGAAACTTCTCCCCCAGGTAATACTTGCGCACCAAGGGATCCGCCGCCAGCTCTGCTGCCGTGCCCTTGGCCAGAATGGCTCCCTCGTTGAGAATGTAGGCCCGGTCGGTGATCTCCAGCGTCTCCCGCACGTTGTGGTCGGTAATCAAGACGCCGAGGCCCCGCTGCTTGAGCTTGGCCACCACCTCCTGGATGTCGGCCACCGCAATGGGATCCACCCCCGCAAAGGGCTCGTCCAGCAGCAAAAATTTCGGTCCGTGGATCCCAGCAGCCAGGGCGCGGGCAATCTCGGCGCGGCGCCGTTCTCCCCCCGACACCTGCAAACCCAAACTGTGGGCCACATGGGCAATGCGGAACTCCTCGAGCAGGTGGTTGAGGCGCTGCTGCCAGAGGCGGCGAGGCACCCCCGTCTGCTCCATCACTAGCAGCAGGTTGTCTTGAATGCTAAGGCGGCGAAAGATGCTCGGCTCCTGGGCCAGATAGCCGATCCCCAATTGGGCGCGGCGATGCATGGGCAGATGGGTAATATCTTGGTCATCTAGCCAGACATGGCCGCGGTTGGGCTGGATTAGGCCAGTCATGATGTAGAAGGTGGTGGTTTTCCCCGCTCCGTTGGGCCCCAGCAACCCGACGATTTCCCCTTGCTCAATGCTCAAGCTGACATCCTTGACCACCTCGCGGCGGCCATAGCGCTTACAGATGTTTTCCAGTCGAATCTGCATAGGGCCAGCCCAGGACTAGACGCTTTTTCCTAATCAATGCTGGCGGATCCCGAAAGCTAGTTCCAGCAAAAGCAGTGGGCCCCACTGTTGCTCCAGGAGGCCCAGATGCCCCTATCCTGGGAGCAATGCAGGACAACCTCGCTCCGCTGGGTTGCTGTCGTTAACTTGGCTACCACGAATTTCCCTCTCCAAGCTTCCGCTATTCTGGGGCTGCTGACCACGGCAACGGTTGCCTCCACTGCCGCTGCCACCACCCCCAACGCTTGCTTCCTGCGCTACCTACTGGCTTCCAAGGCCTGCCCCAACTGCCGTCTGGGAAGCAACCTGGATCTGGCAGAAGCCAACTTCCAGGGTGCCGACCTCATCGAGGCCAACTTGGAGCGCGCTATCCTGACCGGCGCCGATCTCAGCGGTGCCTACCTGGTGGGAGCCAATTTGCCGCAAGCCAACTTGCGCGGCGCCAATCTTAGCGGTAGCTACCTGGAGGGGACGGATTTGCGCGGTGCCGACCTGCGCTTTGCCCGCACCCAAGGCGCACGCCTTCAGGGTGCTGTCCGGGAGTAGCGCAAAGAGCTCCCTCTAGGAGAAGTGTCAAGCGTGAAAGCCCACTGCGGATGGCGAGACTCGAACTCGCATGGCAAAGCCACACGCCCCTCAAACGTGCGCGTATACCAATTCCGCCACATCCGCGCTAGCTGGACTCCTGCTATCCTAGCAGCAAAAAGGCCGGGGTGTTAAGGGGCCGGCAACCCTACTCCTCGGTCCAAAACCGCTCCGAGAGGTACTTGTCGGCCCCGTCGCAGAAAATGGTGACCACCACCCCCCTGGAAAGTTGGCGAGCCACCTCAAGGGCAGCCACCACATTGGCACCAGAAGAGATGCCCACCAGTAGCCCTTCCTCCAAAGCTAGGCGCTTTACCATCTTCTGGGCGGCTTCGGTGGAAACCTCGAGGTGCCGATCCGGCAAGCTAGGATCGTAAATCGCTGGCTTGAGGGCCGTGGCCATGTGCTTGAGGCCTTCGAGGCCGTGGAAGGGGGAGTCCGGCTGCATGGCGATGATCTGGATATCAGAGCGGTACTCCCGCAGGCGCCGCCCCACCCCCATGCAGGTGCCGCTGGTGCCTAGCCCGGTTACGAAGTGGGTGACCTGTCCCTGGGTTTGCTCCCAGATTTCCACCCCTGTGGTCTCGTAGTGGGCCTGCCAGTTAGCGGGATTGCTGTACTGGTCGGGATAGAAGTAGAGATCGGGGTTTTCGGCGTAGAGAGCGCGGGCTTTCTCGATGGCCCCATCGGAGCCGAGGGCTGGATCCGTGAGCACCAAGTCCACCCCGTAGGCAGCGAGGATCTTCTTGCGCTCTGGGCTAGCGTTGGCCGGCAGGGCCAGCTTCACCTTGTACCCCAAAGCCGCCCCTATCCAGGCATAGGCAATGCCCGTGTTGCCGCTGGTGGCATCCAGGATAATCTTGCCAGGCGTAAGCTTGCCCTCGCGCTCGCCAGCGCGAATCATGTTCAGGGCCGGGCGATCCTTGACCGAGCCGCCGGGGTTGTACCACTCTGCTTTGCCGTAAACTCGCACCGCCGGCGGCAAATCAGCAGTAACCCGCCGCAGGCGAATGAGCGGCGTCCGTCCCACCAGCTCAATGGGGCTCTCGACCGCAGGGGGCAAGGGGCGAGAAGAAAACGCACTCGGGTACAAGCGGGATCCCTCGTTAGACAAGCACTGGACTGGACAACCATTGCTCATCTTATCCCGGTGTTTGTCAGTTCCAGCCTCTTCTGGGCTTCCCCGGCTCCTTTAGCTAGACTCTAAGATGGGGGTTAGCAAAAAGCGCTTTGGGCAACAGCAGGATGCGGAGCGGCAGGGCAGAAATCGGCATTGTAACGGCGCAACAATTTGATCGCCGGCGAGGTCAGATCCACGTCTACGACGGCGAGGGCAAGGGCAAGTCACAGGCGGCTCTGGGGGTTGTGCTGCGTTCAATTGGGCTGGGGATTGAAAACTCGGCCCCTAGCCGGGTGTTGCTGGTGCGGTTTCTCAAGGGACCGGGCCGCACCTATGCAGAGGACGCCGCGATTGCCGCTCTGCAGCGGGGCTTCCCCCACCTTATCGATCAACTGCGCACGGGGCGAGGAGAGTTCTTCGGCCCCGACGAGATTACCAAGTTTGACCGCCAAGAGGCTCGTCGCGGCTGGGATGTAGCCAAGGGGGCGCTGGCGTCGGGGTTCTACTCGGTGGTGGTGCTGGACGAGCTAAACCCGGTGCTGGACCTGGGCCTGCTGCCTGTGGATGAGGTCGTCAGCACCCTCAAGCAAAAGCCAGAGGAGATGGAGGTCATCATCACCGGGCGGGGCGCCCCCAAGGAAATTATCGACCTAGCAGATCTGCACTCGGAAATGCGCAGCGTGCGGCGGGCGGCGGATCCTCAGAACGGACAGCCCCCCCTCAGCGGCATCGAGATCTACACCGGCAACGGCAAGGGCAAGTCCACCAGCGCTCTGGGCCGGGCTCTGCAGGCCATTGGGCGCGGCATCAGCAAGGATCTCTCCCACCGCGTCCTGATCATGCAGTGGCTCAAGGGGGGAACAGGCTACACAGAGGATGCAGCCATCCGCGCTTTGCGGGAGAGCTATCCCGATCTGGTGGATCACCAGCGCTGCGGTCGCGACGCCATTGTCTGGCGGGGCAAGCAGCAGGAAATCGACTATGTGGAGGCAGAGCGGGGCTGGGAGCTGGCTAGGGCAGCCATCGCCTCGGGGCTTTACAAGACCATCATCCTGGACGAACTCAACCCGACGGTAGATCTGGAGCTATTGGACGTGGAGCCCATTGTCGAGGCTTTGCTGCGCAAGCCGCGGGACACGGAGATCATCATCACAGGGCGCTGCCATGCGCCTCTGCCCTACTTTGAGCTTGCCTCTGTCCATTCGGAAATGGTGAGCCACAAGCACTACGCCGAGCAGGGAGCCGATCTGCGGCGCGGAGTGGATTACTGAGCAGGGTGGCGATGGGATCCTGGGTGGTGCTGGATCAGCTCCTGCAGCGAAGCGGGTTCCCCGACGCGAGGGCGCTGGCGCAGCTCTTGCTTGGCCTTTTCCAGACAGAGGTGTGGGTGGAGGGCAAGGAGCGGGTTCCCCAGGGCCCCCTGCTGGTGGTAAGCAACCATCGCAGCTTTTTGGATGCGCCGGTGCTGATTGCGGGGCTGGATCGGCCAATTCGCTTTGCTTGCCACTACTACCTCTCTCAAGTGCCCCTCTTGCGGGAGGTTGCCTTGGCTCTGGGTTGTATCCCCCTCCAGCAGGGATCGGGTTCACAGCTTGCCTTTTTTCGCCAGGCGCAGGCCACCCTGGCAGCGGGCGGGGAGGTGGGAATTTTCCCCGAAGGGGCGGAGCAGATGACCCGCAAGACCTTACCGCAGGAGGTGGGGCGGTTCCAGCCGGGCTTTGCCCATCTGGCCTTGGCTGCTGGCGTGGATCCCCTGCCAATCCTACCGGTGGCAGTGTGGGCCCAAGAGGAGTGGCGAGCAATCGACATCCCCATGGCTTTCTTCCGCTGGCTTGACCCCACAGAGCCCAGCTTTCAGCAGCCGGGGGGGCATCCGGTGGTGATCTACCGTCAGGTGGTGGTTCGAGTGGGATCCCCTCTTTGGGTGAGGGGAGCAAGGCGCTATACCTGCCGCCAGGAGCGGCTGCAGCTCATTCGGGAGTTAACGGCAGCCGCCCGCGAACAGGTGCGCTTGGGGTTGACAAGGAGATGGAAAGATTGAAAAGCAAGCCCACCGCCTCTAGTCCAAGCCGCCAGAAGCGGCCCCTGCTGCTCTATTTGCCGGGTATGGATGGCACGGGCAAACTGTTTTACCGCCAGGCGCAGGCTCTGCAAGCCGAGTTTCGCGTCCGCCCTCTGAGCTTAAACCATCCCGAAGCGGGGCATAGCTGGGAGAGCTTGGCCGATTGGGTGGGATCCCAACTGGAGGAGGGAGCCTACCTGTGCGGCGAGTCCTTCGGAGCTTGCCTAGCCCTGGCTGTAGCTGCCCAGCAGCCGGAGCGCTGTCGTGGCCTGATTCTGGTCAATCCGGCCTCCTCGCTGCGGCGCCGGCCCTGGTGGTGGGCAGGTCAGGTTCTCCTGCCCTTTTTGCCGCCAGGACTTTACCACCAACTGGCGGAGCGGGGGTTAGGGTTTTTGGCGGAGCTGGGCCAAATGGAGCCGCCGGATCGGGAGCGGCTGCGCCAGGCCGTGCACAGCGTTTCTCCGGAAGTGGTTGCCCATCGTCTAGCCTTGCTGGGATCCTTTGCTGTGGAAGATTTGCCCCTCGAGTCGATGAGGCTGCCAACCTTGCTGGTGGCGGGGGGGCGGGATCGTCTCCTGCCCTCGGTACAGGAGGTGCGGCGTCTGGCGGAGCGACTGCCCCAGGCCCAGGTGGAGATCTCGCCTTTAAGCGGCCATGCTTGCCTTCTGGAGCGGCAGATGAACCTGCGGCGCTACTTGCTCAAGCCCGATGGGGTCTTTGCCCCGCTACTGCTCAATTCCGCTCTGGCCCCCTGAGCAGCAAGAGGGATCCCCCCAAGTTTTCGATTCGCTCTTGGCAGAAGCCGTCTTTCCCCTCTCGATCCAGCCAGAGGGCTCTCAGGCCTGCTGCCTTGGCCCCCTCATAGTCTTCGCGGCGGCTGTCGCCAATGTGCCAGGCAGCGGCAGGCGGGATCCCCTGGGCCGCTAGGGCAGCCTGGAAGATGCGGGGATCGGGCTTGGCATAGCCCACCTGGGTAGAGAGAGTAAGGCTAGAAAAATAGCCGTCCAGTTGCAGCGCCTGCAGCACTCGCACTAGACGGCTGTCGAAATTGGAGATTACCCCTAGCTGGATCCCTTCCTGTTGCAGGGCTTGCAAAACTGGCAGCGTCTCGGGATAGAGCTCCCAAGGGTCCCCTGCGGCAAAATGCTCGAACAGGTGGGCAAAAAACGCTGCAAAGCGCTCCTCCCCAAAGGCAGTAAGGGATCCCTCCACCTGGGCAAAGGTCTGGCGCACCACTTGATGCCACCAGGCCCGCTCCCACTCCTCTAAAAGGGATCCCGTCAAGCCCACGCAGGCGGGTGGCGGAGCACTGGCAAAAGCTTGGGCAAAGGCGCGATCCAACGCCCGTGGCTCCACGGCTACCCCGTATTCTGCCGCTAGCTGACTGTAGACTTGGCCCACGCTGCCCCGCACCCGGAACAGGGTGCCGACGGCATCGAAAAAGATCGCCTTCGGCCTCATTGCTGGTTTTCGTAGCGCGCGTAGGCCTCGACAATCCGCTGGACTAGAGGGTGGCGCACCACATCTCGCTGGTCAAAGTAGCAGAAGGCCACCCCCTCCACCCCCGCTAGGATGCGCTCTGCAGCCGCCAGGCCCGACAGGCGATGCTTGCCCAGATCCGTTTGGGTGAGATCCCCGGTAACCACCATGCGGGAGCGGAAGCCCAGCCGAGTGAGGGCCATCTTCATCTGCTCAGGGGTGGTGTTTTGGGCCTCGTCCAAGATAATGAAAGCGTTGCTGAGGGTACGCCCCCGCATGTAGGCCAGCGGCACCACCTCGATGACTCCCTGGGCCATCAGCTGAGGCAGCTTGGCCGGGTCGATAAACTCAAACAGGGCATCGTAGAGAGGCCGCAGGTAGGGATCCACCTTTTCCACCAGATCCCCTGGCAAAAAGCCCAACTTCTCCCCCGCCTCTACTGCTGGTCGCGTCAGGATCAAACGCTCGTACTCGCGGTTTTGCAGGGCTGTGATGGCGACAACGGCTGCTAGATAGGTTTTCCCCGTGCCTGCTGGCCCAATGCCGAAGCAGAGATCGTGGGTGCGAATGGCTTGTACGTACTCCTGCTGGCGAGGCGTTTTGGGCCGAATGAGCTCTCCCTTGCGGGTGCGAGCCAAAACCCCTGCCTGCACTTGGCGATAGGCCTCAGCTTCTTGGTTGGAGAGAGCACGGAAGGCTTGTTCAGCATCGACTGCTGTTACAGGGTGCCCGGCTTGCCAAAGGGGTTTGAGCAATTCTAGCCACTGCCGCACCTGCTGCCGCTGTTGAGGTGTTCCCCTCAGATAGAGATCCTGCCCTCGCAGGGTAACCGAGGCGCCGCTGCAGCGGCTAATCCACTTCAAGTTAGACTCCTGCACGCCCGCCAGGGACATGGCCTGCTGGGGACTTGACAAAGAGATGATCTCGAGATCGGTGACAGCGGAGGAAGTCAAGTGGTTGTGCATGCCGTGGGCGCCGTGCACCCTAAGACCTGTTGAGACCTGTGATGGCGATCCTATCAGAAGCTCCGGCTAAAGCGCTCCAGGTTCTGGCCAGCCTCGGCAAAAGGCTTCTCGGACAGCAGAGTCCGAGTGTTCTAGGACACCCATCGGGAAAACTTGCCCTCCTCGAGTTCAAGGTTCAGCTTTTGCTAGCAACGGAGTTAGAAATATTGAAAGAAATCTTTTTCTTCTGAAATAGTCGTTACTCATCAAGCAGAGCTAGTTTAGCCTTGAGGGTGTATAGCCTCCCAGTACATTCCGCCATTCACGTTGTCGATTTACATTAATGAAAAGGCATCTGAACCTGGTCTTTCAGCACTTTTGGTAAAAATTTGAAAAAGTCGAACCCGCTCTTTGGGCAATCTGGGTAACCTGGATTTGCTAGAGCTAGCAAGAGAGAGAACTTCCAATAGAGAGCCTTACGAGAATCTGGAGCTGTTTTTTATCAGCTTGCCTTAAAACTTCTTAAGGCTTCACAATCACAATCTTGCCTTGCAAGGAAACTAAGGAGATAGCAATGTCTACCCAATTGGTTACACCCGCTACGCTAGAGCTTCTGTAAGTGGATTTGACGCAAGTCCCTCCAGAGATTACCTGTGATGGCAGCGACTTGGACTGGAGCCAAGCCGTGGTGATCGAGGGCAGTCAGCCCCAAGAGGAAAATTTGCAGGGCTGGATTGCCTTCTGTGGCCTGCGGGTTAACCACGAGGCCGGCAATGTCCTGTACTGGCAAGGGCAGCCGCTGCGGGCCAGCCGCATTCGCTTTTTCGTAAGAAATGTAGCCTGGCGCTATGGCTTCTCTTTCTCCACCAGCATTCGCTCCCCTCTCGGCAAAGGGATCCCCACGCCTCCCGACTGGCGCTACCCTGGCCTTTGCCGCTACGGCCTGGTGCTGTTCCAGCCCAACGTCCAGTTGGTGGCCCGACAGGTCTGGGAATCCTCGCCCGAGCAGCCGCAAGAGGTGGATCTGGATCCCAACCTGGATATTGCCTTTAATGTCAACGACGCCAAGGGCAGTTACAGCGACAACAGCGGCAGCTTCGATATCTACGTGCAGGTGGTGAGCTAAGGGCAGCCAGGGATCCCCGCCGAGAACAGTTGCCGGCTGGGATCCCATCTTCTACAATAGGTGAGCTAGAAGTTGGCGCCCAGCTTGCCGCTGGCTCTGCCAGCTTGGAGAGGTGGCTGAGTGGTCGAAAGCGGCTTCCTGCTAAGAAGTTACGGGGCCCAAAAGGCTCCGTCGAGGGTTCGAATCCCTCCCTCTCCGTTTGCCACAGCCAAAGCTAGCCACCTTTGCCGCTGACGGAGGGCACTGATGGGCCAGGGATGGCTTCTAAGTCAGTGGGGAGTGGCGCTCTGGCTCAATTTACTTCTCGTGGGGCTAGCCCTGCAGAGTCCCCAAAAGGCGCTGACCCGGGCTGGGGTGCTCCACGCAGGGCTGCTGGGTTTGTTGGTGTGGGGGGGCCTGGGGTGGCGGGGCTACCTGGTAGTAGCCGCCTATTTTTTAGTCGGCACAGCCGTCACCCGCTTGGGGATCCACCGGAAGCAGGCGCAGGGAATTGCCGAGAAGCGAGGAGGGGCGCGGGGCCCAGAAAATGTCTGGGGCTCTGCTTTGACCGGGGCGGTATGCGCAGTGGGATACGCTTTCTTTCCGCACTCCCTGTGGTGGTTGGGGTATAGTGCCAGCTTTGCAGCGAAATTGGCCGATACCGTCAGCAGCGAAGTAGGCAAAGCCTATGGACGGCAGACCTTTTTGATCACCACTTTTCAGCCGGTGCCTGCCGGCACGGAGGGAGCTGTCAGCCTAGAGGGATCCCTGGCGGGGGTGGCAGCAGCAGGTGGAATGTCCGCCTTGGCCTGGGGGATTGGCGGAGAATGGGTGGGAGGGGATCCCTGGTGGCTGAGCGCCTGCTGGCTGGCCGGCATCCTGGCCACTCTAGCAGAAAGCTGGATGGGGGTAGTGCTGCAGCCCCGCCTGGCCTGGATGACCAATGAGGTGGTGAACGGCATTCAGACAACCCTTGCCGCTCTTTTGGCGGTGGGGCTGGGAGCCCTCCTGGGGATTGGAGCGTAAAGAGAGCCCAAGGAAAAAGGGAGGAGCCCTCCGGAAGCTCTCTCCCCTAGGGGTGTAAAAACAGCAGAACAGCTTCTAGCGCAAGCCGCTTGGCTTGTAAACCAAGAAGCTCAGCACCTGACACTGCTTAATGTTGTCGAAGCCCACCACGCGGATGAAGCAATGGGGGTAAGCGCTGCGGCAGGCCTGCACCTCAGTCAGCACCTCCTGTGGAGAAGTAGCGCTAAACAGCGGCAGCTTCCACAAAGTCCAGTAGTGGTCGGTTGGCTCGGAAGATTCGTTGAATTCGATGGCAGGGATGTAGCCCTGATCCAGGATGTACTGCACCTGCTTGAGGATCTGCAGATCCGTTAGGGGTGGCAGATAGGAAAAGGTTTCGTAGCGGCGCTCTTTCGGTAGGGTTTGCATAACTTACTCCGTTTCAGGTGTAGGGTTTTGGAGAGGGGATCCTGCCTCTGGGTGGGTGACCGGCAGGGATCCGCTTGCTGAAGTCAGCCGTTCCAGGTGGCTGCGGCGGTGTTCCATGTTGGCCTGTTGAATACCGGTTTTGGCCATTTCCGGCAAGTAGTCGACCACCTCCGCTGCCAGGTACTCTCGAACGGTCATGATGCGGTAGGCCAAGTCGGCCCGCTCTGCCAGCAAAGCCCGAAGATAGGCTTCCCCATCCTGGAAGCTTTGCCGAGCAGAAAACTGCTGCAGCCAGAGGGCCCTGGGAGGATCCGTCTCGCTCAGTTGGGCCAGCACCGTGCGCATCGCCTGATAGGTCAGGTAGCTGATTAAAGTTTTGGCCGTGTCCTTGGCGATCTGCTTTAGATCCATGACCGATCCAGGGGTTGGGCCAGGGGGGCAAGAGAGTCCAGAGATCCCTTGCCCCCAGAGAGTTTTAGAGCGTATCGACGGGCTTGAACTCGAACTTGACCTCTTTCCACAGCTCGCAGGCAGCCGCCAGCTCTGGCGACCACTTGGCTGCTTCGCGGATGATGTCGCTGCCCTCTCGGATCAGGTCTCGACCTTCATTGCGGGCTTGGATGCAGGCTTCCAGGGCCACGCGGTTAGCCGTTGCACCGGGAGCATTCCCCCATGGGTGGCCGAGCGTGCCGCCGCCAAACTGCAGCACCGCGTCGTCCCCGAAGATCTCCACCAGCGCCGGCATGTGCCAAACGTGGATCCCTCCAGAAGCCACCGGCATGACCCCAGGCATAGAAGCCCAATCTTGGGTGAAGAAAATGCCGCGGGAGCGATCCGCCTCGACGTAGTTTTCCCGCATGAGATCCACAACGCCCATGGTGATGGCGCGGTCGCCTTCCAACTTGCCCACCACCGTGCCGGCGTGCAGGTGGTCGCCGCCAGACATGCGCAGGCACTTGGCCAGCACCCGGAAGTGGATGCCGTGGTTTTTCTGCCGGTCGATCACTGCGTGCATGGCGCGGTGGATGTGCAGCAGGATGCCATTATCGCGGCACCACTTGGCTAGGCTGGTGTTGGCCGTAAAGCCCGCAGTGAGGTAGTCGTGCATGATGATGGGAGCGCCAATCTCCTTGGCAAACTCCGCCCGCTTGAACATTTCCTCACAGGTGGGCGCGGTCACGTTCAGGTAGTGGCCCTTGATCTCGCCGGTTTCGGCCTGAGCTTTGTGGACCGCTTCCATGACAAACAAGTAGCGATCCCGCCAGCGCATGAAAGGCTGCGAGTTGACGTTCTCGTCGTCTTTGGTAAAGTCCAGCCCACCCCGCAGTGCCTCGTACACAGCTCGCCCGTAGTTTTTGGCGGAAAGACCCAGCTTGGGCTTGATGGTGCAGCCCAGCAGCGGACGGCCATACTTGTTCAGCTTATCCCGCTCTACCTGGATGCCATGGGGAGGGCCCTGGAAGGTCTTCAGGTAAGCTACGGGAATGCGCAAGTCTTCCAGCCGCAGCGCCTTTATGGCCTTAAAGCCGAAGACGTTGCCCACAATTGAGGTGAGCATGTTGGTTACTGAGCCTTCCTCGAAGAGATCTAGCGGGTAGGCGACGAAGCAGAAGTACTGGTTCTCTTCGCCAGGAACCGGCTCGATGTCGTAGCAGCGGCCCTTGTAGCGGTCCAAGTCAGTGAGCAGATCGGTCCAAACGGTTGTCCAGGTGCCCGTCGAGGACTCAGCTGCTACTGCTGCCCCTGCTTCTTCTGGAGGAACGCCTGGCTGAGGCGTAACCCGAAAACAGGCTAGGATGTCGGTATCTTTGGGCGTGTAATCAGGGGTGTAATAGGTCAGTCTGTAGTCTTTCACCCCCGCTTGATAGCCGCTCTTGGTTTTCGTTGCTGAATAGGCCACGTCAATCCTCCTCTACACGAATGACAAACTCTGCAAAGTTGAGAACTAGCATCTCCAGCTTCAGGCAACAGGCGAGGAAGCAGAGGTAAGTAGCCTCAACTGCCTGCCCTTTCTGGCCTTGGAGCTGCCTCACAATCGGTAGGCTCGACCTTGCAGCCTACCTCTTTCCCCTCAACCTGTAAGCCCTCTTCCCTGACTCCTTTCATCGCTAGCTTTAACGCACCAAGTCCAGAAAGCCTCTATGGACTATTTCCAGCTCTTGTTGCCCCTGCGATCTCAATAATGCAGCTCCACCTTCTTGGGCTTAATCCTAAACTACCATCCGCGATGAAAGCCAGATCATGACTTTCTTTATGAGTTTGATTAGCTTACTTAAAGCAAGCCAGGCCTTCCGCTGGCAACGGGATAGATTTCTTTGACTTTCTTCACATCTTCCTGGGAGAATCCCCCACTAACGACACCAGCCCCCTTGGCAGGGAGCTGAGAAAGAGACTCCCTGGCAGCCAGGAGGACTAGGAAACGGTCGTCAGAGAAGGCTGGGGCTTCTTGGTGATTACCTGGTCGATGATGCCGTATTCTTTGGCCTGTTCTGGGGTCATAAAGTTGTCGCGGTCTGTATCGCGCTCGATACGCTCCAGCGGCTGGCCCGTGTGGTAGGCAAGCAGGCTGTTGAGGCTGTTTTTGATAAAGAGGAGTTCCCTAGCCTGGATCTCGACGTCGGTCGCTGGACCCTGGGCTCCCCCCAAAGGTTGGTGAATCATAATGCGGGCGTGGGGAAGGGCAATGCGTTTGCCCTTGGCACCCCCTGCCAGCAAAAAGGCTCCCATGCTGGCGGCCAAGCCAATGCAGATGGTGGAGACGTCTGGCTGGATGTGCTGCATGGTGTCGTAGATGGCCATACCGGCATAGACAGAGCCGCCAGGAGAGTTGATGTAGAGGTAGATATCTTTCTCAGGGTCTTCGGATTCCAGGTAGAGCATCTGGGCCACAATCAGGTTGGCTACGTCGTCATCTATCGGCGTGCCCAAGAAGATAATCCGATCCCGTAGCAAACGCGAGTAAATATCAAAGGCGCGCTCGCCGCGTGCAGATTGCTCGATAACAGTGGGAATCATGCCAGTCCAAGCGATGGGTTGCTACGATAGTGTAGTTTAAGCCACGGGATAACTGCCCCCTGCAGAGGAGTTGCCTGGCTCTGCCTAGGTAGCCTGCCGCTGGGATCCTCATTATCAATCTATCAATCTTCGGAGATGAGGTGTAAATGGATGTGATCCCGGATGAACCCCTTGTGATCGCCGGATTGCTGGGTCTGGCTCTCCTGGGACTCTTGATCTTGGCCGGGGTAGGATGGGGGGCGGGCGACGGTGACTAGCAAGAGATTCAAGTTGACAGAGTTAAACCTGCCTCCTTACAATCAAGATCGCTTCGTTTGGAGACGCCCCCATCGTCTAGAGGCCTAGGACACATCCCTTTCACGGATGCGACAGGGGTTCGAATCCCCTTGGGGGTATAGAGGAGAGGTAGCGACGATGCGCAGCTTTGCCGGCGCACCTTCTGTTTGACGTGGATTAGTTAAGCCAGTAGACGAGCAGCTGCATTTCTTCGGCTAGGCACTTTGCCTAGGCTAAAGTCAGCTCCGTCTTTAGCCGGTGTGCTCGATCAGGAACAACTCCCGTCAGCTTGATGGGAAGTGACGCCTGTGGAGATCCCTCTGGTGGGGTAGTGGAGGTGAACTCTGCTGCTAGCTATAGGTCGTGGAAGCAGGAAGAAAGGCTCAACCTGGAGCAAAAGTCTGCTTTTGTCCGAGGTTGTATAGGTCTTTCAGACGCGGATCAACGGCTATGGGCCAGAGCTTCTGCTGGCGCAGCGCTAGCAGCTAGATCGTCTTTGATTAGCTCTACCAGATCCTGAAGCTGACGAATGGCCTCCGCTCCTTCCAGTTTCATCAGCTCCCGCTCATCCCGCATCTCCGTCCAACTGATGGAGCACTCGGAGACTAAAAAGCGAATCAGATGCCCTTCCCGCAAGCTGACCATGAAGGAAGCGCTCTCAAAGGAGGTGCCGCAGGTGTAGCAGGAGGCCGGGTAGCCCCGCTTCTCCAAAGCAATGGCCAGCGCCTGCAAACTCATCACCAGATCCTGAACGTAGCTGCGGTATTGTTCCGCCAACCGTTTGAACATCACACTCCTCCTCACTCCTCGGCTCAGCCAGGCCCTCTTCTGGCTACAGACAAGTCGCTTAGTAATAAATACCTATGCTCGGCAGTTAAGTTCATATGTAGCACAGCAATCGGCAATCCTCAAGGAAGGAGCTCAGTCCAGGAACCAAAACTGCCCAGCGCCAAGCAGGATGATAGGCAAGGCCCAGGTGGTTCAGATGTCGTATTTAACACTCCTCTCAAAACAAACACCAAAGTTTACTCTAGTTCAAAACTCTTGCCTCTAGGGGGGGAGCGGATCCTCAGCTCAGGACGGGAAGGGAAATAGTTGCTTTTCGTGGTTGTCTTCCAATTCTCAGAAAGGCTTCTCTTATTTCCGAGGCCTCCTTATCTGCTCTTTCGAGCTGCCGAGAGTAACCCCATTTGTTGTCCGTGCCTTAACACCACTCGTGAAGATTTCCTCAAGTAACTGCTGCGCCGCCTGATTGATTGGGGGTGCTGCCTCCAACCTACCTTGGCCTAAGCTAGCCGTTTGGCAAGCCCCCTTAGCAAGCCCTTAAGAAAACATTAAAAACGGGATTAAAAACACAGAGACAGCGGCCTCCTAAGAGGAGAAGGAACTAGAATTGAAGTAGGCAAGGTGTATTGCAAACGCCTGAAAAAAGAAACATCAGAGTTGCTAAAAGTTCTCCCTTGCACCGGTGGCTAGATCGTCCCTTTGGCAAAGATGCCAGCAGCCCTTAGCAGTAGCTGAGGAGAGGTCTTGCTCTAGGTCTAGCCTGTTGCATAGCTGTCAGGCCGAATGGCCAGGGGGATTGCTATGGTAGTGAGCGCCCAGTCTTCTGTAGCTTTGCCTACAGAATTCACAAGTAAACAACATAGCTTGAGGGATTTCGTGCCTGGGCGGTGGCAGCGCTGCATCGACGTCCGAGATTTTATTCAGCGCAATTACACGCCTTACACGGGAGATGAAAGCTTCTTGGCGCCGGCCACCGAGCGCACGCAGCGGCTGTGGGCCAAAGTTCAAGATCTGATGGCCTTGGAGCGGAAGCGTGGGATCTTGGATGCCGACACCGACCTTCCTTCCAGCATCACCAGCCACCCGCCAGGCTACATCGACCGAGAGCTGGAGCAAATCGTAGGGCTACAAACGGATAAGCCCCTAAAGCGCGCCATCCTGCCCTTTGGCGGCATCCGTATGGTAGAAACGGCCCTCAAGGCCTATGGCTACGAGCTGGATCCCCGCGTTAAGGAAATCTTTACCAAGTATCGCAAGACCCACAACGACGGGGTTTTCGACGCCTACACGGAGGAGATGCGCCGCTGCCGCCGCTCTGGGATCATTACCGGCTTGCCGGACGCCTATGGACGGGGCCGCATCATCGGTGACTACCGGCGGGTACCTCTCTATGGCGTGGATCGGCTGATTGAGGACAAGGAGGCGCAGAAGGCCAGCCTAGAGGTGGACACGATGGATGAAGAAACCATCCGCCTGCGGGAGGAGCTCTCAGAGCAGATCAAAGCCCTGTACGAGCTCAAGGAGATGGGGGCCAGCTACGGCTTTGATCTAGGCCGCCCCGCAACCAACGCCCGCGAGGCCATCCAGTGGCTGTACCTGGCCTACCTGGCAGCGGTCAAAGAGCAAAACGGCGCCGCCATGTCCCTGGGGCGGGTTTCCACGTTCCTAGACATCTACATCGAGCGGGATCTGCAGGCCGGGATCCTCACCGAGGAAGAGGCCCAGGAGCTCATTGACCACTTTGTTATGAAGCTGCGCATGGTCAGGTTTTTGCGCACGCCGGAGTACAACGAGCTCTTCAGCGGGGATCCCACCTGGGTAACCGAGTGCATCGGCGGCATGGGCCTGGATGGGCGGCCTTTGGTTACCAAAACCAGCTTCCGCATGCTGCATACCCTCTACAACCTTGGCCCAGCGCCCGAGCCCAACTTGACCGTGCTCTGGTCGGAGCGGCTGCCGGAAGCCTTCAAGCGCTACTGCGCCAAGGTCTCCATTGAAACCAGCTCCATCCAGTACGAAAACGACGACTTGATGCGCCCCTACTGGGGGGATGACTACGGCATCGCCTGCTGTGTGTCGGCCATGCGCATCGGCAAGCAGATGCAGTTTTTTGGAGCGCGGGTGAACTTGGCCAAGTGCCTGCTCTATGCCATCAACGGCGGTCGGGATGAGATCTCCGGCGAGCAGGTGGCTCCTGCTTTCGCCCCCATCACCGCCGATGTCCTGGACTACGACGAGGTGTGGCCGCGCATGGCGCAGATGATGGCCTGGCTGGCCAAAACTTACGTCAACACCATGAACATCATCCACTACATGCACGACAAGTACTGCTACGAGCGCCTGGAGATGGCCCTGCACGACCGGGACGTGCTGCGCACCATGGCCTTTGGGTTGGCCGGCCTGTCGGTAACAGCCGACTCCCTATCCGCCATCAAATACGCGCGGGTACGGGCCATCCGGGATGAGCGGGGCCTAGTGGTGGATTACGCGGTGGAGGGCGACTTCCCCAAATACGGTAACAACGACGACCGGGTTGACCAGATTGCGGTGCAACTGGTGCAGACCTTCATGGCGGAGCTGCGCAAGCACAAGACCTACCGCAATGCCATCCCCACCCAGTCCATCCTCACCATCACCTCCAACGTGGTCTACGGCAAGAAAACCGGCAACACCCCTGACGGGCGGCGCGCAGGTGAACCCTTTGCCCCTGGGGCCAACCCCATGCATGGCCGCGACACCAAGGGGGCGGTGGCCTCGCTGGCTTCCGTGGCTAAGCTGCCCTACGACGACGCTCTGGATGGCATCTCCAACACCTTCTCGATTGTGCCGGCGGCCCTGGGTCGCACAGCCGAGGAGCGGGTTGCCAATCTAGTGGGGCTGCTGGATGGCTACATGCGGGATGGCGGCTTTCACCTCAACGTGAACGTTCTCAACCGCGAGACCTTGCTGCACGCCATGGAGCACCCAGAGCTCTATCCACAGCTCACCATCCGGGTTTCCGGCTACGCGGTGAACTTCATCAAGCTCACCCGCGAGCAACAACTGGATGTGATTAACCGCACCTTCCATCAACACTTCTAAACGACGGCCAGGGGATCCCTGAAGGCTGCCCATACCCAGGGAAAGGGATCCCCCAGCAAGGAGGTTCGATGAGCTATAGCGCTTTGGACTTGGTTAGAGACTACGCGGCAGGACAGCGAGATTTCCAAGGGATCGAGCTGCTCCAGGCCGACCTACAAGGGATCCACCTAGCCGGTGCCGACCTGCGCTCTGCCGACTTCAGCGGGGCCAACCTGGCAGGCGCCAACCTGCGGGGGTGTGATCTCAGCTTTGCCAATTTCAGCGACGCCAACCTATCTGGAGCCGATCTGCGAGGATGCCTGCTTTTCGGCACCGATTTCCGAGGTGCTCTCTTGGAAGGAGCTTTGCTGGATCACGCCGATTTCGATGCCTATACCCATTTCCCAGCGGGCTTTGATCCGAAGGCGCATCGCCTACACAACATCTCGTCAGGTGTCTCCCAGTAGGCCCTTTGGGGTCTTTCCATCGGTTTTCAACTTAAGAAAACCCAGCCCAGGTAAACCCAAAGTCAAAGCCAGGGGGTGGGCAACGTAGCCAGCAATTTGGAAGAAAACCTCAAGATTAATTGATATTTTGCAAAAGCCATTGAGAATAGAAGTTATGGGTACCTCCCTCAACCCCTCGAGGCCGGTGACCGGCCGCATTCACTCGGTTGAAACCTGTGGCACGGTAGATGGGCCAGGGATCCGCTTTGTCATCTTCCTGCAGGGCTGTCCTCTGCGCTGTCTATACTGCCACAATCCGGACTGTCGGGATCCCAATGCTGGCCAGGTGGTGACAGTGGACTCCCTCATGGCGGAGATCCAGCGCTGCCGCAATTACTACCTCAAAGGCGGGGGAGTAACGGCCAGCGGGGGAGAACCATTAATGCAGCCCACCTTTGTGGCTGAGATTTTCCGCCGCTGCCATGAGTTGGGCTTGCACACGGCTTTGGATACCTCTGGCTATGTTCAACTGGAAGCGGCAAAACCTGTGTTGGATCATACAGATTTGGTGTTGCTCGATATCAAGTCTTATCTGCCGGAGCTGTATCGAAAGGTTACCGGCGTTTCGCTAGAACCCACTCTTAATCTGGCCCGCTATTTAGACCAGATCCACAAGCCCACCTGGATTCGTTTTGTCCTCGTTCCCGGACTAACGGATCCCGAGGAAAACATTAAGGGATTGGCTGAGTTTGTAGCCACCCTATCCAACGTGGAGCGGGTGGAAGTTTTGCCCTTTCACAAGATAGGGGAATACAAATGGCAGCAGTTGGGTTTGCCCTATACCCTCAGCGATGTTCAGCCGCCTACTCCTGAACAGATCAACCACGCTTTGCAGATCTTTCGTGAGCGGGGATTGGTGGCAGTTTAGTTTATCGCCGTGGCGACAGCAACAAAACCGGAGCCAATCGTGACTTGCATTAGCCTGATCCCAAAGTTATCTCTAAAATTCTTAGGCTGCCTCCAAAGTGGCGCTAGGTTTAACTTAGTTGAACTTAGCAGGCTAAGAGCTTGCCAACTCTGGCAGTCGCAAAATAGAGGGAGAGCGATCCCCAGGGGGGTGCGCGTAATCTACCAAAATGGCATTCAATTTCAAGCCGAAAGCTGCGACCATCACACCCTCAGCGATCAGCCTTTGGTCAACCAAGGCCAAGACATAAGGCATCAAAGGGTTCTGGAAAAAGCTGTTGATGCTTGCATTATCCACAACACCCTTACCCATCCCCCAAAAATGACCGCCGGGATCCAGATCCTTACGTCTGTTGGCGCTTAGCCGGCCAGTGAGCCCGCTTGAGTCTTCCAGCAATTTCTAACTATTGCCTTAACTCTCAACAGTATGGATGTGATTTTGGAGGGATCCATCTATGCCTGTCACCAATCTCGAGGAACTGGAAGCTTTGATCCAACAGGTGAAAGCTGCCCAGGCTGAGTATGCCACCTTCACCCAGGAACAGGTGGATCGAATCTTTCACAAAGCTGCCCTGGCTGCCAACAACGAACGGATCCCGCTTGCCAAGCTGGCCGTAGAAGAGACCGGCATGGGCATTGTGGAGGACAAGGTAATCAAAAATCACTTTGCCTCTGAGTACATTTACAACAAATACAAACACGAGAAAACCTGCGGCGTCATCGAGCGGGACGAGAGCTTTGGCTACGAGCGCATTGCTGAGCCGGTGGGGCTTTTGGCAGGTATTGTGCCAGTAACCAACCCCACGTCGACAACAATTTTCAAAGCCCTCATCACTCTAAAAACCCGCAACGCCATCATCTTTGCGCCTCACCCCCGTGCCAAACGATGCACGGCTGCTGCAGCCAAAGTGGTCAAAGAGGCGGCTGAGGCGGCAGGCGCGCCGGTGGGGTTGATTGGCTGGATTGACGAGCCCACGATTGAGCTCTCCCAGGCTTTGATGCAGCATCCTGAGGTGAAGCTGATCCTGGCCACCGGGGGCCCTGGCATGGTCAAGGCGGCCTATTCTTCCGGCCACCCATCTTTGGGGGTGGGGGCAGGCAATACCCCGGCAGTGATCGATGCCAGCGCCGACATCCCCACAGCCGTCAGCTCGATTATCTTGAGCAAGACCTTCGACAACGGCATGATCTGCGCCTCAGAACAGGCGGTGATCGTGGTGGATGCTGTTTACGAGCAGGTCAAGGCCGAATTCCGCCAGCGGGGGGCCTACTTTTTGGATCCGGAACAAACGCAAGCGGTGCGCTGCCTCCTCCTCAAAGACGGCCGCCTCAATCCGGCTATTGTCGGCCAATCGGTGCAGACCATTGCCGCTCTGGCCGGGATCCAAGTACCCGAAGGCACGAAGCTCCTGATTGGAGAAGTGGACAAGGTGGGGCCTGAGGAGCCGTTCTCCTACGAAAAATTGGCCCCTGTTTTGGCCCTCTACCGCGCCAAGGATTTCCACAGCGCTGTCGATATTGCCGTCCAAGTGGTCAATTTCGGTGGGCGGGGTCACACCTCTGTTTTGTATACCGATCCAGCCAATCGGGACGATATTGCCTACTTTGAGAATGCCCTACAAACAGGGCGGGTGCTGATCAACACCCCCTCTTCGCTGGGGGCGATTGGGGATCTCTACAACTTCAGGCTGGATCCCTCGTTAACGTTGGGCTGTGGCACGTGGGGGGGCAACTCCGTCTCGGACAATGTGGGGCCGCGCCACCTGCTCAACGTCAAAACGGTGGCCTACCGGCGGGAAAATATGCTCTGGTTCCGGGTGCCGCCCAAGATCTACTTTAAGCGGGGATGTCTGCCGGTGGCCTTGAGGGAGTTGGCCGGCAAAAAGCGGGCTTTTTTGGTTACCGACAAGCCCCTTTTCGAGCTGGGTGTGCTGCAGCCGGTTACCCGGGTTCTCGAGGAGCTCCAGATAAAGTGGGATGTCTACCACGACGTGGAGCCGGATCCCACCCTCAGCGCCGTCAACCGCGGCCTGGAGCAGCTGCGCCAGTTTCAGCCGGATGTCATCATCGCCGTGGGCGGCGGATCCCCCATGGACGCGGCCAAGGTGATGTGGCTGATGTACGAGCAGCCCCAGCTGGAGTTTGAAGGCCTGGCAACGCGCTTTATGGACATCCGCAAGCGGGTCTACGAGCTGCCGCCGCTGGGGCAAAAGGCCCAACTGGTCTGCATCCCCACCACTTCCGGGACGGGATCCGAGGTGACACCCTTTGCGGTGGTGACCGACGACCGGGTGGGGATCAAGTACCCCCTGGCGGACTACGCCCTCACCCCCAGCATGGCCATCGTGGATCCGGATCTCACCCTGAAGATGCCCAAGAAGCTAACCGCCTACAGCGGCATCGACGCCCTCACCCATGCTTTGGAAGCCTATGTCTCGGTGATGGCCAGCGAGTTTACCGACGGGCTGGCGCTGCAGGCGATTAAGCTGCTGATGACCTACCTGCCGCGGGCCTACGAGAGGGGGGCCGAAGATCCAGAAGCGCGGGAAAAAGTCCACTACGCTGCCACCATTGCCGGCATGGCCTTTGCCAACGCCTTTTTGGGGGTGTGCCACTCCCTGGCGCACAAGCTGGGATCCACCTTCCACCTGCCCCACGGCCTGGCCAACGCTTTGATGATTACCCACGTCATCCGCTACAACGCCACCGACGCTCCCTTCAAGCAGGCCATCTTTCCCCAATACCGCTACCCCAACGCCAAGCACCGCTATGCCGAGATTGCCGATTACCTGCAGTTGGGCGGGGCCAATGACGATGAAAAGGTCATGCGCCTCATTGAGGCTATCGAGGAGCTCAAGCGGAAGCTGGGGATCCCGGCCAGCATTCGCGAGGCCCTCAGCGAGAGCGAGCAGGTGTTCTACGACCGTCTGGAAGCGATGGCGGAGCAGGCTTTTGACGACCAATGCACCGGCGCCAACCCCCGCTACCCCCTCATCCAGGACATGAAGGAGCTGTACATCTTGGCCTATCGGGGCTGCCGGGTAGAGGCTGCCCTCTACCACCAGCCGGAGCCGGCTCTGGCCTAAGAGCCGCCTTTCTGCTCCCAGCCAAAACGTGACCCCCACCCTGGCAACGGCTATGGCTGCGCTGCACCGCCCCGATCCCAGCCTCGACATCTGGAAGGCCAGATCCCACCCCTTAGCTCCCATTTTTCTGCCCCGTTCGGTGGCGGTGGTGGGGGCCACGGAGCGGGAGGGCAGCGTGGGGCGGACGGTGTTGTGGAACCTCATTAGCCATCCCTTTGGCGGCACGGTCTACCCGGTCAACCCCAAGCGGCACCAGGTGTTGGGGATCCGGGCCTACGAGCGGCTGTCCGCTCTGCCGGAGCC
This sequence comes from Synechococcus sp. O70.2, assembly GCF_047462135.1. Lineage (NCBI taxonomy): Bacteria > Bacillati > Cyanobacteriota > Cyanophyceae > Synechococcales > Synechococcaceae > Synechococcus > Synechococcus sp. O70.2. The sequence goes on from NZ_JANSIS010000001.1 coordinate 348,718, forward strand.
GGTGGATCTGGCCATCATCGCCATCCCGGCAGCCGGGGTGCCGGCGGTTATCCAAGAATGCGTCGAGGCCGGAGTCAAGGGGGCCATTGTCCTCTCGGCAGGCTTTAAGGAAATTGGCCCGGAGGGGTTGGCCCTGGAAAAGACCATCCAACAGGCCGCCCGCGGCAAGTTGCGCCTAATTGGCCCCAACTGCCTGGGGATCCAAAACCCCCACACTGGCTTGAATGCCACCTTTGCCGCCCAGATGGCCCGACCCGGCAACGTGGGGTTTATCAGCCAAAGCGGGGCCCTCTGCACTTCAATCCTGGACTGGAGCCTGCGGGAAAATGTGGGCTTTAGCGCCTTCATCTCCCTGGGATCAATGCTGGATGTGGGCTGGGGGGATCTGATCGACTACCTGGGCGAGGATCCCCATACCCACAGCATTGTCCTCTACATGGAATCCATTGGAGATGCCCGCTCCTTCTTATCGGCAGCCCGCGAGGTGGCGCTGAGCAAGCCCATCATCGTCATCAAGGCGGGACGCACCCAGGCAGCAGCCCAGGCAGCAGCCTCCCACACGGGATCCCTCACCGGCAGCGACGCGGTTTTGGATGCGGCCTTTCGCCGTTGTGGTGTGCTGCGGGTGGATCGCATTGAAGATCTCTTCGACATGGCGGAGGTGCTGGCCAAACAGCCTCGTCCCCCAGGGCCCCACCTCACCATCCTCACCAATGCCGGCGGGCCGGGGGTGCTGGCCACCGACGCCCTCATCCGCGCCGGCGGATCCCTGGCCCAGCTTTCTCCCCAAACCCTGGAGCAGCTCAACCAGATCCTGCCGCCCCACTGGAGCCACGGCAACCCCATCGATATCCTGGGCGATGCCGGCCCGGAGCGCTTTGCCCAGGCGCTGGAGATCGTGTTGCGGGATCCCGCTAGCCAGGGCTGTTTGGTAATCCTCACCCCCCAAGCCATGACGGATCCCACGGCCACGGCTGAGAAAGTGGTGGAGACCTGGCGGCGCAGCGGATCCCGCCAACCCATCCTGGCCAGTTGGATGGGGGGAGCCCTGGTGGATGCCGGCGAGCAGATCCTCAACCAGGCCGGGATCCCCACCTACCGCTACCCGGATCAAGCGGCGCGGGTGTTTAGCTACTTGTGGCGCTTTAGCGACAACCTCAAGGCCCTCTACGAAACTCCCACTTTGCCCCCTGCAAGAGCGGTCGAGCGGGATAGGGTGCACCAAATCCTCAGCCAAGCCCGGCAGCAAGGTCGCACGCTCTTAACCGAGGTCGAGTCCAAGGAGATCCTAGCCGCCTACGGGATCCCGGTGGTGCCCACGCGGGTGGCAGCAAGTTCGGAAGCGGCGGTGGAAGCTGCTGAGGCCATAGGCTACCCGGTGGTGCTGAAGCTTTACTCCCACACCCTCACCCACAAAAGCGACGTAGGCGGCGTGCAGCTCAACCTGCCCGATGCCGAAGCCGTGCGGCGGGCCTACCAGCAGATCCAGACTAATGTTGCCGAAAAAGCCGGATCCCAGCACTTTCAAGGGGTGACGGTGCAGCCCATGGTTCCCACCAACGGCTACGAGCTGATCCTGGGCAGCAGCGAGGATCCCCAGTTTGGGCCGGTGTTGCTGTTTGGCAGTGGCGGACAACTGGTGGAGGTGTTTCAGGATCGCTCCATTGGCCTTCCCCCCCTCAACACCACCTTGGCCCGGCGTCTGATGGAAAACACCCTCATCTACAAAGCCCTCAAGGGGGTGCGGGGACGCCCAGCCGTCGATCTGGAGGCCCTGGAACAGCTCTTGGTGCGCTTTAGCCAACTGGTGGCCGAGCAGCGGGAGATTAAAGAGATCGATATCAATCCGCTGCTGGCTTCCAGCGAGGGCCTGCTGGCTTTGGATGCCCGCGTCATTTTGCGAACCGAGCAGGATCCCCAGGTGCCCTTGGCCATCCGCCCCTATCCCACCCAGTACATCTGGAGCTTCCGGGACGGCATCACCATTCGCCCCATTCGCCCTGAAGACGAGCCTTTGGTGATCGATTTTCACCGCCACGTCTCCGATTACAGCGTCTATCTGCGCTACTTCCACCCCATCCAATACAGCGCTCGCATCGCCCACGAGCGCCTGGTTCGCCTCTGCTTTAATGACTACGACCGCGAGATTGCCCTGGTGGCCGAGCGGCAAGACCCAGAACCCCACCTCCTTGGCATCAGCCGCCTCTCCAAAAAACACGGCCTCCCTCAGGAAGCGGAGTTTGCCCTCTTGGTGGCGGATCCCTACCAAAGACAGGGGATCGGCACGGAGCTCTTGACCCGCCTCATTCAGGTGGCCCGCTGCGAAGGGATCCAGCGCCTGGCCGGCGAGGTGCTCAGCGAAAACGAGGGCATGCGCCGCCTGTGTAGGCGCTTGGGGTTCCAGTTGCTCCCCTCCCCAGAGGATCCCGGCCTCCTCAGGGCCACGTTGGATCTTGCTGCCGATGCAGCGCTCCCCACGCCCTGCCTAGCTAGCCCTGGCTCTAAAAACGGTTTACCGACCGGCTTACCGTAGAATAGATCCCTGGCGCCCAACCTTCCCTCGTCTTCGGGGAGAGGGTTGAGGATGAGAAGCTTTTGGGGATGGCTGTGAACAGATTACCCATCGCGGTGGGCTGGTCGGCGAGAGTGGGGCGGTGGCTGGGGCTGGGATCCCTGCTCCTGGGACTTCTGCTGGGGCTGGGTGGCTGCGGCGGCGGGGCGGGATCCCAGGGGGAAGTGAGGATTCTGCTAGCTTCTTTTGCAGTGACCCGCGATGCCTACCGGCAGATCATCCCTGCCTTTGAGGCCCACTGGCTGGCCCAGACTGGACAACGGGTGCGTGTAGAAAGCAGCTACGCTGGCTCGGCAACGCAAGCGCGGGCGGTCATCGAGGGGCTGGATGCCGACGTAGTGGCCCTGGCCCTGGGCCTGGATGTGGAGCGCATTGTGGCTGCCGGCCTGATTCGGCCGGGTTGGGAAAGTCGCACACCCAACCAAGGGATCGTCACCCGTTCAGTGGTGGTGATGGTAACGCGGGAGGGCAACCCCCACGATATCCGCTCCTGGACGGATCTGGCTCGGCCCGGCTTGCAGGTGGTTACTGCCAACCCCAAAACCTCAGGGGGCGCCCGCTGGAACTTTTTGGCCCTCTGGAGCGCTGTCCCTGAGCCGCAGGCCCTAGCCTTCACTACTCAGGTCTACAAAAACGTCCGCGTCCTGCCGCGGGACTCGCGGGAGGCTACGGATGTCTTTTTCCAAAAAGGGCAGGGGGATGCCCTGCTCACCTACGAACATGAGGTGATCCTGGCGGGCTTGCGCGGCCAGCCCTTGCCCTACGTGGTGCCGGATCCCAACATTTCCATCGACAACCCGGTGGCGGTGGTGGATGCCAACGTAGACCGCAAGGGCACCCGCGCCGTGGCCGAAGCCTTTGTGGACTATCTCTTTACGCCCGAGGCGCAGCGGGCCTTTGCCAAGGTGGGTTTTCGGCCAGTGGAGCCCACGGTGGCGCAAGAGTTTGCCTGGCGTTACCCTCCTGTTGAGAAACTGGTAACCGTTGCCGACCTAGGCGGCTGGGAGACAATCCAAAGCCGCTTCTTTGCCGATGGAGCTTTGTTTGACCGCATTCAAGCCGAGTTGTAGGGAGGCTCCCTTGTTTTGGATTCCCATTCAAGTTATTCTGGGAGCTGTATCAACGGTTTGTTGACAGGTTTACCGTAGATTAGGTGGGCGTTTAACTTCCCTCAACCTTTTGAGAAGACTCAGCCGGCAACCAATCCAGCAACTGCTCAGGCAAACCACTAGCTAGGCAGAGCCTATGGGCATCACCATTGCAGGGGTATCGAAGCGTTTCGGCGAGTTTCAGGCGCTCTACCCTACCGATCTCACCATCCCCACGGGATCCCTAGTGGCTTTGTTGGGGCCGTCGGGTTCTGGCAAATCTACCCTGCTGCGCCTGATTGCCGGCCTGGAGAAGCCAGACACGGGGCGGATTTTCCTCACCGGGCGGGATGCCACCCACGCCAGCGTCCAGGAGCGCAACGTCGGCTTTGTCTTCCAGCACTACGCCCTGTTTAAGCACATGACGGTGCGGCAGAACATTGCCTTTGGCCTGGAGATCCGCAGGCTGCCAAGAGCTGAAATTCGGGCACGGGTGGACGAGCTGCTGGAGCTGGTGCAACTGTCGGGGTTTGGGGATCACTACCCCTCCCAGCTTTCGGGGGGGCAGCGGCAGCGGGTGGCCCTGGCCCGTGCTCTGGCGGTGGAGCCGCAGGTGTTGCTTTTGGATGAGCCCTTCGGAGCCCTGGATGCCAGGGTGCGCAAGGAGCTGCGCCAGTGGCTGCGGCGCCTACACGACGAGGTGCATGTCACCACCGTCCTGGTTACCCACGACCAAGAAGAGGCTATGGAGGTGGCCGACCAAATTGTGGTCATGAACCAGGGGCGGATCGAACAGGTGGGATCCCCTGCCGAGATCTACGATCATCCGGCCACTCCCTTTGTCATGAGCTTTATTGGCCCGGTCAACGAGCTCTCGCCCCGCTCCGTATTATCCTGCCAGCTCCCTGAAGCGCAGGCCGGTTCGCATCGGCTGTTCTTGCGCCCCCATGATGTCCAAATTGAGCTCAACCCCACTGGCAGCGGTGTCTCGGCTTGGGTCAAAGAGATCATCCACCTAGGGCGGGAGATCCAGGCGGAGCTGGTCTTGAGCGATGGCGGATCCCTCTGGGCCCACCTCAGCCGCGAGCAATACACCAACCAGCCCCTGCACATTGGGCAGCAGGTTTACGTGCGCCCCAGGGTAATCAAAGCCTTCCCCATCAAGAAAACGGAAATGACAGCCATGGCGGTGGGAGCTTAGGGAACCTTGCTGCAGGCGGTGTTTCCAGTGTCTTGGCCGTGGTGGCTGACCCTGGGCTATCTCTTCCTGATGCTGGTCTTGCCAATAGCTGCCTTGGTTGCCAAGGCCAGCACCTTGGGCTGGGCAGAGTTTTGGCGGATTGCCACCGATCCCCTGGCCCTCTCTGCCTATGAGGTTACTTTTGTAACCGCCTTGCTGGCGGCCTTAGTGAACGGTGTGATGGGCACTCTAACCGCCTGGGTGTTGGTGCGCTACGCCTTCCCTGGGAAAAAGCTCCTCGAGGGGTTGATTGATCTGCCCTTTGCCCTGCCCACGGCTGTGGCCGGCCTCACCCTGGCGACCGTCTACAGCAGCAACGGCTGGATAGGATCCCTGCTGGCTCCCTTGGGAATCCGCATTGCCTTTACCCGCTGGGGGGTGGGGGTAGCAATGCTGTTTATCTCTTTTCCCTTTGTGGTGCGGACCGTGCAGCCGGTGCTGCAGGAACTGGAGCCGGATGTGGAGGAAGCTGCCTGGAGCTTGGGCGCCTCCCGCTGGCAGACCTTTTGCCGAGTGGTACTACCGCAAATTCTGCCGTCTATCCTAACAGGGGTGGCGTTGGGGTTTTCTCGCGCTGTCGGTGAGTATGGCTCCATCGTCATCATTGCCGCCAGCATCCCCTTCGAGGATTTGATTGCAGCGGTGCTGGTCATCCAAAGACTGGAACAGTACGACTACGCCGGCGCCACGGTGATTGGGACGGTGATGCTGGTGATCTCCTTCCTTTTGCTGGCGGTGATTAACCTTCTGCAAGGCTGGGCAAGTCGCCATGAGACCTAAGGGAGTTGCCGAGGTTCAAGGGAAGCCACCCGCCAACCCTTGGCTGGCTGGCCTGCTGATTGGGATCGTCTTGCTCTATGTGGGGCTGCTCATCGGGATCCCCCTGGTGAATGTCTTCTACCAGGCGTTGCGGGAAGGGATCCCCAGTTTTTTTCAGCACCTGGGGGAGCGAGAGTTTCTCAGCGCAGCCCGCTTGACTTTGCTAACTGCCCTGGTTGTCGTGCCTCTCAATACTCTTTTTGGCCTCTGCGCTGCCATAGCGCTAGCACGCCGCCGCTTTCCAGGGCGGGCCTTGCTGCTTAGCCTCATTGACCTGCCCTTTTCCATTTCGCCGGTAGTAGCCGGCCTGATGCTGGTGCTGATCTTTGGCCGTCAAGGTTGGCTGGGATCCTGGAACCTGCGGGTCATTTTTGCGTTTCCAGGCATTGTGCTGGCCACGGCTTTCATCACCTTGCCCTTTGTGGTGCGGGAAGTATTGCCGGTGTTGGAAGAGGCCGGCACCGAGGAAGAAGAAGCCGCCAAAACTCTGGGGGCCAATTCCTGGCAGGTCTTCTGGCGGATTACCCTGCCCAACATCCGCTGGGGCCTCTTGTATGGAGTCATCCTCACCAATGCTCGCGCCATGGGGGAGTTTGGCGCTGTGGCGGTGGTCTCGGGCAACATCGTTGGGCGCACCCAAACCCTGCCTCTGTTTGTGGAAGATGCCTATCGCAGCTATGCCACAGGATCAGCCTATGCAGCCGCGGTGGTGCTTTCTTTGCTGGCGGTGGTGACCCTAGTGGCCAGGGAGCTGCTGGAGCGGGGATCCCCTTCCCGTCGCATCTTCTAGGTTCCCTCTCTCTCTAAGGAGAAAGGTCGGGGGTGAGGAGCTCCGGCAGCGGTACCCCAGTTCCCCCCAGGCCGCAGTAGCCGCGCGGGTTTTTGGCGAGGTACTGCTGGTGGTAGTCTTCGGCGTAGTAGAACTCTGGAGCCTCCAGGATCTCAGTGGTGATGGGGCCGTAGCCGTGGGCGCTCAGGACTTGCTGGTAGAGGTCGCGGGTTTTTTCCGCCAGCTCCCGCTGGGTCTGGGAATAGACGTAGATGCCGGAGCGATACTGAGTGCCCACATCATTGCCCTGGCGCATCCCCTGGGTGGGATCGTGGTTTTCCCAAAACACTTTCAAGAGCTGGAGGTAGCTAATCTGGCTGGGATCGTAAACCACCCGCACCACCTCGTTGTGGCCAGTCAAGCCGGTGCAGACCTCTTCATAGGTGGGGTTGGGAGTATACCCGCCCGCATAGCCCACTGCAGTGGTATACACCCCAGGCAACTGCCAAAACCTGCGCTCCGCTCCCCAGAAGCAGCCCATGCCAAACATGGCTAGCTCCATCCCCTCGGGAAAAGGGGGCTTCAGGGGCGTGCCCTTGACGTAGTGCCGGTTAACGATTGCCATTGGCTCGGAGCGGCCCGGCAAAGCCTCCTCCGGGGTAGGCAGGGTCAGTTTCTTGCTCAGTTTGCCGAAACCAAAGAGCGCCATGGCGGCAGCCCGATACATTCGTTAACGTCTACCAGCCTAGCGTAGATAGCCGCTGTTGGCTCAAGGGAGCGGCTTAGGGACTTTAGACTGCCAGCTCCACAACCACAGGGGCATGGTCGCTGGGCTTTTCTGCCCGCCGCGGCTCGACGTCGATCCAGCAAGCCGTAGCTTTGTCCTGAAGCAAGGGGGAAAGGTAGAGGTGGTCAATGCGCCAGCCCCGATTCTTCTGGAACCCCCCGGCCCGGTAGTCCCACCAGCTAAAATGTCCAGGGTCCGGGTTAAACTTGCGAAAGGCATCCTCAAAGCCCAAAGCCAGGATCTTCTGCAGGGCCTGCCGCTCCGGCTCGGAGGCCATGATTTCTCCGGCTTTGCTGGGATCATAGATATCCCGATCTTCCGGGGCGATGTTGAAGTCGCCACAGAGCAGAATAGGCTGCCCCTGGTCGAGAGCCACCTGGAGGTAGTCTTTCAGGCAGGCCAGCCAGCGCAACTTGTAGGCGTACTTGTCAGATCCCACCGCCTCGCCATTGGGCACGTAGAGGTTGAGGATGCGGATGCCGCGGTAGAGGCCGCCAATAAGCCGCTTTTGCTCATCCAGCTCTGCGGCTGCCGGCAGCAGGGCAGCAAAGCCCCGCTCCACCTTTTCCGGCACCTCCCGGCTGACGAGGGCAACGCCGTTGTAGGCTTTCTGCCCGTACACCTCCACATGGAAGCCCCGCTCCTCAAAGGGGGCACGGGGAAACTCCGCATCCACCACCTTGGTCTCCTGCAGGCAGAGCACATCCAGGGATCCCTGCTTGTCCAGCCAGGCCAAAACCTGGGGCAGGCGGCTGCGGATGGAGTTGACATTCCAGGTGGCTACTCGCATCCCAGAAGGTTCTCTCAAGCCACAAGCTTAGCTAGGCCCAGGGGGCGGATCCCTTGCGGCGAAACCTCGACCCGGTAGGGCAGCACCTCAACTCCCGCCTGCAGGGCCTGGTGAAACAGACGGGCATAGCGGGGATCCCGTTCTGCTCCGGGGGCAAACTCGGTGCAATCGGCGCGGTTAATCCAATACAGCAGCAGAGCCCGCTGACCCTGTCGGCGGATCTCCACCAAGTCTTCCAGGTGTTTTTGACCGCGAGTCGTCACGGTATCGGGAAAAAGGGCACAGGAGCCAACAGCCCAGGTTGTATTTTTAACCTCCAGGTAGGCACAGCCGCCCGGCCCCTCCAAAAGAAAGTCCATCCTGCTTTTGCCCCAGACCACTTCCCGCCGCCAGCGGGAAAACTGAGCCAGTTGGGGGAACCAGCCCTGCTGCAGCCCCCATTCCACTAGGCGATTGGGTAGGCCAGTGTTGATCCCTACCCACACCTCCCCCACTTGGATCATCTCCCAGGTGTAGGCCAGCTTGCGCCTGGGATCGGGGTGATAGGAGAGGCAAACGGGTGCCCCCACCTGGCAAACTCCCGTCATCGGGCCGGTGTTGGGGCAGTGGGCAGTTACCTGTTGCCCATTTTCCAGCTCCACCTCGGCAAAGAAGCGCTTGCAGCGGCCGCGCAACACGCCTTTGAGTAGGGGAATGGGGAAACGATAGGGTGGCGGGCCCTCCTGCCCAGGCATCTGCAAGTGCCCTCCAGCTAAGTATTTTTTCTTTAGGATTTTGGAAGTCTTCCAGGGGGGAGCGATCTTCTACGCTAGGGTAATGGCGTAAGCTAGGGCTCTCATGGGCCGATGCCTTGCTCCCCTGATTTTAATATCCTACCTTTTCTATCCCTTGGCCAAAACTTGGAGAAGAAAACTCGAATGTTGCGTCTTGACCCTGACCCTGGCTTTCAGCTTCCGGAGCCTTTTCAGGACAACCGCGGGCGCGTAGCCATCTTCATTGACGGGGCCAACCTCTTCTACGCTGCCCTGCAGATGGGCATTGAGATTGACTACACCCGCCTCCTGAAGACGCTCACCGGCCGTTCTCCCCTTCTGCGCTCCTTTTTCTACACCGGCGTCGACCGCAACAACGAAAAGCAGCAGGGGTTTTTGCTCTGGATGCGCCGCAATGGCTTCCGTGTGGTTACCAAAGAGCTGACCCAACTCCCCGATGGATCCAAGCGGGCCAACCTAGATGTGGAGATTGCCGTGGACATGTTGTCGCTGGTGCGCTGGTATGAGACAGCGGTGCTGGTAAGCGGCGACGGGGACTTGGCCTATGCTGTCAATGCCGTCAGCTACCAGGGAGCACGGGTAGAGGTGGTTAGCCTGCGCTCCATGACCAGCGATCAGCTCATCAACTTGGCGGATCGCTACATCGACCTGGAATCCATCAAGGACTACATCAAGAAAACCAACCGTTCTTCCTATCTCTACCGAGGGGGAGTTAGCAACGACGAAGAGGACGAGGGCTAGAGCCCTAGGAGGCCCACCACTCCCCAGCCCTCCTGCCATTCTAGGCAAATAAATGCCCACCTGGCTTCCTAGCCCCTCTGCTGGGAAGCTAGGTGTTTTCCGTATGGGTTACTCACCTCCTAGCCCCCCTGTCCATTCAGAAATTACAATGGGGCATCTAGCTCATTAGTGTTCCAGGATCTCTCTTTCCATGAGCTACTTGGTTATTGACACCGAGGGCAACCCTAACCTTGAAGAGATTGCCATTGTCGACAGCAGCGGTAAGCTTGTTTACCACGCCCATACCCAGGAATACTCGCCTGGCCACCCCCAGCCCAAGCCTTTAGCCCAGATTGTTGCGGACCTACGGCGTTTGGCCCAAGGTAAAACCCTCGTTTTCCACCACGCAGAGCACGACCTGAAAATCCTTAAACAAGCCTTTGAGCAAGCTAACCAAGAGTGGCTTTCTAACCCCGTTTTTTGCACTTGGCTAGCTGCCAAGGAATGTTTCCCCAACCTCCCCAGCTACAGTCTAGAGTATCTTAGCAAACATCTTAGTATCCAACTGGAGAGCGGCTATTTCAACTCCAAACTGGCCCACGACGCCAGCTACGATGCTCTTTTTACCTATCACCTCTATCGCCACCTCACCCACGCTCAGCTCAAAGCTCAGAATATTCCCAACCCCTTTGCCAGCAGTAGAGTTGACAATCCCTTTCAGAGTTACCCCGACGAGGCTACCATCTATCAGTCTCAGTACCAGCAACTCACAGCCGTTCTCCAGGACATTCAACGGGATCCCAACCACCAGAGCCGGGGCGTTGTCCTACTGGGGGAACCTGGATCCGGCAAGACTCACCTAATCATGCGGGTGGCCCAAAACCTGCTGCGCCACAACCGTCTCCTGTTTATCCCTCAGCCCACCCATCCCGACAACATCTATCACCACATCTACAGCCACACCCTGGAATCCCTGCGAGAACAAGTTGATGCTCGTCACCATACTCAGCTTGATTATCTCGTTGCCAAAAGCTTTGTGGAAATCTTGAAAACTTCCCCCCAAACTTCAAAAAATGAGAAGCTTTTCTCTATTCTCACTGCGGATCCCCTTAATCTCTTTCATCGCCTAGGAGCAGAAGGCAGCGAGCGTCGTCGTCAGCAATGGCAAGCCATTGAAAAACTGGTTCTGCGCTGGTGGGCAGAGCAAAACTTCCTTACCGGTTCCACCGAAAACATTCTCAAGGGCATCATCAAATACTGCAGCTACAGGGATCCCAACCGCCGTCACCAGATCATCCGCTGGCTCAGCGGTACCGACCTGGATCCTGAAGAAACCAACTTGATTGGGTTGCCCCCTTGGAGTGCAGATCTGGATCGCAACACCTTTGCCCTAGAAGGGATGAAAGTCATCGGCAGGCTTTCGCTGCTCGACCAGCCCCTGATCATTGTCTTCGACCAATTGGAGGCTCTGGGCCGAGAGGAAAATCGAGATATCCTTCTCAACTTTGGCGATGCTCTAAAAGAGCTTTTTACCCGTATTCCCAACAGTCTGTTTGTCCTTAATTTGTTTCCTGATCGTTGGCAACATTTCCAAACCCAATTTGACCGGGCTACCGTCGATCGCCTCTCCCAAACCGTCCTCTCCCTAGATCTCCCCTCTCTTCCCCAGCTTCAAGCCCTTCTCCAGAGCCGCCTGCCTTCAGGGATCCACCTCCAAGCTCTCTTTACCGCCGATGACCTCAGCGATATTCTTGGCCAACCCTCCATTCGGGCCATTCTCAATCGGGCCTCAGCCTACTATCGCCACTACATCAACGGGATCCCTCTCCCTCCCCAGGTGCAAGTTGTACCCACTGCCAGCAATCTAGCCGCCCGTGTCCAGCGGCTCGAAACTGAGCTGCAAACCCTCAAACAACTGCTCATCCCCCTTCTGCCTGCCCACGGCCCCTCCATCGTTCTATCTCCACCCCTTCGGGATCCCAGCCCATCTGCCGATCTTGTTGAGACGCTGGATCCCTATCTCCGCACCACTGAGGCTCAGCTCCGCGCCGCCTATCCCCAAGAGGCGATCATCGACAGCACAGCTGATATCGGCAAATTGCGCACCATCGTCAATGCCCTGCAAGGGATCCATCCTGTCCCCATGAGCACCCTGAAGCTGGGCAAACGCAAGCTTCCAGATCACCTCTATTTCCCCAGCCAAAAGCGGGTGATCGCCTTTATCCAAGTGGCTGCTGGCAGCATGTATGGGCAGGTCGATAACTTCAACCAATTGGTGATTGCTCACCCTGAGCTTCAGTTTCTTTTGCTGCGGGATGCCCGCCTCAAGCCTCCTTCCAAAACGGCTACCGCCACCCAAGCGGCCTTGGCTGCCCTCAACAACAGCCCTAATGGCAAGTATGAGCTGCTCACCAAAGAGGATCGCATTCACCTGGAGCTGATGTACAGAATGATCACCGACATCCAAAACCGCGACTTGGAGCTAGACCTGACCTCAGCCGTTCGGTACTATCTTGAGCACAGGGATCCCCCCCTTATCGCCTGGATCCTAGGCCGTGCCTAAGCCTTCCCTGAACTCTCTCCCATTCAGTTGAGGGCTTAGTGGAACTTCGAGGTGGAAGGGATTGCTTGCAGCAGGTAAACGGGGTTAAGGGGGGAAAAGCGAGTGCCCTCAGCCAAGGCCGTGGAGCGGGAGATCTGGACATGTTCCACTCGCACCTGCCAGCCCTGTGAGCGCAGCCACTGCAGGGTTTCGCTGCAGGTTTCTAGGGTGGCGAAGTTGGCCACCAGGATCCCTCCAGGCCGTAGGCGGGGCGCCACTGTGGGCAGGAGCTGGGGGATCCCCTTTCCACCTCCTCCCAGCAACACCCGATCCGGATCCGGCAGGTCAGCCAGCACCTGAGGCGCTGCCCCTGGGATTACCTGCAGGTTTTCCAGACCAAAGCGTTGGCGGTTGCGCTGGATGAGACAAATGCCCATGGCGTTGCGCTCGATGGCATAGACCTGGAGCTGGGAAGAGAGGCGGGCGATCTCCACAGCCACTGAGCCCGTGCCAGCCCCGATATCCCACACCACCCCCTGTCGCGGCAATTGCAAGGCTCCCAGGGTGAGGAGGCGGATGGGCTGCTTGGTGATTAGGCCGGGCTGGTCGGGAAAGGTGTGGAACTGGTCGTCCGGGATCCCAACCAAAGGCCAGCGGCTGGGATCCGGTTCCGGCTCAACGCGCCGCAGCACCACCAGGTTAGGGCTGGGGAAGGCAGAGTTCTCCCCTTCCTGCAGGGGCATGATCTGCTCCTGGGGGGATCCCAGTTGGCTGCATACCCAGGCCTGGTAGCGCACTGGCAGCCGCAGGTCGGCAATGAACTGGGCCAAGCTGGCTGGTGTGTGCTCTGGATCGGTGAGCACTACAATTACAGGGGATCCCTGTTTGAGAACGGGTTCCAACTGCTCCATTCCCCGCCCATGTAGGCTGAGGATAGTGGCCTCCTGCCAGGGGATCTGTAGGCGGTTGAGGGCCAACTGTACCGAGCTCACCTGGGGATAAAAAGCCAACTGCTCCCTCGGGAAATACTGGGTCAGCAGGCGCCCAATCCCAAAAAACAGCGGATCCCCGCTGGCCAACAAGACCAGAGATCCCTGCGCTAGCTCCTGCTGCAGAAGCGGGATCCAACTTTCCACTGACCCGGTCAGCGGGATCTTGCGGGCTGGATGGTCAGCAAAGTGCTGGAGTAGGCTAGGAGGCCCGGCCAGGACTTTGGCCTGCGAAAGGGGTGGGATCCCCCAGGAAGCCACCGAGCCATCTCCGGCTACCCCTACAACTGCAAGCTGAGGCAACTGGCTCGCCATCTAGCGTTCGACAGGCGGGTGTACTGGCGTATGGGGTTTCCTGCATTTCTATCGCGGCGAGATTCCTGGATGGCCTTCCCAGCTCGTCCCCAACTCTAGTCCCGGCGGGCAGCCAGCAGCAGGGCATTGACAATGGCGGCAGCCACCGGGGATCCCCCTTTACGGCCCTCCACCCGAATCTGGGGAACCTCTGTCTGGGCCAAGGCTTGCTTTGCCTCTTCTACTGCCACAAAGCCCACCGGCACCCCAATCACCAGGCTGGGCCGGACCCGCTGTGCCCGAATCTCTTCCACCAGCGCCAGCAGGGCTGTGGGCGCGTTGCCGACGACAAAGATTGCCTCTGGGTAGCAGCGGGCCACCTTGATCATCCCTTGAGCGGTGCGGGTTTGCCCCACCTCGAGGGGCTCTTCCACCCAGTCCAAGGCGCAGTAGAGCGGAATCCCCTGGGCCTGCAGACCAGCTTGGATCCCGGCGGCTACCATCCTCACATCCACCACCACTGGTCGTTTTTGCCGCAGGGCCGCTAGCCCCGCCTCAACCGCCGTGGGGCTGAACACAAAGCGATCCCGGAGCTCGAAGTCGGCCGTGGCGTGGATAGCGCGGCGCACGATCTCATAGGGGATCCCCTGCCAGGGGTGGGGGCCGATCTCTTGGTCAATCTGGCGAAAGCTGGCTGCTGTAATCGGGTCTATCCAGGCCGTCTCGTCGGTTTTCTCGCTCATCGAATCTGCAAGTAGAGCTCAAGCGAAGACTGCTGGCGGGCGGAAGCTGGGCGGAACCTCTAGTCCCCAAAACGCCCCGTTAGTCCACTCTAGACGCTCCGAAGAAGCGGCCATGATTGGTCTATTCTGATGGAGGTGGGCTTGTTTACTCCTTCCTTGCACACACCCAACTCCCTTTCTATTCCCTCCGCGCCGGGATCCCTACCTTCCCCGTCCCAGGCAGTCGACAGCAGGGATCCCCTCTCGGGCCTGCCTCGCTACGGCCACTCTCAAACCTGGCTTTGGCGCGGCTGGCCGGTTCACTTCACCTACACTCCTAGTCGCGCCCAAACTCCTGCAGGCCAGGTAAACTTGGTGGCAGCGCCGGCTCTTTTAATCCACGGCTTTGGCGCCTCCGTCGGCCACTGGCGCCACAACATCGTCCCTCTAGGATCCCAGCGCCCTGTCTACGCCCTTGACTTGCTGGGATTTGGCAAGAGCGCCAAGCCGGAGATCGCCTACAGCGTCGATCTCTGGGTGGAGCAGGTGTACGAGTTTTGGCGCGTCCACATCCGCCAGCCTATGATCCTGGTTGGCCACTCCCTTGGCGGGTTGGTGGGGGTGATTGCGGCTGCCCGCTATCCCCAGATGGTGAGGGGCCTATGCTTGATTAGCTGCGCCGACGGGCCCCATCCAGAAGAACTGCCCCCTCCCTGGGATGCCCTAGTGCGAGCTTTCTGCGAAGGGATCCTGGCGCTGCTGGGCCCTCACCTCTTTAATTGGCTGCGACAGACTAAGGTGCTGCGGGCTTGGATCAAGAACGTCTACAAGCGCGATGAGCAAGTGGACGATGAGCTGGTGCAGATCTTCCAAACGCCAGCTTTTGAGCCAGGAGCAGCCCACGTGTTCTTGGACAGCCTCAGGGCCATCCTCTGCCGCCCCTTCGATAGCCCCAAGCGCCTCCTGCCCACCCTCAAAATGCCCATTCTCCTCCTCTGGGGTCAAGAGGATCCAGCGGTACCCAGCTTTTTGGCGGATCAGTTCAAGCGCTGGCAGCCAGCTCTTACGTTGGTGAAGCTACCGGGGGTGGGTCACTGCGCCCACGACGAGCTGCCTCACTGGGTCAACACCCTCCTCGGCGAGTGGGCCGCCAGCCTGGAGACATGTACCAGACTGCCGCGCCGTCCGGCCAGGGATCCCTTCCTGGCCTAGCTAGATCACTGGGGGAGGATGTCAATCTTGCTGCTCGATGGGCAGCTGCAGAACTATCCTCCTGAAAGTGGGATGGCAAGAAGTATGTCAGGATGGAAGAGTGCAGCTTTGTAGCCTAGGGGAGGCCGCTTCCTTTTCCTGGAGCAGCAAGATGGCAGTTTACGAGGGGAATTTTACGCAGACAGGCGATCTGCGTCTAGCTATCGTCATCAGTCGGTTTAACGATTTGATTGTGGGCAAGTTGCTGGAGGGGTGCCAGGATGCTCTAAGGCGGCATGGCCTGGATGTCAGCCCCGAGAGTCGCCAGGTGGACTACTACTGGGTGCCTGGCAGCTTTGAGGTGCCGCTGGTGGCCCACCAACTGGCCCAGTCCCGCCGCTACGATGCCATCATCTGCCTGGGGGCGGTGATCCGAGGGCAGACCCCCCACTTTGACTATGTGTCGGCAGAGGTGGCCAAGGGGATCGCGGCAGCAGGCTTTCGCACTGGCGTGCCGGTCATTTTCGGGATCCTCACGGCGGACACCCTGCAGCAGGCGCTGGAGCGAGCCGGGATCAAAAACAACAAAGGCTGGGAGTACGCCATGAGCGCCCTGGAGATGGCTACGCTCATGCGTCAAGTGGCTCCCCTTCTCCAAGAAAGTAGAAACGGCGCTGGCCCTCGTCCCCCCTTGCCTGGGGCAGCAGAAGCCCTGCAAGCAGGGGCAAGCTGGGAGAGTGCTGCCTACTGACGGCGGGTAAGCCGCGTCAGCACCTCGTTAGAGCGCTGCACGAAAGCCCGCGCCGCTGCCGGGTCGAAGCTTTTCTGGGTAATCAGCGCCAGGTCATAGATGTGGTTGCAGATAAGATTGACCAGCTCCGGATCCCGGCCCTCCTCGGCTAAAGCTTGCAGGTTCTGAATGAGGGGATGGGCAGTGTTGACCACTAAGGTGTGTTCTTCCAAAAACTCCATCGGCTTCTGTTGCAGGATGGCATTGAGCTCCTGCAAGCGCCGCAGGGTTTCCGGCAGCAGGATCATGGCCGGCACAGACTCGGACTTAAGGGCCTCAGCCTTGATCTGCAGCTTTTCTTTCCCCAGCGCCTGACGGAAAAGATCTACTAGCTTTTCACTACGGGTTTTCTGAGTTAGGGGGTCGACAAGCTCAGCAGCTTTGTCTTTGTTGATCAGGGCTTCATCCAACTCCGAGTCCACCCGCTTAAATTGGATCCCCTCTTCGCGATACTCTCGCTCCAGGAAGCTGCTGAAATGGCTGTCGATCCAGCTATCTAGCATGATGACTTCTAGGCCCTGGGAGCGGTGCAGGTCAATGTAGGCGCTCTGGGCTGCCTCGTCCGTGGCGTAGTAAACCCGCTTGTTCTGTTTCTCTCGCGTGCGCTCTAGGTATTCCTTGAGGGTCACGTACTCGGGTTTGTCGGCAGGGGATCCGGCCACTCGGAAGATGAGAATGTCCTTAATCTGGGCAAAGAATTTGTCGCTATTCATTGCCCCAAATTTCATAAATAGACTGATATCGGGCCAGACCCTGACGTACTTTTCGTAGTCTTCTCGGTAGAGCTCGTTGAGGCGATCCGCCACCTTTTTGGCTATGTGATCCCCAATGCGCCTGACAGTGCGGTCATTCTGCAAAAAACTGCGGGAGACGTTGAGAGGAATATCGGGACTGTCGATGGCGCCGCGAAGGGGCAGGAGGAACTTAGGGATAACTTCCTCGCAGTTATCCTGGACAAAAACTTGGTTGCAAAACAGTTTAACTTGGCCCTTGGTGGGATCGATGTCCGGGCGCAGCTTGGGGAAGTAAAGGATCCCTTGCACAATGAAAGGATAGTCCGTGTTGATGTGAACCCAGAAGTGGGGATCTTCCTGGAAGGGATACAGGTAGCGGTAAAACTCCAGGTAGTCCTCGTCTTTGAGCTCTGAGGGAGAAATCTTCCAGAGGGGCTTTTGCCGGTTGATGACTTCTCCATTGAGCTTGATGGGAACGGGAATAAAATCGCAGTACTTGCGCACCAATTCGCGGATGCGACTTGGATCCAGGTACTCCTCGCTATCGGAGGTTAGGTAAAGGGTGACGGTGGTGCCGATAGCAGAGCGCTGGGAATCCGAGAGGGTAAAATTGGGGCTGCCGTCACAGGACCATTTCACAGGGGTGCTGCCGGGCTGGTAGGAAAGGGTGTCGATCTCCACCCGCTGCGCCACCATAAAGGAAGAATAAAAACCTAGGCCAAAGTGGCCGATGATCACCTGGTCAGCACCCTTGTCTTTGTACTTTTGAATAAACTCTTCAGCGCTGGAAAAGGCCACTTGGTTGATATATTTTTTCACCTCTTCGGCAGTCATGCCGATGCCAGTGTCGCTTACGGAGAGAGTCTTTGCCTCTTTGTTAAGCGCAATAACAATCTCTGGTTCTGGAGGCTCCGTCACTTCGCCGGCCAGCTTGGCCATTTTCAGCTTGGCAATAGCGTCAGCAGCGTTAGAGATCAGCTCCCGCAAAAAGATCTCGCGATCCGAGTAGAGAAACTGCTTGATGATGGGAAAAATATTTTCCGTGTGGACAGTGATGGCTCCTTGTTCCAAGACGGCCATAGGCAGCTTGTCACTCGAACCAGCTTAGTTCCAATTTACCAAGAAGACCAAGCCTCAAGCCTTGCCCACTACTATGCATGACCTTCGTAGGCCCCAGTAGAGCGGCTTTGTGCTCTGCCGTTTAGGGCAGCAGGGCAATAAATCTGCACTCAAACCAGCTGGCCCTAGAGGCTCTGAGCTTGGTTCCTACCGAGGGTAAGCTGCTCCGCCCAATCTCGACCTAGGCGAATGGTGACGTCGGAGTTGAGAACTCCCGTGGACTCCACCCGCACCTCTCCTAGCCCAATGGCAGCGCGAACCTGCCTAGCCCCCTCCCAGTCCCCACTTTGGGCAAGGATCTCGGTGCGCGGCAACACCTGGGGGCTATCCTCGACGGCAAAAGCTTGGGCATAGCCCTGTCTAACCAGTTCTTGCACCATGCGGCGGGCCATCCCCGGCTTGCCGGTAGCGTTTTGCACGGCTATGCGCAGGTGTTGCGGCGGGATGGGGGTCACTTCCGCCTCTAGGCCAAAATGGGTGGCGGCCACACGGCGGATCCCGGCCAGATCCGGCAGCCAGTAGCTGGTGGCAAATTCTCCCGCCTGGCTGAAGCGGCCCGGCAACAGCACCAGATCCATGCGATCCCCGCCGTAGGTGAGAAGGAATTTGGCCAAGCTCAAGACTTCTTCCCAGGTGAGGTTGGTATCCAAGTGGGTGCGGACAACCTGCAAAACCTTTGGGATGCGCAGCCAGACGGCGGGGGAGAGCAGTTCCCGGCTGAGGGCCCGCAGCAGCTCCTGTTGCCGTTGCACCCGGCCAATATCTCCTAACCCCAGCTGGTCGTGGCGAAAGCGGGCAAAGTGGTGGGCCTGTTTGCCGTTGAGGCGGTGCCAGCCGGGTTGTAGGGTAATGAACAACTGCTGCGTACGATCCACGTAGTGCATGGGCTCCGGCACGTAGACCTCTACGCCACCCACCGCGTCAATCAGCGCTTCCAGGGCTTCGGTATTGAGGCGGACGTAGCGGTCAATCGGGATCCCGCCCAGCAACTGGCTTACCACCTGAGCTGTTAGGGCGGGGCCTCCCACCACGTTGGCGGCGTTGATCTTGGCCACGCCGAAGCCGGGCAGGCGCACACGGGTGTCGCGGGGGATCGACAACACGGTAATCCGCCGCGCCTGGGGGTCAAAGCGGGCCAGAAGAATGGTATCGGAGCGGGTGTTGAAGCGGTCCTGATCCCCTGTTCCCGAGAGGGCGGGATCTGGCCTGTCGAGGCCCAGAATGAGGATGTGCAAGGATCGATCTAGAGCAGCAGCGCGCAGGGCATCCGGTCGAAAGGCTGCCTGTTCCTCAGCACTTAGAGAGGGGGGAAGGATCGGGCGGTGCAGTATGGCCGCCAGGAAGGCCCCAGCGGAGCCGGACAAAATAGCCGTAAAGCCCAGCAACAGCCAGGGGATCCCTTGGCAAATAGCCTGTTGTCGAGCGGCGCGAACAGGGCCGGGGCGGGGTGGGTAGTGAAAGGAAGACATTAGCTCGAGCCGGGCCTTGGGAACACGTTTAAAGGAAGTACTGTCTAGGTGGTGTTGCCAACCACGCCAGCTCAAGGCCATGTTACCCCATTCGCAACCTCTCGAGCTGTCTAGGTCTCAAGAGGGTGGAAGGGTAAGATTGCGGCAGCCGCTGCTGGAGCTGGAAAAGCCGGAGATCCACCTGTGGCTACAGGCAGTGCCCCCTCTGGAGGTGTTGCTTCCTCGGCTTGAGCTGCTCTCCCTCGAGGAACGGCAGCGGGCGGGGCAATTGCAACTGGTGGAGGATCGGCGCCGTTTTCTGGCTGGCCGCTTGTTGCTGCGAACTTTGCTTAGCCACTATAGCGGCATTCCGCCTCAAGCCATCTCCCTCGACCGCACGGTTACCGGCAAGCCCTACTGGCGGGATCCACCTCTGCCGCTGCAGTTTAACCTCAGCCACTCCCACCAGTGGATCCTGGTTGGCTTGGCGCTGCACCGTCGAATTGGCGTGGACTTGGAGCGGATCCGACCCGTGCCCCGCTGGCAGCGCATTGCCCGCCGCTACTTTTCTGCTGCCGAGCAAGCTTACCTCCTGGCCTGCCCACCGCCAGAGCGAGATGCGGCTTTTTTGCAGATGTGGACCCAAAGAGAGGCCCTCCTAAAAGCCGTGGGTGTGGGCCTAGCCGGTGCCAGAAGGTTGGCCAGGGATCCCGGCTGGCTAACCTTGCCTCTGGGGGTTGCCGATGGCTACGTTGCAGCGGTAGCGGTGGAATGGGGGAAGGAAACAGCCGAAGAGGCGCCCCCAACTGTGCGGCTTGGTCAAGTACCCCCTGGCTAAAGTTGGGGGTTGCCTGCCCCGTTTTTCGTGAATTGCTATCTTAGGTTTCCAGGCGGAGTTTCCCTGTTGGGTATGCTGCGTGGGCTGCGCTATCTCCTGCTAGTGAGCTTTTGTCTGTGGATGTTGAGCAGCGGGATCTCCTGGCCGGCGTGGGGACGGGATCTGTCGCGGCAAACGCCCCAGGAAAGGGCAGTCGAGCTGGGCACGGTTGACAACCAGTTGGCATTTGCGCCTAAGGAGCTCTTTTTTCGCAATGGCAACCTCTACCGATTGCGCTTGAGCAACCCCAGCCAATTGAAGCACTACTTCAGCGCCAAGGACTTTGCCGATGCTGTTTGGACACGCAAACTGGAGGTGGCTGGCGTGGAAATTAAAGGGCAGATCCGAGAAATTGAGCTCAAGCCGGGCGCGTCGGTGGAGTGGCAGTTTATCCCCCTCAAATCTGGGGTCTACTCTCTGGCTTGCACCATCCCTGGTCACGCAGAAGCCGGCATGATTGGCCAGATCACCATTGGCGACTAGGCGGCTCCCTGGGCTGGCCGGTTAAAGGAGAGAAAGACGTTGCCGAGCAAATGATGAACCATCCTCTCCTGCCTAGGGTGCGACGCTGGATGCAACAACCGCAGGCGGCGTCTGCTCGCAAAGCCCAGCCCTCTCTTTCTGAGCAGCTCCCCTTCACAGCTGTCCACGGGATCTGCTGCTACAACGAGCCACAGTTGACGGTTGGCAGACGCTCGCCGCAGACGTTTATCGCCCCTGCAGTGGAGGCGGTTGGCAAGAGGCCGGCCCCTTGCCCTACGTTTCGGTTCAGTTGCTCTCTCTGCCCACCCAGCTCTACCTGCGCCAACTACCGCCCACAGATAGCAACGGGCCAGAGGGCCCTCTGCAACCCCTTGGCGGCTTAGCCATGGCGCAGCTCCTCCTCGACTGGCAGGCCAAACAAACGCTCATCGAGGCTTGCGAGAGCCCAACTCTGCCGCGGCCTAGATCCCGCTCCCTTCGACGGGATCTTCCTAGGCAAGCTGGGCAGGTGGAGAACTGTCTAGCTCTGGGGGTTATCCCCCGATAGGATAGGGGATTAGCGCTTTGGTGGCGCGGGGCGGTGTTTCCGCGCTCCTGCTTAGGATTCTCCTCGATGTTTTTTGGATGGCCTGCTGAATGCCTCAGGGAACTCTTACTTCGTCCGACCATCCGCAAGCTTCGACAGTCCCTATTCAAATCCCGCCGCTCTCTCAGCCCACCTCTGTCCAGCTTTCGCTGGTTGTTCCCACCTACAACGAGGCCTCCAGCATCTGCAGCCTGATCCGGCAGTTGTGTGCCCATCTGGACAAAATCCTACCTGGGGCCTACGAGCTGATCGTGGTGGATGACAATAGCCCCGATTACACCGCCAAAGTGGCCCAGGAACTGCAAGAGGAATTTCCCCAACTGCAGGTTATCTGCCGAGACCACGAACGGGGGCTGGCCACGGCGGTGTTGCGGGGATGGCAAGCGGCCCGCGGCGAGGTCCTGGGGGTGATGGATGGGGACTTGCAGCACCCGCCGGAGATTGTTCTCAAGCTGTGGCCTGCCATCCAAGAGGGAGTAGACCTGGTGGTGGGCAGCCGCTACGCGGAGTCGGGGGGAGTGAGCCACTGGAACCTGGGCCGGCGCCTCGTCTCCCGGGGGGCCCAGTGGATTGGGCTGATGCTACTTCCTGGGGTTTTTAGGCGGGTGTCGGATCCTCTCAGCGGGTTGTTTCTAGTTAGACGCCAGGCTATTGCCGGGATCCCGCTCAGCCCCAAAGGCTACAAGCTGCTAGTTGAGGTGCTGGCGCGGGGCCGGGTGAGGACCATTGCTGAAGTCGGCTACATCTTTCAGGAGCGCCAAAACGGCGAGAGCAAAATCCAACTGCAAACCTGCCTCCAGTATCTCCACCACCTCATTGCGCTGCGCTTTTCGCTAGGTCAAGTGGGATCCTTTTTGCGCTTCAGCGTGGTTGGACTGTCCGGCACGTTTGTGGATATGACGTTGCTGTATCTGTTCCACGATCCCAACAACTTAGGGTGGGATCTGGCTATCAGCAAACTTATCGCCTCTGAGGTGGCCATCCTCAATAACTTCCTCTGGAACGACCTCTGGACCTTTCGCCATGTCACTCGGCTACAGCCAGGCCTCTGGAATCGTCTGCAGCGACTGGTCAAGTTTAATGTCATTTGCTTGATTGGCCTGCTGCTCAACTCTTTGTTGTTGATCTTGCTGAGCGAGCGCCTGGGCATTCACTATTTGCTCGCTAACTTGATCGCAATTGGTATTGTTGTATTTTGGAACTTTTATCTCAACGCTAAACTGAGCTGGCGGGTGGCAGCACCAAGGTCAGATGCCCATGGCAGCCAGTCCTGATCCCAGCCTTTTCCTATGGGGAATTGGGGCGGATCCCTTCTAGGGCAATGATCTCCTGGATCACCGAGCGAACCACGGGAGCTGCTGTCGTCGATCCAAAGGCATCTTCCCCCTTTGGCTCGTCGATCACAGCCAAAATCACATACTGAGGACGAAGGGCTGGGAAATAGGCCACAAAACTGGTGATGCGCTTGCCGGGCAAGTAGCCCCCCTGCGGCCCAACTTTCTGCGCTGTGCCCGTTTTACCGCCGATCTCATACCCCTCGACCTTGGCCGACTGCCCAGTGCCAAAATCCACCACATCCCGCATCTGGATGCGCACTGCCAACGTGGCCTCTTCCGACAACACCCGCACTGGCGCTGGCCGGGGGGGGCCCCAAACCAGGGTGTCGGTATCCTTCTCCACTAGGCCGCGCACCACATGGGGCCGCACCTTTAACCCGCCGTTGGCGATGATGCAGTGCAAGGCGGCTAACTGCAGAGGAGTGAGAGCCAATCCCTGGCCAAAGGCGACGGTGGCCCGCTCCACTGGCACGGTTACAAATTGCCGCAGGGGCTTCAGGCGGCTGGGCGGCTCGAAGGGCAGATCGACACCGCTGCGGTCGTTCAATCCCAGCCGTAGGAGGGCATGGTGGTACTGGCGGGGATCCAGCTTTTGCATCAGGTGCACCATACCCACGTTGCTGGACAGGCGCAGAATCTCGGTAACGCTTAGCCAGCCATGGGCACCCCGCTGGCGGTAGTCGTGGTTTTGGATGGGCCAGCGGCCAATCCAGATCCGCCCTGCGTCGTAAACCCGCTCGCTGGCGGTGAAGGCCCCGGCATCGAGCCCAATGGCGATGTTGATAGGCTTGAAGGTGGATCCCGGCTCGTACAAGTCTGTAACGGCCCAGTTGCGAAAAAGGGCAGGGTCGTACTCGAAGTAGCGGTTGGGATCGTAGGTGGGCTCGCTCACCAAGGCGAGGATCTCGCCAGTGTGGGGCTGCAAAACAATCACCGTGCCCCGCAGCGCCTGAAACCGTTCCATCTGGGCTTTCAAAGCAGCGCGGGCAGCCCGCTGCAGGCGCATGTCCAAGGTCAGTTGCAGCACCGTCTCGCCGGATTGCAGCAGCCTTTCCGGCACCTCGGCAGCCAACAACTGGCCGTAGCCATCTCGGGGAATGGTAACTGGCTGAACTGTCCGCTCCAGCAGTGCCTGTTGAGAATATTCCACTCCTGCCTGGCCGCGGTGGTCTAAATCCACATAGCCCACCACCTCAGCAGCCATCTCCTTTTGGGGATAAACCCGCTGCCGCTCGCTCACCAGCTCCAGGCCGTCCAGGTACAGAGCCTGAATTTGCTCCGCCACTTCTGGCGCCAGCCAGCGCTCCAGCCGCACCGCATGGTTAGCCGACAACTGCTGGGTCAATTGCTCAACTGGCCGCCGCAGCAGAGGGGCTAGAGCCGTGGCAATCTCCTGCGGAGTGCGCCTGCCAAAAAGGCGGGGATGGGCCCAAAGGGTATAGGCAGGGCGATCTACGGCCAACAGCTCCGCCTGCTGCCGAGCTACGGAGTGGCGATCCACGATCGAACGGCGAGGGAGGAAGGGTCGGAGGTGGGCCCGCTGCTGAGCCTCGGCCCGCTGCTGTAGGGTTGGCCCTTGGTAGTGTTGCAAGTAAACCAAACGCGCCCCCGCTCCCAAGAAAGCGACGGCCAAAGCCAAGCCCACCGCCGCAAGGCGAAAGTTCAGTTGTCGGGCCGTCGGGATCCGATCCTCCCAAAGCCACGCCAGCTGCTGTTCCTTAGCTCGGTGGCGGCGCCAGCGGGCAAGTTGCCGGCTGCTCTGGCTATTCTGTAAAGGCTGCCGGCCCAAGCCAGTCCTCGACTTGTCTTCCACTGCTGCCTTTGGGTAGATACCACCGTCAGTTTGACGCCCATCTCCTCCTCTGGCCAGCGTTTTACCGGGCGGGTGTCAGGATACCAGAGCAGGGGGCTCTCGTTCGCAACAGGGGTGCGGAGCACCTTTGCTACTTTGTGGCACACTGGGCAGCGTTGCCAACAAATCTAGCGTTGCCAACAAATCTTCTGACTTAACGTGGAGTAGCTGAGCTAGTGGGCCAGCAGCTACCTCTCTTCGGTAGGTATTTTGCCTAAGCTAAGGTTGGCATCAAGAGTAAGGGGCAACTCCCGTCAGCTCGACAGGAAGTGACGTCTGTGGAGACCCCCCTAGCCGGCTGGTAGGTGTAGAGTTACTACCAGCTACAGGTCGTGGAAGCAGGAAGAAGGCAGAAACGCGGCAAGCAATGCCCTGCCATAATTGTTATCGTTTCGCAGGTCTTTCAGGGCGGCGGAATACCATGCTCAAAGCCTACACCTCTGCTGGCCTGCGCCTTGGGGTTGCCGCTGCCTTGCTGCTGGGGAGCCTGGCCAGTTGGCACCAGGATCGCCTCTTGGCGGTGATGGGCCTGGCCAGCGCAGCGGCGATTTCTGCCTTTACTCGCCCGGCCATCTTGGCCTACAACCGCGCTCGCGAACGGTGGCTCAACCGGGATTGCTAGGGGCCCTGCAGCAGCTTACCCTGGCGCTGCAACGGGATCCCCGTCTAGCCAACGCCTACCTCCTGCGGGGACAGATCCGCCTCGAACTGGGTCAGCTTGCCCAGGCCCTGGAAGACTTCGACCAGGCTGCCCAGTTGATCCCCCGTCGCTCGGAACCCTGTTTCTACCGCAGCCTCATTTACCAAGCGCGAGGGGATCTGCAAGGGGCAACCGCCGAGTTGACCAAGCTAGTACGGCTGCATCCCAGCCCTACTTACCATCTCCGTCTGGCTGAGCTGTACCTGCAGCAGGGATCCCTACCTTCAGCGCTGGCTCCCTTGGATGAGGCAGTTGCGCGGGATCCCACCTGGGCGCCCGCGTATGCCTGCCGTGCTCAGGTGTACGGCTACCTGGGGGAGTGGGAGGCGGCTGTAGCCGACTGGTCCCAGGCCATCCGCTGGGATCCCTGCCCAGCCCATTACTACCGGCGGGGGATCGCCTACGCCTGGGCCGATCGCTACCTCGAAGCGATTGCCGACCTCAGCCGTAGCCTAGAGGCAGAGCCCGGCCAGCCCTGCGCTCTCTACCTCAGGGGCAATCTGCTCTACGAGCTGGGGGAGCTTGGGGCAGCCCTCGACGACTACGACCAGGCCTTTCGCCTGGAGGCCAGCGGCATTCCCCTTGACCTTGCCGACGAGTACGGCCTCTACGCGAGGGGACTGGCCTACCGGAATATGGGAGACCTCAAGACTGCCATTGCCAGCTGGCAAGCCGCCTTGCACCCTGGCCACCAGCGCCACAACCGGGTTCTGCAAGAGCAGGTGCAGCGCGCTTTGCGCCAACTCCAGGATGAGGATGGAGATCCTTAGCACGGCTGAGCTCAATTCGGCAAGGCTCGAGGATCCCCCCTGGCAGCTGTGGAATTGGGGTAGGATTTGTACAAGGCCATCGCCTACTTCCCGCCACTCTCCTCTGCGGTTGCCGTGAGACATACCCTTAGCGCTCTTGTGCAGGATCAGCCCGGCGTCTTAACCCGCATTGCCGGCATGTTTGCCCGGCGGGGCTTCAATATCGACAGCCTCACCGTTGGCCCTACTGAACGGCCTGGGATCTCCCGCATCACCATGGTGGTGCAGGGAGACGAGCACGATGTGGAGCAGCTAACCAAGCAGCTCTACAAGCTCATCGAGGTTCTGAAAGTAACGGATATTACCCACGTCCCCTGTGTAGAACGGGAGCTGATGCTGGTCAAGGTCAATGCCAGCATCGAAACCCGCTCTGCCATCATGGACGTGGCGCAGATGTTCCGGGCCCGCATCGTCGATGTGGCGGAAGAGTCTTTAACTTTGGAAGTCACCGGGGATCCGGGCAAAATGGCGGCCATCATCAAAATGTTGACTAGCTTTGGCATTCGGGAGATCGCCCGCACGGGTCTAGTGGCGCTCACCCGCGAGTCGGGAGTTAATACCGAGTACCTAAAGCAGCACCCCAGCGCTGCTATGGTCTAACAGACTTGGCCAAGCTGCCGGGAAGAGGAGATGCCTAAGGAGAGAGCCACGGCAAAAGCAGCAGGCAACCGTGGCAGGCGTTGTCTGCTCAGCCTCCTGGCCCTTGCCCTGGTGGGGCTCCTAGCAGGCTGCGCTCCCCAGCCACCCCAGTCTGTTGTCCAACAGGCCCTGACCTACCAGATTGCTCACCTGTCGGAGCCAGTAGCCTCGCTGGTGGGCAGTGACCGCTTGGCAGCCCATCTGGAAGTGCAGGATGTCCGCATTCGCCGGGATCGCCGGGAGACGGGGCTGCGGGTAGCAACCGGGGAAAAACTGGAGATCCACCACCTCAGCGGCACCTATACTCTAAGGGTGAAGCCACCGGGATCCCGCCGCCCCTACCGCCGCAAAGGCGATCCCTTTCAGCTCACCTTGGCCCGCCAACAAGTCCAATCGGCGGGGTCTCAAGGCCTAACTGAGCGATGGCTGTTGGCCTCTAGCTCCCCCGATGGCAAGGGGTGGGAAGTCGTCGATTTCTTGCCCCCTGGGCAAGCAGAGGCACCCTCCCCTGCGTCAGCTGCGTCTCCAGCCGGTCAAACGGCGTCGCCTGCTGCCACTCCTGCCGTGCCTCAGAGGGAGCCAAACTAGGTGCCAAGGCGGGCAAAGCGTTGCCGCCAATTCAGCATGGGCCAGAGCGGCTCCCAACGCAGCCAGCCCCGGTTCCGCCAGCCAGCTCGGGGTAACCCTGGCATGGGCAAGAGACCTTCCCACCTCTGGATTCCGACGTCCATTGCCAGAGCCCTGCCGAAAATGGCAGGGTGGAATGGGCGCGCTGCTCGGAGAAGGCCCCATGGAGTTGCTGCTGGCCGGAGATGTTGGGGGCACCAAGACCAGCCTCAGTCTGGTCAAGGCCGAGGATCCCGAGCACAGCCTCTACAGCCGCCGCTACGCCAGCCAAAATTACTCCAGCCTTGCCCCCCTGGTGCAGGAGTTTCTGGCCCAAGCTCGGCAGGAGCTGGGGTGGGATCCGCAGCCGGCTGCTGCTTGTTTTGCCGTGGCCGGCCCAGTGGTGGAGGAGAAAAGCGGCGGACAAAGGGCCAAAATCACCAACCTGTCCTGGAGCTTGCACTCAAGCCAGTTGACGGCAGAACTGGGGATCCCGCGCCTGGCCTTGATCAACGACTTCAGCGCCGTAGGCTATGGCGTGCTAGCCCTGCACGATGCGGAGCTGGAGACTCTGCAAGCGGGGGAGCGGCAGCCGCGGGCACCCATTGGCGTCATAGGGGCGGGCACGGGGCTGGGGCAGGCCTACCTTACCTGGGGAGAGGGCGGCTACCAGGTCTATCCCAGCGAGGGAGGCCACGTGGATTTTCCCCCGCGCACTCCTCTGGAATGGGAGCTGCTGCAGTATTTGCAACAGCGATACGGGCGTGTCTCCACCGAGCGGGTGGTCTCCGGCCAGGGGATCGTAGCTATCTACCAGTTTTTGCGGGATAGTCGCCGGTCCCAGGGAGAGGAGCAAGGGTTAGCCCAGGTTGCTGCCTGGGAAGGGGGAGCTAGGGAAATTGATCCAGCCGCCCACATTGCTAATGCCGCCCTCGAGGGACGGGATCCTCTAGCTATGGAGTGTTTGCGGCTGTTTATTAGCCTCTACGGAGCGGCTGTTGGCAATTTTGCCCTGCACCTATTGCCCCGGGGTGGGCTGTTCCTTGCCGGTGGGATTGCCCCCAAGCTCTTGCCCCTGTTGCGCCAGGGGGAGTTTCTAGCGGCGTTTTTGGACAAAGGGCGAATGCGGCCGCTGTTGGAACAGCTGTCGGTGCAGGTGGTGCTTAACGAGCAGGTGGGTTTGAGGGGGGCCGCCCGCCATGCTGCCACCTTGCTGTAGTCCTCCTCTTTCGCTGCGGGGGATTAGCGCCCAGCGGCACTGACCCCCTTTTCCGAGGCCAAAAACAGCTGAGCCCGCCAAAAGCAGGCAATGGATTTGCTGTCCAAATCGAGGCCAAAACGAGCTTTCTCTGTAAGTTCAGCCGGGGAAAACTCGACAACAGTAATGTCTTCGTCTTCATCCCTTGCCGGAGGAGAGTCCAGCACTTCCAGATCCCGCGCCAGATAGGCGTACATAATCTCGCTGGAATAGCCGGGGCAGAGATAAAACTGGCCAAGTGAATCCCAGCGGTGGGCCCGCAGGCCGGTTTCCTCCTCCAGCTCGCGGCGAATGGTTTCGTCCGGATGTTCTCCCGGCTCGACCGTACCCGCTGGGAATTCGTAAAGGTAGGAGGCGACGGCAAAGCGATACTGGCGAATGCAGACAAACTTGCCCTCGGCAGTCACTGGCACAGCCACCACGCCCCCGGGGTGGATGAGGTACTCCCGCTCCCCCTCTGTGCCGTTGGGAAAGCGCAGACGCTGGCTGACGAAGGTGTACTTGTGGCCCTGAAAGCGCAGGCGCTCGCGGAGGACTTGCGATGGGATTTGCATGGCCAAGATTTCCCAAGAGTAGAGCCGCTCCTAGCTTAGTGGTTTCCGGCCCTGTTGCCAGGGATCCACTGTGGGATACAGTCGGGGAAAGCAGGGATCCCACCTGGCAAGCCATGATTTACCCTCCCCTGAAAGAGTTTCTTGCCCTCACGGGTCAGGGCAACTTCATCCCGGTGTACCAGGAATGGGTGGCGGATTTGGAAACGCCTGTCTCTGCCTGGTACCGCGTCTGCGCCGGGCAGCCCTACAACTTTCTGCTGGAATCAGTGGAGGGAGGGGAACAGGTGGCCCGCTACAGCTTCCTCGGCTGCGATCCCCAGTGGGTGCTGGAGGTGCGCGGGGATCAGGCTTGGCAAATCCACCGCGATGGGCATCGGGAGCAGCATCGGGGGGATCCCTTTGCCATCTTGGCCCGCTGCCTAGAGCCCTATGAGCCGGTGCACCTGCCGGAGTTGCCCAGCAGCATTGGCGGGCTCTTTGGCTACTGGGGCTATGAGCTCATCCGCTGGATTGAGCCCAAGGTGCCCATCTATCCCCTGCAGCCGGGGGATCCTCCCGACGCCATCCTGATGCAGGTGGACAGCATCCTCATCTTCGACCAGGTCAAGCGCAAGATCTGGGTGGTGGCCTTTGCCGACACGCGCCAGCAGCCAGCGGAGCAGGCCTACGCCCAAGCCTGCCAGCGGGTGGAAAAGTTGGTGCAGCAGCTCAGCGCCCCCCTGGCCCTATCCCACCTCAGCCTCAACTGGAAGCCCTACTTGCCGGATCAGATCCCTCCCAGCACGCTCAGCCGCGACGCCTACTGCCAGGCCGTGGAGCGGGCCAAAGAATACATCCGCGCCGGCGAGATCTTTCAGGTTGTGCTCTCGCAGCGCTTCACCACTCCCTTTGCCGGCGATCCCTTCCGGCTTTATCGCTCCCTGCGGCTCATTAACCCCTCTCCCTACATGGCATTTCTGCAGTTTGGCGATCTTTGCCTTGTCGGCTCCAGCCCAGAGGTGATGGTCAAGCTCAGCCGCGTTGGGGAAGAGCGCCTTGCCACCGTTCGTCCCATTGCCGGCACCCGCCCTCGCGGCGCTACCCCTGCCGAAGACCGCCAGTTGGAGCAGGAGCTGTTGGCGGATCCCAAGGAGCGGGCGGAACACGTGATGCTGGTGGACTTGGCCCGCAACGACCTGGGCCGGGTCTGCCGCCTGGGATCCGTGCAGGTGGACGACCTGATGCAGATTGAGCGCTACAGCCACGTGATGCACATTGTCAGCAACGTGGTGGGGCAGTTGGATCCCCGCTACAGCGCCTGGGATCTGCTGCGGGCCACCTTTCCTGCGGGCACAGTTACCGGCGCTCCTAAGATCCGCGCCATGCAGATTATCCACGAACTGGAAGGGTGCCGCCGCGGCCCCTACGCTGGCGCCTACGGCTACTACGACTTTGCCGGCCAACTGAACACCGCCATCACCATCCGCACCCTCCTGGTTCACCGCGGCCAGGTGAGTGTGCAGGCGGGGGCGGGCATCGTGGCCGACTCGGAGCCGGAGCGGGAGTACCAAGAATGTTTGAACAAAGCGCGGGGCATGCTCATGGCTGTAGCCAGTTTGCAGGAAAGCCAGGGTGGTGCAGGGCCGCTTTAGCGCTGCTGTTGAGCGCAAGGGCGAGAAACCCAAGCCAAGTACTCTTCCTTCACCTCCAGCCAGCCACCGCCGGGGTAGTCGGGGCTGCGGCTGCGGCGACCTGCTTTGAGGAGCCGAACCCCGGCTTCCACCTGCTCAAAGGTGGGGTGATGGGGGAGCAGCAAGGACAAGAACTGAAACAGGACTTGCCGCTGCAGCGCAAGGGGAGCAGCTCGCAAGGGATCCCGCCGCAACCCCGGCAGGGCCGGCTCATACACCTGCGGCCATAGCTGGGCGGCTTGGGCCACCACCAGTTCATGTTCTGCTTGTAACAAGATGGCGGCCCGGTTCAGAGCTTTTTCCACCTGGGGATTGAGGTGCCGCTTGAGATAGGGTATCACCTCCAGGCGGAGCCGGTTGCGTCCGTGCGCCAAATCTTGATTGCTGCGATCCGGCCAGACCGGAAGCTGGTACTGCCGGCAAAACTCCTCTGTTTCCCACCGGAAAAGGCCTAGGAGAGGCCGCACCAGCCAGGCGGAGGAGGGATCCCGCTCATCCAAACGCCGCCGCCAATCCAGACTAGCTAGCCCAGCTGCCCCCGTGCCCCGCAGCAGGTTCCACAAGAACGTCTCCGCGCGGTCACTGGCGGTGTGCCCCGTAACCACTGCCTCGCAATTCCAGGTGCGCGCCCATTTGTCCAGCTGTTGGTAGCGCCAAACCCGAGCCCCCGCCTCATCCCAGCGGATGGGATCGGCAGTTTCAATGGCGTGGGGCAGGCCCTGCTGCTGCAGCCACTCTTGCAAGAAGCAAGCACACGCCGTTTCATCCTCCGACCAGCGGTGGTTACAGTGCAGGACAAAGATCTGCCAGTTCCAGCGCCTCTGCAGATCGCGCAGGATCTGGAGCAGACAGAAAGAATCTTGCCCGCCGGAAAAGGCCACTAGCAGCCGCTGGCCGGGGCGCAGCAGTTGCCGCTCGCGGATGGCACACTGAACGCGTAGGTGAAGAGGGGAGAGTCTGGCCACGGTGGGCGATTGCTCTTGGGAACTTGCACCTAGACTTCCTAGGCCAGAGCCCGCGTGAGATGGGAGGCCACCGTCTGCACCGCTGCAATGCTCCGCTCGTAGGCCATCCGCGTTGGCCCCAGCACGGTAACCGTCCCTAGCGGCGCCGAGCGACGGCGGTAGACTGAGGTGATAACCGTGCAGTGGCGCAGAGACTCCAGCGGATTCTCGCTGCCAATGTAGATGACCACGGGGATGGTGTCGCCAGAGGAGGGCGGGGCAGAAGGAGTAGCCTCGCTAGAGATCTGGCAATCTGGGGGGCTGGTAGTATAGAGCCCAATCATCCCTTGCAGTTGCTCGGATCCCGCCTCAATCAACTGGGCCACCGCTTGCACCCGTTGGGTCTGAGAAAACTCTGGCTGCCGCATCAGCTCTGTCATGCCTGCGCTAAACACAGGCCCCAAAGAGGGCCGCAGGTAGCGCTGGACCACTGAGCGCAGCAGTTGCTGCAGCCACTGGCTGTAGGCGCGAAACTCTTCGTCTAGCTTTAGCCAGCTCAGATCCTGCAGCTCGGCAAAAGTCTTGCCCCGCAGCTTGAGGGTGAGAAAGTTGCTCAGTAGCTGCAGCTCGTCTTCCAAATCCTCATAGCGGCTGCCGGGCCATGCCGGTGGGCTGACCAGGGCTGAATGGGCTTGGTAGGAATCGGTAACCACCACCACCATCACCCGTCCCGGCCCTACCGACAGCAGCTGCACGTGGTGAATGGCTACAAGGGGCCCCTGAGGTGGGGTGATGAGGGCAATGCAGCCGCTCACGTGGGCCAGAAGCTGCGCCACCCTCTGGAGGAAACTGTCGAGGTCGTCTCCCAGCTCGCGACTAACCTGATCCAACAGCCGCTGCAGCGCAGGGTGGGGCTCTGGCTGGGGAGCGTCGTCGGGGATCCCCTCCATGCCGACGGAGGTCAACAAATCGTTGACATAAACCCGATAGCCAAAGTCGGAAGGGATCCGACCGGCAGAGGTGTGGGGCTGGAACAGCAACCCCGCCTGCTCAAGGGTGGCTAAGTCGTTGCGAATGGTGGCTGTGCTTACCCCAAAGTTATACGACTGAGCCAAAGTCTTGGAACCGACAGGTTCAGCCGTTGCAATGTAGCTGCGCACTGTCGCCCAGAGGATCTTCCGCTGGCGGGGAGTCAGTTCAAGTTTCATGGCCGCTCAAAAGAATCTGGTTAACCCGTATCTCAAAGCAGACTGCCAAGCAACCGGTAGATTCCCGTTGAGGACTGAGATACCAATCTAAATGAACCTTTAGTCTACCTAACGCTTCGTATTGGTGAATTGATAATTTTTGACTTTTTGACAATTTAATTAACCTCGCTGGGGTGGACTGCCTGGCAAGGAAAGCTGCAAAATACCGACAGAGGCGTTGGGTTCGCCCTAAGCTTTCCCCAGAGCTGCTACTTCTGGGGCAAGAGGGCTTACCTTTATCCCCTTTGTAACCTTTTGTTCTGAGGTTGCTCCAGGAGCTGAGAGTTCGCCTAGCTGCTCTGAGGGTAGCCGTTTTGGGAGGCAGGGGAAGATCTCGTTGACGAGCAAAGGCCTGACGGAGCTGAGTCCAGAGGACTAAGGGGATCGAGCTCCGCTAGCGGCTTGAGAGATCCGCCCGCTCCTTGCTAGCGCAGCTGGGCCACGGTTACGCCGCTTCCTCCCTCCTGGGGAGCCGCCGCGGCAAAACTCTGAACGCGCGGGTGATTTTGGAGATAGGCCCGGATACCCGCCCTGAGGCGACCCGTGCCGTGGCCGTGGATGATCCAAAGGGGACCAGGAGGTGCCTGGGCCAAGTGCGCTTCGAGAATAGCCTCGGCCTCAGCCACGGTTTTCCCCCTTAGATCAAGGGTGTTGTGGCTGGTGCGCAGGTTAAGGGGGGCGGTGGCTGGCGGCGGGGGAGGTGGAGCCTTGGGGCGTTGGCGCTGCTTAGCCTGGTGTTCATCGAGGGGATCCAACTGGGCCCTTGGCACGGTGAACTTGAGGAGGCCGCTGCGCACCACATACACCTCTCCTTCGACGGCAATGACCTCTCCCGTTTGTCCCAGCCCCCGCAGCCGCACCCGATCCCCCACCTCCGGCACAAACTCCGTGTCCCCAGGTTGAGGTGCCGGCAAGTAGCGCTTGCGGATTTGCTCGAGATGGGCGGTTACTTGGTGAGGAGCGTCCCCCTGTTGCAGCTTGCGAATGGCGGCAGCCACTTCTTGGCGGGCAGCAGCCAGCAGAGTTTCCAGCCCCTGGCGCTGCTGGTACTCCAGTTGGGCCTCTCGCTCGGCCAGCCGCCGGCTGCGCTCTTGCATTTGGCGGTAGAGGGTCTCTAGCTCTTGGTGCAGGGATCCCACCTGGGCTGCCCGCTCTTCCAATTGAGCCCGCTGCGCTTCCAACCCAGCGATGACCTTATCCACTTGGCTTTCTCCCTGCAGACGCCGCTGGGCCCGCCGCAGGATCTCCGGATCCAACTGCAGCCGCTGGGCAATGGTCAAGGCGTTGGAGCGGCCCGGGATCCCCCACAACAGGCGATAGGTAGGGGCCAGGGTGGCCTCGTCAAACTCCACCGAGGCATTTTCAAAGCCGGGGTGCTGGTACTTGAGGGCCTTCAGCTCGCCGTAGTGGGTGGTGGCCAGAGTCAGCAGGGCCTTTTCCGAGAGATACTCCAACAGCCCAGCCGCTAGGGCAGCGCCTTCGGTGGGATCCGTGCCCGCCCCCACCTCGTCCAGCAGAACAAGGGCCGGCGCTGGACTGGATTGCAGAGCTTGCACAATGCGGCTAATCCGATGGATGTGGCCGGAAAAAGTGGAGAGGTTTTGCTCCAACGATTGCTCGTCACCGATGTCGGCATAGACCCCGTCAAACCAAGGCAGTTGGGGCGGATCTTGAGCTGGCAGGAAGATCCCTGCTTTGGCCATCAGCACCAACAGGCCCAGCGTCTTCAAGGCAACGGTTTTGCCACCGGTGTTAGGGCCAGTGATGACCACAGCACGAATAGACTCGGGGAGGGTGAAATCGATGGGCACCACTTCTAGGCCCTTGCCCTCTTGACGGGCCTGCCACCACAGCAAAGGGTGTCTAACCCGGCGCAGGCGCAATCCACCGGCAACAAACTGCGGACGGTTGCCCTCCAACCAAAGGCTATAGCGGGCGCGAGCCAGGGCTACCTCCAGCCTCACCATCACCGCTTGCAGGTGCTCCAAGTCGGCAGCCACGGCTCCCACCTGGGCCGAGAGCGCCGCCAAGATTCGCTCCTCCTCCGCCCGGAGGCGAGCCTCGGTTTCTCGCAAGCGGTTGCCCAGCTCCACCACCGCATAAGGCTCTACATAGAGGGTAGCCCCACTGGCAGAGCTGTCGTGGACAAGGCCGCGGATGAGATCCCGGTGGGTGGCCTTCACCATCAGCACAAAACGTCCCTGCCGCTGGCCAATCAGGGTATCCTGCAGCGCCTGTGGGCACTGGCTCATCACCTCTTGCAGGCGTTCCTGGATCTGGCTGCGAAAAAGGCGGTGCTGACGGCGCAGGTCGGCAAGGGCTGGGCTGGCGCTATCTCTCACCTCGCCGTGCTCGTCCAGACAGCGGAAGATCTCCTGCTCCAGCTCAGGGTAGGTGCGCAGGCTGCTCACCCACTCCTGCAGGCGGGGTAGGTGCTCCTGCTCATCGATGAGGCGACGAAGGCGGCGAGCAGTTCCCAGGGTTGTGGCAATCTGGATCAGCTCTTCCCCGCTCAGGACACCCCCTCGTTCGACCCGTTCCAGGGCCGGCAGCAAGTTGTGGATCCCCTCCAGGGAAACCCCCCCTGGCTGGCTGCGATCCAGCCGTATAGCTTCCTCGGTTTGGTCAAGGTAGGCCTCGCTCTCCTCGCGGCTACGCCAGGGATCTAGCTCCAGACAGGCGCGACGGCCCAGAGGTGTAGCCGCAAAAGTGGCCAGCTGTTGACAGAGGCGGGGCCACTCCAACAATTCCAAGGTTTCCTGGCGGAGGGAAGAGTCGGGGCAAGAAGAGACCGAAGGGATAGCCGTAGGCATTACCTAGCGATTTGAAGAATACCGAAGACGCAGTCGCTCCATCTCGCGTAAAAATTGCCGCTGGTAGTTGAGAAAAGCGGTGTGCCACTCGCGGAAGCGCCGCTCGCCATCGCGCACCAACATCTGTCGGTAGTGCTCGGAGTTGAGGCAGGGCCGGGCTGAGTCCATAGGGTTCAAAGAACGCTCTGCTCCTATTGTGGCAGGCTCCGGGGTACCTCTTGGAGCTTCCAACCGGAGAGGTTCTACCCCTGCAGGAAGAGGCCTTGCCATACTGAAAAGCGAGGCTTCCTGGCCAATGCTCAACCCACAGTCTGAGATTCCGTGCGCAAACGAGTAACGTTGATCTTCCCGCGGCACTTGGTGAATGTGCCTGTTACCTACCGCCTGGCCAAAGACTTCGACGTGGCGGCCAACATCCTGCGCGCTAGGGTCAGTCCCAATGAAGTGGGCACCCTCGTGGTGGAGCTCTCCGGAGATATCGACCAAGTGGAAGCAGGGCTGGAGTGGGTGCAGTCGCTGGGGATCGAGGTGGCCGACCAGACCAAGGAAATTCAGATTGACCCGGATTTGTGTGTAGACTGCGGCTTGTGCACGGGAGTCTGCCCTACCGAAGCCCTGAAGATTTCAGCTCCTGACTGGAAGCTAGAGTT
Source organism: Synechococcus sp. O70.2 (assembly GCF_047462135.1). NCBI lineage: Bacteria > Bacillati > Cyanobacteriota > Cyanophyceae > Synechococcales > Synechococcaceae > Synechococcus > Synechococcus sp. O70.2. Next base: position 385,130 of record NZ_JANSIS010000001.1, read on the forward strand.
CCGGCGCAACCGCTGCGTCATGTGCGAACAGTGCATTCCCACCTGCCCGGTTGGGGCCATTAGCGCCAGCCTGTAGGCAGCCTTGAGCTGGCGACCTCTCCCAAGAGTAGAATGGGCAGTACTAGGTTCTGGGGCAAGCTCACCATGGCTTCTACCACCTGGCTAGTTTGGGCAACTTATGGTGCTCTAGCAGCTCTTTACCTGCTGGTGCTGCCGTTTTTGTCTTTGGTGTACGTGGACAAGCGCTGGAACTGCAGCGGCGCCTGGGAAAAGGTGTTGATGTTTTTCCTGGTCTTGTTTTTCTTCCCCGGCATGGTGTTGGTAGCCCCCTTCATGACGTTTCGGCCTAAGCCGCGTTCCCTCTAGAGCCCTCGAGCTATGCGCAGACGAGATATCCTCAGCATTGGCCTGGCCCTGCTGCTGGGGGGAGGCGTTCTTTACGGTCTGTTGCTTTGGGCCGGCCTAGACACGGGAACGGCACAGCAGGTGTCGAGTGCGGCGTTTATGCTGGGGTGCCTGGGCTGGACGGTGAGTTACCTGAGGCGGGTTCTAAGCGGCGAGATGACTCTGAAGGCCCAGTGGGCCAGTTTCGAAAGGCAGCAAATTGAAGAGAAACTCCGCTCTTTCTCGCCGGAGGAGTGGCAGGCCCTGCAGGCCGAACTGGAATCCGAAACCGAAGGGGAAGTTAGCTGGCCTGGGCCGGACAGGCGCTAGAGCTGCTTTCGCAAGGTAGAAGAGGGGCACGGCGCCTGTATACCCAGCTACTACTTTCTCCCTTTGGCAAGGCTATTCTGCACTGCAAGCAGGGCTAGGAAAGCAAGCTAAGTGGTACAGGTTTTGACTTCCCATTTTGCTTACGTATTCCCCCTTGCCGTGACTAAGACCGTCCTGGTAGCTCAGGGCCAGCCCTTCCAAGCGCAGCTCTGGAAGTTGGCGCTGGAGTCTCAGCAGCATAGGGTGGTGCTCATTTCGCCGCGGCCAGATCTGGCGGAAGTGGCAGCAACGCAATGCCAGCCCCTAGACTTGATGGTAGTGGATATAACAACGGGACTCTTTAACCCCTACGCCTTCTGCCGAGAGTGCCGGAGCAGGCTCCCGGCTGTCCCTGTGATCCTCACCCACCATCCTCGGCGCCCCATCGAACCTGCTGAGCGACGTTGGGCCATCTCCCAGGGAGCAGCAGAGATGATCCCAGGCTTGGCAGAGGCGGACGACATCCTCCCTCCCCTTGAGCAAGTGTACAAAGCCGCCGGCTGGCCTTTTCCCATCGACGCGAAAGCCCTCTATACCGCTCTCGAGCAGGCAGGTCTGGGGAGTGGCAAGCCCGTTTCTTCTCTGCCTGAGGCAGCAGAAGAACGGCAAGAGCAAAAGGCTGAGACCCAGCCGGCAAAGTACCGGTTGATGTATCGCGGTAGCTCCATTGCTTCAGCAGAAGAACACCAGGAGCAAAAGGCTGAGACCCAGCCGGCAAAGTACCGGTTGACGTATCGGGGCCGCCCTGTCGAGTAGTTGCAAGCGCTCCGCCCTGCTAATGCGAAGCGGGGGACTACCTCGGGCAAGGTTGGAGATCAGGGCAGCACCAGGGCCAGAGTCGTGCCTTGGGATCCCGTCTCCACCAGCCGCAGGTCTCCTCCGTGAGCCTCCAGGATGCGTTTGGCAATGTAGAGTCCCAGACCTCCCAAGCCAGTTGGATAGTGCTGACCGGCAATGGAAATGGTCTGGGCAATGTAGGGCTGGGCCAGATCTTCTAGGGGAGCTGGCAGGCCGGGTCCATCATCCCGCACCTGGATCTGGCGGGGGCCAACGGTCAGCACCACCGCGCGGCGGGCATAGCGCAGGGCATTGTCCACCAGATTCACCAGCGCCCGCTCCAGCTCGGCCTCATCGGCGTTGCCCCAGCCTTCTCCTTCCACGCCCAGGTCAATCCCCCGCTCTCGCGCCAGGGATCCCATGCGGTTGGCTACCCGCCGAGCCAGGGATCCGAGATCGCAGGGCCGGGGATGCAGGGCAATCTCCCCCCGCTCCAGGCGGTAGACCTCCACCATTTTTTGCACCAGCGCCAGGTTGCGTTGGTTTTCCTCCAGCATGCGATCCAGCAGGGCTAGCCGCTCCTGACGACTCAAGGGCAGCTCCTGCTTGAGGGCGCCTAGCAGATGCCCAAAGGCGATGAGAGGAGTCTTTAGATCGTGCACCAGAGTGGCAGTGAAGGCCTCCCGCTGTCTTTGATTGCTTTGAATCTGGCGCAGCAGGTGGGCAAGGGCTTGCCGCAGGATCAAAACCTCTTGAGGATCCCCTGGGCGGAGCAGCAAAGTCCAGCGGTCTGGCTGGTTAATCAAGGTTTCTAGGTGAGCTAGCTCGCGGGCCAGCAAGGTCAGGGGCCGCAAGAGCATGGAAGACAAGGCATAGCCCGCCAGCGCCGATAGCACCGCCAGCAAAGGGATCCACAGCAGCAGCAGGGCGGATCCCTCACTGCTGAGCTGCCTATCGGCCAGGATCCACGGCACCGACAGGATGAAAACCAGGTTGGGGACAAAGGAAAGGCTGGCAATGACCAGCGCCACCTGAGTGCGCAGGTTGTGGGGAAAGCGACGTCGCCAGAAGTATCTCAAGGGAGAAGGGGAGAGAGGTTTGCCTTGAATTAGGCCAGAGACGAGCAAACCGGTCAAGAGGGCTGGCAAAAGACATCCCCAAACTCCGGGAAAGCTTTCCAGGTCTCCTCAAGTTGCACCAAGAGCTGTCTGGCTAGGCAGGCTTTTTGACCAAGCAGGGCAAGAGAACCAAAAACACCCCTGGGGTTTAAAGGCTAGAGCTTCGCGGGTCGAGGTGTGGGTTCAGAGGTCATGAAAAAACCCCTGGGTGTCTGTCCGTGTTTCGACCCCAGAGGCTTCTTCTCTTCACTCCTCACCGCCTTTGAGCGTACCCGCCCTCTGAAGGATTGTCAAGCATTTTCCCGCTGGGGTTGGCGAGTGGGAAAACGCACCAGGATGGCGCTGCCGGAGAGGATCATCTGCTGAGGCTGGAGGCACACCCGATCTACCTGCAGCTTGCTCCCTTGCAAGGCCAGTCGGTCCAAATCCAGGAGCGCATTCAGGTGGTCGACCAAAGCGCGGCTTAGGAGGCGCCCCTCTTCTGTATCGCCCTCAAAGAACGGATCGGCCAAGCAGATGCGGCGGCGCTCTATCACCTCAACGCGGGCGGAGAAGCCCACCCGAAAAACCCTGCTTTCTCCTTGCTGCACCTTGGCCCGCACTTGCAACCGCTGCTCAGGGGTGATGCGCACTTCTACCTGATGAAACGACAGGGGCTGGCCTTCCTGCCCCGCCTGGGCCAGCTTGTTCAGCACAAACGGGGTGTTGAAGGATTGCGCCAGATCCGCCTCGCTCAGCACCACCCGCATCCTAGCCTGCACCGGCTGGCGCAGTCTAATCCGCCCTTGCCAGATTTGGCTGAAATCGATGGCCACGGCATTGCAAAATAGCTCCAGAAGCGAAAGCCGCAGGCCGTTGTACATCTGCAAGTTCTGGCCCACCAGCTCGAAGCTGTCGATGCGCCCTTGCAGCAATTTGGCCATCGGCTCTGCTCGCACCCGTGCCTCCAGCCGCCCGGCTTGCTTAAAAAGGGCACGAATGGCAGCGCTCACCCCTCGGCTGACCCAGTCAGTGAGCATGGAATGGGGCAGAGAGAGCTCTGGCAGGAGTCCTGTGGCCATAGGGCAAGGTGAGGAGCGCCTACAGGGATCATAGCCAAGCCATTAAGAAAAGTTACAAGCGCGGCTCCCCTAGGGAGAGCTACGTTCCTCTCGAAGGGCCGAGCGGGCTACGGCTGCAATCCTCTGGTCACTGGCCCGGGGGAGGTGGAAGTAGCGTCCGCCCGCCAGTTCCGCCAGCTCAGCGCCAAAGCCAGTTGCAGCGAAGCGGCTTTGCGAGTCGATTAAGAGCAACTTTAGCCCCAAGGCGCGGATGCGCAGGGCAATCTCCCGCAACTCTTGTTTGATGTCAACAGGCTCACCCTCCCTCCGTCCCAGCGAGCGGCTGAGGGGAATGTTGGCCCGGCCATCGGTAAGGGCCACCAGCAGCACCTCTCCCACGTCGCCGCTGGCGCGGGCGTTCACCCCCAAGCGCACCGCTTGGGTGAGGGCATGGGCCAGGGGGGATCCCCCGCCACAGGGCAGGGATTCCAGGCGGCGGCGGGCCAGCTCAATGGAGCGGGTGGGGGGCAGCAACACCTCGGCGGTTTCCCCACGAAAGGCGATGAGGGCGACCTTGTCGCGGTTTTGGTAGGCCTCGGTCAGCAGGCGCAGGGCAGCGCCTTTGGCCGCTTGCATGCGGTTGAGGGCCATGGAGCCAGAGGCGTCCACCACGAAGATTACAAGGGCCCCGGCCTTGCGCACCAGTTTCTTGGCGCGGATGTCGCCAGGTTCCACAATAACGGTTCGCCCTGGCTGCCGCAGGCGGCGGCTTTTTTGGTGGGGAGCAGCAGCTCGCAGGGTGGCGTCGACGGCAATGCGGGGGTTGGCTCCCCGGGGCAGGATGGGCTTGACGTAGCGGCCCCGGTCGGTGCTGAACACCAGGCTGCGGGAGCCCGTTTTCCCCTGTTGGGTGAGGGACTGGGCAAAGGCCAAGAGGCGTGGGTCGAGGGCCACCTGCTCGGGATCGAAGAAAAACTCCTGCGGCAGGCTGGGGCTTTGCGGCTGGGGATCCGTCTCCTCTGGGTCGCTGTTATCGGAGGAGCCGGGCGGGGGATCCAGCTGTTGGGATTGGGGTGGAGGGGGAGGTGGCGGATCGGGGTTATAGCGGGCCCGGGGCAGCAGCACCAGTTGCACGGCCTGTTGCAAATCCTCAGCCACCAGGCAATCCCGCCCCTCCAGAGCTGCCAGGGCGCAGGCAGCCCGCAGGGCAAACTGCTCCCCTCGATGCCCTTGGACGTTGCCGCGGAGGGCCTCTTGCACCAGGTAGTGGATCTGTTCCCGCTGCGGCTTAACCTGGGGCAGCCACTCCCGCGCCAGGAGGATGCGGGTGCGGATCTCTTCCAGTTCTGGCTGGTGCTTGGCTAAGAAGGGCTCGGGAGCATCGACAAATTGCGTTGCCCGCTGGACAATTTCCCCGCGTTCTTCCAGGCTCAGCTCCTGCCCCACCGGCACCACCAGCGCCAGGCGATCCAGCAGGTGGGGGCGCAGGGATCCCTCCTCGGGGTTGTAGGTGGCCACTAGAAGAGGCCGGCAGGGGTGCTGCAGGCTCAGCCCTTCCCGCTCCAGGCGGTTTACCCCGTCCCCCACCACCGCCAGCAGCAGGTTGACAATGGCCTCATCTAAGAGGTGGATGTCGTCTACGTAGAGCACGCCCCGGTGGGCGGCAGCCAAGAGCCCCGGCTGAAAAACCGTTTCCCCCTGCCTTACCGAGGCCTCCACATCTACCGATCCCAGCAGCCGATCCTCCGTCACCCCCAAAGGCACCTGGACAAAGGGAGGAGCTATCACCTGGGTAGGGGGCGTCGTTCCCTGGGGGTAGCGGGTCTTGGCCCAGTCCGACCACGTCTCGGGCCGTGCCGGATCGTCGTTGCAGTAGGAGCCGGCAATGACCTCAATGGGGGGTAGGAGGGCGTGAATGCCCCGGGCCAAGACGGACTTAGCTGTGCCGCGCGGCCCCACCAGCACCACCCCTCCCAAGCTGGGATCCACCGCCGCTAACAACAGAGCCAGCTTGGCGGTTTGCTGGCCGACTACGGCAGTGAGAGGGAAAGTGCGGGGAGGGGCTAGGGTTGCGGATCCTGGGGTTGAGAAGTAGGACGTGGCCATCGACAACGGAAAACAGGGGGTGCAATACACCCAAGTCTATCGCTTGGAGGAGTTCCCCAAGGCATGGCCGACCGGCTGCCGCTAGCCTCTTCTTCGAACGAGATTTCAGCCAGTAGCAATCATCACATGCTTGGTCACTTGATACTCTCGCACGGCCTCTGCCGAGAGATCCTTGCCAAAGCCCGACTGCTTGAAGCCGCCGTGGGGAGCCTCTGAGGCCATGGGCAGGTGGTCGTTAATCCAGACGGTGCCCACCTCCAGCTCGGCGGCTAGTTTCAGGGCTCGTCCGATGTCCTGAGTCCACACAGAAGCCGCCAGCCCGTATAGGACGTCATTGCCCAGGCGTAGCGCTTCCTCGTCCTCGCGGAACGAGCTGAGGGTGAGGACTGGCCCAAAAACCTCGCTCTGCACAATCTCCGCTTTTTGATCGACATGGGTAATCACCGTGGGTTCGTAGAAGTATCCCCAATCCAGTAGGGAAGGGATCCTCCCGCCAGTCAGCACCTTAGCTCCCTCGGCTTTGGCCCGCTCCACGAATCCCATCACCCGCTCCCGCTGGGCTGCTGAGATCAAGGGCCCCATCTCCACTCCCGGCTCAAAGGGGGATCCCAGCTTGACGTTGCGCATGGCCTCGACAATGGCCTCTTGAAGCTGTGCCAGCTTGCTTTCGTGCACATAGACGCGGGTGGCTGCTGTGCAGTCCTGGCCGCTGTTGAAGGTGGCGGCAAAAGCAGCCTTGGCGGCCACTGTTTCCACGTCGGCATCCTCGAAAACCAAAAACGGGGCCTTGCCCCCCAGTTCCAGATGCACCCGCTTGAGGGTGTGGGCAGCCGTGCGCATCACCTGCTTGCCGGTGGCAGTGGAGCCAGTAAAGCTGACCATGCGCACCTGGGGATGCTCCACCAAGGCCTGACCCGTGGCATTGCCCCCAGTAACGATGTTAACCACGCCCGGCGGGATCCCGGCCTCGGCAATCAGTTCCGCCAGCTTCAGGGTGGTCAAGGGAGTAGCAGGGGCGGGCTTGAGCACCACCGTACAGCCAGCTGCCAGCGCAGGGCCAAGTTTCCAGATGGCCATCAGCAGGGGGTAGTTCCAGGGGGTAATTTGCGCGCACACGCCCACCGGCTCTTTGCGAAAGAGCGAGGTGTAGCCCTTGGCATAGTCCCCGGCGCTGAGGCCATGGGCGTCGCGGGCGGCAGTGGCAAAGAAACGCAAGTTATCTACCGCAAAGGGCAGATCCGCCCCCAAACTGACGGCCTCGTAGGGCTTGCCAGTGTTTTCCGACTCCAGACGCGCCAGTTCGGCGGCGTGAGCTTCGAGGAGATCGGCCAGTTTCCAGAGGGCCAGGGATCGCTCGCTAGGGGTGAGTTTGGACCAGCGGCCATCGGAGAAAGCGGTGTGGGCAGCCTGCACGGCCCGATCCACATCAGCAGGGCTGGCGTCCACCACTTCTGCCAATTTCTCGCCAGTGGCCGGGTTTTCGATGACCATTAGGTCTCCCCCTTGGCTGTCGACCCATTGGCCATTGATCCAGAGTTTATGGGCCATGGCCGCTTCTCAACTGCTTGCTAGAAACACTTTTTCCCATTGTGCCCAATCTTGCCCAGCTTGGGAGGCGTTGCCTCCCTCTCTGCTATCTCCTCTGATAAGGCCAGAAGGGGGTAGACAACAGCAGGCAGAAAGACTCACAATACTCAAGCAAGCTACCCAACACTCCTAGTCCCATGCTGCTGGGCTTTAAAACCCAGTTGGCTCTCAACAACAAGCAGCGAACCCTGGCAGCCCGGCATGCTGGGGTGGCTCGCCACGCCTACAACTGGGGCTTGGCTATCTGCAAGCAAGCTGTTGAGGCCAAGCAAAAACTGCCTACAGCTAAAGTGCTCCGCACCGCTGCCGCGAACGACCTACATAAGCGCTTAGTGGCAGAGGTCAAGAAAGCCAACCCTTGGTACTACGAGGTTTCTAAGTGTGCCCCACAGCAGGCTCTCCGCAACTTGGAGCAGGCCCTCAAACGCTGGCGGAGCGGGCAGAGTAGGTTTCCCCGCTTCAAGCGCAAGGGGGTACGGGAAAGCTTTTATCTCGAAAGCAATATCCGTATTTCTGGTAACTGCCTCAAGGTGCCCATTTTTGGCTGGTTGCGCTGTGCGGAGCTGCTTCCCACTGTCACCCCCAAGAACGTTGTAATCAGCCTGCGGGCTGGGCGGTGGTACATTTCCTTCAAGTACGAGGCCCCACCTCCGCAGGTGGAGAAAACTGGAGACGTGGTGGGGGTGGACTTGGGTGTGAACCGCCTGGCCACCTGCTCTAATGGCGAGATGTTTGCGCTCCGCGCCGCTAGCGCGAACGACAACCCCAAGCCTTACCGCAAAGCCCAGAAGCGCTTGGTGAGGCTGCAACGGCGGGTGAGCCGTAAACAGAAGGGCTCTGCCAACCGCAAGAAGGCGGCAATGCAGCTTGCTAGGGCCCACAAGCGGGTAGCGGATATCCGCCTGGACAACTTGCACAAGTTGACCAGCTATCTCGCCAAGAAGTACCGGGTGGTGGTGATTGAGGACTTGCAGGTGCAAAACCTCCTCAAGAACTACCGCCTGGCCGGATCTTTGGCCGTTCGCGTAAGCGGGACGGAGTCCTTTTGTGGGTTTTATGAGTTCAGGCGACAGCTAGAGTACAAGGCCCAACTCTACGGCTGTCAGTTGGTGGTGGTGGATAGGTTTTATCCATCCAGCCAACTGTGTTCTCGCTGTGGGCACCGACAGAAGATGCTCCTTCACCAGCGGGTGTTTCGGTGTGAAAGGTGTGGTCTGGAGCTAGACCGCGACCTGAACGCTGCCCTCAACCTGGTCCAGTGGTATCTGGCTACCTGCAGCAAGGCCTACGGCCCGCTATCGCGATCGCGGGGAAGTGACGCCTGTGGAGATCCCTCTGGCGGGGTGGTAGGGGTGAACTCTGCCACTAGTCATGGGTCGCAGAAGCAGGAAGAAAGCAGAGACGCGACAAACACTGCCCTATCGCAAATAGGAGTGTTTGTGAGCGTTTCGTAGGTCTTTCAGAGCGGGCTTTCTGCACAGGCAAGGTTGGCCCATGTCTCCTGTGCTGTGGCAAGCCATTGGATACGCCTGCGGGATCTCGGTGGGGATCCTGGGACTGGTTGCCCTTGTCAACTTTCTCTGGCAGCGCCTAGAGCAGCAGGCCAAAGAAGCCACAGCCCAGCCAGCCGAGCCGCCAGCAGCTCCAGAACCCCGCAGCACCTCGGAGGAGGGATCCCTGTCGACATGAGTAACACCGTTCGCGTTCACGTCTGGATCAGTGGGCAAGTGCAGGGAGTGGGGTTTCGGGCTTACACGGAGGCCATGGCTCGCAAGGCCGGTGTTGGCGGCTGGGTGCGCAATTTGCGGGATGGCCGGGTGGAGGCGGTTTTCGAGGGATCCCCGGCGGCGGTGGAGGCAATGCTGCGCTGGTGCCAGCAGGGCAGCCCTGGCTCAGTTGTAGAGGCCATCGAGCAACGGCCCGAGCTGCCGGAAGGCCTATCTACCTTCGAGATCCGCCCCACTGTCTAATCCCAGCAGCTGGCGAGATCCCACTAGAATGGGGAAACCCACTTTTCTCGTTTGGCCATGACGGTTGCCGCTCCTGCCAAAGTGCAATACGAGGCGGTGATTGGGCTGGAGGTGCACTGCCAGCTCAGCACTCGCTCCAAGATCTTCTCCAGCAGCGCGACGGCCTTCGGCGCTCCCCCGAACACCCAAATCGACCCTGTCTGCATGGGCCTGCCCGGCACCCTGCCGGTGCTCAACGAAAAGGTACTCGAGTACGCCGTCAAGGCTGCTTTGGCTTTGAATTGCACCATTGCCCCCTACAGCAAGTTTGACCGCAAGCAGTACTTCTACCCCGACTTGCCCAAGAACTACCAAATCTCTCAGTACGACCTACCCCTTGCTACCCACGGCTGGGTCGAGATCCAGCTCAGCGACGGCCGCACCAAGCGCATTGGCATCACCCGCTTGCACATCGAAGAAGATGCGGGCAAATTGGTGCATGCCGGCAGCGATCGCCTGGCGGGATCCAGCTATTCCCTAGTGGATTTCAACCGGGCGGGGGTTCCCCTCATCGAGATCGTCAGCGAGCCAGACATCCGCAGTGGCGAGGAAGCAGCGGAATACGTACAGGAGCTGCGCCGCATCCTGCGCTATGCCGGCCTGTGCGATGGCAACCTGCAGGAGGGATCCCTGCGCTGCGACGTCAACATCTCGGTGCGCCCCCTGGGAAGTCAAACCTTTGGCACGAAGGTGGAAATTAAAAACCTGAACTCCTTCAACGCCATCCAGCGGGCCATTGAGTACGAGTTCAACCGCCAAGTTAAGGCTTTGGAAGCGGGCGAGCCTATCGTCCAGGAGACCCGCCTCTGGGAGGAAAACAGCCAGCGCACCATCAGCATGCGCAGGAAGGAGGGATCCAGCGACTACCGCTACTTCCCCGAGCCGGATCTGCCGCCCATTCGCATTACTGAAGCGCAAAAAGCCCGCTGGCAGGCGGAGTTGCCGGAACTCCCCGCCCTGAAGCGGCGCCGCTACCAAGAAGTCTACGGCCTCTCGGTATACGACTCCCGCTACCTCACCGATGAGCGCACCACTGCCGAGTACTTTGAGGCCGTGGTTGCGGCTGGCGCTAGCCCGAAGGCGACCGCCAACTGGATGATGAGCGATATCGCCAGCTACCTCAACACCCACAAGCTGGACTACCCCGACATTGCCCTCAAGCCGGAAACCCTGGCTGAGCTCATTGGCCTCATTGAGCAGGGGGTCATTTCCAGCAAAATTGCTAAGGAAATCCTGCCAGAGCTGCTGGAAAAAGGCGGATCAGCCCGCGCCCTAGTGGAGGCTAAGGGCCTAACCCAAATCTCCGACAGCCGCCTGCTGGAGCAGCTCATTGCCGAGGTGCTGGCGGAAAACCCCGAGCAACTGCAGCAGTATCGGGGGGGCAAAACCAAGCTCTTTGGCTACTTTGTTGGGCAGTTGATGAAAAAAACCCAAGGACGGGCCGATCCTAAGCTGGCCAACGAGCTGCTCAAGCGGCATCTAGATGGCTAGTTCCAGGCTTCGGTAAGGGAATAGCCCAACTCCTGCAGCATGCGCCGCAAGAGAGGAAGGCTTAGCCCAATTACGTTGCCTGGGCACCCTTCGATCCGCTCCACGAACAGGCTGCCACGGCCATCGATGGCAAAACAGCCGGCACAGTTCAGGGGCTCGCCGGTGGCTACGTAGGTGCGGATCTCCTCGTTGCTGGGCTTGGCAAAAAACACCCGCGTTACGGCGTAGTGGACGAGGCGGCGGTTTTGCTTCAGGTCAATCAAGGCATGGCCGGTGTAAAGTTCTCCCACCTCGCCCCGCATTTGGCGCAGGCGCCGCTCTGCCTCCAGGGCATTGGCCGGCTTACCCAGGATCTCCCCATTGAGGTAGAGGACAGAGTCCGCTCCGATAACCAAGACAGGCTCCCGCTGCTGGGCTGCCACCACTTCCGCTTTTGCCAAAGCCAGCTTCTGGACGAGCTCCACCGGATCTGAGCTTTTGATTTGGCTTTCGTCAAAATAGCTGGGTTGAACGCGAAAAGGAATCCGGGCAGCTTCCAGCAGTTGGCGCCGGGCAGGAGATTGCGAAGCCAGGACGATGGGAGGCAACATCGATTCAAAACTCAAGCCTAGAGTTTGCAGGATCAAAGTTCGCTCTACTACTAGTTTCCCTTAGCCTAGGCAAGGTAGGCCCGCTAGGCGCTGACAGGAAACAACTGGATCCAGCTCTCCTAGTCTCCTAGCCCCTCCTCAAGCCGAGCTTGTCCCTGCTTCCTTCGCAGGTGCGCCTTGGCCTAAAGCTGCTGATAGTGCTGAGGATCTCGAGGGTCGTGGCCCTCCTCCCTTGGCAGGTGGGAGAGCTAAAACCGGCACTGCAGGAGGCCTGCCCAGGCTGTGGCCTCTCCCAGCACGATGGGGATGCCCAGTTTTGTAAGCGCTGGGGCACGCTGCTCTACTCTCAGGCCGCTGGCCCATCTCCCCGTTGGGGGCAAAGCCAGGATAGGCTAGGACGGGATCCAGAGAACCTGGAATGTTAGCCATCCCTGGCAAGCTCAATGTAAAGGCAGGAGTGGCGATGCTGCTGGCAGCCATCGTCCTGGGCCTCATCCTTAGCCAAGTGCAGCCGTTGCCGCTGGCTCCGCCGGAGGCGTCAGGGATCCCTGCCCGGCCCCTCTCCTGGCAGGAGGTGCCCAAACAAAAGTACGCCTGGCACATTTGCTACGCCTTTTTGGGCAACATGGGGCTAGTCAACATTGGCGGCGGACTGGCCCTGGTGGCGCTGGGATCCCGCTTTACGGCTGGGCGACTGCTTTCCCAAATTCTCCTCTTGGGGGGAATGCTGCACCCTGCTTCTTGGGCCTTGGTGGCTCTGACGGGATTGGAGGGGTGGAATTGGCTGGGCAATATTGGGGCAGCCGCCGTGGCGCTGGTCGTGGTAACCCTGTTTGTTCACCTGCTCTGGGCCACCTACTGCTCAGGGCAAGCCCTTCAACGGCAAACCCGATCCCGCCTCTCCCGCTAACTTTCCGGGCAGTTGGGAAAAGCTGAGAAGCTGTTTAAGATTGTTAGAGTCGTCCCTGTTAACACTCAACTAGGCTAGGCATGGCTATCAAAGAGGAGGTTTTCTTCGAAGGCGGGCCTCATATAGGCGATCTAGTGCTGAACTCCTTTATCGGCCTTACCGTTGTTGGCTTGCCTCTATTTGTGGGGGCGCTGGTGCGCAGGCTGTGGGTTCACTACCGGATTACCAATCGCCGCATTACCGTCATTGGCGGCTGGGGGGGCAAGGAGCGCTCTGATGTCATTTACAAAGAAATTGCCAAGGTGGTAACGGTGCCACGGGGCCTGGGCACATGGGGCGATATGGTGCTCACCCTTAAAGACGGCAGCCGCCTAGAGATGCGGGCAGTGCCGCGCTTCCGGGAGATCTACGCCTACATTAGCGAGCGGCTGGACGAAAAAGCCAGACAGGTCAGCGGGCCCATTGGCAAAAGGCCTCCCGCCGCCTCCTAACCATGCCTGCTGGGGATCCCGCTTGGCCACAGCGCCTAGCGTTGGTGCATGAGTACCTCATCTGGCCGGGGGGATCGGAAAAGGTTTTGCAGGAGCTGCTGGCCTTTGCCCCGCAAGCCCCTCTCTACGTCAGCCTCTTCTGGGCGCACACGCTGCCGCCGAGCTGGCAGGATCGGCCGATCTACACCTCATTTTTGCAAAGCTGGGCCAAGGGGCTAGGGGTGTTGCGCCGCAACTACCATGGGCGCCTTAAGTACCTCCTGCCCTGGATGCCCTTGGCCTATGAGAGCTTCGATTTCTCCGCCTATGACTGCGTCATCTCCAGCAGCCATGCTTTCGCCAAAGGGATCCTGACAGGGCCTTCCACCCTGCACCTAAGCTACATCCACAGCCCGCCCCGCTACCTCTGGGAGAACCGGGAGCTCTATCTTGAGCGAGAGGGGTTGACAGGGATCCGCCCCCTTGCCGCCCTCAGCCGGTGGCTGATGCACCACCTGCGCCAGTGGGATTTTGTAGCAGCCCAGCGACCAGATCTCTTGATTGCCAACTCGCAGCACATCCGCCGGCGCATTGCCAAGCTCTACCGCCGCGAGGCCGTGGTTATCTATCCGCCGGTGCCGCTCCAGGGGTTTGAGCCGGTGGCCGCTCCCACAGCCGATTACGACCTGGTGGTGGGCCGGCTGGTGCCCTACAAGCGGGTGGATTTGGCCATTGCTGCCTGCAAGCAACTGGGCCGCCGTCTGGTGGTGGTGGGGGAAGGGCCGGAGCTGCCACGGCTAAAGCAACTGGCAGGGCCACAGGTGGAGTTTTTGCCCCACCAGCCTCTAGAGCGTCTCCAGGAACTGCTGGCCCATTGCCGGCTGCTGCTGTTTCCCTGGGAGGAAGATTTTGGCCTGGTGGCAGTAGAGGCCCAAGCGTGTGGTCGACCTGTCGTTGCCCTCAACCGAGGGGGCACTCGCGAGACCGTCCGCCACGGCCAGACTGGGATCCTCATCCCCGAAGCCAGTGTGGAAGCCCTGGTGGAAGGGCTGCGCCAAGCGGATCGCCGGGAATGGGATCCGCAGCAGATTCGCGCCCATGCTCTGCAGTTTGCGCCGGAGCGGTTTCATGCCCAACTGGGATCCCTGCTGCGCTGGGCCTGGCCTCGTTTTCAAGCTGGGGAGCCGCTGGATCCAAGAGGCTGGAGCGCTCAGTAGAGCCGTCGCTGCACAAAAGTTGGCAACTCGATGCGGCTGCGCTCACCACCTTCTCCGCTGCCGCGGCCAGTGGCCAAGAGAGAGCGCTTCAGCAGCCTCTCTGTGCGATCCTCCCCTTCCTTGAGGGTAAGGGGTGGGATCCCGCCGACGGGCGTTCTCTCCCTGGGGGACTCACCGCTGGTGGAGACGGCGGCCACCTCCGGGGAGGGAGCAGGCTGGGCAGGGAGGGCTTGCAGCCGTTCCTGATGGCGCCAGCAATGCGCAGCCCCAGTTGGATGGCTCGACCTGAGCTCGACCCCTGCCCGGCTTGGAGCTGACTGGCGCAGGGCAGCCAGTTGCTCCTCCAGCTCCCGGTTGCGCTGCTGCAACAGAGCCACCTCCTTTTCTTGCGCCTGCGCGTGGGCTTGAATTTGCGCACACTTAGCTTGTAGGGCCGCCACCTGCTGCTGCAGCTTCTCAATCTCTTTTTGGCCGAGTAGATAGCGGGCCTCCGCCACCTCCCGCGCCCGCTGGGCTTCTTCCAGCTTTTCCTGCGCCGGTCGCTGGGCCAGCTCTTGGAGGAGGTGATCCCGCTCAGCCCGCAGGGTGTCCACCTCACGGGAGAGAGCCTGCACCTGCTCCTCCAGGGCAAGATCTCTACCGCTGCCGGGTTCAGCTGGCGGCTGTTCAGAGCGCAGAGCCTGTAGCTGGGCCTCCAGTTGGGCAATTTGCTGAGCCTGCTCTGCCTGTTGCTGCCGGCTCTGCTGCAGTTCTTCCAGCAAGCTAGCCCGCTCCGCCTTGGCAAAGGAGGCCTGCTGGCGCAGATGCTCCAACTGGCGAAGCTGTTGCCAGGCCTTGTTCAGCTCAGCCTCGAGGTGGGCTTTTTCGCTCTCTAGCTGCGTCTTCAGGCTTTGCCATTCTGCCTCGGCCTGGCGGTGGGCAGCTTCCAGCTCCGCCCGCTGGGTTTCCAACTCCCGCACCTGCGCCTGCAACTGCTCCTTTTCTTTCTCCAACTCCTGGATGCGGAGCTGGAATTGGGCTTGCAAAAGCTGCACCTGGGGCAACTTGGCGGCGTACTCCCCCAGCTGGTTGGCTTGCTGTTTTAGCTCCCAGAGCTCCTGCTGCAGTTGATAGAACCGAGCTGGCTCGATGCGCCGCTGCAATTCTGCCTTGAGGGTTTCGATTTCCGCTTGGCTGGTTTGCAACTGCTGCTGCAGGAGCTGGTAGTGCTCTAGGGTGGGGCGACGCTCCATCTCCCAGAGGAGATTTTGGAGCTCCTCAATGTGCTGCTGCTGTTGCTGAAAAGCTTCCAGGGTAGGACGTTGTTCCAGCCGAGCCTTCTCTTCTTGACACGCTTGCAACGCTCGCTCTTGATCCTGCAGTTGCCGTTCCAGGCGCTGGATACACTCAATCTGCTGCAGCGACAGCGCCTCTGACTCGGCCACGGCCCGCTCCAAGTCACGCACGCGCGCCCGCAAAGTTTCTAGTTCCCCTTCCATAGCCGGGCTGCTCGAGAGGTTATGGGCCCTACTGTAGCAGATGCTGTGGGGGAAGATCCAGTGCAACCACCACATATAGCGTAAAAACTTTTGGGTTCTCGAGAACTGGCGCTAGAGATGTCCAGCTTGCCGCCTATACTGGGAGAGGGATTTTCAGGGGAAAGTCCAGTGGGATCCAAACTTTGGCAACTGACGTTGGCCCTGCTGGGAGTAGCCGTAGGGGGTTGCAGCAGCGCAGCTCTGGCTCCTAGCACCCCCTTGCCACCGCTAATCCTTAGCAGCGACATTCCTTCCGTAATTAGTCGAAGCGGATTTTTGGAGGTGGGGGTTGCGGTGTCAGTGCCAGGGCGGCTCCCGGCAGAGCTGGCGTTTCAGCTCTCGTGGTCCGGGATCGAGGTGCAAACCCTCTCGGCAGCCCAGGTAAACTGTGTTGCTGGCGAGGTATCCTGCACCACTCGCTTCCGGCTCCGCCCGCCTTCGAATCTAGCGCCCGGCTCGTACCTGCTCAGTTTGCGGGTCTTCGACCGGCTGGGACAAAGTACTGCTGTGAGCAAACCGGTGCTGCTGCGCGATTCCTAGGAGGGTCGGGACTGGCCTTTACTGCACTGCCTGGGCAAGGGCCTGGATCCCCGCCTGCAGGCGTTCGGCAATCTCATCTTCCAGCCGCAGGGTGCCGTCGGCCTCAAACTGAATCTGCGAGCTGAGGATGTAGATCCCTTTCAAAATGTGGGTTGCGCCCATCACAGCCAGCACTGGCTTCATGGCAAAGTCGATGGCCAGTAGGTGGGCCAGCGTTCCGCCAGTGGCGATGGGGAGAATCACTTTGCCAACAAAGGCATCCTGATCCAGTAAGTCCAGCAGCGCCTTGAACACGCCGGGATAGGAAGCCTTGTACACAGGAGCCGAGAGGACGATCCCAGCGGCTTGGGCCACCTTCTCTTGGATCTGCTTTAGGTGAGGGCTCTCAAAGTTAACCCGCACCAGGTCCTCCGCCGGCAAATCCCGCACCGAAGCAAACTCGCTGCTTAGCCCCAACTGGGATAGGATCCCGGCAACGTAGTGCAAAATTGCTTCCGACCGCGGCGGTGGGCCAGCAGACTCTCGAGGACCAGGGCTACCGGAGAGCAGAAGGATAGAGGGCATCGGCCAAAGGCAGAACGCTGCTTCTGTTGTACCAGGGATCCCGTCCAGAAAGTGCTAGTATAGTGTCTGGTGTTAACTGCGGGCGTAGTTCAGCGGTAGAACGCCAGCTTCCCAAGCTGGATGTCGTGAGTTCGAGTCTCATCGCCCGCTTCTTGAGAGCTACAAAGCTTTCCCCCTTTGCTCCTCCCCTGGGTCTGAGGCGGTGTTTGCTCAGGTAAAGACTCTGTCCTGCTGGCGCAAGCAGGATGAAAAGTCCGCCTTTTAGGGCGAATAAGTTTGCCCTGAGGCGCAGCCTTTTTTGCGGCAAGGGAGGAGAGCCTTTTCGGCGGGACAAGCTAAGGTGCTAGCATCCCACTGCTATGGGGAGAACGTTGAGGATGCTGGCCAAGCTCTTCCCTGCGGTAGCAGCTCTGTTCTGCCTAGGTCTAGCTCCAACCGCCCTGGCCCAGACCTTCTCTGCCCAGCAGACGGTGCTCCTCGACAGCAAACAGAACAGCGCCACCCCTTTCCAAAGCAATGTCCTGCAAAACCTCGTCTTCGTCGTGCCCAATCCCCCAATGCGGCCCTTCGCTGGCAGGTGGGGTTGGCACAGCAGCCCCTTACCGCCCCCTGCTCCCATCACAATTCTAATTCTCAACTCCCAAGCCAACCTGTCCGCCGAGCAGGTCGAGTCCCAGAGCTGTGGCCAGCGCTGCCAGGGATCCCTGCGCCTGCCCTGAGGAAAAAGCTGACCAAGGTCTGCAGTCCGGCCCGCGGCAAGGCTCGGATCCGCTAGGGAGGGAGTTGATATAATTCAGGCCAATTGTTCACGGCTGGGCGGAATCTTTTTCTCTTTAGGGGTGTGAGGGATGAGGAACCGTTCCAGGCAACTCGGGCTCCAGCTTACTGCCGCGCTCACTTGGGGGATGAGCCTGCTGGCGGGAACTGCAGCTTGGGCGCAACCCCAGCCGGGCACCCTGGATCTGCACACCGGTGGCACCACGCCCACCCCACCCTCCCCCACCCCTACCCCCGCTGCCAGCGAGCCAGAAGTTTTGGTGGCAGAGGTGGTGGTTGAAGGAACCGATGACCCAGAGCTGATCGATCAGGTTTACAAAGTCATTCGCACCCGCGCCGGCGAGGTCTCCACTCGATCCCAGTTGCGGGAAGACATCAACGCCGTGTTTGCCACCGGTTTCTTTGCCGATGTGCGGGCTGTGCCCTCCGATACCCCCCTGGGAGTGCGGGTTACCTTTGAGGTCAAGCCCAACCCCGTCCTCAAAGCCGTGCGCACAGAAGGGACAACAGTGTTGGATCTGGAGGTGCTCCGGAAGGCTTTTGCTGAGCAAGAAGGACGGGTGCTCAACTTTGGCAAACTGCAGGCGGCAGTGGAGGAGATCGAGCAATGGTACGCCGACAAAGGCTACGTGCTAGCCAAAGTTATTGATGTACGCACTTCCGAAGACGGCACCCTCACCCTGGAAATTGCTGAAGGGGAGATCGAGGACATTCGCGTGCAGGGCAACACCAAAACCCGCGACTTCATCATCACCCGCGAGCTCAAGACCAAGCCGGGGGATGTGTTTAACCGCAACCAGATCCAGGAAGATCTGCAGGCGGTTTTCAACCTTAACCTCTTTCAGGACGTGAATGTGGGCCTCAACCCTGGGCGGGATCCCAACAAAGTCGTGGTGGTGGTGAATGTGGAAGAGCGGCGCACCGGCACTTTGAGCGGGACCCTTGGCGTCAGCTCGGCCACAGGGGTCTTTGCCGGTCTCAGCGTCTCGGAAGAAAACCTGGGCGGCAACAACCAAAAGGCCAGCTTCAATGTGCAGGTGGGCACCAACGAAACTCTGTTCGACCTCAACTTCACCGACCCGCGCATTGCCACGCTGGAGATCCCCACCTCCTACAGTGTCAACATCTCCAACCAGCAGAGCTCCAGCTTTGTTTTCAACGAGGGATTGACTCTGCCCAACGGGGATCCCGTGCGCATCAACCGGCTGGGCGGCAGCATCACCTTCTCGCGCCCCCTTGGAGGGAATTGGCGGGCCAGCTTGGGTGCCCGCGTCCAATTTGTGGAAGCCCGCAACAGCAAAGGCGAGCAGGAGCGCTTTGATGTGCTGGGCAACCCGATTACCTTCAGCACAAGCGGCCAAGACAGCTATACCAGCCTGCGGTTGGGCCTCATCCACGACACTCGCGACAACCTCAACACCCCCAGCCAGGGATCCGTCTTTCGCCTCTTCACCGAGCAGTCGGTACGTCTGTTCCAGAACGGCCTGAACGCCAACCGCCTCGAGGCCAGCTACAGTCAGTTCATTCCCGTCAAGCTCTTTGAAACGCGCAGCGAGCGGCCCCAAGTGCTGGCTTTTGACGTGCGGGCGGGCACTACCCTTGGCGACTTGGCTCCCTACGACGCTTTCCCTATTGGCGGAGGCAACTCGGTGCGGGGATTTTTTGAGGGCGGCATCGGCTCCGGCCGCAGCTTTGCCACTGCGACGGCGGAATTGCGCTTTCCCCTTTTCGACCCGGTGGGGGTAGTGGTTTTTGCCGACTACGGCACCGATCTGGGCAGCGGCGCGGCGGTCATCGGCAATCCGGCGGCGGTGCGCAACAAGCCCGGCAGTGGCTTAGGGCTGGGGGCTGGTATCCGCATCCAATCTCCCCTGGGGCCGCTGCGGATCGACTACGCTGTTGGGCAAGGAGAGGCCGGCCGGGCTCAACTGCACTTTGGCATCGGGGAGAAGTTCTAGCTAGGGGCTTGCTATGGTGGGAGCAGCACTTGTGGGGAAAAATCCATGCGCGGCTCCTTACTCCTCTTGCTCTGCCTCAGCCTAGCCTTAGGTGGATGTAGCCAGTTGGCACGGCTAGGCCTTGGCATAACCCCCATTGCCCAGATTGAGCAGGATCCCTCCCGCTACGCCAATGTCTACGTCCGTGGCCGGGTGGTCAACCAAATAGGGGTGTTCGGGCAGGGTGTGTACGAGATCCAAGACCACAGCGGCTCCCTCTGGGTCCTCACGGACAAGGGGCTGCCAGCTATGAACAGCACCATAACTGTGCGCGGCAAGGTCCAGGAAGGGATCCTGTTGGCAGGGCGCCGCTTTGGCGTGTCGCTGGTAGAAGTCGAGCGCTTCTAGCCGGCCCCGAGAGCTACCATGGAGACTCGGCCCGCCAAGGCTTTGGCAATCTGCTGGAGCGCCTGGGCCGAGGCAGACTTGGGCTTGTCAACAACAATAGGCTTGCCCGCATCTCCACCCTGGCGCAGAGCAATCTCCAACGGGATTCGTCCTAGCAGCGGAACCCCCAGCTCGCGGGCGGTGGTCTCTCCCCCTGCCGAGCCAAAGATATCGTACTGGCGATCCGGTAGGTCGGGGGGAATGAAGTAGCTCATGTTCTCCACAATGCCGAGGATAGGCACCCCCAGTTGCCGGAACATGTTCAAGCCCTTGCGGCTGTCGAGGAGGGCCACCGACTGGGGGGTGGTGACGATGACAGCGCCCGCTAGCGGCACCGCTTGGGCCAAGGTCAACTGGGCATCACCAGTGCCGGGGGGCATGTCCACGAGGAGATAGTCCAACTCGCCCCACTGCACCTGGTAGAGAAACTGCCGGATGACGCCGTTGAGCATTGGCCCCCGCCAGATTACTGGCTGATCCCGTCCCACCAGGAGGCCCATCGACACCATCTTGACGCCGTAATTTTCTAGGGGAAGGATCTCTTCGCTGCCGTCTTCCCGTTTGCGCACCACCAGAGACCGATCCTGCAGCCCCAGCATCAGCGGCACATTGGGGCCGTAGATATCCGCATCCAGCAGCCCCACCTGCGCTCCGCTCTGGGCAAGGGCGACAGCTACATTGACCGCTACCGAGGTTTTGCCCACCCCTCCCTTGCCGCTGGAGATGGCGATGATGTTGCGCACGCCTGGGATGGGCTGCCGATTGGGCAGAGAGGGCGAGCGGGGGGTTTCTGCCGTAACGGTAACCTCGATGGTTTCAACGGGAGCCAGGCGGCGGATAGCAGCCTTGCACTCCTCGACGAGGAACTCCCGCAAGGGGCAGGCTGGCGTTGTCAGCACCAGAGTAAAGGCCACCCGCTCCGGCTCGACGCGGATATCCCGGATCATGTTCAGTTCCACCAGGCTGCGGCGTAGCTCCGGATCTTGAACCGGGCGCAAGGCTTCAAGGATAGCAGCAGCATCAAGGGTGGAGGTCGTCATGGGAGCTGAGGAGGTTGCTTCATATTCTTCACTCTAATCGGTTTTTCCAGCTCTTCTCGGCCAGCCCTCGGCCAACTGGCTGACCCAGGTCAGTTCTAGCTGTAGTCTGTTCTCGTGCCGGTATCTCAAGTTGTGAGGCTAGAAGGTATGGAAATCCGCCCTGCCAGGCCTGAAGATGCGCCCGCTTTGTTTAACCTCATCTGCGCCCTAGCCGAGTACGAGAAGCAGAGCCACTTGGTAACGGGATCCGCTGATCTATTGCGGCACCATTTGTTTGGCCCCGAAGCCTTTGCCTCGGCGTTGTTGGCAGAAGTGGAGGGGCAAGCGGTGGGGTTTGCTCTTTACTTTCGTCATTTTTCCACCTTCCTCACCCGGCCCGGCCTCTACCTGGAAGATCTGTTTGTGCTGCCCGAATTCCGCGGCAGGGGCATCGGCAAGGCGCTCTTGGCACGGGTGGCTCAGGAGGCGGTGGCCAAAGGATACGGGCGGCTGGAGTGGATGGTTTTGGACTGGAACCAGCCGGCAATGGAGTTCTATCGGCGCTTGGGCGCCAAACAGCACCCTGAGTGGATTCTCCACCGTCTCAGCGGCTCTGACCTGGAAGCGCTCGCCCAGGCAGCTGCGCCCCCTCTCCCTTCTGCTGGGGGATCAATTTACCGGATCCCTGAGTCCAAGGGAGGCCAAGACTTCTATACTTGCGGCTGAGCTGTTTGCGTCAGCGGTCTGAAGCCCTTGGTTAAACAGAACATGAGTTCACCCCAAACCCTCACCCCCCAAGGGGCCGAAATCCTCTGTGTTGGCACCGAGTTGCTTTTGGGAGAGATCGCCAACACCAACGCCCAATATCTGGCAGCCGAGCTGGCCAAGCTCGGGATCCCGCACTACTACCAAACGGTGGTGGGGGATAACGAAACCCGCATCCACCAGGCCCTGGAGGTGGCCTGCCAGCGCTCCAGCCTGCTGTTAATCACAGGAGGCCTGGGGCCAACCCCGGATGATCTGACCCATGCGGCGCTGGCTTCCTTTTTTGGAGTGGAGATGGTGGAGCACCCCCAGCTCTGGGAGGAGATTCTGCGAAAATACGGCCAGCGCGGCCTTGTGCCCTCGCCTAGCAACCGCAAGCAGGCTTTTCTGCCCCGGGGAGCCGCCATCCTGCCCAACCCCCTCGGCAGCGCCTGTGGCCTCATTTGGCAGCCCCGCCCCAACCTGCATGTTCTCACCTTTCCCGGCGTGCCGCAGGAGATGCAGCGCATGTGGCAGGAGACGGCTGTACCCTATTTGCGCTCCCTCGGCTGGGGCAAGGAGGTCTTCTACAGCCGCGTGCTGCGCTACTGGGGCATCCCCGAATCGACCTTGGCCGAGCGGGTGGCCCCCTGGCTGGCCGGGGAAAATCCCACGGTCGCTCCCTACGCCAGCCAAGGGGAGGTGCGCCTGCGAGTCACTGGACGCGCTCCCACGCGCGAGGCGGCGGAGGCCCTGATTGCTCCAGTGGTGGAGCAGATTTTGCAGATTTCTGGAGAAGACTACTTTGGCAGCGATGAGGCCACCTTGGCCAGCGTGGTGGGGGAGCTGCTCCTGCAGCGGCGGCAGACCCTGGCGGTAGCCGAATCCTGCACCGGCGGGCTACTGGGGCAGTTGGTAACCGGGATCCCAGGCAGCTCGCGCTATTTCCTGGGCGGCATCGTTGCCTACGACAACCGCTTCAAGGAGCAGCTTTTGCGGGTAGATCCCAAGACGCTGCAGCAGCATGGAGCAGTTAGTGAGCCGGTAGCTGCCCAGATGGCCCTGGGGGCCAAGCAGGTTTTTGGCTCCGACTGGGCCCTGAGCATTACTGGCATTGCCGGCCCGGAGGGGGGCACTGCTGCCAAGCCGGTTGGCTTGGTCTATCTGGGCTTAGCTTACCCGGAGGGGAAAGTGGAAGTGGTGGAGTACCGCTTGGGTAGCCTGCGCGGCCGAGAGGGCGTGCGCTGGTGGAGCGCCCAAGCGGCGCTGGACTGTCTGCGGCGGCGCTTGCTCCGCTACCCCCTTTCGGGGGGATCCCCAGAGCCTAAGCTAGAGGAGCAGGCAGATCTCGGAGCAGGCCGATGAACCCCGCGGAGGCGGGCAAGGAAGCCCTGCGGCAGGGCCGCTTTCAAGAAGCTATCCAACTTCTTGAGGACTATTTGGCCCAGGTTCATCACGGGGGCCAGGGAGGGGGGATCCCAGCAAGTAGGCAAGTCCTGGAAGCCCAGATGAATTTGGTGCGGGCCTACCATCAGCTAGGCCAAGCAGAGAAGGCGCGGGCGCTTTGTCTAAAACTGCTGCAGCATCCGGATCCTCAGGCGCGAGACTGGGCCCAAAAAATCCTGTCCCGTCTGCCCCAAACGGCGGAAAAACCCGCTGCTTCCCCCTCCTCCAGCCGCCAACGGGCCAGTCAAGTAGGCTTAAGGATCCCCTTGCCGGCGGAGGCCGGTTCTCTAGGATGGGCCAAGTGGGGATCCCTGGCTGTGGGCCTCCTCTTCCTCTGGTGGCTGAGTTTTGGGCTGGTGGGCAGCCACCTGGATTTTGGGCGGCTAAGTTTTCCACGGCAGCTTTGGTTTTTGCAGGGGTTGCTGCCCTGGCTGCGCAACGGCTTACGCTGGCTGGTGGCTGGCAGCCTGGCGGTTAACTTTGGCGTAGGCCTGCTCTTTTTTGCCCCCTGGCTCCTGGATCACCTGCACCAGCGGCTGCACAAGTTGCGCTGGGCCAGCCTAGGAGAACTCGAGCGCCATAGCCCCGAGGCAGCTCGCCTGCTGCAGCGCCTCTGCGCCCAGAAGCACCTCAAACTGCCGCGCCTGGGGGTGATTCCAGAAGGGGGACCGCTGGCCTTTGTCTACGGCACTTTTCCCGATGGCGGCCGCATCGTGGTCACCCAGGCCCTCTTGCAGCGGCTTGCTCCCGATGAGATTGCCGCCGTCTACGCCCAGGCCCTGGGGCGGATCGTTAACGGCGACATCCTGCTCATGACCCTGCTAGGATCCCCCCTGCAGTTGGTTTACCTAACCCTGGAGCAAGTGAGCCACCTGGGGAGCCAACGGCGGGATCTCATTGGACACGTGGCTCCCCTGCTCTACCTGATCTACACGGTGCTTTCCTACCCCCTGTTTTTCCTCTCCCGCCTGGGCACCTACCACGCCGATCACTTCGCGGTCGAGGCCACGGGCAACCCCAACGGGCTAATGGCCGCCCTGCTCAAGTCGGCTGCCGGCCTGCAGGAGGCTCACAAAAACGACCGCCGCCCCTCCTCGCTGTTGCACTGCACCCGCCTCTTTAGCCTCCTGGACTTCAAAACTACCGCTGCCGCCACTGCCGCTGTCCGCTTGCGGGATCCCGCCCAAGCCGGCCAGGTCTTCCGCTGGGAGCAGCTCAACCCCTGGGCCCGTTGGATGCAGCTCAATTCCAGCCATCCCCTGCTGGGACAGCGCTTTCAGGTTTTGGGGGAATACGCGCAGCGGCTGCGCCTTTTGCCGGAGCTGAGCCTAGTCAGGACAAAGGAGGAAGGGGCTCTTCAAAAGGCTCGCTTCTGGGCGGATCTGGCTATCTACGCTGCCGAAGTGGTCGGCATGGTTATAGGCTGGCTGGTGGGGCTAATCCTCTACTTAGGGCTGCGAGATCGCCTTGATCCCAAGATCATTGCCGCGGCTGCGGTGGTGGGCTATGGGATGGGCCTGTGGGCCAAGGCAGGGCTCATGTACCGAGGACCTCTGTTGCCCCAGCCCACTGCGGTGCTCAGCTTGCTGGCCGATCCGGACGCGGATCCCTGCCGCAGTCAGCCGGTGGAGCTGGAAGGCGAGCTGCTGGGATTGGGACCAACTGGCTACCAACTGGGAGCAGAGCTCAAGCTCCAGGATGCCACCGGCCTGATCCCCCTGCGCTTCACCTCTCCCCTGGGACCGCTGGGCAATGTCTTTTCCGGCCTAAAGCCCCTCCGCGCCCTCATGGGCCGGCAGGTCAAGGTGGTGGGCTGGTTCCGCCGCGGCAACACTGCCTGGGTGGATTTGGCCTATGTCCAGACAGGAGCAACTCGCCTCCACAGCCGTCCCCGCCTGTGGCTGCTGCTCCTTGGCCTGGGGTTTGTCCTCCTCGGCCTCTGGGGGGCCTTCTATTTCCCCAACCTGCGCTTTTACCTCCGCTAGCGGCGAGAGGGCACTAACTGGACCTTGCGCAGTCGCACCGACTGAGGGGTGACCTCCACCAGCTCGTCCTCGCCAATGTATTCTAGGGCTCGCTCCAGAGTCATCTCCACCGGCGCCTGTAGCTGCACTAGCTCTTCTCCCGTTGAGGCGCGATGGTTGGTTAGGTGTTTGGTCTTGCAGACGTTTAGCTCCAGATCCTGGGGTCGGTTGTGCTCACCCACAATCATGCCCTTGTAAACGCGGGTGCCCGGCTTAATGAAGAACACGCCGCGGTCCTCCGCATTCTTCAGGGCATAGGTGGTGGCCACTCCCTCTTCAAAGGCAATGAGCACGCCGTTGCGGCGAGTCTCCAGCCCTGAGGTGAGAGGACGGTACTCCAAAAAGCTATGGCTCATGATCCCTTCGCCGCGGGTGATGCGGACAAACTCGCTGCGAAAGCCAATGAGCCCCCGCGCCGGGATGACGAACTCCAACTGGGCCCGACCGTCCGCGCCCACTCTCATGTTCTGCATCTCTCCCCGCCGCTCTCCCAGCCGTTCGATGCAGGCGCCCACTGCCGCTTCCGGCACATCCAACACCAAAAGCTCATAGGGCTCGTAGGGCTGGCCGTTGACTTCGCGGAAGATCACCTTCGGCTGGCCAACCTGGAACTCGTAGCCCTCCCGCCGCATGGTTTCCAGCAAAATGCCCAGGTGCAGTTCGCCTCGCCCCGACACCAAAAAGCAATCTGGGGACTCGGTCTCCTCCACCCGTAGCGCCACGTTGGTTTCCAGCTCCCGCATCAGGCGCTCCCGCAATTGCCGCGAAGTAACAAAGGTGCCCTCCTGGCCGGCAAAGGGAGAGTCGTTGACGCAGATCCTCACCTGCAGCGTCGGCTCGTCCACCTTGATCAGCGGCAGGGCCTGGGGGTTTTCGGGAGAGGTGAGGGTGTGGCCAATGTGGGCCTCGGCAAACCCCGCCACGGCCACAATATTGCCGGCAGTGGCTTCTGTTAGCTCAATGCGCTCCAGGCCTTGGAAGCCAAACAGCTTGGTTACCTTGCCCCTGACAATCGACCCGTCTTCTTTGACCACCGCCAACTGATCCCCAACCCGAATGGTGCCGTTGTGGATCTTGCCAATCACAATCCGGCCCAGGTATTCCGAGTGCTCCAGTGTCGTGACTTGCAGTTGCAGCGGCTTGGCGGGATCCCCCACTGGCGGCGGCACGTATTTGAGGATGGCCTCAAAGAGAGGCCTCATGTCGAGAGGGCCGCTGTAGTTGCCTGCAAGGAAAGCTTTGAGGTCAGCTTCTTCCAGGGCAAAACCCCGTAGTCCCGAGGCAAATAGGTAGGGGAAGTCGCACTGGTCTTCGTCAGCGCCTAGCTCCAGAAACAGATCCAACACTTTGTCGATGACCTTGTAGGGCTCGGCCTGAGGCCGATCAATTTTGTTGACCACCACGATTGGGCGCAAGCCCTTCTCCAAGGCCTTACGCAACACAAAGCGGGTCTGAGGCATCGGGCCCTCGTTGGCATCCACAATCAGCAGACAGCCTTCCACCATGCCCAGCACCCGCTCCACCTCCCCGCCAAAGTCGGCGTGGCCGGGAGTATCGACGATGTTGATCAGGGTTTCGCCATAGCGAACGGCGGTGTTCTTTGCCAGGATGGTGATGCCCCGCTCCCGCTCTAGGGCGTTGCAATCCAGCACGCAGGCGGGAATGTCTCCTTCCGCCCGCAGGGCTCCTGCCTGGCGCAACAGGGCATCCACGAGGGTGGTTTTGCCGTGGTCAACGTGGGCAATGATGGCAATGTTGCGGATAGGGATCGGCATAGCCCTCAATCCGTAGAAAAACTTACCCCCAGCCTTTCCTGGGGGTGCCTCTACAACTCTAGCGCAAAGAAGTGTTACATCGCAGAGAGAGTTGCCCTGCCAGCGCTACCGGGCAACCCTTGCCTCACATATCAGCCCCGCGCAGGTAAAGCACCAAAATGACCGCCGGCCCTGCCAAGACAATCAAGGCAAGCAGCGCCAACTGCACGAACACTTCGTATTGCCCGAACATAGCCCCAAATCCCGTAGCCTACTTGTGTATCCTAAGGTCCGCTGTTGCCTGAAGATGAGGGGACTGTTGCAATTCTTTAAAACCTAGCGCTCCTGCTGGGCCTGAAAGGGCATGGGATCGAGGTTAAAGAGTTCCTGCAGAATTTGCATCGCCTTCCGTCGGGCCTCGATGTCCCGTTTGGCCCGCAGTTGCACCATAGGGTCATGCAGGATCTTGTTGACGATGCCACGGGTGAGGGCGTCGATGACCTCCAGGTGCTTCTCGGCAAAGTCCTTGCCCAGCCGGGAGAGAGCTTTCTCCATCTCCTGCTCGCGGATAGACTCCACCTTGTGGCGCAGGCTGGAAATGGTGGGCACTGTTTCCAGAGAACGCCACCACTCCATGAACTGCTCCACCTCTTCTTCGATCAAGGCCTCGGCAGCCAGGGCCAGCTTTTGCCGTTGGGCGCGGTTTTCTTCCACGACGCGAGAGAGGTGATCTACGTTGAACAGCCGCACCCCTCTGAGCTTTTCTACCTCGGGCTCGATGTTGCGGGGCACGGAGATATCCACCAACAGCAGCGGCTGATCCGGCTGCAGCACTTCCACTAGTTGGGCGTAGGTAAGGATGGGCTGGGTGGCGCTGGTGCTGGTGAAGACCAGATTGGACTCCGCCACGCTGTTGAGCAACGACTCCCAAGGCAGGACTTGGATTGGTTGCTCAAATTGCTGGGCTAGCGCTTCTGCCCGCTCTAAGGAGCGGTTGACTAGGGTAATATCCACCGCTCCCTTGGCCAGAAGATGCTGCAGCAAGAGGCGGGCCATTCTCCCTGCTCCCACGACGGTAACCTTGCCCTGGGAAAGCGATCCCTGCTCTTGCAGGGCCAGCTCCACGGCTGCCGAGCTAATGGACATGGCGCCGGTGCCGATCCCCGTCTCCGCGCGGACGCGCTTGCCGGCAGTGATGGCTGCCTTGAAGAGGCGGTTGAGGATGCGATCCGTGCCGTTGCAAGCCTGGCCCAGTTGTTGAGCCTTTTTCACTTGCGACAAGATCTGCCCCTCTCCCAGCACCAAGCTCTCCAGCCCGGCCGCCACCCGCATCAAGTGGGTCACCGCATCTTGGTAGAGCAGGGTAAACAGGTGGGGACGCAGTTGGGGCAGGGGGATCCCCTTTGCCTCGGCCAAAAACTGCATCGTCTGCCGCACCCCGCTTTCGGTTTCTGGCGTAACGATGTAGACCTCCAGCCGGTTACAGGTGCTGAGGATTGCTGCTTCCTCAATGTGGGGGTAGGCACGGAGCTGCCGGATCCTCTCTCCCACCTCGGCCTCCCCAATGCTGAGGCGCTCCCGGATCTCCACAGGAGCTGTGCGATGGCTAAGACCGACAACCGCGATAAACATGCCTCTCCGTCGTCTATAGACCACTGATTGTTAAATCTCTAAACAAAGGCAAACCTTGCCCGAAACAAGAATAGCCTAGAGCCTAGGCAAAGCGTCTTACCTGTCTTGGCTGCAGCAAGCTTAGGTAACTTTTCTCAGACTACCTAAACCCTAAGACCAGTATCGGATCGGTTTTGCCAGATTTTGCTGAAGAGTTATTACGTTTTTTCGGGGTCGGCCTTGATAGATTTTTTAACGTTCTCCCAAGCAGAAGGGCGACCTTCCCCAGGGAAAGCCGCCCTCGTCACTGGGAAGAGCTAGGAGGGGATCCGTCAGCGCAGTTGCAGGGCGGGGGGCTGCTGGCCCTCCTTCAGGTGGATGGTGTCCACAAAGCGCACGGTGCGGGATTGACTAGAAATCACCAGCGTTTCCGTACGCGCTCCACCTCCGAAGAAGCGCACTCCCCGTACCAGATCCCCATCGGTGATGCCGGTGGCCGCAAAGAGCAGCTCTTTGCCGCTGGCTAGCTCCTCACACTCCCATACCTTATCGGGATCCTCAATGCCCTTTTCTTTTAGTTCTCGCCGGGTCTCTTCTACCGGTGGCAGGTAGGTGCCCGCCTGCACCACTTCGGGATCGTAGATGAGCCGCCCTTGGAAGTGAGCGCCCAGACAGCGCAGCGCCGCTGCCGAGATCACTCCCTCGGGAGCCGCTCCAATCCCCATCAGGGCATGGATACCTGTGCCGCTGAACGCCACTGCCAGAGCTGCCGAGAGGTCGCCATCGGTAATTAGCTTCACCCGCGCCCCTGCCTCGCGGATTTGGCGAATGAGATCGGTGTGGCGCTTGCGATCCATGACCACTACCGTTAGGTCCGCCACTTCCCGACCCAGGCTTTCGGCGATGATCTTGAGGTTCTTTTCTGGCGGATAGTCCAGGTGAACCTTGCCCTTGGCCTGGGGCGGGGCCGCTAGTTTTTGCATGTAGATGTCCGGGGCGTTGAGAAGGCCGCCTTTCTCGGAGATGGCCAGCACCGCCATGGATCCGTTCTGGCCTTTGGCTACCAGGTTGGTGCCCTCGCAGGGATCCACAGCAATATCGATCTCCACCAGCTCTTCCACGCGACAGAACTGCTCGGCGTCGGGACGGGTGCAGATCCCCACTTCCTCCCCGATGTAGAGCATGGGGGCCTCGTCGCGGGTTCCCTCCCCAATGACGATTCGACCGCGCATGGGGATCTGGTTGAGTTTCTCCCGCATGGCTTCTACGGCTGCTTGGTCAGCGGCCTTGTTGTCCCCCTTGCCCATCCAGCGGGCGGCAGCAATGGCAGCCTGTTCCACCACTTCGATGATCTCGAGCCCCAACTTGTTGTCCACGGTATGCCCCCCTCGGAACGATGAAGGCCAACTTCAGTAAGGATCTCTTCAAACTCTCTCCCAGTTTACCAGGGCAGGCTTCTTCTCGAGATCTTTATCCCCACCTTGAATAACCTGAGAGAACAAATTGCCAAAAGTCAAGCGCAAAGGGCGATCCCCGTCCCAGCCGCTGGCTATTGTCGGCTGGGGATCAAGGATGATAGCCTGTCCTAAAGGGCAATAAGTTTTTCTTAAGGGAATTAAAAAACAGCAATGAAAAGATACGTTTATGTCAACCGCTCTGGCCGGGTTCAGGTAATCCGGACGATCCCTGGCCACTGGGAGCGCACCCTCTTCCCAGGCCAGTATGCCACTTTCGAGGCAGAACCCGACGACTACCTAGAAGTCTATAGCTGCTGCTGCGCCACTACCATCTTGGAAGAGCGCCGCCCCTGCCGCTGGTTGCTGGATTCTTCCCTTCCTGAAGTAGAAGCCCATCCTTGGCTGCCCCCCCATTTGGATACCTTGGCAGATACTGTAAATGGGTGAGGGACAAGAGGTTGTCGGGTCGGTTTAGCTTGCCTAACCCGCAAGACAAACTCATTATGAGTATGGTATGTTGATTTTAGTTTACATTTGCACCTTACCGGAAGGAGGGTCGACCTCATGTCTCAGCAAGGATGTCTGCGGGTGGGGCAGCTAGCTCCCGATTTTTCGGCCACGGCCGTTTACGACATGGAATTCAAGACGGTGAGGCTCTCTGACTACAGGGGCAAGAAGTATGTGGTGCTGCTCTTTTACCCCCTGGACTTTACCTTTGTCTGCCCGACCGAGATCACGGCTTTCAGCGATCGCTACGACGAGTTTGCCAAGTTGGACACGGAGATCCTCGGCATCTCGGTGGATAGCGAGTACTCTCACCTGGCCTGGATGCAAACCGACCGCAAAGCTGGCGGGGTGGGCGAGCTGAGGTATCCGCTGGTCTCCGACCTGAAGAAAGAGATCAGCGCCGCCTACAATGTCCTGGATCCGGCAACAGGGGTGGCGCTGCGCGGCCTGTTTATCATCGACAAGGAAGGGATCCTTCAGCACGCCACCATCAACAACCTGGCCTTTGGCCGCAGCGTGGATGAGACCCTGCGCACCCTGCAGGCTATCCAGTATGTCCAATCCCACCCCGATGAAGTTTGCCCAGCCAACTGGCAGCCCGGCCAGAGAACCCTAAAGCCCGACCCGGTCAAATCCAAGGAGTTCTTCGCGGCAGTTGCCAAGTAGACCAGGAATGCCAGACCTTGCGGCTCCGGCTCCAAGTGAGCTGGAGCTTTTTTAAAGAGGTGCAGACAGACAAAAGGGATCCCCTGAGCCTGGCAGGGGATCGGACAAGACCAAGACTGCCCAATTAGTCCCAGGGCTTGCCGTCGGTGAACTTGTAGGTAACGGGCTCGCGGTTTTTGCCGATGCTGTGATCTACCTTGCCGACGGGCTGGCGACCCTCGTTAACTTTTTCAGGGAAGACGCCATCTTTGGGATGCACCAGCTCCGGCTGTCCCCCTGCCGGAATGCGGAAGATCTGGTAGTCGTTGATCTTGTATTCAGATCTCAGCTGGGCCCCAAGAGCCAGGCACTGCTCCTTGCGGGCGAAGGTGAGGTAGTTCTTACCCTCCACCATCTCAGCAGCCCCGCCCGTGGGCATCTCAAACACCTGCCCTGGCTTGCCAGTCCAGGTGATGACGTATTTCTCTTCGGTCTCGGCTGCGCTCAACAGCCCTCCGGTAGATCCCCCGAAGAGGGGGAGCTTAGCGCCCTGCCGGGGATCGCCTTCCATCACAGCCATAGCCTCCCTTCTCGTTGTAGTTAGCGTTGTTTGGGCCGCGCTTGGGATAGCGCGCAGCACTTTGAATCTACCACTGACTTGATCTTTGACCTCAGAGCCGGCCAGGAACTGTAATTTTTCGTAGCAGAGCTAGCTTCGCTGAAGATAATTAGCTCTCCTAGGCCAGCTCCAGAAAAGCTCCCATGCGGCGAAACTTTTGGTAACGCTCTTCCCGCAACTCCCGCCCGCTCAGCCTGGAAAGTTCCTTGAGGTGTCTTAGGAGAGCCTCTTTGAGAGTTTGGGCAGCTTCCAAAGGGGCGCGGTGGGCACCCCCCACTGGCTCTGGCAGGATCTCGTCAATGACCTCCAGTTGCAGCAGATCTTGGGCAGTAATGCGCAGGGCTGCTGCCGCCTGGGGTGCTTTTTTGGCATCTTTCCAAAGGATGGCTGCACAGCCCTCTGGTGAGATTACCGAATAGACGGCGTGTTCAAACATCAGAATGCGGTTGCCCACCCCAATGGCCAAGGCCCCCCCGGATCCCCCTTCGCCAATCACCGTACAGATAATGGGGATCTCCAGCTGAAACAGCGTCCGCAAGTTGGTGGCAATGGCCTCCCCCTGGCCCTCAGCCTCTGCCTTAACTCCTGGGTAGGCCCCTGGCGTGTCGATAAAGGTCAAAAGGGGCAGACCAAAGCGGTGGGCATGCTCCATGAGCCGCAGGGCTTTGCGGTAGCCGGCAGGGTTGGGCATGCCGAAGTTGCGGTGGATGTTGTCTTTGGTGTCGCGGCCCTTTTGGTGGCCGAGGATCATCACCGGCTGATCCTCCAGCTTGGCTAGGCCGCCGACAATGGCCGGATCGTCCTGGCCGTGGCGATCCCCGTGCAGCTCAAACCAATCGTCGCAGATGGTCTGCACATAGTCCAAGGTGGTAGGGCGACGGGGATGGCGGGCCACCTGCAGCCGCTCGACAGGTGTGAGCTGCCTGAAAATCTCGCGGCGCAGCTCTTCGGCTTTGGCCTCCAGTTGGCGAATCTGCTCAGAAGCATCAATGTCGTTTTCTTCAGCCAAGGCCCGAATCTCCTGGATGCGCTGCTCGAGAGCGGCAACAGGCTGCTCAAACTCCAGCAGCAAGCGGTCGCTAGACTTGCTCATACCGTGTTGGCTAAACCTCGGGAGTCTGCTCAGAGATGGGGAGGTCAGGCTTTGATCTTCTCACATGCAGATCGGGTAGGCTAGAGGGAGTTACCCTGGGGGATCCTTTTGAATGGGAAAGGCTCCCTTGGGTTGGCGGGTTCTCTTCCCATGAAGGCTGTTGTCAGAGATGGGGGATCAACAGGCTGCCTTGGAGAGCAGTCTTTGCCAGCTCGGATGCCTCTCCTGCTAGCGCCGGCGGGGGACTGGGAGTGTGCCAAGGCAGCGGTGGAAAACGGAGCCGACGCCATCTACTTCGGACTGGAACGGTTCAATGCTCGCCTGCGCGCCCGCAACTTTACGGAGGCGGACCTACCAGAACTAATGGCCTGGCTGCACCAGCGCGGCGTGAGGGGCTACGTCACTTTAAATACCTTGGTCTTTCCTGAAGAGCTGGAGGAGGCGGAACGGTACATCCGCGCGATGACGGCAGCAGGGGTAGACGCGGTCATCGTGCAGGATGTCGGCATTGCGCGCCTGGTTCGACATCTTTCTCCCGACCTGCCCATCCACGCCTCAACGCAGATGACTATTACCAGCGGCGTGGGAGCGGAGTTTGCTGCCGAGCTGGGCTGTGAGGTGGTGGTGCTGGCGCGGGAGTGTTCCCTCAAGGAAATAGCCAAGATCCGCGCCCATCTGGAAGAGAGGGGATCCCCAATTGCTCTGGAGGTGTTTGTCCATGGGGCCCTGTGCGTGGCCTACTCCGGGCAATGCCTAACCAGCGAGGCGCTGGGGAGACGCTCGGCCAACCGCGGGGAGTGCGCCCAGGCCTGTCGCTTGCCCTACGAGCTGGTGGTGGACGGGGTTCGCCGCGATCTGGGAGAGAAGCGGTATCTACTTAGCCCCCAAGATTTAGCTGGCTTGGAAGTGTTGCCAGAGCTAGTCAAGCTAGGGATCCACTGCTTGAAAATTGAGGGCCGACTGAAATCCCCAGAGTATGTAGCCAGCGTAACGCGCATCTATCGGCGGGCCTTGGACGCCTTGGGGGCAGGGCAGGCGTGGCAGCCCTCAGCCCAGGAATGGTATGAGCTGGAGATGAGCTTTTCCCGCGGCCTGTACACCGGCTGGCTGCGAGGCATCAACAACAAGAAGCTGGTGCATGCCCGTTTTGGCAAAAAGCGCGGCGTTTACCTGGGGCAGGTGGTGAGGATCGAGGGGGATCAGGTGGGAGTGCGCCTAGAGGCCCCCCTCAAGGCGGGGGATGGCGTGGTGTTTGACCAGGGGGAGCCAGAGCTGCCGGAGCAGGGGGGACGAGTTTACCGCGTGCACCAGAAGCAGGGGTTGGCCTGGCTGAGCTTTGCCCAGGGGGCAATTGACCTCAAACGCCTGCGGGTAGGGGATCGCCTCTGGAAGACCAGCGACCCAGAGCTGGAAAAGCGCCTGCGCCAGAGCTATGCCGGGGATCAGCCGCGCTTCCGCCGCCCCGTCCACCTGGAAGTCCATGGCCAGGCCGGACTGCCCCTGACCCTCATCCTGCGCGATGAAGAGGGCCACGTGGTGCAGGTGGATTCCCCCATGCCTTTGCAGCCTGCTCGCCAGCAGCCCCTCACCGACGAGAAGCTGCGACAGCAACTGGGCCGCCTAGGAGGTACGCCCTTCCGGCTGGGATCCCTGCACAATGCCCTGGAGGGGGAGGTGATGCTGCCGGTCAGCGTCCTCAACCAAATGCGGCGCCAGGCAGTGGAGCAGTTGCAAGCGCTGCGGGCTCAGCCGCGCCGCTGGCAGCTCAATCCTGACGCCCACTGGCAAGACCTGCTGCCTCCCCTAGAGCCAGCCGAGCCGGGATTGCCCCAGCTGGTGGTGTTGGTGCGGGAGCCGGCCCAGTTGTCGGCGGCAATTGCCTGTGGCATCCGCCAGATCTACCTGGAGTTTGAGGATCCCCGCCGCTACCGGGAAGTTATCCGCGCTACCAAAGCTTCTCACCCCGAGGTGGAGCTGTGGGCGGCCCCGCCCCGCATCACTAAGCCGGGGGAAACTTGGATTCTAAAACAGGTGCTGGCGGCAGGAGCCGATGGCTATCTGGTGCGAAACTACGACCACCTGCGCTTTTTCGCCAACCAGCGCTGCATCGGCGATTTTTCCCTGAACGTGGCCAATCCCCTCACCGCCCACTATTTCAAAAGCCGCTACCGCCTGGAGCGCCTGACGGCCTCCTATGACCTCAACCATGAGCAACTGGGATCCCTGCTGCAGGCTGGCCCTGCCCATTGGTACGAGGTTACTATCCACCAGCACATGCCCATGTTCCACATGGAGCACTGCGTCTTCTGCGCCTTTTTGTCCAGTGGCACGGATTACACCAACTGTGGCCGCCCCTGCGAAAAGCACGAAGTAAGGCTGAGGGACAGGGCCAATGTGGAGCACATTTTGAAAGCCGATGCTGGCTGCCGCAACACCCTCTACAATGGCAAGGCCCAAACTGGGGCAGAATATGTGTCGCAGCTCCTGGCGCTGGGGTTGCGATATCTGCGCATTGAGTTCTTGCGGGAGTCTGCCGAGCAGGTTCAGCAAACCCTACGCTGCTATCAACAGCTCCTCCAGGGCCAGATGAGTGGCTCTCAACTGTGGCGGGAGCTAAAGCTGTACAGCCAGTTGGGGGTAACAAGGGGCTCTCTGGA
Source organism: Synechococcus sp. O70.2 (assembly GCF_047462135.1). Lineage (NCBI taxonomy): Bacteria > Bacillati > Cyanobacteriota > Cyanophyceae > Synechococcales > Synechococcaceae > Synechococcus > Synechococcus sp. O70.2. The sequence continues at coordinate 420,556 of NZ_JANSIS010000001.1, forward strand.
AAGTTGAGGTCAATCTATGCCCTTTTGGCCGCCGCAGATCCTCCCCTCTGCCCTCTACCCCCTTCTGCAGCAGGGCCTCAAGACCCTTTTTCCTGAGGCTCTCTGGGACTTACCGCCAGATCCTCAGAAGCGACAGGTGGCCCTTACCTTTGACGATGGCCCTCACCCTGAATACACGCCGACCCTGTTGCAAGTTTTACAGGAGTTTCAGGTACCAGCCACCTTCTTTGTGTTGGGGGAACGGGTGCAGCGCTGGCCCCACCTGGCCCGGAAAATCCGCCAACAGAGCCACGGCATTGGCCTGCACGGCTGGCAGCACCGCTCGTTTACCCAGCTTAGCCGAGGCGAACTGCTACAGAGCTTGCGACGCAGCCAGGATACCCTCGTGGCTGCCTGTGGCGGCACCCCAGAAGAGTATCGGGCCGTGCGCCCCCCCAACGGTCTCTTCGCCCCGGACGCTAACCGACTTGCGCTCCTGGGGGTATCTACCGGTGATGTGGAGTGTAGTGCCGGAGGATTGGCTCTGCCCGCCGGTGGCCGTGGTGGTGGAGCGGGTGCTCAACCAAGTGCGGCCCGGCTCCCTGATTGTGCTCCACGACGGCGTCCAGGGGGGATCTCAGGCAGCCGAGGTAGTCCGCCGTTTGATCCCGGCCTTGGGGGAGCAAGGGTTTGACTTTGTCCGCTTGCCCCTTTCTGGCAATCTTCCCAGTTGCAGAGGAAATTGAATACAGTGAAAGGCAGCGATAGGGAGGGCAAGCCGTGGGCGTGCGCAAGATCATCTACGGCATTTTCGGGCAGCGAGCCGGCAGCCTCATCGTGGGCACGTGGAATTGGCTTTGGGGGCTGCCGGTGGAAAAAGGCGGGGCAGAGGCAGTGGCGGTGGCCGAAGAATCGGTGCGAACCATGCAGGAGACTGTGCAGCGTCTCACCGAAGCCGTCGCCACCCAGGTAGCTGCCTACCAGCGGGCCGAGCAAAAGTACGTGCAAAAGGTGCGGGAGTACCAGGCGCTGGAGAACAAGGCTCGCCTGGCTATGCAACGGGGGGATCAAGAAGCCGCTCGCCTAGCTATGGCCGAAGCCCTGCGCATTGAGGCCGCTCTTGGCCCGCTCAAGGAACGAGTGGAAACTGCTGAGCGCTATGTCAAGGCTGCCAAGGAAAAGCTGGCCCGGGAAAAAGAGCGTCTGGCCCTCTACAAGCGCGAGCTGAGCAACCTCAAAGACATCTACGAGGTGAACAAAGCCCTTGAACAGATGACCCGCGTTAACAACGCCTATAGCATTGACTCGGCCAAGTCCCAATTTGAGGCGGCCAAGAACGCCATCCAGGCTCGCCAGCTCAAGGTCCACGCCCTCAGCGAGCTCTCCGAGGATCGCAGCGAGCAACTTGCCGCCCAGCTTGACGAAATGGCTCTTGAGGACGAGATCTCCCGCCGCCTAGCTATGCTCAGTGGCCAGGGAGGCAGCACCGCCAAGCTGCCCTTGCCGGATCTGGACTTCGAGAAGCGCTCTTGATCACGTGTCCTAGCGAGGCTTTGCTTTATTCGTGGGTAAAGTCGGCTTCTGGCACCTGGCTTGTCTCGGAACCAGCAGCCACCGCTTGCAGGGGCACTGCCTGCGGCACTTGTACGATCTGGGGTGTAAAGACAAAGAGGTTGTACACGGTGTTGCGGCGGATGTTGTCCAGCATCTCTAGGAACAGCTCGTAGCCCTCGTTCTTGTATTCGATGAGGGGATCCCGCTGGCCATAGCCGCGCAGGCCCACCGCTTCCCGCAGCGCCTCCATCTGCTGCAGGTGCTCCCGCCAGAGAGTATCCACCTGCTGCAATAGGAAAAAGCGCTCAGCCTTCCGCATCAGGCCAGGCTCAAAGGTATCCAAGAAAGCCTCTTTGGCCTCGTAGGCCATCTCCGCCTGTTTGATCAGGTAGTCGAGGATTTCCTGATAGGAGAGATCCCGTAAGTCCTCAACCTTGAGGTTGTCTTTGAGCAGGGGAATGAACTCCTGCATCTTGGCCGTCAGCTTGTCGATTTCCCACTCCTCCGGCGGCAGCTCCGGGTTGACGTGGGCTTGCACGATCTCCTCAACGGTCTTGCGCACGTAGTCCAGGATCTTGGTCTTGAGGTTCTCCCCTTCCAGAATGCGCCGACGCTCCGAGTAGATAGCCCGCCGCTGGTTGTTGAGAACCTCGTCGTATTCAAACACCTGCTTACGCAGGTCAAAGTAGTACACCTCCACCTTGCGCTGGGCATTTTCCAGGCTCTTCGACAGGAGCGGGTGCTCGATGGGCATGTCTTCGTCTACCCGGAACATGTCCATCAGCTTGGCCACCCGTTCGCCACCGAAGATCTTGAGTAGGTTGTCTTCCAGGCTGAGGAAAAACCGCGAGGAGCCAGGGTCTCCTTGCCGTCCAGCGCGGCCGCGCAGCTGGTTGTCGATGCGGCGGGACTCGTGGCGCTCCGTGCCAATGACATGCAAGCCCCCCAGCCGCACCACCTCCTCGTGCTCGGCCTCCGTGACCTTTTCGTACTCGGCCTTGATGCTGTTGTAGACCTCTCGCAGTTGCAAGATCAGGGGATCCTGCACCGGCGCCTTCTCCGAGGCCACTGCGATGAGATCTTCCACTACCAGCTCCGGCAGGCGGTTTAACCCATACTTGGCCACTGCAGCGGCCACCACCTCCTCCAAAGCCTGGCTGGTGCGAGCTGAGAGCTCACAGGGGTAAAAGTTGGGGGAGACCACCGTCCAGGACTTTTTCGGCTTGGGCGAGGCTGGGCCAAACCCTTGACCGCCGCCGCGGCTTGTCGTGGAGGCCGATCCCAGGGGGTTGTCGGGATCCAGCTGTACCAGCTTGGGCATCAGCCGTTCCCGCAGTTTGAGGCGGGCCATGTATTCCGCGTTGCCACCCAAGATGATGTCCGTGCCCCGCCCAGCCATGTTGGTAGCAATGGTTACAGCACCTTTGCGACCCGCCTGAGCAATGATTTCCGCCTCCCGCTCTACGTTCTCCGGCTTGGCGTTGAGGAGGTTGTGGGGGATCCCTCTTTCCTTGAGCATGGCCGAGAGGCGTTCGGATTTTTCCACGCTGGTGGTTCCCACCAAAACGGGCCGCCCCTTGGCGTGCATGTAGGCAATCTCCTCGACCACCGCCTTCCACTTGGCGTTTTCAGTCTTGTACACCAGGTCAGGGGCATCTATGCGGCGAATGGGGCGGTTGGTGGGGATAACAGTCACTTCGAGGTTGTAGATTTTAACAAACTCTGCTTCCTCAGTGCGAGCTGTGCCCGTCATGCCGGCAAGCTTGGGATAGAGGCGGAAGAGGTTTTGGTAAGTAACGGTGGCTAGGGTTTGGCTCTCGCTTTGAATGGGCACCCCCTCTTTGGCTTCAATGGCCTGGTGCAGGCCATCCGACCAGCGGCGACCAGGGAGCACCCGCCCGGTGAACTCGTCCACGATCACCACCTCTTGGTTGCGGACGATGTAGTGGACATCCCGGATGAAGAGCTCCTTGGCCTTTACAGCGTTAAAGACAAAGTGCGCCCAGGGATCCTTAGGATCGAACAGATCCGAGACCCCCAGCAACCGCTCGGCAGCCTCAAAACCTTCGTCGGTGAGGATGATGTTGCGGGCTTTTTCATCCACCTCGTAGTGCTCGTCGCGGATCAGCTCCCGGGCCACCTGGGCTGCTTTGAGGTACTTCTCGGAGGGACGGGACACCTGGCCAGAGATGATCAAGGGGGTGCGGGCCTCGTCGATGAGGATGGAGTCCACCTCGTCAATAATGCAGTAATTAAAGGGCCGCTGCATCACTTCTCTGATATCGGTGGCCAGGTTGTCCCGCAGGTAGTCAAAGCCCAGTTCGCTGTTGGTGCAGTAAGTAATGTCGCAGTGGTAGCTGCGCCGCTTCTCGTCGGTGGACATGCCCTCTTGCACCAAGCCAACCGTCAGGCCCAGGAAGCGGTGCACCTGGCCCATCCACTCCGAGTCTCGCCGGGCCAAATAGCCGTTGACAGTAACGATGTGAACCCCCTTCCCCGTCAGGCCGTTTAAGTAGGCCGGTAGGGTGGCCACCAGGGTCTTCCCCTCCCCCGTTTTCATCTCGGCAATCTGGCCCTCGTGCAGCACCATGCCACCAATGAGCTGCACGTCGTAGTGGCGCATGTTGAGAACCCGCTTGGCCGCCTCTCGCACCACTGCAAAAGCCTCGGGCAGGAGTTCGTCGAGGGACTCTCCTCTGTCTAGGCGTTGGCGAAACTCGGTGGTCTTGGCCCTGAGCTCCGCATCGGAAAGGGAGGCAATCTCGATCTCCAGCGAGTTGATCAGCTTGACAACAGGCAGGTACTTGCGGATCTTGCGCTCGTTGGGATCCCCGAGAAGCTTCTGTAGGGCTTGGAGCATGGGAAGCCTAGGCCAATAGAACAGGTATAGCGCAATTTTATCATTCCCCTCCCCTGGGCTTGGGCGGCCGGAAAGGGCCTGACCTGGTAGCCCAGCCAAGACGGCAGCGGCAGTTTGCTGCAGCAGAGGCAAAAGCGCTTGCGGACAAGGGCAAGAAGATGTCAGGCTAGGGAAGCAAAGCGATCCCAGGGCTTATGAATTTCTTGGGCGTCGGACTGCCGGAAATGCTGGTTATCTTTGCAGTGGCTCTCCTAGTGTTTGGGCCACGCAAGCTACCAGAGATTGGTCGTGCCCTAGCCAAAACCTTGCGCAGCTTGCAGGATGCTGCCAGGGAGTTTGAGGCTCAGCTAAATCAGGAAGCCCAGGAGCTAGAAAGAGCCGCCCGCGCCTCTAGTCCCCAGACAGCCCCTGCAGCTCCGCTCAAAACCGACCCAGTTGCCACAGCCGATATGCCCACAAAGCCGGTTGTGGAGGCAGAGCCCAGGGCCGCCGCATCCCTGTCCGAGGGATCTTCAAGCGTGGATGCTGCCTAGCCCATGCCCCGCTTCGACCCGCTCTGTCTCGGCATAAGGACAATCCTAACTATGCCCTGGCGAATGCAAAAGCCTGGCTGCAGCAGCACGGCCAAAACCCCTCGAGTTATTCTCAGGAGCTGTCCCTCGCCGACTCCTCAGCGGTGATGTAATTCCCATCAACTTCAGGCGTTGGGACAGCCAGCCGGGGGGTTCTGGGTTGCTGCAAGAGCTCAAGACTGAAACCCCCTGGCCAGGGGCGCTTGCCCTCAGACCAATCCAAGTCCTAGGGTAAAGGGGCGAGCTCTTTGCACTTCTATGCCCACGGCTACCCTATTGGTGTCCTGTCCCGATCAAAAAGGCCTGGTAGCCAAGCTCTCCAACTTCATCTACAGCTACGACGGCAACATTCTTCACGCTGACCACCACACGGATCTCGAGGCAGGGTTGTTCCTAAGCCGCATCGAGTGGGATTTAGAGGGCTTTCGCCTGGAACGGTGGGAGATCGTCCCTGCCTTCTCCGGCATTGCCCGCGGGATCCAGGCCAACTGGGAGCTGCATTTTTCCGATACGCGCCGGCACATTGCGGTGTGGGTTAGCAAGCAACCCCACTGTCTGTTGGATCTCATCTGGCGGCAGAGGGCTGGGGAGCTGCCGGCGGAGATCCCTCTGATCATCAGCAACCACCCCGACTTGGAGCCGCTGGCCCGCTCTTTTGGCATCGACTACTACCACATCCCCGTTTCTCCAGAAAACAGAGCCGAGGCAGAGGCCCGACAACTGGCCTTGCTGCAGGAATATCGCATTGACTTGGTTGACTTGGTGGTGCTGGCCAAATACATGCAGGTCTTGAGCGGGTGGCTGCTCCGCCAGGCGCCCCCGGTGATCAACATTCACCACTCTACGCTGCCTGCTTTTGCCGGTGCTAACCCCTACCAGCGTGCCCACCAGCGGGGCGTCAAGATCATCGGCGCCACTGCCCACTACGCCACCGAGGAGCTGGATGAAGGGCCAATCATCGAGCAGGACGTAGTGCGGGTGAGTCACCGCGACACGGTAGCTGACCTCATCCGCAAAGGCCGCGACGTGGAGCGCCTGGTCCTAGCCCGGGCCGTGCGCTATCACCTAGAAAATCGCGTCCTGGTGTACTGCAACAAAACGGTGGTGTTTGCCTAGGGAAACTGTCCCTTCCTCTTTGGGTGCAAAGGCCGAGCTCTGGAAAAGAAGCTGCTTTGCCAAACTGGAAAAAAGTCAGGCTAGAGGTGGGATTATGGCCTTTGATTGGTTTCGCCGTCGCTACACCGACTCCAAGGGTGAAGCAGAGTCCTCTCCCCAAAAGGCCGAGTCGGCAACCCCCCCAGCGGCAGAGCCGGCTGCCATGTCGCCGGAAGACTATTTGGCCTTTGCTAAAGCCGCCTATGCCAACCTAAAAGCGCGGGCTGCCGCCAAAGCTACTCAAGCAGAGGTTGTCTCCCCAGCCGCCCCAGAACCCCCCGCAAGCGAGGGATCCCAGCCCTCTGCTCCAGCAGCTACAGCACCTGAAGCCGCCTCTCCCTCATCGTCTCCCGAGCAGCCGGCTGCTGTCCCCTCCTTTTTTGATCTGGCTCCTCGCGCTGCCGAGCGCCTGCAGGCCCTAAAGGCAAGCGCCGTGGAGGAAGCAGAGCCGATCCCTGCCAGCGTTGTTGCTCCTGCTGCCCCACCCCCAGAGTCGGCAGAGTCGGCGGCGGAAGAGCTGGTTTTCGACGAGGGCTTCCGCTGGTCAGCCGAGATCCTGGCGGCCCAAGGACGCAAGCCCGAAGAGATCTCCGTAGAAGAAATTTCCTGGCTGCAGAAGCTGCGGCGAAGTCTGGGCAAAACCCGCCTCAACCTGATCAACCAATTAAAGGCTCTAATGGGCCGGGGGCCTCTTGATCGGGAGGCGGTCGAAACCATTGAGACGATGCTGCTGCAGGCGGATGTGGGCGTTGAGGCCACCGAGCAGATCCTCCAGGCCCTGCAAAAACGCATGCGGGAGGAGGTGGTGCCTCCAGAGGAGGCGGTGAAGTACCTCAAGCAGCAGATGCGGCAGATGCTGACGGTAGGGGATCCCACCTTTGCGCCCCAGCGGGGCACGCTCAACATCTGGCTGATCGTGGGCGTGAATGGAGTGGGCAAGACCACCACCATCGGCAAAATTGCCCATGTGGCCCGCCAGTCCGGCTACCAGTGTCTAATTGCTGCTGCCGACACCTTCCGCGCTGCCGCCGTAGAGCAGCTCAAGATCTGGGCAGAGCGGGCGGGGGTGGAGGTCATCGCCAACCCTTCCCCTAACGCTGACCCGGCCGCCGTGGTGTTTGATGCCATCACCGCCGCCAAGGCCAGAGGCACCGAGTTGCTCTTGGTAGATACAGCAGGCCGCCTGCAGAACAAGAAGAACCTGATGGAGGAGCTGGCCAAGATCCGCCGCATCATCGACAAGAAAGCTCCCGAAGCCAAGGTGGAAAGCCTCTTGGTTTTGGATGCTACCCAAGGGCAAAACGGCCTGCGCCAGGCCCAGGTGTTTGCCGAAGTGGCCAAGCTAACCGGCGTCATCCTCACCAAGCTGGACAGCACCGCCAAAGGAGGGATCGCCCTAGCTATTACCCAGCAGATGAACCTGCCTATCCGCTTTATTGGAGCTGGCGAGGGGTTGGAGGATCTAAGGCCTTTTTCCAGCTACGAGTTTGTGGAGGCTCTTCTTAGCGAATATTGAGCTCCTATTGGGTAAGGTGGTGGGGGGAGAGGAGATGGGTTTAGCCGCAAACGCTGCCAAGCCTCGCTCTCAAGTTTGGCTTTGGAGTGCGGTGGGGGTGGTGGCAGGCCTAGCCTGGGCAGGGGGGGCGCACCGCTGGATCCAAGCCGGCTTGGCGTTGGCTCTTGCCCAACCCGTTCAGCAGCCAGGAGCGCTGCAGGAGTTTGTGGTCACCTTGGCCGAGGTGCTGTCGGGGATGCTAGGGCTTTACCCTCTCGGTGGTGGCCATTGTGGTGCAGTTGAGTGCTGATCGCTTCACCCCCAAAGTTACCGAGTTGTTTCTGCGGGAGAAGACCAATTTCTACCTCTTCTCGTTTTTGATTTTGGCGAATGTGGTCAGTTTGTGGAGCTCGGTGGCCCTGGGTTTCTACGAGGATCCCCAGCTCCTGATTGGGCTAAACCTACTGCTGGGTACGGCCTCGTTTTTGGTGCTCATCCCCTATTTCAGCTTTGTGTTTCACTTCCTGCAGCCGACTTCGATTATTCGCCGCATTGAGCAGCAGGTGCAGCAGGCGATCTTGGGATCCCTTGCCTCCAAATCCTCACGATCCAGATTAGAACAGCGGCAGCCCTCTGCACTACAACCTTGCGCTGCCGCCCATCAGCGCTGCCTCTCGGCCTTGGATGAAATCAAAAGTATTGCCATCAGCGCCCTGCGCCAACGGGAGGAGGTCATCCTCCTGGAAGCCTTGGATAGCCTAAAGGCCCTGTGGATGTTCTATGCCCAGCACAAGGCACACCTACCCCGCTCCTGGTTTCTCTGGACGCCAGCGCTGCGGCGAGATCCGGACTTTGCCTCAGTGGATGAGGGGCTGTTGCGCCAAGTCGAAGCGGAGGGATCCTGGCTGGAGCTGAAGATCCTGCGGCAGTATCAGGCCCTGTTTACTGAGGGCCTCAATGGCCTGCGGCAAGCAAGTACTCTGGTGGCCATTCACACGCGGGAGCTGGGGATCCGCGCCCTGCAAAGCCGGGAGCTCCGGCTGGTCGGCTGGGTGATTAAGTTCTTCAACACCTACTTGCGGGCGGTGATCAACGCGCGGGATATCCGCAGCGGCTACAACCTGCTCAAGCAGTACCGTTTGCTGGCCGAGGCCGCTTTGCGCCATCAGCAGTCGGCGTTGGTCTTGGAGATGGTCGGCCATTTTCGCTACTACAGCCTAGTGGCCTACAAGGCCGGCTTACTTTTCCTTTCTGAAGCCTTTGGCTTTGACCTAGGGGTGCTGGCCCAACTCAGCTGCGCGCTGCAGTCAGAGACAACGGAGGCCATCCTACAAGTCCTGCTCCACCTGGACCAAGACCCGGAAAGCGAGCAGCAGGAAATGACCCTGCGCGGGATCCGGAAAACCCAGGCGCGGCTAGCAGCCTATTTCCTCAGCCGTGGGCGGGAGGATTTGGCCAGGCTGATCTATGAGGATATGCAACAGGAGCCTTTGGCCCGACTGCAGATCATCCGCCAGGAACTTCACTCCACTGCTTCTGAGTTTTGGGAGTTTACAGATCGGGCGGAGAACTTCTACTACCTGGAGCCTGCCCTTCGACCCTATGCCGAGCAGTTTTTCAGCTGGTTTCAGGGACTAACCTCTCTGCCAGCCAGCCTGGAGGGCGTTCCTGGATCCCTGGAGCTTCCGTAAAAAGAAAAGGCCAGATCTCCTTCTGCAGAGTCTAGTCTGGTTAGAGCCGCCACTTGGTGCCGTTCCAGAGGGCTTGTTCATGCGTCCCTTCGGCAACCCCAACCGTTTGGGCAGTGCTCCTCGCCGGGGATCCCTGCCCCCAGCCAGCTCTTTTGTCCAGTTTCGCCGCGACCCGCATCTGTTTTCCTTTTGGGCTTTGAGCCTATTGATCGTGGGCCTGGCAGTGCCGCTGTTTGTGCTCTCGGGAGCGGATCCCAGTTTGGCTGGTTGTGACGAGAGCTTTTACGCCCAGATGGCTCGCGAGCTGCTGCGGGGAGGCAACTGGCTGGGGCCAACTTTTCTGGGAGAGCCTTTTTTTGAGAAGCCTCCCCTACTTACCTGGAGCGTGGCCCTCAGCTTTGCCCTTTATGGCGTAAACGAGTGGGCGGCGCGGCTGCCCGGGATCCTGGCGGCTTTGCTTTCCATCCCCCTCATCGGCTGGATTGGGCGGGCCTTTTTGCCAAGCCGGGCGGCCCTCTTGGGAATGGCAGTTTTGCCCCTGTGCTACCTCTGGGTGCAGCAGGGGCGGCTGGTGGGCCAGGATGTGCCTCTAACCTGCCTGGAGCTCCTGGGGATCCTAGGCCTAGTGAACGGCATCCGCGGCCACCGGCGCTGGTTCTGGTTGGCGGGAGTGGCCTTTGGACTGGGCCTTTTGATGAAGAGCGCCATGATCCTGCTGCCGGCGGTGGCTTTGATCCCCTACCTGTGGCAGCAGCGGCGGCACTGGCTGGGATCTGCCCAATTTTGGCTGGCAATTGGCCTGGGCTTGGGGATCTTTGGCCTGTGGCTAGTGCCGGCTGTAGGGGTGCACGGCCCAAAGGTGTTAGCTGCTTTGGTGGGGAAGGTGTGGGATCTGGGGCAAGAACCCTTCCATGCCGATGCCACCGGCTGGTATTACTTTTGGCACATCCCGATCCATGGCTTCCCCTGGACGGTTTTGGCCTTGGTGGGAGGCTGGCTGCTGCTGCGGCAAAAGCCGGGATCCACCCTGCTGGTTTGGTCTTTCCCCCTGCTGTTGTTTTTGCTCTTGCAGCTCTATCCCACCAAAACGCCCTACTACACGGTACAGCTCTATCCCTGGCTAGCTCTCCTAGCGGGGGTGGTTCTGGATCAAGCTCTGCCCTTTCCGCTCCGCTCCGCCTTGCCGGCAACAGTAGGACGAGGCTCTCGCCGCGACAGACCCCATGTGGCCCAGGTGCTCTCTTGGGGGCTGGCGGCGGTGGGAACCCTGCTTTTGGGTTTGGGGCTGGCCCTCAAGCGGGACGTCGAGGGACTGGGTCTGCTCCAACCCCACGCTTGGCCATTGATGGCGATCGGCCTGTTGTATCTGCTCTTGCCAGCGATCTGGAGCTGGCGGCGGGTGCTGCACTATGCCGGCGAACTCTGGGTGGGCACGCTTCTAGCTGCCAGCCTCCTCGCCGTGGTCAGCATTGTCCTGCGGCCTGACTTCGGCAATTTCAATCCCGCCTTTGCCCAGATGGACTGGAAACAGATGCTGGGCTCTGCAGACTCTGATTTTCCCACAGTGGACATTGGCCGCAGCGGCCTAGCGGACGTCTGTCAGGCCCAGGCCCTTGCCTTCTACACCCCCAACCCAGGACGGTGGGTGGATAACCAGGCCCTGCAAGCAGGGAAACATGGGGATTACCTGTGGGTCTCTCCTGTCCAAGCTCAGCAGATATCGATCCAGAATCTGGGGCTGCAGCCTTTGGCCGAGGTGGAGGGCTGGCAACTGGTGCGCCGCTTGAAAGCGGGGTAGTGGAGGTGAACTCTGCTGCTAGCTGCAGGTCGTGGAAGCAGGCAGGTCACTTTGCCATGGGCAAGGTCGGATTCGAACCGACACGGTTTCCCGCCGCATTTTGAGTGCGGTGCGTCTACCAGTTCCGCCACTCGCCCAGCTAGATCCATTATCGTACTGAAGGAACAGAGGCCCGTCAACTTTGCTGCCCCAACCCGGCTGACAACTGGGAGCCAACGGGATCCATGCCCCTAGAGACCTGTTGAGGTTGCTCTTACTTTCTTCGTGGGGAGAGGGCTCCTAGCCTTCTGATACTCGTCGCTCTTTTGGGGCATTCTAGGTCTAGAACTAGCGGTTTGCAAGGGATCCCCTATGATTCGACTTTTGGTGGCTGCTGCCGTGGTGCTGGTGGGCTTTCTGCTGGTCAACCGCCTCTACCGCAACCCCTTGAGCTCGGAGCCAAGGCCGGAACAGGCCAGTCCCGAGGCCGCCCAGCAAGGGATCCCGCAGGGAGGGCCGCTGCAGATCTACCAGTCGCGGGATCAACTGCAACAAACCCTCAACCAAGGAGCCACCGCTACCCAGCAGCAAGTGGAAGCCATTGAGCAGTCCTTGGGCAATTGAACTGGGGCTTGCGAAGAGAAAGCAGCCAGGACAGGAGGGTGGAAGGCTTGGGCAGATCTCCCAAACGCGCTAAAGTCGAGAATGCGGCAATTGCTATAGACAGTCCATGCGGATCCCTCCTGTTACTCCAGAGAAAGCCGATAAGCAACTGCAGAAGGTTTACGAAAGCCTGGAAAAAACCTACGGCACTGCCCTGAACCCCTTGCAGGTAATGGCCCACAAGCCTCAACTGATGCGGGCGGTGATGAACCTCTATGGGGCGCTACACACGCAAAATCCCAACCTGCCTGAGGAGCTAAAAGAACTGATCAGCATCCGCATTGCCCAGATCAACGGCTGCCGCCACTACTGCCTGCCCTACCACACCCTGCAGGCGCAAAAACTGGGGGTCCCCCCAGCCAAAATTGCAGCGGTGGCGCAGGCCCGCACCAGCTCCCTCTACACTGAAGCCGAGAAGCTAGCCATCGAGTACGCCGAGCGCATGACCGTGCCCAGCATGGTGGTGACCGACAGCTTCTTTGCCCGCCTCAAAGCTATTTGGTCAGACGAAGATCTGGTGGAGCTCTCGGCCTGGATTGGCTTCATGAACTTCTGGACCAAGGTCATCGCCGCTTTGGATGTGCCTCTGGATCCCGTTTTTGCCGAGCAACTCCAGGCCTCCTAGCTGGCCGCTAGAAGTCTCCCCTAAGCCCAATCGTCTCGGGTGGTAAAGCTGCGGTTGTACACCTGGCCGAGGGCGTGGATTTGGCGAGTGCGGGTGAATAGCTCTTCTTCGCTGAGGCCCCACTGCTCCAGGATCTGATCCAAATCTCTCTGTAGATCCCAGGCGCCGGGGAAACCATGGTAACGGATGCGCAGACGGGCCACTTCCGCCAGCGCCCAATCGGAGGGAGGGCCCTCCTGGGCCATCAGCTCGTTGAGGAGAGCTCGATCGATGTGGTATTGCGGGTGTTGCTGCTCGCGTCGAGAGGAGCCATTGGCAGAAGAACCGGTCATCGCCCTCCCTCCTTTTTTAGCCAAGCCCAATGGCGAGGATTGGGATCCTTGATGTCTAAAGCCATCGAGGAAAAGTGGGAAAGCCGCTATACTGCAATTGTTGCAGAGTATGAACCTCATTGCGGAGGTGGTGGCCATGCCCATGCCTATGATCGAGACTCGTACCGATCGGATGCTGCTCAACTTTGGGCCGCACCACCCTTCCATGCACGGGGTCTTGCGCCTGCTGGTCACCCTCGATGGTGAAAACATCGTCGACTGCGAGCCCGTGATTGGCTATCTGCACCGCGGCATGGAAAAAATTGCCGAAAACCGCACCGTGGTGCAATACTTGCCCTACGTCTCCCGCTGGGACTATGGGGCTGGCATGTTCAACGAGGCCATTACTGTCAACGCCGTCGAGAAGCTGGCCGGGATCAGCGTGCCCAAGCGGGCTAGCTACCTGCGGGTGATCATGCTGGAGCTAACCCGCATCACCAATCACCTACTTTGGTTTGGCCCTTTCTTGGCGGACTTGGGCGCCCAAACCCCCTTCCTCTACGCCATGCGGGAGCGGGAGTGGATTCTAGACCTGTTTGAAGCCGTCACCGGCATGCGCCTCATCAACAACAACTACTTCCGCGTCGGGGGCGTGGCGGTGGACTTGCCCTACGGCTGGACGGAAAAGTGTTTGGACTTTTGCGAGTACTTCCTGCCCAAAGTGGATGAGTACGAACGGTTGGTTACCGACAACCCCATCTTCCGGCGGCGGCTGGAAGGGGTGGGGGTCATTTCCAAGGAGGATGCCATCAACTGGGGCCTCTCTGGACCCATGCTGCGGGCCTGCGGCGTCAACTGGGATCTGCGCAAAGTAGACCACTACGAGTGCTACGACGACTTCGACTGGGAGGTGGCCGTTTACCCCGAAGGGGACTGCCTGGCCCGCTATCGGGTGCGCATGAAGGAGATGCGCGAGTCCTGCAAAATTGTCCAGCAGGCAGTGAAGGCCCTGCCCGGCGGCCCCTTTGAAAATCTGGAAGCCAAACGCATGCTGGAGGGGCCAAAGTCGGAGTGGAATCAACTGGACTACCAGTTCATCAGCAAGAAGCCCTCGGCCAACTTCAAGATCCCCAAAGGGGAGGCCTACGTGCGGGTGGAGAGCGCCAAAGGGGAGCTGGGGATTTACATTGTTGGCGACGACAATGTCTGTCCTTGGCGCTGGAAGATTCGTCCGCCTGGCTTTGTCAACCTCCAGGTGTTGCCTCAGCTGGTTCGCGGCATGAAGGTGGCCGATATGATTGCCATTCTGGGCAGCATCGACATCATCATGGGGGAGGTGGATCGCTAAGATACTCTAGGAAAGCGAGGACAAAGGCGATGGCCTGGGCGATCTTGGTTCTGCCGCTTTTAATTGTTGTAACCATTGCCGCAATTATTGGCCCCAAGCAATGGGCCAAGTACCAAGAAGAAAGGCGTCGCCGTGCCGAAGAGTTATCCGATGCCCGCCTCCAGGCCATCATTCAACAGGAGCTACGCCGCCGCCACCGCCCTCCCCAGTCGGATCCCAACGGCAAGACCTAACTAGCAGCATAGGATCGAGAGTTTTTTGCAATCCACTGTCTTTAGGGAGCTACTTGACTCCATGACCACTGCTGGCATCGACTTGCAGCACAGCTTTGAGACGGCCCTGCAAAACTTGGGCCTAAGCCCAGGCGCTGCCCACGCTCTATGGGTACCTCTGCCCATGGTGCTCATGGTTATCGCCGCCACCTTGGGAGTGATGGTCATGACCTGGCTGGAGCGCAAGATCTCGGCGGCGGCCCAACAGCGGATTGGCCCCAACATGGCTGGGCCCCACGGGGTACTGATCCCGATTGCCGATGGCATCAAGCTCTTAACGAAGGAAGATGTACTGCCTAGCCTAGCTGACCCAGTTTTGTTCACGCTGGGTCCCATCCTGGTTTTTCTGCCCGTCTTTCTGTGCTATCTGGTGGTTCCCTTCGGCCAAAACCTACTGATCTCCAACATCGCCATCGGCGTCCTTTTTCTGATCGCCACCTCCAGCGTGCAGCCCATTGGCTTGTTGATGTCCGGCTACGGCTCCAACAACAAGTATTCCCTGCTGGGGGGTCTGCGAGCGGCGGCCCAATCGATTAGCTACGAGCTGCCCTTGGCCCTGTCGGTGCTGGCGGTGGTGCTGATGAGCAACGGCCTAGACACTGTGGGGATCGTGGAGCAGCAAAGTGGCCTGGGGATCCTTAGTTGGAACGTCTGGCGGCAGCCGATTGGCTTTGTCATTTTCTTGATCTCGGCGCTGGCAGAGACGGAGCGGATTCCCTTTGACCTACCGGAGGCCGAGGAAGAGCTGGTGGCTGGCTACCACACCGAGTACTCCGGCATCAAGTTTGCCCTGTTTTATCTAGGCTCCTACGCCAACCTGCTGCTGGCCTCCCTAATTGCGGCAGTGCTGTACCTGGGGGGCTGGTCCTTCGTGGTGCCGGTGGAAGCTATTGCGGCGTGGATGGGGATCCCGCTAGACAATCCCTTTTTGCAGATTGCAGCCGCAGCCTTGGGCATTGTTATGACGATGGTCAAGGCCTTTATCTTTGTGTTTTTGGCTATCCTCTTGCGCTGGACCGTGCCGCGGGTGCGCATTGACCAGCTCTTGGACTTGGGGTGGAAATTTCTGCTGCCCGTCTCGTTTGTCAATTTGCTGTTGACGGCAGCTTTGAAGCTGGCCTTCCCAACCTTTTTCGGGGGTTAATGAAAGTAGAAGCAGCAAGGGAGAGGAAATAGGTCATGACTTTTCTAAAGCGCGTTGGCGAATACGTAAGCGATGCCTTCAAGGCTGCTAAGTACATTGGCCAGGGGATGGGGGTCGTCTTCGACCACATGAACCGCCGGCCCGTGACTGTTCAGTACCCCTTTGAGAAGCTGATCCCCTCTGAGCGCTTTCGGGGACGTATCCATTTTGAGTTTGATAAATGCATCGCCTGTGAAATCTGTGTTCGGGTTTGCCCCATCGACCTGCCCGTGGTGGACTGGGTCTACAACACCGAGCTGAAGAAAAAAGAGCTCTACAGCTACAGCATCGATTTTGGAGTATGCATTTTCTGCGCCAACTGCGTAGAGTTTTGCCCCACCAATTGCCTCTCGGTTACCGAAGATTATGAGCTAGCCACCTACGACCGCCACGAGCTGAACTACCATCAGGTGGCGCTAGGTCGCCTGCCTTCCAAAGTAACAGAGGATCCAATGGTGACACCTCTGCGGGAGTTTGCCTACCTGCCCAAGGGGGTGATCGATCCCCACGACTTGCCTGCTGGATCCCAGCGAGCTGGCAAACGACCGGAGGAGATTCTGGCGGAAATGAGAGCGGCCAAAGCTGCTAAGGAAGCCGAAGCGAAAGCAGCCAAGGCTGCTGCGGAATAGCGTGACATACTCCCGCACTCATGCTGACGCAAAGCGCTCCGCGCCGCTGTCCGCCACCCCTAGCCCCTTTCCCAGGGGATGTGACTGTTTGAACTTGTGGGACTGCTTTCCAGCATCGCCCGCTGCCGCAAGGTGATGGCCAGAAAAAGCGTCGAGGCCGCGAAGTTGGAGCTGTCCTTAGTGGGAAGGAGATGCCTGGGGCGCAGAAATAAGGTCTTCTGAACCCTGTGATCTGCAATCAAAGATCTGAGTATGAGTATAGGTGTGGTGTCCTAGTCTGAACCAAAATGGCCATACGTGGGCAGGGCAGATGGCTGCCAGCCTTGGCTAACTTCAGGGGAAGGAAAACGTAAACTCACCCGCCAAGCCAGGGGATGTGGCCGAGCCGCTAAAAGTCTGCACGACGTTTCCGCTCCTGCGAACCGTTACGGTAAAGGGAATGGGATCAGTTGATTCGGAGCAGCGAGCGTACAATATCACCTTGATGAGGTATGTCCCCTCGGGCGGGGTGGAAGTCAAAAAGACATTCTCCACAGGATTTTCGGTTACGTCAAGACAGAAGGCATTGGCGTCCCTATCTCTAGCAAAATTATACCCATTGGGCCCACTAACACGCAGGTCAAGGTCATCGATGGTGTTCCAACTCAAAATTGAAGGGCTGGAGGAGTGGGGGTGGGAGTTGGCGTCGGTGTAGGAGTGGGAGTGGGAGAGGGTGTCGGTGTAGGAGTGGGAGAGAGTGTCGGTTCAGGAGTTGGCGTGGGCGCAGGTTCCACAGTGACCCTCTGAGCAAGGTTTCCTTGGAAAGTATTGCCAGCCAGGTAGGCTGCAACTACCGCATCTGGGGTGCCGGGGGCCGCCTGAATTGCCACTCCCACGCCCTCGCCCCGAGCTAGGAACGTATTCCCAGAAATGGTGCGGGCCTGGGTTCCCTGCAAAATACGAATGCCGACACTGCCGGCTATCCTGCCCACGCCGATCTGGTTGGATTGAATGGATGGAATTGAGCCTGCCCCATCCAGCTGAATCCCGGTAGTGCCACTCGTACCTGCTTGCCGCGCCTGCAGTACCAAGCCGGCTCCAGCTGTGGGTGGATCCCCTTCGATTTGGTTGTTGCGGAAGGTCCCGCCGGAGTTGTCACCATAGCGAACGGCCAAAGCCCCCAAAGCCTGCAGGAGAATTGTGTTGTTTTCAAGGGTGGGATCGCTGCCCGGCACAGTGCCTATGCCCACCCCACCCGTTTTACTGACCATCAGCGAGACACGGCTGACCCGGCCATTCCCAGAGATCTGCACACAGGGATCCAAAAATTGCTGGCACAAAATCTCGGCTCCCTCTAGAACCGCAGCATTGCCGTTGACCAAGATGGTGGAGCGAGGGTCGTTGAGGGTGACCTTGCGCGGCTGAAAAGTGCCGTTGTTCACCTGCACCCGTCCACCCCCCAGCACCACATCTACTCCCTGCAGGCTGGTTTGGCTGGCTACAATCACGTCAAAGGGCCCGGTCAGGATCTCATAGGCGGTGGAGCTGGTGATGCGAATGCGACCGCCGTTGGTGCCATCGCCGCCATCCAGGGCCAGGTTGCTTTGTTGCAAAGTTTCCCTGCCCGTCCCCAAAATCTCGATCAGCACCTCCAGGCCGGCTGTGGCAGTCTGAAGTCGCTGCGCCTCTGCAACTGCGTCTGCCAGTCTGGTAAAGGGGCCCCTGGCCGGATCCACTTGCAGGACGACAGATCCACTACCTGGCGACGGCAGAGGGGGAGAGTTGCCTGTGCCTCCTCCACAGCCAAAAGCGATCCCTGCCAACAGAGTCAGCAAAGCAGAGCCTCCTAAAGGGGATCTTGGCAGAGGGTCTGCAATCAGTAGGGAAATTTGAAGTTCTAGCGTTGTCGGCCAACCACGACCACTTGCAAGCAGCCCAGAGCAGATGCTGAGCCGGTATATCCTAGGAACGGATCCAGATAAGTTACAGGTCAGCCATGTTCTCTTTCATTCGCCCGGTCGCGCGCAACAGCTGGCTGCCCGCTTAAGAGATCCTGGGGCTGCCCCGCTGCAACTCATCGATGTGCGAGAACCGGTAGAGCCAGAGCTAGCCAACCTCAGTGCCCTTGGCTTTAGTACCGAGAGTAGCGCGAGCGGATTCTGGCGGAGCTTGACCGAGATTGCTCAGCTCTCGTCCTCTGCACCCACAACATTAGCGTCGGCATCCACGCCTAGGCTCTTGAGGTAGATCCCAGCCTGCCCCTTATTGAGTTCTACAGCGTCAGGGATTCCACCTTTTGCTCCAACAACTGGGCTAGATCTTGCAAGAAGGCCGCAGCGTGGGCGCCGTAAATGACGCGGTGGTCGCAGGTGAGGTTAACCTGCATTTGGGAGCGAATGGCAATGGCTTTTTCCGGCGTAGCCACCACGGTGGGGCGAGCAGCGCCAACGGCCAAGATAGCCCCTTGGTTGGGGGGCAGGATGGCGTCGAAGCGATCCACCCCAAACATGCCCAGGTTGGAGAGGGTGAAGGTGCCACTGTTGTACTCTTCTGGCTGCAGTTGCTTGCGCCGCGCTCGCTCCACCAGCTCCTTCCAACGCCGTGAGAGTTCGTACAGGTCAACTCGGTTGGCTTGCTTGAGCACAGGGGTAATTAGGCCCCCATCCTCCATGGCCACCGCCACGGCAATGTTGATGTCCGCTTTGTAGTGGATCCCGTTTTCTGTGTAGCTGGCATTGAGGAGGGGGTGCTTTTCTAGAGTGAGGGCCACAGCTTTAACCAAAAGGGCCGTCAGCGTTACCCCCTTGGGCTTCACCTGTTGGTAAAGCTGATCCAAGCTGTCGGTTGTGATGGTGTAGCCGACGTGGAACACTGGCACACCCAGGCTGGCGTTCATGTTGTGCACCACCGCCGCCTGCAGGGTGCTCAAGGGAACCACTTCTCCCAAGGGCGCAGAGACAGGGGGAGGAGCAGCCGAGGAAAAAGCTGCCGCCGGGGCAGAGGCAGCCTGAGCTGCGGCCCGCTCCACATCTTCCGCTACGATGCGGCCCCCTGGGCCAGAGCCGCGCACAGTGCTCAGGTCAACCCCCAAGCTCTCTGCCAGTTTCTTTGCCCGTGGGGAAGCCAGGATCCGCTGGGATCCGGCCCCGTCGGAGCCAGTTGGGGGTGCGGAGGTGGAGATCGCTGCAGGGGCAGAGGCTGGCCGTTGCACTGGGGGGACAGAGGCTGCACTAGGCGTAGCTAGTGGCGCAGCACCCTTAGAGAGGGCCTTAGCTCTCTCTTGAGCCTCGGCCACCTCTGCTTCGGTTTCGGCAATGAGGGCAATGGGCGTGCCCACCGGCGCCGATTCCCCTGCCGGTACCAGGATGCTGGCCAGAATGCCGCTGTGGAAGGACTCCACATCCATGTCCGCCTTGTCCGACTCCACCACCAGGATGTTTTCCCCTTTCTCCACCCGGTCGCCGGGGTTTTTCAGCCAGGCAACGATCTTGCCCGTTTCCATGGTGGAGCTGAGGGCCGGCATGGAGAGTTCGTGGATCATGGCGGGGATGGCAACACAGCAGAGAAGATTGTAACCCAGCCAACGCGATCCCAGCGCAGCCCCCTGAGCCTATTGGGTACCATCGCCTTCCGCCTCAGCCACCACCAACAGAGTTTTCAGCAGGGAATCCGGGTTGAGGCTAATGGAGTCGATCCCTTGCTGCACTAGGAAGCGGGCAAAGTCAGGGTAGTCGCTGGGGGCCTGGCCACAGATGCCAATCTTGCGCCCGTGGCTTTTCACGGTCTGGATTACCCGGGCGATCATCCGCTTGACCGCCTCGTGGCGCTCGTCAAAAAGATGAGCCACCAGGGCGGAGTCGCGATCCAACCCCAGGGTGAGCTGGGTGAGGTCGTTGGAGCCGATGGAAAAGCCGTCGAAGATCTGGCAGAACTCGTCGGCCAGGATGACGTTGCTGGGGAGCTCGCACATGACGTACACCTGCAGGCCGTTTTCCCCTCGCACCAGGCCGTGGCGGGCCATCTCCTCCAGCACCTTGTGCCCTTCTTCGGGGGTGCGGCAGAAGGGAATCATCAAGATGACGTTGGTCAGGCCCATCTCGTCCCGCACCCGTTTCATGGCCCGGCACTCAAGGGCAAAGCCGTCGCGATAGCGGGGATCGGTGTAGCGGGAGGCCCCCCGCCAGCCAATCATGGGGTTTTCCTCGTGAGGCTCGTAGCGGGATCCACCCAGCAGGTGGGCGTATTCGTTGCTCTTGAAGTCCGATAGCCGCACGATCACCGGCTTGGGGTAGAAGGCAGCGGCGATGGTGGCCACTCCCTGGGCCAGCTTGTCCACAAAGTACTCCGGCTTGTCAGAATACTGGGCGGTGAGCTCTGCCAGGCGCGGCTCCTCCTTGACCGCCTCCTCGTAGTGAACCAACGCTAGAGGGTGCACCTGGATGTGGTTGGCGATGATGAACTCCAGCCGCGCCAGACCTACGCCATCGCAAGGGATCTCGCTGAGGCCAAAGGCTTTTTCCGGGTTGCCCACGTTCATCATCAGTTGGGTGCGGGGGCGGGGCAGCTTCTCGAGGGGGATCTCTGTAACTTCATAGGACAGCAAGCCAGGATAGACGCGCCCTTCCTCCCCTTCGGCACAGGAGACGGTGATAGGATCGCCGGAGCGGAGTACTTGCGTGGCGTTGCCGCAGCCAACAATGGCCGGGATCCCCAGCTCGCGGGCGATGATGGCCGCATGGCAGGTGCGCCCCCCTTGGTTGGTGACGATGGCGCTGGCCTTTTTCATGATCGGCTCCCAGTCGGGATCTGTTTTCTCCGTCACCAGCACCTCGCCCGCTTGGAACTGATCCGAGCGGCGCACATCCAAAATGACCCGAGCTGTGCCCTGGCCAATGGCCTCCCCCACTGCTCGTCCCCGAACCAGGGGTTCTGGGCGCGCCTGTGGCTGCGTCAAGCGATAGGTCTTGAGGCGGTTGGCCGCCTTTTGGGACTGCACCGTCTCGGGGCGGGCCTGGACGATGAACAGCTCGCCCGTGATCCCATCTTTGGCCCACTCGATGTCCATGGGAGTGAAGCGGCCCCGCAGCGCCGAGTAGTGCTCTTCGATAAGGCAGGCCCAGCGAGCCAACTCCAGGATCTCGTCGTCCTTGAGGGCATATTGCCGGCGCAGGCTTTCGGGGACGGGTACGTTTTTGGTGAAACGGGATCCCTCCTCGTCGTAGACCAGCTTCAGGGCCTTGCTGCCCAGCTTGCGCGAGAGGATGGGCCGCAGCCCCTGCTTCAGGGTAGGCTTAAAGACCACGTATTCGTCGGGGTTGACGATCCCTTGCACCACGTTTTCCCCCAGGCCATAGGCCGCGGTGATCAGCACCGCATCTTTGAAGCCGGTTTCTGGGTCGATGGAGAACATCACCCCCGAACAGGCCAAGTCCGAGCGCACCATCTTCTGTACCCCCACCGAGAGGGCCACCTGAAAGTGGTCAAAGCCCTTGATCTGGCGGTAGGAGATGGCCCGGTCGGTAAACAGGCTGGCAAAGCAGCGGTGGCAGGCATTCAGCACCGCCTTTACTCCGTGCACGTTGAGGTAGGTCTCCTGCTGGCCGGCAAAGCTGGCGTCGGGCAGGTCTTCCGCCGTGGCGCTGGAGCGCACCGCCACATCGGTGTCAGGGCCGTAGCGCTCGCACAGCTTCTGGTAGGCTTCGGCAATGGCCTGCTCTAACTCCAGTGGGAAAGGTGTCTGCAGGATCAAGGTGCGGGCAGCTTTGCCCCGCTCGCGCAGGTTCCGCACATCCTCGATGTCTAGGTCCTTGAAGATCTCCCGCAGCTTCTCCTCGAGGCCGCCAGCGGCAATGAACTGGCGGTAGGCATGGGCAGTGGTGGCAAACCCCAGGGGCACGCGGATCCCTTTGGGGGCTAACTGCTGCAGCATTTCTCCCAAGGAGGCGTTTTTCCCGCCTACCTGAGCAATATCCCGCAGGCCCACCTCTGTGAGAGACAAAACCAAGGGCGGCTCTGAGCCAAGCTGGCGTTGAGGGGGTTGCTGAAGCGGGGACCCCAGCGCTGCTCCATCCAACATGCCTTGCCTCCTTGTACCCAGCGGACCAACTGTGTAATAAGTGTTGCAACACTTGCGTGTAGCAAGAAACTTTCCCCAGCCAGAATCTGGCCCGGCTTTAAGGAGCTATACCCCCACTGTACTGAGGGTTTTTCTCTGGTTAAAGTCCCGGCACAGCCCCCTAGAGAAACCTGAGAAGGAGATGACACAAAGCCAATCCTGCCAAGATCCTGCTGAGAAAGCTGACACAAATCTTCGACCTTTTTTACCTAATGCAAAAGTAACCGCTCTGCCACAATGTTTTCAAAGCAGCAGTTTGCGGAAACAAGGCAAATGGAAGACCCCAGAGATCCAGTGGCAGAAATTCGCCGGGTGACGGTGACGGAGAAACAGCAGGGCTTGCGGCTGGATCGCGGGTTGGCAGAACAACTGCCCGATCTATCTCGCTCGCGCCTGCAGCAGCTCATCCGCCAGGGCCAGGTTTGGCTCAATGGTCAGCCCTGCCTGGATAAGGATCGCCCCCTGCAAGCGGGGGATCAGATCGAGGTGCGGATCCCGCCAGCCACCCCAACCTCGTTGCAGCCGGAACCGATCCCCTTGGACATCCTCTACGAAGACGAGGATCTCCTCGTCCTCAACAAGCCGCGCGGCCTGGTGGTGCATCCTGCTCCCGGACACGCCAGCGGCACCCTGGTGCATGCGCTGCTGGCCCATTGTCCTCACCTTTCGGGGATCAACGGCGAACTGCGTCCGGGGATTGTCCATCGCCTGGACAAAGACACCACCGGCGCCTTGGTGATTGCCAAGCACGATCAGGCTCACCAGCACCTGCAGGCCCAAATTCAAGCCAAAACTGCCCGGCGCATCTACCTGGGAGTGGTGTTCGGGCGTCCTGCCCAGAGCCAAGGCACTATCTCTGCCCCCATTGGGAGGCACCCGGTGGATCGGCAGAAGATGGCCGTCCTGCCCCCCGGCCAAGGGCGAGCAGCGGTAACCCACTGGCAGGTGCTGGAGCGCCTGGGCAACTACACCCTAATGCAGTTTGAGCTGGAGACCGGTCGCACCCATCAGATTCGGGTGCATGCCGCCCACCTGCACCTGCCCATTGTTGGGGATCCCCTCTACACCCGGAGCAAAACCAGCCCCGTCAAGCTAAGCGGCCAAGCTCTCCACGCCTGGAAGCTCTCCTTTGTTCACCCACGCACTGGCCAGCCACTGCAGTTTACCGCTCCCTTGCCAGAGGAGCTTGAGCGGCTGCTGCGGCAGTTGCGCAGCCAGGTTGGCTAAGGGAGAGGCAAGCAGGATTGCAAAAAGCTAGGGCACGGAGCTCGGCGTTCTTAAACAGAAGCTAACCCAGCTTTCACCAATCCACAACCTCCGTTCGGGGGCAAAAGTGCTTGACTAAAGGCAACTAGCCATTGTTGCGGATCCCTTTACATTTGCCGGCGTCGCTGAGGTTAGCCTTATGAGTTCCCTGAGCTCCCGTCGCTTTTTCCTGCAGTTGTTGATGTTTGGGGGTGGGGCAGCTGCCCTGGCCGCCTGTGGGGGCACCTCCAGTTCTTCTATCCCGCCGCTGGGGGAGCCGGGATTTCCCCAGGGGGTGTTTGCCGGGGATCCTACCCCCGAAGGGGCGGTGCTCTCGACGCGGGTGGTGCCGGCTAGCAGCGTGGATACGGTGGCGGTGACGCTGCAGGTGGCGGAAAATGCTGGGTTCAGCCCCATTCTGCAGCAGGTTTCCCTCACTGCCTGCCGCGTGGCCGGTCGCAACTACCGCACCGAGCCAGGCGACTACATTGTCCGCACCGTCGTCACCGGCCTAAGACCGGCGCAGCGCTATTTCTACCGTTTTGTTAGCGAGGGGTTTACCAGCCCCGTGGGCCAGTTCCGCACCCTGCCAGCTCCAAAGGCCCCACCGGCAGTGTTCTGACCGATCCCCTGGGACGCCGCGGAGAACTGATTCTGCCCCAGTGAGGAGCTAGACAGCTCCGGCCTAGAAAAATAGAGGGCTTTAGGCAGATTTTATCCACCCTACTCTGATCGAAATCAAGGGATCCCCGCTCTGGTCGGGATCCCTTTTTTGCGATTTTCAACATGGGATCCTTAACGTGATCTGGATCATTCGGGAGAAACAGAGTTGGCTGCTAGAGTGTGGGTGTTGAGGTGGATCCCTGTAGCCAAATCCATTCTTTCTCCGTTCTTCAGTAAGGAGGGCATTCCTATGGCTTCGGTGCGGGGCTGGTTGATGGCAAGCCTGATAGGGGCAGCCGCGGTTGTCGGGGGTGCTGCCGCCTGGGCTCAGAGCCGTAGTTTGTGGCTTCTTAATGGACAATCGACCGTAGTTACAGGCTACTTCTACCAAGGTGAAAACATCTGGGCGCAGTGTGATCGGGATTGCTTCGATGTGGATCTGGTGCTTTACGATGCCAGTGGTCAAGTGTTGGCTACAGACGAACTCTTGGACGATTTCCCCATTGTGCAAGCACCCTACGAGGGAAACTTTGCCGTTAAGGTGATTATGGCTAGCTGTCTCCACCCGCGTGGTTGCGCTGTGATTGTAATTCGGACTACAGCTTCTAAAGGGGCGCCGGCTGTCCTTAACTTCGCCCCCACGGCTTGGAAAGCCAAGTCAGCAGCCTAGCCTGCTTTTTGGGTGGCTTCTTGCACTTTGGCGTGGGTAAACTTGCTTATGCCATGGACGGTCTTCTCCCAGTAGAAGGGCTTGGTAAAAAGCTGCCACAGGGCCATATAGGCTGCGATGGAGTGGAGCTGCCAATAGATGGGGTTGAGCAGGGCATAGAAGGCCAGATCGTAGTAGCCGCGTCGGAAGACAGCCACCAAGTTTAGGTAGATCCCGATGGCATTTCCTACCAGGAGATTGAACAAGCCTAGGTAGATCAGCCAACTCGGGAAAATGTTTTGCAGCCAATGAGCACGGGTGAGCAGCCAGTAGAAAAAGAGCAGCCACATAATGGGGCTGGTGAGGAAGGTGAAGAAGCTGCCCCCGATGAAAAATTGGTAGGCCAGCCAGTTTTTGAGGCCCAGTTTGCGCAACGAGCGCAGGGGGTGGCGGTTGTGGACTAGCCAAGTCTGAATGTAGCCCTTGATCCAGCGAGAGCGCTGCCGGATCCAGTTTTTGAGGGCACAGTTGGCCTCTTCGTAGGTGGTGGAGTTGATCACCCCCACCGTGTAGCCGTGCTGGCTAGCGCGGATGCCTAGATCGGCGTCTTCGGTAACGTTAAAGGGATCCCACCCCTGCAATTCCCGCAGGCGGTCGGTGCGGAAATGGTTGCTCGTGCCTCCCAGGGGGATGGGCATTTTCAGAGTTTCCAAGCCTGGCAGGAGGTAGTCAAACCAGTAGGAATACTCCAGCGTAAACATGCGGGTGAGGAAGTTCTCGTTGCGGTTGAAATAGTTGAGGGCGGCCTGGACGCAGACCAAGCTGGGATCCCCTTTTTTGAAGGCGATGATCGCTTTTTTGAGTTGGTCAGGGTCGGGGATATCCTCAGCGTCGTAGATGGTGAGGTATTCGCCGCGGGCAAAGGCCAGCCCATAGTTGCAGGCTTTGGGCTTGGTCTTGGGCTTGCTATCTGGCACGATGAGTAGGCGCACGTAGCGGGGGGGCTTGGCGGCCCGAGCGGCTTCGATGGTGGCCTGGTCGTTTTCCTCCAGTAAGATGATCACATCCAAGCGCTCGTGGGGGTAGTCCAGCTTGGAGAGGGAGTTGATGAGAATCGGGATGACTTCTGGCTCTTTGTAGACCGGCACCAGGATGGTGTAGATGGGCAAAGTGCGGTCATCGAGGGCAGCCACTTCCTCATCGGAGATCTGGTGGAAGCGATCGGCGGATCCCACCAGGCTGAGCACGAACTTAAAGAAGATCGAGGCTACATAGAAGAGATTGACCAACAACACCAAAATCGTCAGGGTTGTCCAAGGAGCACTGGCCAACCCCCACAGCAGCAGCACCAGCAGGCCGTAGCCTACCGCAATTTGGGAGGGGGTAAACACCCGCGAGGCCGATTCCTCCGGCAGACGGGTCAGCAGCTTGTAGACTGCCTCTTGGCTGAAGCGGGATCCCTGGTCTTGGCTGAGAAGCTGCGTGATATCCTGCTCGGTGCCCAGAACTTTTTCAATACGCAAGCCTGGCCGCCAACTGTAGAGCAGCTCATCCACCGCCCAGTCCAGTGGGTCATTGACCATCACGGTGAGGGTGTTCTCATCCGTCCAGTTCAAGGGGTAGAAGAGGTGGCGCATCATCAGCTCGGGCTCGAACTGGCGGCTCAAGCTCTCGTCGCGGTAAAGCAGCCCTGTCCCCATCAGCTCCGAGACGGAAGGATAGCCCAGCAGATGGGCCAGGATGCTGAGATACTCGGGAGTCGAGAGATAGCTCAGACGGGTCAGCACTTGCCCCAGGTTGGATCCAGTGCGGCGGCGGATGTCCAAAGCCTGCTGCCACTGCTCTAAGGTAAGACGGCTGCCCAGCAGATCGGCGGCCAGCTTGCGTTCGAGGATAACTGTCAGGATCTGCTTTTCAGTGGCCGGGATCTCCCAGAGTTTTTCTGCTTCCGGGCACAGGCGTTTCACAGCCTGCCAAACGCCGGGGTAGCCCGGCTCTTCAGTGGCCACGACAACGGTTTGCGGGTTGAGCCAGCCACAGGGCAAAAAGCGCACCGGCACCAGATCGATAGGCTCGATCAGCCAAGGCAGCTCTAGGTCGAGGGGATGCTCGAGCAACCAGCTCCTCAGCTTGGGCCGATCCAAGATCTGACAGCAGAGGCGAGCAAACTGACGGGGGTGCATGGCCCGCAAGCTCCAAAGAGCCCTGGGCAAGGAGCAGCCCACTGCTTCGCGGTACTCCTCGGCTTCCGCCAGTTGCTGCCGGGTGAGGTAGCCTGTCTGCACCAGCCAGGACTTAATCGACTGCAGCATGGCCTCGAAGTTTGGGTTTGGCTTCAGTCTGGCTCAAGCAGAAGTCGATGACTGGCCCCCCTAGGAGAGGGTCGGGGATTCGGGGCGGCGGGCCAAGCGTTGGTAGGTATTCCAGGCCCCTACTGCCAGCAGGAGAGCCAGCACTAGCACCAGCCAGTAGCGGTACTGCCACAACAGGAGCTGCCAACTGAAGCGACCGGGGTAGCGCACTCGATAGCCTTGAGGAGTGAGATCCCAGCTCTGTACCTGGGTGAGCTGGGGGGTGGCAGCGTAGGCAGTGAGCACGTTTCCCTGTAGCTGGTTGGCCAGGCGGGTGCGCGGATCGGCAAGGCCGCGGCTGAGGCGCTCTGCCAAAGCTGGATCGGATCCCCACCAAGACAGCCACAGGGTGGGCTTGCCCTGAACCAAAAAGTACTGCAGCAGGCCAAGGTTTTCTTGTGGTTGAGCAGCCAGGGCCACCTGCTGGTTTAAGGGATTGAGGATCTCAAACTGGGATCCCAGCCGAATGGGGCTATTCAGCTCCACCTGCTCCGGGGCGGCTACCAGGATTTGCCAAGCGAAGTTTCCGCTCTCCAGTTTGCCTCCCTCTTTGGGCAGAAACTTCACGGCGGGCAAAAGCGGTCGGGCAGCCAGCCGGCTGAGGGCACCGACCAGGTAGGCGGCAGCCGGCAGCAACTGCGGATCCCCCAGCCACACTTGGCCCGATCCCCGCAGCACTGCTGGAATCTCTTGCAGCTCCCCAGTGGGAGCTTGGTAGCCGCTCCAGAGAAGGCCAGAGCTATCGGAACGCACTTGCAAAGTCAGCGGGGTCAGGAATCCTCGACAATTGCCCGGGCTGGCCCCGTAGTCAAGGCGCAGCTCCAGTTGGTTGAAGCGGCGCAGCAGGCGGGTGGGCAGAGTAACAGTCTCGTTGAGCTGGGTGCGGCCTGTCAGGTTGTAGGTGCGCAGCAGAACGCCGTTCAAGAACACGTAGCCCGTCAGGCGATCTCCCACTCGGCCATCCACCGGGTTCATGATCACATCCAGTTGCGCTGCCAGATCCCGCGGGCGCCCCCCCAGTTGAGATAGGTTGAAGTTGAACACCAACGACTGGCTGCCAAACCCCCGCAGCAGGGGATCCACAATCCCCAGCTCACGGAAGCTGAGGCGGTTGGCCCTGAGAGCCTTCTCCAAATCGGATACTGCCACCACCTGGATCCCTCGGCTCACCAGACCTGCCCGCTTCCATTCTTCATAGAGAGCAAGAATAGCTTCCCGGCGGGCGGCCACTCGCAGGCGGGATCCCTCGGGGGTAATTTCATGCTGCAGGTGGGGGGTGAAGTTGGCCGGTTCTAGGGTAACCTGAGCTCCTGCAACCGGGCGGTTGCTCCAGAGAATAGGGGTCTGGGGAAAGAGGTGGGAAAGCAAGCTATAGAGCCAAAGGGCCGCTTCTGCGGCTTCAGGAGTGAGGTTGGCTGGCACCACCAGAGTAAGCTGAGGGTATACCAGGCGCAGAAAGCCAGCCACCGTGGTATCCGGAACGCGGGGCACCAGCTCAAAGAAACTGTCCCGCCCCACCGTCAGCAACAGATTGCCGGTGTTGAGATCGGCGCAGATGTCATCGCTGATGCTCAAAAAAGGCTGGACGGAGACAGTAATAAAGCGCTCCCCAGGGGGCAGAGCTGGGATCGGCACCCGCACCACTGGCTCCTGCCGCAAATCTCCCACCAGAAAGATCCCAGCCAGTTCGTCGTTAATGAGCACCCGCACGGTGGAAGTAGGCTTCAGCACTGGCGAGGGCTCCAGCCGCAACTGCACAAAGCTAGCTTCAGGATCAACGCCATTGATAGGGGCAGGGACGGTAACATCGAGGCGCGGGTTGGATCCCTGCAGCAGCACCGAGCGCTCGTAGCCTAGCCTTTGGAACGAAAGAGGCTCTGCTTGTCCTGCCTCTACCGGCACGCAGCACAGCAAACTGGCAACGAGCAGCGCCCATCGTCTTCTCCTCTGGCTCACCTTTTTGTTTGGATCCCTAGACATGCACAGACAAAGCCCAGCTCTAAGGTGGGAGCAGCCGTCCAGGCTTCAGAAGTTATTAGCCGGCCACAAGAGAGCCCTTTTGTCTTGGGCCTACCCTATGTGCGAGCGTAGTCGTCCTCGAAGCGTACAATATCGTCCTCTCCCAAATATTCCCCGTTCTGCACCTCGATGACGACCAAAGGGGTAGTGCCAGGGTTTTCCAGGCGGTGCTTGGTACAGGGGGGGATGTAGGTGGACTCGTTGGAGTTGAGTAGCATCACCTCTTCGCCCCGCGTGACCCGCGCCGTACCCCGCACCACAATCCAGTGCTCGCTGCGGTGGTAGTGCATCTGCAGGCTGAGGCGATGGCCAGGCTTGACCTCGATGCGCTTGATCTTATACATCGGCCCTTCATCCAAGACCCAGAAGGCTCCCCAGGGTCGGACTTCTGCCTGGGAGGGCAAAAGCTCCAGCGTTGGAATTGCCGCGTTGTCCCTGTCCCGCGCAGACTGTAGCATTGAGGTCACACCCTGTTCCCGTTCAAAGACCTTCCTATCTTCACCTGCAGCCCGCCAACTTTTCATCGACCATTTTGCTGAACCCAATACGCCAAAATGCGTAGAAGAAACGCCTCGAAAATACGGCTCTGCAGGGATCCCCAAAAACACCCACCCATCACCCAATGGTTTTTCTGAAGCTTGTTGGCATCCAGTCGCTTTTGGGATTCCCTAGAGGATCCAAGTCTCCCAGCTCAATTGTTAAGTTTAGTAGTTGAATTTGTTTACGAAGCATCTATGTTTGCAACTCAGCTTAAAGCCTTCTGGAGGCTCTTTGCGCCCATCGGGATCCCGTTGCTGCTCCTAGCTGGCCTTTTGTGGGGGCTCAAGGAAGGCTGGGGCTGGGTGAGCTTGGAGATGCAGTTTCTTGGCTACAAGGGATCCGTAGCCGCCCTGGGGCCGGATCCGCGCCTGCCCATTGTCGGCACCACTTTCCCCCCCTCCCTGGTGCTGGCCACGGCCATTTTGGGGCGATCGCCGCTGTTGCTGCAGGCCATTTTGGGAGCCCTGTTGTTGGGCTGGATGGGGCAACAGTTGCGCCGTCTGCCCGCCGGCCTGGGGTGGCGCTGGCTGTGGGGCTTGTTGCTGCTGCTGCAGCCAGCTTTGATCCTGATGCTGCTGCGTAGCCCCGCCTGGACAGCTACCTCGCTTTTGCTGGGGGTGAACATGGCCTTGTTGTTTCCCCTGGCCGATGAGAAACAAGCAGCGGAGAAGGATGAGCTGCCCGTTACGCTGCGGCTGCTGCTCATTGGCCTGACCTTGGGGCCTCTGATGGTGCTGCGCTGGGAAAGTAGCTGGCTGCTGCCCTGGCTGGCGATAGCGCTGCTATTGGCTTTTCGCCGCGAATCCTGGGGTTTTCGGCTGGCTTCGCTTTTGGTGGCAGGCTTTGTCAGTCTGGCCTTGATCCTGAGCTGGCTGTACGTCAACTGGCTGTCGGTGGGGGATCCCTGGGCCTTTACCTTTCAGGTGGGCAGTGGCCTGCGGCTGCCCCAGTTGCGGGAAGACTTACAGCAGGTAGGTGGCTGGCGGGGGCTGCTTGAAGCGGGGAAGTGGCTGGCGCTGCTGGCTCCTGCCTATTTGCTGTTGGGGATGGGATCCCTGTTGGGTCACGGTTTGGGCCGTCGCGTCTGGATCTTGATCTGGGGGATGCCGCTAGGGCTCCTCTTGGCTTCCCTAGGGCAAGGGCTGTTTCTGCCAGAGCTATGCCGTTTTGCTGTTTTCTGGGCACTCTTGCCTCTTGGGATGAGCGCCTACCTCGCTCGTGGAGCTGGTCCCTGTTGGGCTAAGTGCTTGTTGATCACTGCTCTCTTGGGGCTGAACTGCTTGACCGCCGGCTATGGGCTAAGCCAAGAGTCGGGTTTTTGGGCGCCCTTGGTAGCCGAAGAGCGGGATCTCTGGGAGCGACTGGTGGCAGAGGTAGCACCCATAAGCCCCCAGTTGGAAGCTGCCCAAGACCTGTACGAAGTAACTCCTAGCGGGCAAGCTCTAGAAACATGGCGAAGACAGCGGCAGGAAAAGCGCCAGGTTGGGCAGTATCTCTATCGCCACCTGTTGCCCGGACAAAAAGTGCTGGTGGACGACGACATCCACTTTGAGGCTATCTTTTGGGCAAGGGATCCCCGCTCTTTCCTTACTCCTCACCAGTACGAGTTTGCCCTGGCCCTTCAGCATCCCCAGGAAAGGGTGGACTACCTCTTGGTAGCGGGGCCAGCGGATCCCTTGCGGAGCGCCGATCGCATCCTGCAATTTTGGCCTGAGCTCAATTTTGAGGGGCTGCCGGGCTTCAGGGAAGTTTATAGCTCCCCCCAAGTGCGGCTGTGGGCCCGCCAGGTAAAGCTTGAGGAGGAGACGGAATGAGCTGGAGACGACGATGGCCGAGGCGACAGGTGCTGCAGATGGGCGGAGCGCTGCTAGCTGCCTATGGAGTTGCCGGCTGTGGTCAAGGCTCCGAAAACGTTGCCCTTGGGAACCTGAACTTGTCAAAGCTGCTGGCCCGCTGGGAAGTGGGCATCGGGGCAGATCCCGGTCGCTTCCTCTGGGAGATTGAGTCGGATCCGCAGGTGGCGGCAGTGGCGCAGGGGTGGGATCCCCATTTCCTGAGTGGCTGGCTCAACAGCTTTGACCACCGCCAGGGGGATCTCTCCTTTTGGCGCAACTGGCACCAGGCCGGGCTTTTGCGGCAGTGGTTTGAGCGGGGCTATACCCTCCACATCATCACCTGGGAAGACGACACCCACCGCCCCTGCGGCGACTACCACATCTCCCAGCAGTTTATCCAAGACATAGCCGAGCTGGCGGGGTATATTGCCCAAGCCAACCCCCAAGGCCGCCCCACTTACTGGAGCTTGGCCACCGAGTTCTCCTACTGGCGCATTCCTGCCGATACCTACAACGCCGACACTGCCCCCTACTACCAGGCTCTCATGCGCAACGTCCTAAGAGCTCGCCAGGCCATCAAGGAGCGTTTGCCAGAGGCCGAAGTGGCCCTCTGTTGGGGCGGGTGGATTGCCACCTTCGACGATCCCCAGCGCGGGTCGGGGCGCAGCATGGTGGAGCCTTTTGCCGAGACGATGATCCAGATGGACGGGATCGCCTTCCAGTCCATGCGCCAGCGGCGGCCAGGGGAGTTTAACCCAGAGCTGAACGGCCCGGATCCCGGTAACCCGGAGCAGATCCGCCTCTGTTGCCATCTCTTTGCCCCCATCCACCGCAACTTGATGCTGGCCCACTACGAGCCCTCGATTAAGGAAAAACACCCCAACGGCGGTCGGGCCGACACGGTCCAGGTGGACTTTGCCATCATGAGCCGGCGGGAGTGGCTGCAAGAGGTGTCGCAACTGGGGCTGCGGCGCATGTCTCTCATGCACTACGGCCTCTACAAGGGGGATCCCTATGGGGCGCTGACAGCAGCGCGGCAATTCCGGGCCCGGGTGGGCTTGCCGGCTGTTGCCAGGAGGGTGTAGCCGTGGAGACGAGGACCCAAAACGGCCTTTGGCAGATACAATCCCCCTTGGCGGCGCTGTTGTTGGGGATCCCCAGATGAAGCCTTTTGCCATAGCAAGAAGCTGGCTGCTGGGCCTAAGCCTTGTCTTGGGTCTAGAGCTGCCAGCCTGGGCAGGCTGTGGCTTTCCTCGCGGAGAAGGGAAGACGTTTTTCTCGCTGCAGCCCGAGGTCTACCAACCCCGCACCCGCTTTGACCAGAAGGGACGCCTGCAGCAGGCCCTTTCCGAGTACGGCGAGACCCGCCTTAACCTGTTTACTGAAACTGGCCTTAGCGATCAACTCACCCTCAATCTCAACACCAGCTATGTTTTTTTGGAAAATCGCTTTGCTAGCGGCGACCAGCTTGTAACCCAGCGCAACCAGGGCCTGCGGGATCTGGAGCTGGGCCTGCGCCATACTTGGGGAGAGGGGGATCCCTTTTTCTCAGCTCAGTTGACGGCCCTCATCCCGCCTGGATACGCCACCGAAAATACCCCCCTGCCCTTGGGGTACGGAGTCTTTGGCTACGACTTCAGCTTAGGAGCGGCAGCCAATGTCGAGCTGGGATCCCTGCCTGCCTTTTTCGACTCCTGCCTCACGTTCCGGGACTACCTGGGCTATCCCGGCGATCGCCTCAAGGCCAACTTAACCCTTGGGGCTGATTTGACTCCTGAGCTGCAGGCCATCCTGGCTTTGGATGGAGATTTCACCCTGGGCAACGGTGCGCCTTTGTTGTTCGGGGATTTGGCCGTTCAGGATCCCAACTACGACAGCCTCAAGCTCTCCGGCCAGCTCAACTGGCGACTAGAGGGAGGGTTAACGCTGGGCCTAGGAGGGTTTCAATTCTTGACTGGTCGCAACACCAATGCCGGCGGCGGCTTCACCGGCTATGTGTGGCTGAGTTACTAAAACCCAACAAAATATTGCAGGATACCCGCCTCGGTAACAGGGATCCGCAGCGCCAGATCTAGGATGAGTCTTGGCAGCTGTTGGCCAGGAGAACGGATCCCATGCCTCGCTTTGAAAACATCATTGCCGCCATCGACGGCACTGGCCCCACCGAGCAGATGGTGCATACCCTCCTGTCCTTGCCGGCCTTTGCCCAGTGCCATGTGACGCTGCTGCATGCGGTGCCTTCCCAGACCTCTGCCGAGGAGATGCGGGCTGCCTGGCAAAGGGGGCAGGAGCTATTGGCCCAGACGCTGCAGACCTTTCCCCCGCGACCTGGGCTGAAGATCAGCACCCAACTGGTGGAAGGGGATCCCAAGGTGGTGGTGCTGCAGGTGGCGGAATCTCTACCCAATCCCCTGATTGTCATGGGATCGCGGGGGCGCAACCGCATCATGGCCATTTTGCAGAACTCGGTCAGCCAATACGTGTTCCAGCTTGCCTCCTGCCCCATGCTGCTGGTCAAGGACGACGCCTACGTCAAATACCCCAGCCACGTCATGGTGGCCCTCAACAACTCCCCCGCCGCCCAGGCCGCCTTTGCCACGGCCCTGGATCTAGTGGCCGGCATCCCGGGAGCCCAGATTTTCCTAGCCTCTGTGCAACTGGATGCCGATGCCCAAGCTCGGGACGAGGTTCTGGATAAAGCCATTGCCACTCTCAAAAGCCGCCAAATCAGCCATCGGGTGTTCACGGCGGTCGGGGATCCGGGCACCGAGATTGTCCGGCTGGCGGAAGAAAGCAAGGCCGACCTGCTGGTGATGGGATCCCCAGATCGCCGGCCCAGCATTGCCCGTAGCATCCCCGACTTGGATCGGCTCTTGGGACGATCTGTCTCCGACTACGTGCGGGTGCATATCGGCTGCCCAGTGCTGATGGTGCGCTCTGTCCAAGACTGACCTAGGGCAAGATGGAGCGGTGCTCCGTCACGCGGTCGCTCTGCTGCTGGCGATCTGGGCTGACGGCCCAAGCCTCGAAGATTAGCTCAGGGACGCCGGGAGGGATGGTCATGCGGGTGAGAGCTTGCCACTGCCCCTGCTCGTTGCGGGAGAAGTCCAGCAACCAACGAGGGCCATCCACCAAAGAGCGGGTGCGGCCATGCTTGACCCAAAACTTAATCCACAAGGGAGGCTGCTCGCTCGAGCTACTGGCAGAATTGAGCGAGGCGGGCAAACGCAGCACTACGTCAAAATTGTCACCTGCCCGCAGGTGCTCGGGCACCAGCAGTTGGGGCGCTGGGCACACGCCTGGGGGCAAAGGTAGGGTTTCCGGGTTTTGGTCGATAACAGCCGAAGGTGAGGTGGGCTGGATCTCGGTTTGGGCTGGCAGGACAGCCTCTTTGCCAGGCGGCTCAGTTGGAAGAGTCCCCACCCCAGGTTGGGCGTTGGCTTTGGCTGCAGCCTCTGCTGGGGAGGCAGGGGAGGCTGGGAGTTCTTCTGGCGGAAGCGGGTCGGGAGCTTCTTTTCCCCCAGAGGCGCTGCGCTGCCAGATGCGCAACAACTTCTGCAGGGTGCGCTCGGGGGAGAGCAAGGTTGTAGTCGAGGCAGGGCTGGCCTCAGGGGTGGGTGGCTCTGCTTCCTGGGGCAAAGAGGGTGGCCCTTCCCCCTGGCCGCGGCAGCGAACAGAGAAGGGGACTCTCAGCAGCTCTGGATGCTGCCAGGAGGAGGGAGCAAGGCACACTTCTCCCCGCAGAGGGCGAGCCCAGGGCTGGCTGGGTAGGGTGAGGGGAATGCTAAACACTGCCGTTCGCGCCTGTCCTGGGAGTTGAATCTGCCGTCGCCCTTGGAAAAGGGGATCCGGGCTCCCCTCCTGCCAAAGCCGTACCTGCAGTTCGCCGCTGCAGCCAATTCGCCCCGTCAACACCAGTACTTCCTCAGGGGATCCCTCCAGTTCGCTGTGCATGAGGGAAAACAGCTCGGGTGGGGGGGCAGGCTCTTTGGGCTGAGGAGCGGATTCGGGCTCTGTTGGCTGGGCCACCAAGGCGGCTGCTGGTTCTGACTGAGCCGGGGCAGGCACGACCTGGAAACGCAGACAATTCTTCAGCTCCTTCTCGCCAAACAGCTCAGCTATCAAGTCGGCATCGCGGCAGTGCAGTTCCCAGGAACCAGGGGCAAGACGAGTGGCCGGCAAGATAATGGCGATCCCCTCCTCGTTGGTGCGCACCGAACGGGTTTGCAGGAGCAAGAGATCTCTTTTCGAGGTCTTCGCCTCCGCCGGGGCCTGCTCATCCTCTGCTGCCAAAGGGCGGTGGCGAACTTCCACAGTAATGGTGAAGTAGGGCTGGGGACAATGGGCCAGGACAGTGTACGTGTCTTCCTCCAGAATGGCTCCTTCGGCTGGTACTGGCTGCCATTCTTCTTGTCCGTTGCGCCGTACCCAAAAACTCAGCATTCCGCGGTCACCTCTGGGAGAGCAAATACTTCACCAGCTCAGCTTGCAGGAGGGTTTGCTGCTGTCCTGTGGGCAAGTGCTTCAGCTGCACCTCGCCGGCCACCGCTTCCGCATCTCCCAGGACCACAGCCCAAGTGGCGCCGCTGCGGCTAGCCCGCTTGAACTGCTTGCTAAAGGGGCTGCCGCTGAGATCCAGCTCGGTGCAAAAACCAGCTTGGCGCAGGGCCTGGGCAACCTGAAGGGATTGGGCCTCTGCCTTGGCTCCGCGGGAGATCACGTAGACGTCCAGCGGCCTGGCCACCCCCTCTAGCTGCTTCTTTTGCAGCAGCAACACCAGCCGCTCCATGCCGATGGCCCAGCCTACGGCCGGGGTCGGCGGTCCGCCCAGCTCTTCCACTAGGCCGTCGTAGCGGCCGCCCCCGCAGACGGTGCTCTGGGAGCCCAATTCCGGCGAGACGATCTCGAAAGCAGTGTGGGTGTAGTAGTCCAAGCCGCGCACCAGGTAGGGATCCAGCTCATAGGGAATGTCTAGGGCTTTGAGATGAGCTTGCACTTGCTCGAAGAAGGCGCGTGAGTCAGCGCTAAGGTAATCGGGCAGCTTGGGCGCTTTCTCAACAATGGCGCAGGTGTGGGGATCCTTGCTGTCGAGGATGCGCAGGGGGTTGCGGCCAAGACGCTCCTGGGAGTCCGGATCCAGCTCTTCCTTCAAGGGGGTGAGGTAGTCCACCAGGGCTTGGCGATAGGCCAGCCGGTCCTGCGGATCCCCAAGGGAGTTGAGCCGTAGGGTGAGGTTTTCCGCCCCCACCGCCCGCAGCAGATCCCAGGCCAGAGCGATAACCTCGGCATCGGCGCGGGGATCGCGGCTGCCCAGGAGCTCCACTCCCAACTGATGGAACTGGCGTTGCCGCCCCGCTTGGGGACGCTCGTAGCGAAACATCGGCCCACAGTACCAGAGGCGCTGCACATCGCCCGCCATTTGCAGCCCATGCTGAATGTAGGCCCGCACCACACCGGCAGTGTTCTCGGGACGCAGGCTCACCTCCTGCTCGCCGCGGGTGCTAAAGGAGAACATCTCCTTGCCCACCACGTCGGTGGCACTGCCGATGCTGCGAGCAAAAAGCTCCGTCAGCTCCAAAATGGGGGTGCGGATCTCCTGGTAGTTAGCCCGCCCCAAGATCTCGCGGGCACTGGCCTCCACCTGCTGCCACAGCCTTACCTCCTGAGGCAGGATGTCGCGGGTACCCCGCACCGCGTGGATTTTCCCCATGTCTGTTCCTCTCACCCAGAGCCCCGCCCTGGGAAGCAAGGGTTCGTGTCAATGCCATAATATCGCCCTGCTGGCGGGGGGCAGAGCTAGCCTCGGCTCAAGGGCTCAAGCTAGCGTAGAAAGCGGCAACTTGGCTGGCAGCGGCCACCGCCGCGGTGGTGGATCGCAGGATCGTAGGGCCCAAAGAAACAGGCACTCCGCCGTGGGCTTCCGCTTGGCGGCGCTCCGTCTCTGTCCAGCCACCTTCTGGGCCAATAGCCAGCGCCACGACGGCACCCCTTAGAGGCGGCAGGACTTGCAGCAGCGGGGGGGCGTTTTGGCGGGCAACCGCTATGCCCCACCAGTTGGCCTTGAGCTCAGCCAGCCAGCGGCTCCAGGAAGTAGGCAGGTCAATTTGGGGCCAGTGCAGCCGCTCACACTGTTCTGTTGCCTCCCGCACAATTTTTTGCCAGCGTTCCTGCCGCCCCGATCCCGGCTCCACCACGGTGCGCTCCGTCAGCAGAGGGGTAATGCGCGCTACCCCCAGCTCGGTAACCTGGCGAAACACCTCGTCAAATCCCGGCCCCTTGACCACTGCTAAGCCCAGATGCAGGTAAACGGGCAATTCCCGCGGCGGGGCCTCTACCTCAGCCACAATTTGGCATTTCTGGGGCTGCCAATGGGCCAGCCACAGCTTGCCGGAGCCGTCCAAAACCAAAAAGGGATCCCCCCCCCGAAGGCGGTGCACCCGCTGCAGGTAGTGCCGCTGCGGGCTGGTTAAATAGATCCCACCGGTGGGATCCCGCTGGGCCGGGTCGATAGCCAGGCGGGGCAGGGAACTTAGAGAGCGCGTGCGTTCAGACAGCACCACTCCCCCCGTCGCCAAAGGGCTGCAACCAACCACTCGTTGGCCTCCAACATCTCCGTAACCAACCTGGCCTGCTCGAGGAGAATGCCGCTGAGGATAAGCCAGCCCCCTTTCTTCACCACTAGGCCAAACCCCGGGATCATATCCAGGATCACGTCGGTCAGAATGTTGCACACCAGTCCATCCACCATCTCCGGAATGCGTTCCAGACTGCCCTGAGCCACCTCGATCCGCTCTGTAAGGCCATTGAGGTCGCGATTGTGGAGTGTCGCCTGCACCGCCAGCGGGTCAACATCCACAGCATAAACCCGCTTGGCCCCTAAGAGGGCTGCCGCCACCGACAGAATGCCCGAACCGCAGCCCACATCGGCTACCGTCACCCCCTCTGTACCCGCTCCTAGGCGCATCTCCAGGGCTTCCAGGCAAAGCTGGGTGGTCGGATGGGTGCCTGTGCCAAAGGCCATGCCCGGATCCAGCCGCAGCAGGAGACGGCCAGGGTGAGGGGGTGGATCCAGCCAGGCTGGACAGATGAGCAGCCTCTCTCCCACTGGCTCAGGCCGCCAGTGTTGCTTCCAACTGTTGCTCCAATCCTCTGCTTCCATTCGTTCCCAGTGCAGCTTGGGAAGGGGCTGG
The DNA here is from genome assembly GCF_047462135.1 of Synechococcus sp. O70.2. Taxonomy (NCBI): domain Bacteria; kingdom Bacillati; phylum Cyanobacteriota; class Cyanophyceae; order Synechococcales; family Synechococcaceae; genus Synechococcus; species Synechococcus sp. O70.2. The sequence continues at coordinate 459,256 of NZ_JANSIS010000001.1, forward strand.
CCAGCCACGAGGGCATCTTGCCGCAGGCGCAGCGCCAGAGCCGCCAAGTCCAAAAGAGTGGCGCGGAAGCAGGGCAAATAGGCGTGAATGCTAATTTGGTCTTCGCCATAAGCCTGGCTGGCCATGCCCTGACAGCCAAAGCTCTCCAGCCGCCAGAAGATCTGGTCTTCCTGCACAGGGGAGGCGAGGATGTGGAGATCCCACCAGGCTCCACCCGGATCCGGCACCTGGGCAGAGGAACGCGAGGAGGGATCGGCAACAGTCCTGCTCACGGCGGGAGTTCTTGAACGGGAAAACAAAAAGGCTGCCAAAGGGGTGCCGTTGGCTTGGCCAAACCAGTTCTTGTTCTAATTTAGGATCACCCGCTGCCCTGCAGCTCCCCCTGCTGGGGGGTTTTTGATGCCCTCCTTGATCCCGTGAGATAGAGTTTAATTGGACGCGCGCTTCGCCTCCCCTGAAAGCTCTGTGCGGGTGAGTGGAGTCGGGTTGTGCTTTGTCGAGCGGAAGGGGTGAGAGGGATGGCAGCTGAGCAGTCAGCAGAACAAGACACTCCACCCTCCCTCGAGATGGCTGGGGAAAGTGGGGCTGAGGCTCCCCCTTTGCCCAGGGTCGGCCCTGCCAAGAACTCGATCCCGCTGACCCGAACCGCTCTGATGCGGCGCTTCAACGAGAGTTTTCCACCTTTTTACAGCCAGTTTGTTAGCAGTGAGATCCAGGTGCAAAACTTGCGTCTGGCCTATGCCCTTTATCAAACCCGTAGGGCAGTGGTGCAGATGCAGGACGAGCGGGGCAAGACGGTGGTTTGTCTAGCCTATCGCAACCGGCCTTCTCTGCTCAGCGACCTATTTGGGGTGCTGACGGCCTTCAAGCTTTCGCTGCACGGCATCCATCTCTACGGGCAGATCTACTCGCCCCACTTGGTATTTATCCGCCTCACGGTCTCCCGTGATGGCCACAGCCTTTCCTCTCAAGCCAAGCTCAACCTAGAGCGAGCCATTCACGAGTGTCTGGCCGGGGTGTTTCCTGTTCACGAAACCCTGGCGCTGGAGTTCGATCTCAAAGCCAGCCTGAAAGACGTACAGGTTTCTTTTTACTTTGACCCAGTGTTTCACCTGCCCACGCTGTTGGTGGATGTAGACAACCAACTGGGCGTGTTTTACCGGGTGATGAGGGCCCTGGCGCAGGAGGATTTAACCGTTGTTAACCTCAATTTGATGTTTCGCCGCAACCGAGCGCGCTTTATTTTCTACTTGCTAGGTCCCGACTCAACTCTAACCATGCCGGAATTCCTGAGGCAAAAATTGGCCCTGAACATCCAGCAGCGGCTGCAGGGGGATCCCGTCTAGATCTGCACAGGATTGGGAGGCGAATCGAAAAGGACGGTGCTCAGGTAACGCTCAGCCCAGGGGGCGCCAAAGGCTTTTTCCAAAACACGGCGGGTGCGGTCGTTCTGCTGTTGTTGGCTGCAGTAGCGCTGCTGCCCTTGGTAGTGGAGCAGGATCTGCTGGGGATCCGTCTGCGGGGAGATCTGTTGCGCCAGGTGGCAGTGAATCTCCAGGTAACGGCAAGCAAAGTGCAAAAAGCGCTCGGCCTCTGCTGCATCGCTAGGACGTATGAATAGGCAGTAGGGGGAAAAAATCGTGCCCCAAGGTGGCAACTGGCGCCGGTGTTGGAAAGGGGCTAAATGAGCTCCTACAGCTTCCAGCTCCCGGATGTAGGGATCCGGCAAAGTGGGAGTGACCGGTGAGAGATCGACGATGGCGGCGCTCACCTGGCCGCGACCAGCCACAATGTCACAGCCAAACAGGGGCAGCGGGTACTGCGGCTGTGGAAACATAACACAGTGGAGGATATCCAGGCTTTGGCCAGCCTGGGCCAGCTCCAGGTGCAGCTTGCGAAAGGGCCCCCCCTGGTAGCAGCGGTTTTCAATCTGCAGTTTCTCGCCCTCTAGGCGGCCCTCCACGTAGCCCAGATCCTCTGGCAGGTCGTAAGGGGCCAGGGCAAAGTGGGATCCCCATAGCTCTAAAATCGCCTCCGAGAGGCGCTGGATGAGGGGATGCAGTTGAGCCTGTAACGCAGGAGCCGTGAACACGGAAGGGGTGGGATTCGAACCCACGGTGACCTTGCGGCCACAACGCTTTTCGAGAGCGCCACAATCAACCACTCTGTCACCCTTCCAGTTTGCATAGCGCTTTACTATCTTAGCGGCAAACGGGCTATCCTGACCGGATCCTCGCCCCCAGAATGCGGAGGATGCGACTCGATGAGATCATAGGAAGTATGGCTGCCCTCTCCATTCACCACTTCCGCCAGGCTAAGCAGACCGGTCAACCGCTGGTGGCCCTCACAGCTGCCGACTACGTCACAGCCCAGATTTTGGATCAGGCTGGGATTGACCTAATCCTGGTGGGCGATAGCCTGGCTATGACCAGCCTGGGCCATAGCAGCACCCTGCCCTTGACCCTGGAGCAGATGATCCACCATGCCCAGGCGGTGCGCCGCGGCGTAGAACGGGCCTTTTTGGTGGCCGACTTGCCTTTCTTGAGCTACCAAGTCTGCAAAGAACAGGCCCTCTTCTCGGCAGGACGGCTGATGAAGGAGGCGGGGGTAAATGGAGTGAAGCTGGAAGGGGGCTACCCGGCCATGGTTGAGACGGTGGCCTTTCTGGTGCAGCGAGGGATCCCCGTTCTAGGCCACATCGGCCTCACGCCCCAGGCCAAACACCAGCTGGGGGGCTACCGCCAGCAAGGGAAAACGCCGGAAGAGGCGGAGCGGCTGCGCCAGGAAGCTTTAAACCTAGAGCAAGCCGGGGCTTTTGCTCTAGTTCTAGAGCACATGCCGGCGGACTTAGCTGCCCAAATTACCCAGCAACTCCGGATTCCAACTTTGGGAATTGGGGCTGGCCCAGGCTGTGATGGCCAGATCCTCGTCACCCATGACCTCCTAGGCCTAAGCGAGCGGATCCCACCTTTTGCTAAGGCCTACGCCAACTTAAGACAGGTAATCCGGGAAGCAGTGGAAGCTTTTGCTGAGGATGTTCGCCAGAAAGTATTTCCCCCCTCTTATCCCTGTGGCCAGACTGTGTTATCCAACAAATAAGGAAGCAGAGCTAAGCAAAGACCCCGTAAGGTAACCCTGTGATTCCGGCTGGACTGAAACGCTACGCCGTTCGCTACCCTTCTATGCCCCTGATGGTTTATCGGGAGCTAGCTGCCCACTTGGCTTGTGTTCCCGGGGTAGAAACACAGCTGGAATGGAAAAAAGATCCCAGCTTTAACTACTCCGCTAGCCAAATTGAGGCGCTGCACATTTACCAAGCGCCAGAGGCTGACATAGAGCAAATTCAGCGTATCCTTGACCACTATGGGCCATGGCAGTATAGCCCTCTAGAGGGCTAGTTTCCTCTGCTTGCCGAACAGGGATCCCAGAAAAGGATCCCTGGCCTACTGTTAGCTGGAAAAGTTCTTGGGGCAGGAGTGCCTCGGAGGGTTACTGGCTTTGAGCTGGTAGGTGCAACTTACGGGCTAAGCCTAGCTGCGCCAGCACCCAAATGACCCAGTAGGTCATGTCAATTTCCCACCAACGCAAGCCTGCTTTTACACACTTTGGATCAGCGTGGTGGTTATTATGCCAGCCTTCGCCGTAGGTCAAAAGGGCAGCCCACCAAAGGTTGCGGGCATTGTCGTTGCTCTCGAAAGTTCGATAGCCCCAAAAGTGACTGGCCGAATTGATCAGCCAGGTGCAGTGCAGCAGCAGCACCGTCCGTACAAAAATGCCGTAGATAACGAACGACCAACCTCCCCACAGATAGAGCACGGCAGCTAGCGGCAGTTGCAGCAGCAACCCATATTTGTCCAGCCAGCGGTAAAAGGGATCCCGAGCCAAGTCAGGCGCAAAGGCAAAATACTTCTCAGGGTTGAAAAATTCTTCTCGCTGGTAGATTAGCCAAAGCATGTGGCTCCACCAAAAGCCTTTGCGGGCCGAGTAGGGATCCTTTTCCTCATCCTCAGTAAATGCGTGATGCTGGCGATGGCCACCTACCCAAAAGATTGGCCCTCCTTGAAGAGCCAGAGTACCGAGCGTAGCAAAGACGTATTCCAGCCACTTAGGCACTTGAAAGCTGCGATGGCTGAGAAGGCGGTGATAACCCAAACAAATCCCCAAGCTGCCAAAACACCAGTGGAAGAATAGGGCCACTCCCAAGGCAGGCCAAGAGAAGAAAAGAATGCCGCCCACCAAAGCAATGGCGTGGAGAACTAGGAAAAAAAGAGCGAATTCCCAAGCAAAGCGGAAAGACTTTTGGGATGCGGAGCCGTCGGAGTTGCCCAAGGACTTGGGGGAAAGAGAGATTGCCATGAACTAGATAAACCTCAAGGTAGAGAAGTAAAGTGGCGCAGAGTCCAATCGCTCCCTGCACAGTTGTCGCCCCCAGCACTAGGAAACGCAGTGTGCTTCCCCTACCCTTGCCAGTGCAAGTTTCAGCAAGGTAGGCGGACAGCAGCAAGAGGGCAACAGAGCAGACGATGTCATCTGGCCCGAGGTTAAGCTTAACGATATTTCACCCCAAGTGCAAGCGATACTTGCAGATTGCTTCTCGTCTTCAGGATCTTCTCTTGGCTCCTTACCCCATCCCCTACCATGGCACGTCCTTCTTCCCGGCAAAGGCTGCTAAAGGCAGCTCGAGAGCTATTCGTCCGACAGGGCATTGCCCAGACTACCACCCGCCAAATTGCAGACTTGGCGGGGGTTCACGAAGTAACCCTGTTTCGCCACTTTGGCAGCAAGCAGGGACTCCTCCTAGCCGTATTCGGTGAGCTGGGAGTTTTCTCCGGGATTGCCGACTTACCCCTGCCGGCGGCTCCTGCCACCTTCCAGAGCTCTGAGCTGCAAGCCATTCTCCTGCGCTATGTCCAAACCTGCTTCCAGGCTCTAGCCAATAACCCTGAGCTGGTGCGCTCATTGGTGGGAGAAGCAGGCTTCTACTCCGAGGAGCATCGCCGCGCCTTGAGAGCAGGCTTCCTGCAGGCCCAAGAGCAGCTAGCCGGCTACCTGCAGCAGATCCCCAGCCCCGAACTCCAGGCAATTGACCCGGAGCGCCTTCACGCAGCTGCTGGGGTTCTCCACCTGATGATTCTGGGGACAGCTGTGTTGGCCGTTACCGCTGGCTTGCCTACCGACGACGGTAACCAGCCCTCCTCTAATCCAGGGGACAAAGGCACTTCTGAAAATGACATCAGCGCCGCCTCTCTTCTCGATATCTGTGTAAAGCTGTGGATGGCGGCCTTGAGGGGGATGAAGGAAACCTAAAAAAAGAGAAGAGATGAGGAGGTTGTAAGCCGGGTTCTGTAGTGGGGTACTCCGAAGAGCAGCCCCCACTGGCGGCCATCTCTCTGGGAGTGATGTTGCCATCACCCTCTAGCGGCTCACCACCACCGAGACCACCCTTCCCCAACCACTTGGCTGAGTACCGTGACCTCGGTGCAGCCGACAGGGGCGAAGAACAGCCATAGTCCTGCGGCTGCGGCCTTGCTTTCCACCGGGGTTTACCGAGCCAGCGCCTCACGACGCTGCTGGTGGGCTCTTACCCCACCTTTGCACCCTTACCTGTGCTGGACTCCCAGCCATCGGCGGTATGTTTCTGTGGCACTATCCTCGCGGTTTCCCGCACTGGGCTTTCCCCAGCGGTGTGTTCTTCTGAAAGCCCGGACTTTCCTCATCCTGCTGTCTAGTGGCGACAGCGAGGACGCGGCCGCCTGCCCCTCCTATCTCTTCATTTCAATCCTACCGCATCCCCCTAGCGTAGAAAATCCCTCCCTGGGCCTACAGTTCCTTGTCGGGGAAAGCGCTGCATCAGCTCTTGGACAGCCTCGGCATGGTAGGAGCTGCGGGTAAGCGGGGAGGACACCACCTGCAAAAAGCCCAGCTCTTCCCCCACCCGTCGCCAGTGGTCAAACTCCTCTGGGGGCACGTAGCGCTCCACGGGCAGGTGCTTGGGGCTGGGCGCCAGGTATTGGCCAAGAGTGAGGATGTCGCAGCCTACCCGCCGTAGATCCTGCATCACTTGCAAAATCTCTGCCGCAGTTTCTCCTAGCCCCAGCATTACTCCCGACTTGGTGTAAAGGCCAGGATCCCACTGCCGCGCCAATTCCAGCAGCTTAAGGGAGCGCTCGTAGTTCCCCTGGGGACGAACCCGCCGGTAGAGGCGGGGCACGGTTTCGGTGTTGTGGTTAAGCACCGTGGGGCGGGCAGCGAGAATCTGCTCCAAGGCCTGCCAGTTGCCGCACAAGTCCGGGATCAAGACCTCGATGGTTGTCTGGGGCATGCGGCGGCGGATTTCGGTAATGCAGGCAACAAACTGGCTGGCTCCCCCATCGGGGAGATCGTCCCGGTTGACGGAGGTAATCACGGCATGACGCAACCCCAGCCGTTGCACAGCCTCTGCCACTCGCAGCGGCTCGGTGGGATCCAAAGGCAAAGGGCGCTTGGTGAAGTCGATATCGCAGTAGGGGCAGGCGCGGGTGCAGGCTGGGCCCATGATTAGGAAGGTGGCGGTGCCGTTGGCAAAGCACTCTCCTAGGTTGGGACAAGAGGCCTCTTCGCAGACGGTGTTCAGACCTAAGTCCCGCAGCAGCTGTTTGACGGAGCCTACCCGCTGAGGTGCCTTGGCCCGCAGCCAGGCTGGTTTGCCACTAGGGGAAGCAACGGCACTCAAAGAAAACCCTCCAACTAGCCACCAACGGCAACTCGTGTATCTCTTAGCTTATCCGCCTTGAGGGCAGGGCAAAAGCCCGCAAGCACTTTGATTACCAACTTGTACTAGACTAGGGTTGGCTGATACGAAGCCAAGGGCTTTGTCCCGCTAACGCGGTTGCCAAGGCGATGCAGCTTGCTGAGGGGGCCAAAGCGGGGGCAGGTAGCGCCTTTGCAAACCTTTTCATAGGTATTCCCTGCTTTGGTTGGCGGGAGTACCAAGGCATACTGGAAAGCGAGTGTCGAGCGATAGGGATCCCACATGGTTGTTGCTGCTCCTCCCTCTCTGGAACAACTTGCCATCAACACTATTCGTTTTTTGGCGGTGGATGCTGTTCAGAAGGCCAACTCCGGCCACCCTGGCCTGCCGATGGGGGCAGCACCCATGGCCTATGTGCTTTGGCAGCAGTTTCTGAAGTTCAACCCCCGCAACCCCAAGTGGGTGGATCGGGATCGCTTTGTCCTCTCGGCAGGCCACGGCTGCATGCTGCTGTATGCTCTGCTACATCTGACTGGCTTTGACGTCAGTCTTGAAGATCTCAAGCAGTTTCGCCAGTGGGGATCCAAAACCCCCGGCCACCCGGAAAACTTTGAAACCCCTGGCGTGGAGGTGACTACGGGCCCTCTGGGGCAGGGGGTGGCCAATGCAGTAGGGCTGGCCATTGCTGAAGCTCACCTTGCGGCCCGCTTTAACAAGCCTGGCCACACGATTGTTGACCACTACACCTACGTGATCCTGGGCGACGGCTGCAACATGGAGGGGGTGGCCTCGGAAGCGGCTTCCCTAGCTGGCCACCTCAAACTGGGCAAGCTGATCATGCTCTACGACAGCAACCACATCTCCATCGATGGCAGGACGGAAATTACCTTTACCGAAGATGTGGGCAAACGCTACGAGGCCTACGGCTGGCATGTGCAAAAAGTGGAGGACGGCAACCACGATCTGAAGGGGATTGCCGACGCTATCCAGAAAGCCAAAGAAGTTACCGACAAGCCTTCCCTGATCATTGTCGAGACCACCATTGGCTACGGCTCCCCCAACAAAGCTGGCACTGAGAGCGTCCACGGAGCACCGCTGGGGCCAGAGGAGGTGAAGCTCACCAAGCAAAACCTGGGCTGGCCGCTGGAGCCTGAGTTTTACATTCCCGACGAAGTGCTGGCTCACTTCCGCCAAGCCATTGAAAGAGGGGCCAGGGCCGAGGCCGAGTGGAACGAGCGCTTTGCCGCCTACGAGAAGGCCTACCCAGAAGAGGCTGCTGAGTTTAAACGGATCATGGCGGGCGAGCTGCCTGTGGGCTGGAAAGAAGCCCTAGCGCCAATTGCCGAAATCGGCAGGGAGTCCACCCGCAATCTCTCAGGTCTTTGCCTTAACGCCTTGGCCAAGGCGGTACCTGAGCTGCTGGGCGGATCTGCCGATCTGGCCCACTCCAACATGACTTACCTAAAGGGGATCCCAGAATTTCAGGCCGGCTCCTACCACGGGCGCAACTTCCGCTTTGGAGTCCGGGAACACGCTATGGGAGCTATCGCCAACGGCATGGCCCTGCACGGCGGCCTTATCCCCTACGACGCCACCTTCTTGGTTTTCAGCGACTACATGCGGCCGGCCATTCGCTTGTCGGCCCTCTCGCGGGCGCGGGTGCTCCATGTGATGACCCACGACTCCATTGCCCTGGGAGAGGACGGCCCCACCCACCAGCCTATTGAGACACTGGCCTCCCTGCGGGCTATCCCCAACCTCTACGTCATCCGCCCTGCTGATGCTCGCGAGACGGTAGGAGCCTACCAAGTAGCCCTCGAGTCCAAGTCCACCCCCTCGGTGCTGGTGTTTACCCGGCAGGCGGTCAATCCCGTGGAAGGTACCTCTGTGGAGGGAGTGGCCAAGGGAGCCTACGTGGTGGTGGATGCCCCCAACCCGGAGCTAATCTTGATTGCCACCGGCTCAGAGCTGGAGCTGGCGGTGAAGGCTGCTGCCCAACTGAAGCAGGAAGGCCGGGCGGTGCGGGTGGTCTCCATGCCCTGCATGGAGCTATTTGAGGCCCAGCCTCAGAGTTACCGGGACTCTGTCTTACCTCCCAACGTTACTAAGCGCATCTCCATCGAGGCGGGCTCCACCTTTGGCTGGCACAAGTACCTGGGTTTTGAGGGGGTAGCCATTGGCATTGACCGCTTCGGCGCTTCTGCCCCCGGCCCCGTGTGTATGGAGAAGTTTGGCTTCACGGTGGAGAATGTGCTCAATACTGCCCGTCGTCTCCTAGGCTAACCCTTGATACGCCCAGCAGGGATCCCTAGCCTGTAGCGTATGAGCACCTCAAAGCTAGGCAAAAGCAAGGGTGGGAGGGTAGCAGCTCTACTGGCTGGCGGGATCAGTGGAATGCTGCTCCAGGGATCCCCCTGGGTTGCCGCTCAGCCTGCCTTCCAAACGGTGCCGCTGCCGCGCCTGCCAGTGGGTGTGGATCAAGCGGTCTTTGGCCGGCCAGTGGCTCGCTTCAACCCCACCCCACCTGTTGAGGTGGTAGTCCGCAACCGCACTGGCCTGCCTTTGGAGTACGGCTTTACCGATCCGCGCCAGGGTATCTCGGAACTGCAGCCGGGAGAAACGCTACGCTTGAGCAACCTGACCCTCCCCAACTGCCTGGCCATCAACACACCCATGTTGGGGCCGGTGGGCTACCAGGTGAGTGTGGATCCCGCGAATGTAATCACCGTGGAGGTGCGCCTAGTCAACGACGTTTCGGGCGATCACTGCCTAGACCTGCAAGAGACAGGCGCCATCTTTGTCAATTGATGGTCAATTGATGTCAGTGCGAATCCCTTCACCTCCTCTCCGCCACTGGGTTGCAAAGACACCGCATCTTGACAGAGGTTGCCAGCTGGAACAGGATGCAGAGAGAAGGCTGGGATCCAGCTTCTAGCTAGGCAGGGGTAAAGCTGCCCCAACTTAGCTTTTCCTTTGGACGGTCTCATGAGCAATCAGCGGTGTCCCTGGTTCCGCAGGGTTCTGGTGGCTGGCGCGGCAATTGTGGGGTTGGCAAGCTTGCCAGCCAAGGCCCAGCAAGTTACGAATCCCAGCCCAGCTCAGGCAGCCACCGATGTTGAGCCTACCTCTCCCATCTCGGCTTCTTTTCGCAGCCAAAATGGGGTCAGCGTACGCCCGGAAACGGTGAGGGTTTTCCTGAATGGCAGAGAGGTTACCTCGGAAGCGGTGATCACGCGCGATTTCTTTACCTACCGTTCCCCTCAGCCCCTGCCGTCAGGGCGTCACGAAGCCTTGCTGGAGTTCACCAACACCCAGGGAGTGACCCGCCGCGTCACCTGGAGCTTTACGGTGGGCAGCCCTGTCCGTGCCTCCATTGAACGCCGGCCATCGCCCCCTGTCAGCAGGCGAGATCTTGCTGGTAACCGTTAAAGGCACTCCCTCTAGCCGAGTAACCGTTTACCTCGTTCAGGATGGACGGCAGGTGCAAACTCTACAGGCCCGGGAAGTTTCCAGCGGCACTTACGTGGTCAACGTCCTCGTCGAACCGAAAGATGCTACTCGCGAAGGGATCGTCATTGCGCGTTTGGAAAACAACGGCCAGGTGCGCTTTATGACTGCAGAACAGCCAGCTCGCTTGATCGAGGGGGCTGGCGGCGGTATCCAGCGTCTTGCCGCCCAAGAAGTTTCCGCAACTGCCCCTGTCCCCAGCCTGGTGCCCCAGATTACTAACTTGCGGGACGGGGATCGGGTTGCCGGCCCTTCCTTTACGCTGCAAGGCACCACGGCTCCCAATGCTTCGGTGCGGGTAACAGTAACGGCCTCAACTTCAGTGGGGGGCATTCTCAGCGCTCAGCAGACGGTGATGAACCAAACTGTCCAGGCCGATGGGCAGGGCCGTTTTACCATCACCGTCCGACCCCCCATTCCGGCCGCCGGCACGGTGTATCCGGTCAACCTCACGGCTACTTCTGGTAGCCAAACTAGCCCGACAGTAACCCTGCGCCTTACCCAGCAGTAGCGATCCGGCCTATCGTTTGTCTCCGCTAGGGGGAAGGTCAGTCCAGGTCTTTAAGCCCTGCCGTTGGTGGCGAGCCCTGAAGGTCTTGGGTAAGGGTTGGGGAGAGGGAAGAGCGCTGTTGCCAGCGCCACAGAAGGGCGGCCATAACCACAGCAGGGGAAGCAATCATGGTGACCATTACCGGCAGAGTCTTCGGCAAGGCCAGGTAGGGGCCACCGTATTTGATGGCGGCGCTAATAGCAGCAGCAGCTACCATCAATTTTAGGGTCGACCCAAGGGTCTTGGGCTGCATAGCTCTGCCACTCCTTTGCCATCTGGACGCCAGCTCTCACAGGCTAGGCTAGCATTCCCTGCAGGGCACTTTCTGGAGACGAAACAGCGCTAGAGGCTCCGCTGGGTCATGACTCGGCAACTACCGGGATCCCGTCCAGGGCGGGTGATTGCAACCGATTTGCGGGAGGAGATGCAGCGCTCCTACCTAGAATACGCCATGAGCGTGATCGTGGGGCGGGCCTTGCCAGATGTGCGGGATGGCCTCAAGCCAGTCCATCGCCGCATCCTCTACGCCATGCACGAGCTGGGCCTGATGCCGGATCGCCCCTACCGCAAATGCGCTCGGGTGGTGGGGGAGGTGCTGGGGAAATACCACCCGCACGGGGATCAGGCAGTTTATGACGCGCTGGTGCGCATGGCTCAAGACTTTTCCAGCCGCTATCCCCTGGTGGCGGGACACGGCAACTTCGGTTCGGTGGACAACGACCCGCCGGCAGCCATGCGCTACACCGAGTGCCGACTGTCGACCCTGAGCCACAGAGTGCTTCTGGAGCAGCTCTCGGAAGAGGTCGTCGATTTTGCCCCCAATTTCGACGGATCCCACATCGAGCCGACTGTTTTGCCAGCCCGCCTGCCCATCTTGCTCCTCAACGGCGCTTCCGGGATCGCCGTAGGCATGGCCACCAGTATTCCGCCCCACAACTTGGGAGAAGTGGTGGACGGCTTGCTGGCTCTGATTGACCGTCCCAACCTCAGCCCCGAGGAGCTGTTGCGCTGGATCCCGGGGCCGGACTTTCCCACCGGCGGCCAGATTGTCGACAGCCAAGGGATCCGCGAAGCCTATCTCAGCGGGCGTGGCTCCATCACCCTGCGGGGAGTGGCCCACTTTGAGGAGGCTCAGCCGGGCAAAGGACGCCACCGGCGGCCCGCCCTGGTCATCACCGAGTTTCCCTACCAGGTGAACAAAGCCGCCTGGATTGAGAAAGTGGCAGAGCTGGTTGCCCAGGGTCGTCTCAGCGGCATTGCCGACTTGCGGGATGAGTCGGATCGCAAAGGCATTCGCGTGGTGGTGGAGCTTAAGCGGGAGGCCAATCCCCAGGAGGTTTTGCAGCAGCTCTATGAGCTGACCCCTTTGCAGAGCAACTTTGGGGTAATCCTGCTGGCCTTGGTGGATGGCAAGCCGCAGCAGCTTAACCTGAAGCAAATCTTGCAGCATTTTTTACAGTTTCGCGAAGCCACCCTCAACCGCCTGTTCCGCGCCGAACTGCAGCAGCTACAGCGCAAGGTAGAAGAAGTGGCGGGGATGGTGCTGGCCCTGGCCAATCTGCAGGGGGTGATCGACCTGCTGCAGCAAGCATCCGATGGCGCCACCGCCAAAGCCCAACTGCAGGCCCGCTTGGGTTGTACCCCTCAGCAGGCGGAGACCATCTTAGCCATGCCTCTGCGCCGCCTGACGGCCTTGGAACGGGAACGGTTGCAGCAAGAGCAGTCCCAGCTACAGGCCCGCATCGAAGAATTGCAGGGGCTCCTGAGTGACCGCCGCAAGCTTTTGAACTATTTGAAGAAAGAGCTGCGCCACCTGAAGAAAACCTTCGGCGATCCCCGGCGAACCCAGATTCTCTAGTGGTTGCCAGAGGAAAGGGTGATCTAGCCAGTGCAGAAGGGCGCTAGGCCAAAGAGGTTTTGTCGGCGGCGGGATCGACCTCTGGCGCTTCAGGATGGCGGGCAGATTTGGGAAGGGAGCCACCTGACTGGAGAACTAAGCAGCGCACGGTCTGGTGCAGTTCCTCCAGCAGGATGTTGAGGGCAGAGCGAAAGTCGCGATGGTCGTCCCGCATGTGTTCCAGAATGGCGCGGATGACTTCCTTACAATCCTTGAGAATGTGCTGCTGCTGGGCAATGATCTGCACCAGCTCACTGTGTTCTTTGAGCAGATCCCGCAGGCAGGTGCGCAGATCGTCTACCTGGCTTTGCCAGAAGGCCTGTCCCTCCCGCAGCTCCATGACGCTAGCGCGCAGGTCAACGATGGCGTCGCGCAGAGCTTGGCTTTGGCGGCACTCGGCCTCCAGTTGGCGCTGCAGCTTCTCTTGCTGTTGGCGCAACTCGGCATTGGCCTGCAAGTTGGCTTCAGCGGCTCTAAGCAGTTGCTCAAGGCGGGCCTCGACAAGAGCCCAGCGCTCCTGCCCTAGCGAGGATTGACCCCGACGGACTTGCCTGCTGAAGTACCTCACAGTCGCTTCCCCCTGTCTCCTAGGCAAGGGCATCCTGCAAGCTGGGGCTTGCCAGCCCTACCGATCATACTGCCTCTTGGGGATTCCCCTCGCTTGCGGAAACGGCTTTAGGCATTTTTGAGGTTTTCTTTGCCCGAGATGATGCGGGCGCTTAGAATGCGATCCCCCAGCTTAATTTTGCGCAGCACCTCGGTGCCTTCAGTAACATACCCAAACACAGCGTAGCGGCCATCCATGAGGTTGAGGCCGGCGGGGGTGAGATCCGGCTCGGCCATGAAGATGAAGAACTGAGAAGAGGCGCTGTTGGGATCCTCCAGATAGCGAGCCATAGCCACTGTTCCCTCGGCAGAAAAAGGCAAAGCCGGCTCCACATCCCAGAGGCCCATCTGATCAAAAGTCTGGCCGTAGCGGGGCATTAATTCACCTTTGGCGCGAATCTCCAGAGGAATGGTGCGAACTTTGCCCGTGGCCGGATCCACATAGCCGTCGGCAGGGCCAGGAGGATCCCCGGCTTGCACAAGGAAGAATTTCTCCACTCGATCAAAGGTCAGGCCATCGTAGAAGCCCCGCTGCACCAAGTCAGCGAAGTTGCCGGCAGTGATTGGAGCACTATAGCCATCGAGGGTGATCACCATACGCCCAGCGGTGGTGTTCAGCTCCACTTCTGCTCGGCCCAGGAGCTGAGGCTTGTCGGCATACTCCTGCGGGATCTCGTAGGGGAAAGCCCCCACCCACTTGCTCTCCAGGGATCCCAGTTTGTCCACCAGGCGGTCGTAGGCGGCGCGAGCCTCTTCTTTGCCCTTGGGTTTGCGCTCCGTGGCCTGGCTGATGGTTTGCAACTCCTGCCGCAGAGCGGCAATTTCTTCAGAGGCGGCAGCAGCTTGCTCAGGGGGCAACTCCGCCAGCAGGGGATCCGTATAGCGGTCCAGAAGCCGCTCCACCTGGCGCACATCCCCCCGCACGGCTGACCAGCGGTTGTACTTCAGGTCCGCCTCGATTTTGGTGATGGCTTCATCGATTTCCCAAATCCGACTGTCCTGGATGGGCAGGGCCCGCCGCAAGAGAGTACGCGGATCGGTAATGGCATCCCCTTGGGGCAGCGCCAGCGCCGGGATCCCACCCAGCCAAACCGCCCAAAGCAATACAGCGGCCAAAACCAGCCGGAGCGATTTCCTCCCCCCCTCCCACCGCTCGGCCCTGCCGCCAACTGGGGATCCCTGCTGAGCACGCTGTGTCATGTCTTCACCCATTGCCAATGCTGCTTTTGCTCTCAGCCTGGCATTCTACCCTCGCCGGCGGCAAGCGCTGCGTGGTCAGAGCCCTTGCCTCGTAGCGGCAGCGGCGGAAGTAGGCTCAGCTGACTCTAGCTCGACCAGCCGCTTGGATCCTGATAGGGGGGCTGAAGTCTGTCTTGTGCGAAGGCGGCTCCGACTTTGCCAATGATGGAGAGCTTGATCTCCGGCTGATTGTCAAATGAGGCCAGCGCTTTCTTCCATGGCCTATAGTGCATAACAGCTTGTCAATTCAGGTGAAGGGATCCCGTCATTGGACAAGAGGACGGCTAGAGCATGGCGGCAAAGCAACTGAAGTTCTACTGGAGCCCTCAATTCCAGCTCTTTAGCTGCGACGGCGCCAAACTGGAGGGACATGGCTTTATTCAAACCAACCCTTCCCACGACCTGGTGCACCTATTTATTGCCGCCAACGGCAACATGCCCTGGCAGCCAGTGGAAAGCCGCGAGCAAACCTGCTTTGCCGAGTACAACGCGGTAATGCTGGAGCACCTGTTGGTCAACTGCTTCAACGCAGCGGTGCTGGGATCCCTGCCTGCCCAGCAGATCATCCCAGAGGCGCGGAAGTTCTTGCGGTGGTTTGTTTCAGAACATTACGCCCCTTTTCCGGTGTCTGAAGAAGAGGCTTTTCGTCGCTTTGCCGAGCACCTGGATATTGAGCGCATTGTGCGTTTGTTCCCCTATTTTTACAGTTTGCGAGCTTGGGAATGCTTCAGCCCCACCTACCGCAGCGAGGTTTACGATTTGGAGTTTACTTCCGAAGATGACCCGGTCAGGGAAGCTCCAGAATGGGCAGCAGATCCCAATATTTTGCAAGCCCAAGAGCTGGTAAGACAAAAGCTCACTGAGGCAGTAGCTGAGGCCAGATCAAGCTGGCCCAAGCCAGAGTCGGTCTTCTTGCCAACCTCCTCAGCTTCACCGTCCTTCAGCCCACAAGCCAAGTCCAGAAAATCTGGCCTCGGCTTCAAGCCTGCCCGTGCTCGCTGAGGGAATTACCCACCACCAGCCGCCGGAAAGCCTTTTTGCCCACCTGCAAAACCCGCCCCGCCAACTCCGAAGCGTTGGCAAACTCCAGGTCGGGATCCTCCACCTTTTGACCGTCCAGCCGCACGGCGCCCCCTTGAATCTGCCGACGGGCCTCGGCAGCGCTCTTGCACAGGCCGGACTCGCGCAGGATGTAGCTGAGCTTAACCGGATAGGACAAGCCCTCGACAGGAAAGGTGGGGATGGAGGCGGTCTCGACAAGTTCACCTTGCAACACCAGGGCTTGGGCGGTGCGCTGGGCCTCTTCTGCCACCTCAGGGGAGTGAAACTGAGCCACTAGGGTTTTGGCTAGGAGAATCTGGCGCTGACGGGGATCCGCCGGCAGCTCCGAAAGAGGCACTGAGGTGAGCAACTCGAAGTAGCGCTGCACCAGGTGATCCGGCACCTTCTCCAGCTTGGAGTACATGGTGAGGGGATCCTCGGTCAAGCCCACGTAGTTGTTCTTGGACTTGGACATCTTCTGGTAGCCATCCAAGCCCTCCAAAAGAGGCACCGTTAGGCAAAACTGCGGGGTTTGCCCTTTCCAAAGCTGTAGCTCCCGGCCAACTAGGAGGTTAAAGCGCTGGTCAGTTCCCCCCAACTCCACGTCCGCCTCCAGCGCCACCGAGTCGTAGCCTTGCAGGAGAGGGTAGAGAAATTCGTGCAAGTAGATGGGCGTTCCTGAGCGGTAGCGCTGGGCAAAGTCTTCTTTGGCCAACATCTGCCCCACTGTCATTTGGGCTTGGAGCTCAATGAGCTCGCTGAGGGTGAGGCGGGCTAGCCACTCGCTGTTGCGGCGCACCTCCAGCCGGCCAGGGGTCTCAAAGTCCAGGATCTTGGCAGCCTGCTCCAGATAGGTGCGGGCGTTTTCTTCCACTTCTTCTGGGGTCAGGCGGGGACGGGCCTCCGATTGGCCGGTGGGGTCCCCGACCAGCGCCGTAAAGTCACCGATGAGCAAAATAGCCACATGGCCGGCATCCTGGAACTGGCGCAACTTGCGCAAGACCACCGCATGGCCCAGGTGCAGATCCGGCCGCGTGGGATCGATGCCCAGCTTGACCCGCAAGGGGCGATCGGTTTTGGCTAGGCGCTCTGCCAGAGCTGCTGCTCCCCCTGGAAAGATCTCGGCTACCCCCCGCTGGGTGATCTCGGCAATGCGGGGATCCTCTAGAGCGGAAGAGATAGGAGTTGGCTCCATCTCTGCACTGAGAGGCAACATGAGCCATTTTATTCCCTTGCCTAGAGGCGGCGAGGATCCCCTGCCGGCCCAGGAAGCGCCGCCCTATAATGGGGCAAACTTGGGGTTCTCCGCAACGCTGAAGTGACGGAGTTCTTGACGTGACCTACAGTCCCAGACCCTCGAGAGCTCCGCGGCACTCTTCCAGCCGCCCCTTTCCCCACCTGGACTACGACGAGTATACCGCTGACATCCCGCCCACCCGCTTCTCCTGGCTTGCTCAGGTTGCTGGCACGGTGGGCAACCTGTTGCTGGGATCCCTGCTTTTGGGCTCTACGGCAACGGCTGCTGGCTTGTTGGGGTTGGCCATTAGCTTCCGCAACCTGCCCGATGTGCGTCAATTGCGGAACTACGTGCCGGTGGCCACCACCCACATTGTCGATATCCACGGCGAGCCCATTGCTAGCCTCCACGGGGAAGCCAACCGGGAGGTAATCTCCCTCGAAGAAGTCTCCCCGGAGATGAAGAAAGCGCTGCTGGCTATTGAAGACAGCCATTTCTACACCCACCCCGGCATCAACCCGGTCAGCTTGGGCCGGGCACTCTTGGGCAGCGTCGAGGGGGGATGGGGCTCGGCGGGGGGTGGATCCACCCTGACGATGCAGTTGGTGAAAAACCTTTTTCTAAAGCCGGAGCGCACCCTCAGCCGCAAGGTGGCCGAGATTGTGCTAGCGGTGCGGCTGGAGCAGGTCTTCACCAAAGACGAGATCCTAGAGATGTACCTCAACCAGGTGTACTGGGGGCACAATCTCTACGGCATTCAGGCGGCAGCCCGCAGCTACTTCAACAAAGATGCGGCGGAGCTCAACTTGGCGGAAGCAGCAATGCTGGCCGGGATCCTGCCGGCGCCAGAAATCTTCAGCCCCTTTCGCAACCTGGAGGCAGCCAAGCGGCGCCAACGGCTGGTGCTGGATCGCCTGGTGCAGCTCAAGTGGATTACCCCAGAAGAGGCCCAGGCAGCGCGAGAGCAGAAGCTGACTTTTGGCCGCATCACCTCTTTCCAAAGCAACGCGCCGGCGGTTACCGACGCCATTGAGGCAGAGCTGCGGCGCCGCTTTGGCGAGCAGGCCATCCTCCAGGGGGGGCTGCGGGTTCAGGCCACTATCGACCTGCGGCTGCAGCGCATTGCCCAGCGCATCGTCAACGAAGACGGGCCTCGCCTTACCGCCACTCGCCGGGCTGATCAGATGGCTCTGGCGGCGGTGGATCCCCGCACAGGCTACGTCAAGGCCCTTGTGGGCGGCATCAACGCTCGGCGGGGCCAATTTAACCGCGCCACCCAAGCCTTTCGCCAGACTGGCTCCACCTTCAAGCCCTACGTGTACTATGCGGCCCTGGCTAGCGGCCGCTACACACCCTACAGCATCCTCTACGACACCCCCGTCACCTATCCCGGCTCTCCTCCCTACAGGCCGAAAAACTATGACAACACCTTTTACGGCCCCCTCACCTTTGCCCGCGCCTTGGAGCTCTCCCGCAACGTGCCCACCGTCAAGCTGGCAGAGGAAGTCGGGATCCACAACGTCATTGCTGCAGCCCAGGCCACCGGCCTCAGCGCCGAGATGCCCCCCAACTTAACCACTGCCCTGGGGTCGGCCAGCGCCAGCCCCCTAGAGATGGCAGCCAGCTATGCCGTGTTTGCCAACGGCGGCTACTGGGTGGAGCCGACGCTCCTAGCCCAGGTGGTGGGTCGCAACGGCCAAGTTCTCTTCGAGGCCAAACCCCAGCCGCGGCAGGTTTTGGATCCCTGGGCGGTGGCCACCCTCAACCAGATCCTCAAAGGGGTGGTAACCCAGGGTACCGGGACGGCAGCCCGTCTGGACGATGGGCGACCGGTGGCTGGCAAAACGGGCACCACCTCGGATTTCCGCGACGCTTGGTTCATCGGCTATGTGCCGCAACTGTCCACTGCCATCTGGATTGGCAACGACAACAACTCTCCCATGCTCCCGGGTACGGCAGGAGGCGCTTTTGTCGCTCCCATCTGGAAGCGCTTTATGACAGAGGCCCTGCAAGGGATCCCGCCCCAGGATTTCCCCAGCCCCGATTACTTTCCCCCTCCCCAACCATGAGCGATAGCGAGGAGCGGTTGGCGCGCATTGAGCGCACTGTCGAGGCCAACGCCCAGGCCATCGCCCAACTGGCCCGGCAAAACCAAGAGCTGCTACAAACCATTGCCGGCACCGAGGAGCGCATTGCCAAGGCTGAGGAACGGATTGCCAAAGCAGAGGAGCGCATTGCCAGTGCCGAAGAACGCCTGGAGGCGGAAGTCAAACGCTGGGACGAGCGCTTTTTCCAGCTCAGCCGCGACACCCTCAACTTCACCCGCAATGGGGTTACCATGGCCGCCATCACCGCGGCTTTGATGTTGTCCCCCTGCTGATCGAGCTGCTGGGGCAGGGATCCCGCTGGTTTGGGCTTTCAGGCCAAGGCAAACAGGGCGCTGGGGCACCAGATCCCCACCGCCATGACTGGGGGATCCAGAGCGCAGTGGTTCTGAGTTACACTAAGACTGCAAAGAAAGGTAACGCCTTTGTCTGGTTTAGGCTTGCCTTCCCGGCGTCCTTTCTTGCATCTTTCGCACAAGACCCAGAGGACAGACGACTATGGCCTTTGAACTCCCACCTCTGCCCTACCCTGCCGACGCGCTTCAGCCCTACATGTCGGCAGAAACCTTCTCCTACCACCACGGCAAGCACCATGCGGCCTATGTAGCCAACCTAAACAAGCTGATCGAAGGCACCGAGCTGGCCAACAAGTCCCTGGAAGAAATCATGAAGACTACGTTCGGGGATCCTGATAAAGTGGGCATCTTCAACAATGCCGCCCAGGTTTGGAACCACACCTTTTTCTGGGAATCCATGAAGCCAGGCGGGGGCGGCGCGCCGACAGGGCCCATTGCCGACAAGATCAACGCCGATCTAGGCGGCTACGACAAGTTTGTGGAGGCTTTCAAAACGGCGGCGGCCACCCAGTTTGGCAGTGGCTGGGCCTGGCTGGTGCTGGACAACGGCACCCTGAAAGTGACCAAAACCCCCAACGCGGAAAACCCGCTGGTCCACGGCCAAGTTCCCCTGCTAACACTGGATGTGTGGGAGCATGCCTACTACCTGGACTACCAGAACCGGCGGCCTGACTACATCACCGCCTACCTGGAGCACCTGGTGAACTGGGATGCTGCCAACGCTCGGCTGGCGGCAGCCTGAGTGTATCTGTTCTGGGATCCCTGGACAGGGGATCCCCTTGAAGACTAGCTCCGCCTCTGCCAGCTAGGCAGACCTCTTTTGATGGGATTCGAGGGATCCTCAGCAACTGGGGATCCCTTTGCTCTTTTTGCAAGGCACCTCGAACCTGGAAGAATCTGATAGACTCAGGCGGGCATCTGGTTGCTGTCCTTTGGGTATCTATGCTGGCTAGCTGGCTGCAAATTTCAGGGATCCCTCTAGCCGTAGTCGGCCCGGTGAAAAACCCGGTGCTGGTATTCCTCATCATCCTGACGATCATGCTGGTGGCCCCGCTGCTGTTTGAGCGACTGCGCCTGCCGGGGATCATCGGCCTGATCTTGTCCGGGTTGGTGGTGGGGCCCTACGGCTTGGGGATCCTGCAGCGGGACGAGACCATCGTCTTGTTGGGCACGGTAGGGCTGTTGTTTCTCATGTTCATGGCCGGGCTGGAGACCAGCCTGGAGGATTTAAAGCTCAACGCCGGCAAGGCTAGCATCTTCGGGGCGTTTACCTTCCTGTTGCCCATGCTCATTGGCACAGCAGCCATGCTGGCCATTGGGTATGACTTCCTGGCGGCGGTGCTGGTGGCCTCCTGCTTTGCCTCTCATACCCTGATTGGGCTGCCCATTGTCTCCAAGCTGGGGTTGATGCGCCTGCAAACGGTAACGGCAACCCTGGGGGGTACCCTGATCACGAATGTCCTGGCCTTGTTGGTGCTGGCGGTGGTGGTGCGCGCCCATCAAGGGGAGCTGACGCCGCAATTTTGGCTGACGTTGATCCCTTCCATTGCCCTCTACACGTTTGCCACCCTGTGGGGGGTGCCTAAGCTGGGCAGTTGGTTCTTTCAACGCTTTGGTCACGACGAGGGAGCAGAGTTTACTTTCGTGATCGCCACTTTGTTTGTGGTGGCCTACGGAGCGGGGTTGATCGGCATTGAGCCGGTGGTGGGAGCCTTTCTGGCCGGGACGGCCATTACCCCCATCATCCCGCCTCTCAGCCCCCTGATGAACCGGATCCGGTTTATCGGCAACACCCTGTTTGTGCCTTTTTTCTTGATCTCGGTGGGGATGCTGATCAATCCCGGCATTCTCTTGGGAGAGCCGCGCTCGCTGCTGGTGGGAGGGGTGATGATCGCAGCGGAGGTGGTGAGCAAGTTTTTGGCGGCTTGGATCCCGGCGCAACTGTTTGGCTGGCGCTTGGCCAGCGCTATGGTCATGTTTGGCCTGTCGATGGCCCAGGCGGCGGCTACCCTAGCGGCGATCACGGTGGCTTTCAACGTGAAATTGGTGGATGAGCTGACGGTGAACGGCACCATCGCCATGATCCTGGTTACCTGCATTGCCTCGCCTTGGATTGTGGCCCGCTGGGGGCAGCAGCTCCAGCCTAGGGAGGTGGCATCAGAAGCCAGCGACTTGCCTAGGCCAGCCTGGGGATCCCGCGTCCTGGTGCCGGTAGTCAACCCCGAGACTGAGAGCAACCTGCTGCGGTTGGCTCTGATTCTGGCCAAGAAAGAAGGGGGAACACTGCTGCCGCTGCATGTTTTGTCTGACCGTGCTGGGATCTCGCCAGCAGCCCTGGCCCGGCAAGAGCAGTTGTTGTCCTTTGCCGAGTCCCTAGCCCACAGCGCTGCAGCGCGGGTGGAAGCCATTCGCCGGGTGGATGACTCGGTGGAAAAGGGAATCGTCCGCTCGGCCCTGGAGCGGCAGGCGACCTTGGTGATCCTGGGCTGGAAGGGCTACTCCACCTACGCGGAAAACTTCTTCGGCAGCACCATTGACGCCGTGGTGCGGCAGGTGGAGATCCCGGTGCTAATCGCGCGCTTCCCTGTTCCGCTCGAGACGACGCGGCGCATCCTTTTGGCAGCCCCAGAGTTGGAAGTGTCTCCTGGATCCCTGCAGCAGACGATTGGGCTGGCGCAGACGCTGGCTGGGGAGTTGAAAGCGGCGCTGCAGCTTCTCTTAGTGCAAACCCGACCGCTGCGGGAGCGCTCTCCGGGCCCGAGGGCGGCAAGCTATGCCCATCTGCCGGTACAGCGGGTGCAGGGGGGGTTGGTGGCCGAGGTGCTCAAAGCCCTGCAGCCGGGGGATATGTTGGTGGGAGTGCTCAGCGAAGCCCGCAGCCGCTTTCGCCTAAGCCGCGAGCCGGAGATCATCGCCCGCCAT
Source organism: Synechococcus sp. O70.2 (assembly GCF_047462135.1). Classification (NCBI taxonomy): domain Bacteria; kingdom Bacillati; phylum Cyanobacteriota; class Cyanophyceae; order Synechococcales; family Synechococcaceae; genus Synechococcus; species Synechococcus sp. O70.2. The sequence goes on from NZ_JANSIS010000001.1 coordinate 481,446, forward strand.
CGTCCCGACCTCCCCATGATCGTGGTGCATCTGCCTGCTGCCCACCCGCCGCGTTTGCAGGAGAGTGTTCTGGCGGCAGGAGACTCCACTTGGTACTAGGGCTAGTGAGACTGGCTCAAACGGCAGCCCGCTTCCCCTGCTAGACTGAGAAATCGCGATCAACACCCACCCTCGCCGAGGAAAGACGTCGCTAGCGCCGGGCGGAACCTATGGTTGCCTATTTGCTGGAAGTTGGCTGTGAGGAGCTGCCAGCTAGTTTTGTGGATTCGGCCCTAGAGCAGTGGAGGACGGGGATCCCGGCCTCTTTGGCAGAAGCCCATCTGCAGGCCGAGCAGATGCAGCTTTTCGGCACGCCGCGGCGCCTGGCAGTTCTGCTGCAGGGGCTGCCCACCCAACAGCCGGATCGCCTTCTGGAGGTGAAGGGGCCGCCAGTTCAGGTGGCCTACCAAGACGGCCGGCTTACCCCTGCCGGGGAAAAGTTTGCCCAGAAACAGGGGGTGGATCCCACTAGCCTAGAGATCCGGCAGGTGGGGAAGGGCTCCTTTGTCTTTGCCGTGCAGCGGGTGCAGGGACGTCCAACAGCAGCGGTGCTCCAGGAATTGGCGCCCACCTGGATCACCTCCTTGAGCGGCAAGCGGATGATGCGCTGGGGCTACGGGGAGTTCAAGTTTCCCCGCCCCATCCGCTGGCTGGTCTCCCTCTGGGACGATCAGGTGCTGCCTCTGCTCTGGCCTACCCCTGACGGCAATCCTCCGTCGGGCTTAGTGGCTGGTCGGGTAAGCCGTGGTCACCGCGTCTTGGGATCCCCGCAGGTCGTCTTGGAGCGGGCCGAGAGCTACGTTCAGCAGATGCAAGCAGCAGGGGTAAACCCCGACCCGGCAGCGCGGGCAGCGCACATCCAGGCGGAGGTGACCCGGCTAGCCAAGCAGGTGAACGGGCAGGCCCAGATCCCCTCTGCTCTGCTGCAGGAGGTGGTGCAGTTGGTGGAGTGGCCAACGGCAGTTCTGGGGCGCTTTGAGCCGGAGTTTTTGCGCTTGCCCCCTGCGGTCATTGAAACGGTGATGATTGCCCACCAGCGCTACTTTCCCGTGCGGGATGGGCGGGATCCCGGAAAACTGCTGCCCTACTTCATCACCATCTCCAACGGCGACCCCCGGCAAGCGGAGCGGATTGCGGCAGGCAACAGCCGTGTGGTGCGGGCCCGCTTGGCCGATGCCCGCTTTTTCTACGAGGAGGATCGCCGCCTCCCCTTGGCCCAGCGGGTGGAACGTCTCCAGGCGGTTACCTTTGCCGAGGGGCTGGGATCGATGCGCGACAAGGTAGAGCGCATCCGCCACATCAGCCGCCTCATTGCCACTGCCTTGAACTTGGATCCCCAAGAGCAGGCCTTGGTGGATCGCACGGCTTACCTGTGCAAGGCAGATTTGGTTACCCAAATGGTGTACGAGTTCCCAGAGCTGCAGGGGATCATGGGCGCCGAGTACGCCCGCCAGGACGGCGAGCCTGAAGCCGTGGCCGAGGGGATCGAGCAGCACTACTGGCCTTTGGGGGCAGGGGAGGCTCTGCCCACCTCTTTGACCGGGCGGGTCGTGGGCTGGGCAGATCGCCTAGACACCCTGGTGGGCATGTTCCACCTGGGGCAGATCCCTACGGGCTCTTCGGATCGCTTTGCCCTGCGGCGGGCTGCCAACAGCCTGGTATTGATTGCCTGGGAGGCTGACTGGAGGTTGGATGTCAATGAGCTCCTGCGCCAGGTGGTGCGGGACTACGCGGCGGGAGACGAAAGGACCTTAAAGGCCTTGCAGGAGTTTCTGGCCCAGCGGCTGCAAATCCTTCTGCAGGAGGAAAAGCGAATTGACTACGACTTGGTCAGAGCCGTGGTCGGGGATCCCGAGTCTGTCCACGGCAAGGAGCCCCAGAAAGCGGAACTGACCTTGCGGGCTTTGAGCAACCTGCCTCTCACCCTGCTGCGGGCCGAGTACCTGCAGCATCTGCGAGCGACTGGAGAGTTGGCAGATCTCTACCCCACCCTCAACCGCTGCGCCCGCCTGGCCACCCAAGGGAATTTGGACTACGCCGTGCTGGATCCGGCGGCTGCAGTGAATCCTAGGCTGTTTCAGGAGACGGCAGAGCAGGAGCTGTACGAAGCCTGTCAAAGAGTTTACTGGCTGGGCGTGGGGCCAGCCTGCCAAGGAGACTTTACCCCACTGGTGGGGAGCCTACAGGCAGCAGCCCCTGCAGTGGATCGTTTCTTCGAGGCGGTTTTGGTCATGGATCCGGATCCCAGCCTGCGAGCCAACCGGCTGAACCTGTTGGGGATATTGCGCAACCAGTCTCGCCTGCTGGGAGATATGGGGGCTGTGGTCATGGCCGGGGAAGCGGCGCCAGAGAAGAGCCGCTAGCTGCCGGCTGGCTATCCCAGTAACTAAGCGTAGGCGAGGGAGTAGAACAAGACTAGGCAAGAAAGCGTAAGCATTGCTGCAAGGCCCGCTGCACTGAGCCCAGGTAGCCCTCTCCAAACAAGTTGAGATGGTTGAGCCAGTGGTAGAGCTGGTAGAGGGGCTTGCGGTGAGGATACCCCTCGTCCAGGGGATAGGCCTCTTGATAGGCCCGGTAGAACTCCGCCGGGAAGCCGCCAAAAAGCTCAGTCATCGCCAGATCCGTCTCCCGATCCCCGTAGTAGGTGGCTGGGTCAAAAATGACCGGCGAGCCATCGGGCAAGGCGCCGTAGTTGCCGCCCCAGAGATCCCCGTGTAGCAGAGACGGGACGGGCCGGTAGTTGCGAAAGAAAGTCTCTAGCTCCGCCATTACCCGCTCGGCTTGCGTCACCCAGGCGCCGCGGTAACCCCGCTGACAAGCCAGCTTGACCTGGTAGAGCAGTCGCTGTTCTCGGTAGAAGTCCACCCAGTTCTGCCGCCAACTGTTGATCTGCGGCGTCGAACCAATGGTGTTGTTGCGATCCCAGCCGTAGTTGCCGTTGGGGGAGAGCGTGCGGTGCAACTGGGCCAACTGGGATCCCAGCAAACTTCCCGTTTGGGGGCGGGGCGAACTCAGCTCCAGGTATTCCAGCACCAGGTAAGCCTGCCCATCAAAGGATCCCCAGGCAATCGGCTGTGGCACCCGCACGGCATTGGCCGCCGCCAAGGTTTGCAGGCCCGCTGCCTCTGCTGCAAACATCTCCAGCGCTCTTTCTCCTCCCCCCGCCACCTTGACAAAGTAGTCCCGTCTTTCCTGGCCAGAAGAAGCCTGAAGCACACAGGAAAGCTGGTAGGCGGCGTTGATGCTGCCCCCGCCCAGGGGACGGTAGTGTAGAGGATGCAAGGGATCCCCTGTGGCTTCAGAGAGGTGCTGGGCAACGGCCTGCCAAAAGTTCTGCATCAATACTGGGCTAGCTGGGCTAGTTAGATGAACTATCGGTGTCAGTCCGGCAACCGACCCAGCTACCAGCGTAGCAAAGCTGCCTGCCGCGTCCATTTCTCGCTTGGGTGATAACCTCCGCCGCCTTTCTGGCCGCCTGGCGAGAGCCCAGAAGCTGCTATTCTCCTTCTACCGCTGCCTCAGCATCCAAAAAGTCGAGTTCAATGGCTTGGGATCCCCCCACTGCCAACAGCTCCAGCAGGGATCCCAGCCGCCACCAGATCAGTCCTGCTGTGCTGAAGACAAGGATCCCGCCGACCAAGGCCGCCAAAGCCAGAGATAGGCCAAAAACGTGTAAACAGGCAGCTACAAAGCCAAAGGCAAACAGATTGCAGAGGGTGTAGCTGAGGATGATCCCCGGCGTGCGGTAGCGGATCTGCCCCTGGCCCTCTCGGTTCTGCTGCCAAAGGGCTACCTGGTATTCCAACTTGTCTTTAAAGATGATGCCGAAAATAATAGCAAAGAAGCTGAGCAGGGCAATGGCCGAGTAGATAGGGGGGTTGACAAGGCTACGGGAAAACTCGCCGCTGAGGTAGAGGGACTCCATAAGACTTAGCTGACCCAACTCCCCCTAGCTTAACATTTCTTAGCATCTTCTGCTGGGACAACCACCTGGGGCATCAGTTGCTCAACCAATAGGAGCAGCGTGTTGGCCACAGAAGCCGGCTCTTGAGCATTTAAGGTCGTGTGGGGAATTGAGCCGTCTTGGTTGTTCAGGATCAGCAAAATGTCTTCCGGATCCCAGGCATGGGGGTGATCGACGTGGGTGATCCCAATAACTGAGGGAGCACGGGTTCTGGACCTCATAAAGGCTTGAATGGCCTGGGCATTGCGAAACTGGCCAGGCAGGTGGGCAGGCACCAGAAGAACGTAGCCATGAGCGCGCTGGATTAAAATATCCCACATAAAGCCAAAGCGGGCCTGGCCGGGCGTGCCGTAGAGATGCAGCCACATCTCTTCTTCCTCTTCGCCAATTCTCAGGCGGCCAAAGTCCATGCTGACCGTTGTGCTTTGCTTTAGCTCTGCCACCTCATCGGTGGCCTTGCAATCGGTATCGACCACCTCTATCTCGCTGATGGTGCGAATAAAGGTGGACTTTCCAGCGCCCACGGGCCCGGTGACAACAATGCGGAGAATATTGTCCATAGTGAGCTTCCCCCCACGAAAGACCAGCTCGCTCAAACCCAATTGGTTAGGAAGAAGCTAAACTGCTAGCTCCGGTAGCGATCAAGCGTTTAAACAAGGCCTCGCTCATACCCGTTTCCTGTTGCACAGCGTTGTAGGCCACCTCAAGGTAGGCTTGCTCAATAGAGGAAGCTCAAGGCTGGTGCGCCAGAAGTAGCTGTCCGGCTGAGGCAAGTTTTCTTCCCGACGTTCGTTGACCCTGCTTCAGCTGCTGCAGCCCTTCCAAAACTACGGCCGAAGCCTCCTTGCTTAAGCCAGTCATCTCCTGATAGGGCAACGGTACGTTGGGTAAGAAGCTGAACTGGCCCGCTTCCAAGGCAAAGAGGCAGTAGAGCCCCACTTGCAGTTGATGGCGAAAGAGCTTGACCAAATCTACAGGGGAGATCAACCCTTGCTGCTGCAGGCAACGCCCCAGAGGTTCCTCCAGACCCCTGGCAACCAACTGGCTAAGCACCTGGCTGTCCACTAGCCTAGAGCCAGTCAGCAGGTTTTCCAAGCGATGCTTTTCTTCAGGGGGCAAAGCGGCAATCACCCGGCCTTGATAAAGCCAGATGCGGTAGATACCATTGGGCGCCCAGACAGACAATTGCCCCGATTTCTTACCCTTCTCCATCAAATGCAATAGGTCGCTCAGGGAGAATTCCTGAAGATCCCCTAGCATTGCCATACTTTTACTCCCCTTGCCCCTCTAGGATCAGTTTCTCCAGTATTTTCATGGATCTTGCCCTGTTAGGCAAAAAACCAAAGAGTGCTCTCATGGGCTAGTCTGGACTTAATCATAAGCCCAGGTTGCAAAAGGTTAAAGATGATGCATTTTTTAGTCAGAGTTAGTCGAACTTGCTAAATTTTCCTAACTTGTATGCAGCAGTTGCTATGTCAGCAGCTCGGTAAAAACTCGGAAGATTAACAAATATTTAACAATCAATGTTCGGTTGTTCGCAGCCTCTAACACTTTTTAGCTGTAGCTACTCGAAAATTCACGGGGCACAAATGTTCTCCTCAAGAGAATCGAATTGAGGGTTACACTGAGGGAGCTCAAGGCCATGAGACCCCCAGCCATTGCCGGGCTCAGGCCAATGCCAAAGGCGGGCAGGAGCACCCCTGCTGCCAGCGGGATCCCCAGCAGGTTGTAGCCAATAGCCCAGAGGAGGTTTTGCTGGAGCTTGTGAAAGGTGGCGCGGCTGAGACGGATGGCTTCCACGACGTCCCAGAGGCGGTTGCGCATGAGGATGATATCGGCAGTCTCCAGGGCGGCAGCAGTAGCAGAGTGCAGGGCAATGCCCACATCGGCCTGGGCTAAAGCTGGTGCATCGTTGATGCCATCGCCCACCATGGCAACTCTCTGGCCCTGGGCCTGCAGATCTCGGATGACTTGAGCCTTGTCGGCTGGCTGCACCTCGGCGATGACGCGGATCCCTGGCACCTGCAAGGCTTGGGCCACCTGGTGAGCCACCTCGGCTCGATCCCCAGTCAGTAAGACCACCTGTAGGCCCATTTTCTGGAGCTGTTGCAGCGTTGCCTGGGCATCAGGCCGCAAGGGATCCTGGGCCGCCAGCAGCCCTGCCAGGGATCCCTCTACAGCCACGCCCACCACCGTTTTGCCAGCTTGCAGCAACACCTCGGCTTGGGCCTGCGCTGGAGGGGAAATCGGGATCCCCAGGGTAGCCAGCCCCTCGAGGGAGGCCAAGATAACCTGCTTTCCTTCCACCCGCGCCGAGGCTCCCACTCCCGCCTGGGTGTAAAACTCGTCGGCAGAAAGCAGGGGCAGTCCTTGCTCGCGGGCGGCTCCCAGGATGGCTTGGGCTAGAGGATGGCAAGTGCCGCTTTCCACGGTGGCCGCCAGCTGCAGCAGCCGAGCCGGATCCAGGGAGGGGTCGAGGGCAAGGCAATCCGTCAGGTGCGGATCCCCCTGGGTGAGGGTGCCGGTTTTGTCGAAGACGACTGTTTGCAAGCGGTGAGTCTTCTCCAGGACGTCGCCGCCGCGGATGAGCAGTCCCCGCTCCGCTCCCAGGCCGGTGCCTACCAGAATGGCTGTCGGCGTGGCCAATCCCAACGCACAGGGGCAGGCCACCACCAGCACCGAGATAGCCAGCTTAAGGCTGAGGAGCAGGGGAGTTGAAGGAGGGGGGTGACCCCCCAGGTGCAGGTAGGAGTGGAGGCCAACTCCCATCAGGATCTCGCTTCCCCAAAGAGGGATCCCGATCCAGTACCAGAAGGCGAAGATGAGAAAGGCTAGCGCCACTACGGCGTAGGTGAAGTAACCGGCCACCCGGTCGGCCAGGCCCTGGATGGGGGCCTTGCGGGCTTGGGCTTCCTCCACTAGCCGGATAATCTGAGCCAGGATGGTGTCTTTCCCAGTGCGCGTAGACCGACACAGCAGCACTCCCGATTGGTTGACCGTCCCGGCCACAACCGGATCCCCTGGCTGTTTGAGCACGGGTAGGGATTCCCCGGTGAGCATGCCCTCGTTGACCATGGCCTGGCCGGCAATAACCTCCCCATCCACCGGGATCTGTTCGCCAGCGCGCACCTGCAGCCAATCCCCTACCTGGACTTGTTCAATGGGGCACCATTCTCCCTCCTGGGATACCCAGTCGGATCCCAGCCCTTTCTGGGCTCGCAGCCGGCGAGCTGAGGTGGGACACAGGCTCACCAAAGCCTGCAAACTGCTAGCAGCCCGCAGACGGCTCTGCTGTTCCAGCGCCCGTCCCAGCAAGATGAAGCTGAGCAGCATCACCGGCTCGTCGAAGAAGCACTCCCAACCCACCTGCGGGGCCAACAGCCCCACCAAACTGGCCAGGTAGGCGGATCCGGATCCCAGGGTAACTAGCGTGTTCATGTTGGGAGCTAGCCGCCGCGCCGCCCGCCAGCCGTCCAGGACAATGCCCCGAGCTGGGCCAAGAAAAGTCAACGTCGCCAACCCCCAGTGCAGCCAGACGTCGTTGAGAACGGGCAAGCCCAAACGGGTGAACAGATCCAGGTGGCCAGCGGCAGAGACCAGCAGCAAAAAAGCGGCGGCGAGGGCCTGGCGAATTTGGTCTTGGGTTTGCCGCCGCTGCCGGGCCAGGGGATCCGCGGGCGCGTCCAGGGCCTTTTCGCCCGCTGCCAAGGGGGCCTGATTTTGGGGAAAAGTGCTGGGAAACCCCGCCTCTGTCAAGATCCGGGCCAGCTGTTCTGGGTCAGGCTGGATCCCGGGGGCAAATTCCACAAGGGCCGACTCGGTAACCAAGTTAACCCTGGCCTTGACCACTCCAGGCTGGCTTAGGAGCAGCTGCTCAACGGTCCGGACGCAGCCAGCACAACTCATCCCCCCTACTTGGAGCAGCAGGGATCCGTTCCCAGCCAATTCTGAGGGCCTATCCTCCACAGCGGGCTTGGCTGGCTGGGTTTCTTCCCCAGGGTGCGGCGCCTCTGCAGGGGCCATTACGGGGACTCCCTCGACCTCGCTTTTTGGCGCCATCGGCAAAATCAGGAATGAGGGGTACTCTCCCCATCCTAACGCTGGGATCCCCGCCACTACCCCCTTTGAACTCGCCGCTCAAACTCCTCGCGGGTGGCATCCACCAGTTGCACTGCCTCTGGATAGAGATTGGGGTGGTTTTGCTTGAGCCAACTCAGGAGGCGCGCCAACTGGGCTGTGCAGAGATCCAGATCGGCCTGAAAAATCACCGCCGCCGCCATGTGCTGGGCATACTCAGGCGGGTGGCCTCTTTGGGTTAGCTCTGCAGTCAGGGCAGCCAGAGCCTGCTGACGAATCGAGGGCAAGGGGCCTTCGGGGGTGGACATGGGCAAGATCCCCTAGTCGGCGGAATAGCGGCGCAGGGCCAGGGTCACGTTGTGCCCCCCAAATCCGAAGGCGTTGACCAAGGCCACGTCAACAGCCATCTGCCGCGCCTTATGGGGGACAAAGTCCAGCCCTTCGCACTCGGGGTCGGGGTTATCCAAGTTGAGGGTGGGGGGAACCCAGCCGTGGTAGATGGCTAGGGCCGTCGCTACGGTGGCAATGCCGCCTGATCCCCCCAACAGGTGGCCGGTCATGGACTTGGTGGCGCTGATGGCTAGGCGAGGGGCATGCTCACCAAAAACTGCCCTGATGGCCTGCACCTCGGCAACATCCCCCACAGGCGTGCCGGTGGCATGGGCGTTGATGTGCTGCACCTGGTCAGGCTGGATCCCGGCATCTTTAAGGGCTAGCCGCATCGCACGGGCGGCACCTTCGCCAGCGGGGGCGGGGTTGGTGATGTGGTGGGCGTCGCAGGTGAGGCCGTAGCCGACGATCTCGGCATAGATCTTGGCGCCGCGGGCGCGAGCATGCTCCAGCTCCTCCAGCAGCAGGATCCCTGCCCCTTCCCCCATGACAAAGCCATCCCGATCCCGGTCAAAGGGCCGGCAGGCCTGCTCCGGGGCGTGGTTGCGGGTGGAAAGAGCTTTCATGGCGCTAAACCCGGCCACCGACAGAGGGGTTACGGCTGCCTCCGTACCCCCCGCAATCACAGCCTGTACCTCTCCCCGCTGCAGGAGCCGGAAGGCATCACCAATGGCGTTGGAGCCGGAAGCACAGGCTGTTACAGTACAGAAATTGGGCCCCTTGGCGCCAAAGTGAATGGCCACGTGGCCTGCTGCCATATTGGCAATCATCATCGGCACCATAAAGGGGCTGCAGCGATCTGGCCCTTTCTGGAGATAAATGGTCTGCTGCTCTTCCAAGACCCGGATGCCGCCGATGCCGCTACCCAGCACCACCCCCACCTGCTCAGCATTGAGATGGGTAATCCGAAATTGGGCATCCTCTAGAGCCTGCTGAGTGGCAGCCAACGCCAGGTGGACAAAGCGGTCAGTGCGCTTGACATCCTTGCGATCTAGGTAGTCGAGGGGATCAAACCCCTTCACCTCCCCAGCAATGCGGCACTCGTGGCGGGAGGCGTCGAAGTGGGTAATTGGCCCAATGCCAGAGCGCCCTGCCAGCAAGCCCTGCCAAAACTCAGCAGGAGAATTGCCAAGCGGGGTTATTGCCCCCAGCCCCGTGATGACGACGCGACGCTTGGAGGGGAGTGGAACGGACATAGGAGCAAGGGCAGGATCTGTAGACAACGCTAAATCAGGGGAAGGCCCCCATCCTCCCGCAGGTTATGCAGCTTTCTTCTTGGAGAGGATGTAGTTGACGGCATCCTGCACAGTGGCAATGCCCTGAGCGTCCTCATCGGGGATCTCTAGATCGAACTCCTCCTCGAAGGCCATGACCAGCTCGACCGTGTCGAGGCTGTCAGCCCCTAGGTCGTTCTGGAAATTGGCTTCCAGGGTTACTTTGTCGTCTTCCACTCCCAGCTGCTCGGACACAATCTTGCGAACACGCTGGTAAACTTCCTCGGCGCTCATGCTTGGAACCCTAGAGTCTCTTAGCTATGGCTATCGAAGCACCCCCTATTGTATCGGAGAAAGGTTCTCCTCTTACGGAGCTCTACCCGCTTTTTTGGCCGCAGAGGGGGGAGGTGGCTTTTCCGGTTCCAGAAAGAGCAGCTAGGATAGTCAACTGCACCTCAAGTTGGATGCTCAAGGAGAACCTGCTTCCATGCCGCGCGCTTACGAAACGATGCTGATTGTGCGCCCCGACCTCTCGGAGGAACCCCTCGCCCAACTCCTTAGCGAACAGGAGTCTCTCTTGCGAGAAAACGGGGCAACTGAGCTAGAAATTACCAACCGTGGCAAGCGCCGCTTCGCCGGGTTTGAGATGAAGAAGTTTAAGGAAGGACTGTACATCCAGGTCAACTACAAGGCCGAGCCGAAGACAGTGGCCACCTGGGAGAAGAATCTGCGCATCAACGAGAACGTCCTGCGCTACATGACCCTGCGCCTGGATTGAGTCGACAGAATCCCGGCCAGAGCACAGACTAGAAATATAAGGCCCTAGCAAACTTCCCGTGGCTTTGTTATGAACTCGATTGTTTTGATGGGGGAGGTAGCGAGCGAGCCAGAGCTGCGCTACACACCTGACAACTTGGCAGTTGCCTCTTTGCTCTTGCGCTTCCCCAGCTTGCGCCCAGAGGAGCCGCCCTACCAGGTGCGGGTTTCCTCTTTTGGGGAGCTGGCCCAGCGGGTGGTGGATACCTGTCGGGTGGGGGATCAGATCACGGTAGAGGGTCAGCTGCACATGAATGTGGTGGAGCGAGATGGACGAAAGGAAAAGCTGGCGGAGATTACTGCCCGCCGCATTCATCAACTCAGCTCTGCTCGCGTTCTCTCCCTCACTGAGATGGGCGAGGCAAGCGGGGAGCCTGGGGAAGAAGATGCCGCCCCTCCGCTCAACCCAGACGAGGTTCCGTTCTAGCCCTAGGGATCTCCTACTTGGCTAGGTAAGGGGGTTTAGGTTTCGCCCGCCCCCCAGGAGGATAGGTTGCTCCTTATTGCCAAGAGAGACTCATGCGGTCGAGGAAATCGGTATGTTCAAAAGGATTCTGGTGGCAGTGGATCGGTCGGAGCTGAGCGAAGGGGTATTTCAAGGGGCTCTGCAGGTGGCAAAAGCCATGCAGGCCGAGATGATGATCCTCCATGTTCTGTCTCAGGAAGAGCCCGGTGCCCCAGAGCCCCCTATGATTCTGGGCATGGATTACAGCTCTGCTCTCAGTGCCGAGCTGTGGCAGTCCTACCGGGAGCAGTGCGCCATTTTCGAGCAAAACCAGATGAACTATCTGCGCTCGCTGGTGGAAAAAGCGACTGAGGAGGGAGTTCGGGCTGAATGCAACCTCAGCTACGGTAGCCCTGGCCGGGTTATCTGCGACTTGGCCCGCTCCTGGAAAGCCGACCTCATCGTGGTGGGTCGCCGTGGCTACTCTGGGCTGAGCGAGCTGTTTTTGGGCAGCGTCAGCAACTACGTGCTCCACCGCGCCCCCTGCTCAGTTCTCACCATCCAGGGGGAGACCCTGAAGAAGGGATCCCAGCCCCAGGCAAACCAGGTGGCTGCCCCGCCCTCCTAGGGCGAAGCGGTGGGAGCAGGCGTTCCTTCCTCTGCCCCTTTCTCCTCCAGAAGACGCTTGACCTCTGTTTCAATGCTGTTGAAGGTGCTAAGGTCAAGCACGGCGATATCGGGCTGGCGGCTGCTGCGAGCGTAGGCCCGCAGGCCAGCAGAGCTTAGGCTCAGGGTCAAGGGCTCCTGCTCCGTCTCAGGCTTGGGTGTAATGTCAAGGGTAAGGTCGGGAGCAGCTAGGGCCTTTTGAGCGTCGGGATCGGTTGCGGGCACGAACTCCTTGGCGCGGGCAGCGTTGAGGCTGGCAAAGAGGGAGCTGAGGTTGACTACCTGGCCGGGCCGTTCTGGGTTTTCCCAGCGCACCTCCAGGGATCCCTTCTCCTGGGGCAGAGGGTTGAGGGTAACTCGCTCCTCCAGCAACTCCAGGGTAACTTGACCTACCTGGTTGGGGTTGAGGCGGGCGAGGCGGTGATCCCGCAGCTCCTCTAGGTCAGCGCGGAGGATGTCGGCAGTGCTGGTGAGGAGGGTAGCCACCGCCGGGTGCTCAGAGGTGATGACGTACACTTGGCCCTCTTTTTCCGAGCCCAAGGCTACGCTCAGGGTTTTGCCGTCCTTAAGCTCAACGGTTAGCTGGGCAGAAGGCTGCTCCAGACCGTAGCGAGCTAGCTCCGCCTTGGTTTCAGCCGGAAACTCCACCGCCTGTAGGCGAGACAAGGTATTGAGCAGACGGTCGACATTGAGGTCATCAGCAGGCAGCACCCGGGGCTTGACGATCTGCCAAGTCTCTTCCTGCCGCTGCAAACGGACAACCTCTGCCTCGGCTAGTTGCACTTGGAGAGACTTCACCGCTGCCCTATCAAAGCTCAGCAGGGTTTTGTCCCGCAAAGCCAAGAGGGAAGGCAGCAGGGATCCCTTTTGGCTGCTGGCAAGAAGCACTACTTTTCCCCCTTCGGGCTGGGCGTAGAAGCCGGAGCCGTCGAAGTTGTCATTGCCGATGGCCAGCCGGTAGGGCTCCCCTTCTTTGGGGAAGAGGGCAATCTGCTGGCGCGGCTGATCCAGGCCAAAAGCAGCTAGATCGTTAGCTTCCTCCAAGGTTAGCTGAGGCGTGAGGCGGGAGAAGGTGTTGAGCAACTGCTCCACCGGGAAGTCCAGCGCCGCTGACTGGATAGGCTGGCGGATGCGCCAACGGGATCCCTTTTCTCCTTCCGGGGTCCGCTCCAGGAGGATAACTTCTGGCTGGCTGTCTTTCTGCTGGCGGATCTCGATGCGGGCAATGGTGTCGGGGGCAAAGTGGAAGAGCCGCGCCCGCTCCGCCTGCTGCTGCTGGCGCAGTTGCTGAAAGCTGTCAAGGAGGAAATACCCCAGAAGAGCAGCCACTGCCAAGCCCAAGAGAATCCAAGTGCTGCGCTTGAACATGCTTGTCCTCCTCCCGCTCTACCGCCTTTGCCACCAGAGCACGGCTCCCGAGCCCAACGCCACCAGCGGCAGCAGCACCGTTGATCCCAGGATCAACCAGCGGAAGTTTTGTTCCGTCAACGTGAGACGGCGGTCGGTAATGGACTTGGGGCGGATGGAGATTTGTTCCGTTCGCTCAGCAAGCCAGTTGAGGGTGTTGAGGAAAAGATCGCGGTTGCCCTGCTGCCGCAAGTTGCCGTTGAGGGCAAAGTTGACATTGCCAACCACCACCAAGCGGGCCTCTGGCGGCGCCTCCTGGGATTCTGACTCCTTCTTCTCGCTATCTAGGCGGCGGGTTAGGGCTACGCCGAGGGTTAGGGGGCCGGGCTTGTCTTGATCTGGCTCAAACTGCAGCGGGCCGCTTTCCAGATTGGGGCTGGTTTCCCCCCAACTCTGGGGGCTGCTGCGCAGCAGAGGGGTAGCTTGGATCCCTTGCCGCTCTTGGGTTTCCACCGAGCGAGCTAGAGGGAAAAGGGTCATCAGCCGCTGGGCAGCTAGCGGGGCAGTGATGGGGTGATCCCCGTAGTCCGTAACCAAGGCTACGGCTGGCCCTGTCCCCAGAAGCTGGCTGATGCTGCTGACCTCCAGGATGAGGTCATCCTTTAGAACCACGCCCCACTCTTGCAGCAAGGGATCCAGGCCGGCATCCACCCGCGGCCCAATCAAGACCAGCAGCCGCCCTCCCTTGGCCAGGTAGTTTTGCAGCTTCTCCACCTCGCCAGGAAACAGAGCCCGCTGCGGCCCCGCCAATACCACTACATCCGCCTCCTCGGGGATCTCGGCCTGGACAAGGTTCAAGGGCTCCACTCGATAGCCCTCCTGCTTGAGAGCGGCCACCGCCTGGGCCAGGGTTGGGGTGCCCTCTCGAGCTTCTAGGCTTACTTCCCCATGTCCCTGGACAAAATAGGCCACCACCTCGCCGCGGTTGACCACCTTGGCCAGCACCGGGGTGAGCTTACTCTCCAACTCAGGGGCGGGTGGCTGGGGCAGTTGCTGGCGGCTGTTTCCAGCTTCCACCACCAGCGTGTTGTTCTGGGTTACCTGCAGCCGCTGGACGGTGAGAGGATCGCGGTTGGGATCGACGAACTCAAACTGGAAGCGGTCGGGGTTGAGGCGGCGGTAGCGCTCCAGCTGTTCCCGCAGGTTGGGATCGGGAGCGGTGGTTACCGCCCAGACTTTAACAGGTTGCGCCAGTCCCTGCACCAGCTGCCGGGTCTGAGGCGACAGGGTAAACAGGCCCTCCTCGGTGAGATCCAGGCGCAGGTCGTAGCGCACCGCCACCACATTCACCAGCACCAGAATGACGGCCATAGCCGTCACCGCCACCAGGATGTTGGCGTTGGTCTGAGTAGAGCGCAGGCCCAGGAAGACGCCGACTTCCCGTTGGTGGGTGAGGCCCCACACCACCACTAGGGCCAGGCCTGCTGCCAGCAGGCTCAGCGGCACAGCCGTCCAGCCCGTGAGGACAGCTCCCACCACCAGCCCAATGGCGATGACGCCCAGCCCAAGGATCCCCGTCCAATCTGCAAGTACCCGCCAATCCTTCATCGGCGCACGCCTCCCAGGACAACTCTAGCCTTGCTGCCAGCGCAGGCTTTCCACCGCTTGCACCGTGGCAAATAACCCCAGCAGGATGATGCTGAGGAAAAGGACGATGCTACTGCTGCTGAGGATCCCTTGGACCCAGTTGCTGTACTGCTGCAGCAGCGAGACATGCCGCAGGGTAGCGGCAATCCACGTGTTTTCCTGGCCCGCTGCAGCGTCGATGACCCAAAGCAGCAGGATGAGCCCAAAGGTGGCCACTGCAGCAATGAGGGTGCTGTCGGTTAGGGAAGAGATGAACAACCCCAAAGCCATGACGCTGCCGGCCAGCAAAGCAAGCCCCACATAGCCCATCAGGGTTAGGCGGTAGTCCACTGCTGGGTTAGAACTGCTCAGCACCAGCACGTGGTAAACCAGCGGCGGCAGCAGCAAGGTAATGAAGAACACCCACACCGCCAGCCACTTGCCCAGGGCCACCTCCAGGTTGGTAATGGGGGAAGTGGCCAGCAGCTCCATGGTGCCCCGCCGCCGCTCTTCGGCATAGGAGCTCATGGTGAAGATGGGCAATAGAAATAAGGAAAGGGTGCCCAGCAGATTGAGAAACTGCTGCGACAGGATGGTGGCAGCATCAAAAGGGTTCTCCTGGCCAAACTGGGCAAACAGATCCACCTGCTGGGAAAAATTGATGACCCGCACCAAGATGTTGACAAAGAAAAACCCTGCCAGCCCCCAAAACACTGCCGCCACCACATAGGCAATGGGGGAGGTGAAGTAGCCGCGCAGCTCTTTGCGGAAAATGGCAACCACGCCGTTCATGCCGCTTCCTCCAACGCGCCTGCTGCTTCCTCTTGGGTGGTGAGCTGCAGGAAAATTTCTTCCAGAGAAGCTTGAGGACGGCCAATCTCGTAGAGGTCGATCCCTGCCTGCACCAGAGCCCTAGCCACCTCTGGGATCCAGCCCTCTGCGGAAGCATTGCTCTTGAGCTGCAGCTGCCAGCGAGGGGGATCCGCGGCCAAGGGCTGTACACTTACCACCTCCACGTGCAGCAGGTTCTGCAGAGCTGCTCGAATGGCCGCTTCCTCGGCTGCCCCCACCACCAGCTTTGCCTGCTGCCGATCCTGCAACTGAGCCGTCAGCTCAGCGGGCGTGCCGACAGCTGCCACCTGGCCGCGGTTGATAATCACCACCCGGTCGCAGGTCATGCTTACCTCCGGCAGGATGTGGGTGGAGAGGATAATGGTGTGCTCTCCTGCCAGGCTTTTGATCAGGTTGCGCACTTCGATAATCTGCTTGGGATCCAGCCCAATGGTGGGCTCGTCGAGGATGATCACCGGCGGGTCGTGCACCAGAGCTTGGGCCAGGCCCACCCGCTGCTTGTACCCCTTGGAGAGCTTGCGGATAAGGGTGTGGCGCCTGTCTTCCAGACTGCAGCGGCGGATGACCTCGTCTACTCGCCTAGGTCGGTCACCGGCACTGACCCGCTTGATCTGGGCCACAAAGTGCAGATAGGCCTCCACCGTCATATCGGGGTAGAGGGGCGGGTTTTCCGGCAAATATCCAATGCGCTGCCGCACCGCCATCGGGTTTTCGTGCACATCAAACCCAGCCACCCGCGCCGTTCCTTCCGTAGCAGGTAGATACCCTGCCAAAATGCGCATCGAGGTGGTCTTGCCGGCGCCGTTGGGCCCCAAAAACCCCATGATCTCGCCGGCATTGACCTGGAAAGAAATATCGCGGATGGCGGTAAAGCGGCCGTAGGTTTTGCTGAGGTGCTCCACTTCAATGGCAGCTCTGGCTACTGGAGCCGTGGGTAAACCGGTCATTGGCGCTTCCTCGCCTAGAGAGTTAGCGGCAGTTGTTGGCCCAGAAGGCCTAAGGCAGACGCCGAGGCCATCTGCAAACTTAGCATAGCGACGCTCAGCAGGAGCACAGGGGATCCCCATCCCCCTTTTGGTGGGGACTCAAGGCGCTAGGGATCCCCACTCCTCCAGCCCCAAGACCCGGCTCTCCCCAGGGCGGGCCGCCACCACCTCCCCAATGGGGAAGGCTTCGGGGAGCAAGGATCTCACCCGATTCTCCTCCTCAGGAGGGATCACCAGCACGTAGCCCACCCCCAAGTTGAAAGTGTTGAACATCTCCAAGGTTTCCACCTGGCCCTGCTCCTGCAGCCAGAGAAACTCCGGCGGAACTTGCCAACTGTGGGGCTCTATCCGCGCCGCCTGGTCAGGAGCCAAACAACGGGGCAGGTTTTCCGGGATGCCGCCGCCGGTGATGTGGGCCATGCCGTGGAGCTTGACCCCTGCTGCTTGGAGTTTCTGCACTGCTTGGACATAGATGCGGGTGGGGGTGAGAAACACCTCTGCCAACGGTCGATCCCAGCCAGGGGGTTGGTAATCCCAAGGCCAGCGCCGCTCGGCCACAATGTGCCGCACCAGGCTAAAGCCGTTGCTGTGGAGGCCGCTGCTGGGCAAGGCCCACAGCCGATCCCCCAACTGCACCCGCGCGGTGTCTAGGATATCTGCCTTGTCCACGATCCCGACACAAAATCCTGCCAGGTCGTACTTTCCAGGCAGGTAAAATCCCGGCATCTCCGCCGTCTCCCCTCCCAGCAGTTGGCATCCGGCTTCCTGGCAGCCCGCTAAGATGCCATCGATGACTTGCCAGAGGGCTTCCGGCTCCAGCTTGCCAGTGGCAATGTAGTCCAGGAAAAACAGCGGCCTGGCTCCCACCGTCAGCACATCGTTGACACACATGGCCACCAGGTCGATGCCGACGCCGCGGTGCTGCCCCCACTGCTGGGCAATCTCCAGCTTAGTCCCCACTCCATCGGCAGTGGCAACCAGCACCGGGGCAAGGTAGCCCTTTGGCAACTCCAACAAGCCGGCAAAGCCGCCAATGCCCCCCAAAAGTCCTGGGGAACCTGCACCAAACCGCTCAACGCGCTCCCGAATCCCTTGGACAAAAGCGCGTCCGCGAGCGATGTCAACCCCTGCTGAGCGGTAGTCCAAGATGCCGAAAGGCCTTGTGATAACTGGGCTTGGGCTTTTGCGCCTGGGCGGGCAAAGCCGTCACCTCAAAAATCCATGGTACATTAACTTCCGTTGTTTTAACCCTCGCGTTGGAAGTTGGACGAGTTGAAGAGGAGCGCGGCCTCATGCGAACTCAAAAATGGCTCGGACAGGGACTGGCTCCTGCCCCCAAGCTGGGCTTGGTTAGCTGTCTCTGTGTCACAGCCTTGAGCTGGCCCATGGGCCTGCTGAGTGAGGCAAGGGCCCAAGCGTCAGCCCGCAGGGGATCCGCCCCCACCCACGCAACAGAGTTACCGCTGGAAAACCCTTCGCTCTCCCCTGCCGCCGATCTGGTCTTTGCTCCCCAGTTCAAGGCTTCCCTTCCCGCAAAACTTGGCACCTTGAACGTGCAGGACTTTTCCCCTCAGGCAAGTTTCTCCCCGCTACCTGAAGAGCCTATCCTCAAGATTGGCGAACAGCGGCAGTCTGCTCTTCAACCCATTGCCACCCTCTACTCCTACGCAATGGACGGGCGGCAGGCAGTGACCGTCTATGTGCGGGACTTGCCCATCGTCACCTTTATCGAGCACCCTCGCTTGGAGCCGCCGCTGCTCCGGGCCAGTTCTCTGGTGGCCCAGCTCAACCAAATGGCGCAGGGATCCTTGAAAGACACCACCATCACCCTAGCTTGGACGGAGTTCCAAGGCCGGGATCCCCTCTATGCCGTTCAGGTCAACGACCAGGAACTGTTGCGCATTGACGAGGGCGTGCTGCTGGTGGATAGCCAACGCCCAGTGGATACCGCCCTTTTGGCCGCCAATCGGCTGCGCCGGCTGTTGCTGGATGCCCCTCCTCTCCCCGCTCCCACCTTGCCGCAGCTTGCCACTCTACCTGCCAGGGCCGCCGCTCGGCCGCCGCAAAGGCCAGCTCAGCAGGATCCCCTTCTCATGGTCGAGCGAGTGCAGGAAGGGATCGCCTCCTGGTACGACCTGCACCCCACTCGGCATGAGATGACGGCAGCCCACCCTACTCTGCCCTTCGGGACCGAGGTGCGGGTAACCAACCTGAAAAATGGCCGCCAGGCAGTGGTGCGCATCAACGATCGCGGCCCCTTTATCCCAGGTCGGATCATCGACCTCTCCTTGCGGGCGGCAGAAGCCCTAGGCATGGTCCGCGCAGGACTTGCCCCAGTGCGCCTGGAAGTGCTACGGCGCCGCTAGTTAGTGGAACATGCTGCTGACAGAGCTATCTTCGTGGATACGCCAGATGGCTTCCCCTAGGACACTGGCCACCGAAAGGATGGTGAGGCCGGGGAACTGCTTCTCTGGGGGAACAGGAATGGTGTTGGTGACAATCACCTCTTCAAAGAGGCCACCCCGTAGGCGCTCAATAGCGGGATCGGAAAAGACGGGATGAATGGCACAGGCGTAAACTGCCTTGGCTCCTGCCTTGCGCAGCAACTTTGCCCCTTCAGAGATAGTGCCCGCCGTGTCGATCATGTCATCCACAAGGATGGCAATCTTGCCCCGCACGTCGCCGATGAGGTTCATGACCTCCACATCGTTGTGGGCCTGGCGGCGCTTGTCAATGATAGCTAGCGGAGCTTCCTTGAGTTTTTTGGCAAAAGCCCGAGCCCGGGCTACGCCGCCCACGTCAGGAGACACAACCACAATGTCTTCCTCCAGCAGGCCCTTTTCCTTGAGGTAGGCCTGAAGAACCGGCTGGGCATAGACGTGGTCAAGGGGGATGTCGAAGTAGCCCTGGATCTGGGCCGAGTGCAGATCCATGGCCAGCACCCGGTGGGCTCCCGCCTGAGTAATCATGTTGGCCACCAGCTTGGCGGTGATGGCTTCCCGCCCTGCAGTCTTGCGGTCGGCGCGGGCGTAGCCGTAGTAGGGCAAAACGGCAGTGATCTGGCGGGCAGAGGCGCGGCGGCAGGCGTCAATGATCACCAACAGCTCCATGAGGTGATCGTTGACTGGGCGGCAGGTGGGTTGGATTAAGTAAACATCAGCGCCGCGAATTGACTCCTGGATTTGAATGTACAGCTCGCCATCGGCAAAGCGCTTGCGCAGGATTGGCCCTAGATCCAAGCCCAAATATCGAGCTACCTCCTGGGCCAGGGCTGGATTGGCACTGCCGGAAAATATCTTCAGTCGGTTGCTCTCAGAAACAGGCGGCAGCGGGGAGGGACGAAGAAAGGGGGCAGAGCGAACCACAGATCGGTGTTGAACTCGTCCGTAGTAGCGCCCGAAGGCATGCTTCGCTATCGTAGCATCAGCTTTTCCCCCCTCAGCAACTAGGTTGAAGTCCCTCTAGGATGGAGAAAGTTTGCAGGGAGGAAAGCCATGCCTTCACTTGCCAATCAGGTGGTGCTGATTACGGGGGCCTCTGCCGGCATTGGGAAGGCCGTCGCCCTGGAAGCAGCCAAACGCGGAGCTTGCCTGGTGCTAGCGGCCCGCCGCGCGAAGCTGCTGCAAGAGGTCAAAACCTTGGTGGAGAAGCACGGAGTAGAGGCGCTGGCAGTGCCCACCGACATGGCCGATACCGCCCAGGTGGAGGCGCTGGCCCAAAAGGCCCTAGAGCACTTTGGCCGAGTGGACATCCTGGTCAACAACGCCGGCTACGGCCAAATGGGGCCCGTGGAAGAGGTGGATGTGGCGGCGATGCGGCGCCAGTTTGAGGTCAATGTGTTTGGCCTGCACGCCCTTACCCGCGCCCTCTTGCCCCAAATGCGGGAACGGGGCAGCGGCCGCATCCTTAACCTCAGCTCCGTGGCTGGCCAGATCTCGATGCCCTTCAGCGGCGTCTACAACGCCACCAAGTTTGCCGTGGAGGCCCTCAGCGATGCCTTGCGGGTGGAAGTAGCTCCCTTTGGCATCAAAGTTATTGTGATCGAGCCGGGGCCGGTGGCCACCGAGTTTAGCCGCGTGGCTGAAGAGACCTTTGCTGCCGTTGTCAATCCCAACGGCCCCTACAAGGCCATCTTGGGCAAAGCTGCCGAGCTGGCCCGCTCTTTTAACAGAATGGCCTGGCCAGTGGAAAAGGTGGTAGAGCCGATCCTACGGGCCATGACCGACCCTCATCCTTCCGACCGCTACACTGCTTTTACAGGCGGCAAGTTGGCTCTGGGGCTGATGCGGCTAATGCCGGCCGCTCTAGCTGACGCTATGTGGCGACGTGTCTATGGCCTCCCTATCTCGGCCCCGGTGCCCGCTAGGGCAAAGGAACCTACTGCCGCCGGGATCCCCTAGCCTCTGTGGGGTTGTGCCTGGTAGGAGCAAGAGGTTAAGTTTGTTAAAGGACTTTTAATGATGGGGTGTCCTTCTTCCTTATGAACAAGCTGCTTTCCCCCCAGCGCTGGTTGATGGCTCTTGTGCTGGGCTTTTGTCTCTGGCAGGGCTTTAGCCTAGATCCTGCTCACGCCGCCTTGGCCTCTGCCCTTACCTACGACCGCTTCTTGCGCTATGTCGAGGAGGGCCGCGTTACCGACGTGCGCCTTCTAGACAACAACCTGGTGGCAGAAGTTACGGCTATCGATCCCCAGACGCAGCACTCCACCCGCTATCGGGTCAACCTACTGCCTACGACTGTGCCGCAACTGGTAGACCGCCTTACTAAGAAGGGGATCGAGGTGACGGTGGTGCCTAGCCGCGATGGCAGCGCCTTCTGGGCCATTCTAGGCAACCTGGTGATTCCCCTGATGCTTCTGGGGGGCCTGTTCTTACTCCTGCGCCGGGCGGGCGGGGGGGTGGGTGGCCCTGGGCAGGCCATCAACTTTGGCAAGTCGCGGGCCCGCTTCCAAATGGAAGCCAAAACTGGCGTTACGTTCGACGACGTAGCCGGGATCGATGAGGCCAAAGAGGAGCTGCAGGAGGTGGTCACCTTCCTGAAGAAGCCGGAGCGCTTCACGGCCGTGGGGGCAAAGATCCCCAAAGGCGTGTTGCTGGTGGGGCCCCCAGGGACGGGGAAGACCCTCTTGGCCAAGGCGATTGCCGGCGAGGCAGGAGTGCCCTTTTTCAGCCTTTCCGGCTCCGAGTTTGTGGAGATGTTCGTCGGCGTGGGGGCCTCGCGGGTGCGAGATCTCTTCAGGAAAGCCAAGGAAAACGCCCCCTGCATCGTCTTCATTGACGAGCTCGACGCCGTAGGTCGGCAGCGGGGAGCTGGCATTGGTGGCGGCAACGACGAGCGCGAGCAAACCCTCAACCAGTTGCTGACGGAAATGGATGGGTTTGAGGGCAACTCGGGTGTCATCGTTATTGCCGCAACCAACCGTCCGGATGTGCTGGATGCGGCTCTCCTGCGGCCTGGACGCTTCGACCGCCAGATCACCGTGGATCGACCCAGCTTTAAGGGCCGCTACGAGATCTTGCGCGTGCATGCCCGCAACAAGAAGCTGGCGGAAGAGGTCAGCCTCGAGGCCATTGCCCGCCGTACCCCTGGTTTTGCCGGCGCTGATCTGGCCAACCTGCTCAACGAGGCGGCCATCCTGGCGGCCCGTCGTCAGCATAAGGCCATCACCAACCAGGACATCGACGACGCCTTCGACCGCATCACCATCGGCCTGACCAAGCCGCCGCTGTTGGACGGGAAGAGCAAGCGCCTAATTGCTTACCACGAGTGCGGCCACGCCCTGTTGATGACCCTCTTGCCCCATGCGGATCCCTTGAACAAAGTAACCATCATCCCTCGTTCTGGGGGTGCCGGCGGTTTTGCCCAGCAACTGCCCAACGAGGAGCAGATTGACTCCGGCATGTACAGCCGCGCCTGGCTGTTGGATCGGGTGGTGGTCGGTTTTGGCGGTCGGGCAGCGGAGGAGATTGTCTTTGGCTACTCGGAAGTGACGACGGGGGCCAGCAACGACCTGCAGCAAAACACCAACCTGGTGCGGCAAATGGTGACCCGCTTTGGGATGTCCGAGTTGGGGCCGCTGATGTGGGATCCACCCAACAACGAAGTCTTTTTGGGCGGCGGCTGGATGAACCGCGTCGAGTACTCCGAAGATGTGGCGGCTAAGATCGATCGGCAGGTGCGGCAAATCCTGGAAAGCTGCTACCAGAAAGCCAAGCAGATCCTGCTCGAGCACCGCGCCCTGCTGGATCGTCTGGCCGACACCTTGGTGGAGCGGGAAACCCTGGATGGGGACGAGTTTCGGGCCATTGTGGCCGAGTACGTTCCCATTCCCGAGAAGATTGGCTTGCCCAGCCCAAAGATAGCCTAGGGATCCCCTCTGACTGCCGAATGGACTAGCTTAAGGGGGTAGTTGTCGGGGTCGTGGCCTGGCAACTGCCCTTTTGAGTCGGGTTCTCTCATGCGCTCTTTTCCGTCTGCTCTGCCAGCTCATCTTTACCGCTGCCTCAGCTGTGGTCAGGAAGGGCTGAGCCTACCGCCAGCGCGGGAGCCAGGATTTGCTGTGGATCGGGTTTACTGTCCTCGCTGTGGCCAGGTTTACCCCATCCTCCCTTCCGGGGCAGTGGATTTTCTAGCCACCTCGCCAGCGCTGTCCCTCACTCCAGCCCAAGCCATTGCCCATCTGCCCGGCTTTGCCTGGGGCTACGACCGCCTCTGGCGGCCCTGGGCCCTGTCGCTGTTGTCGGGGGAAAGCTTTGGCAGCGAGCGAGAAGGCCAATTGCTGGCCGAGCTGGTGGGAGAGGCCGATCCGGTCTTGGACCTAGGCACGGCAGGAGGGTACTGGAGCCGCCTCCTCCTAGCCAGGGATCCGCAGCGGACGGTGATTGGTTTGGACAATGCGGCGGGGGTGCTGGCAGAGGCAGCCCGACAAGCCCAGCCCCAATGGCAGCACTACAGCCTGGTGCGGGCGCGGGCGGAGCAGCTTCCCCTGTCCTCTGGAGCCTTTGGGGCAGTCATTAGCGGCGCCACCTTAAACGAGGTGCCGTTGGATCTCTGTCTGGAGGAAGTGGCTCGCATCTTGCGTCCCGGAGGCGTCCTGGTGTCCATGCACAGTCAGCAGGTTCAGGGGTGGGGGCAGGTGGTGCAGCGCTGGCTGGAGACGACAGGACTCCGCTTTTTCTCTGCCGATGAGCTGCGCCAGCACCTGGAAGCAGCAGGGCTGCAGTTGGAGCGCTATCTCAGTTTTGGCTGGGTGGCTTTTGTGCAGGCGGTACGCCGCTAAGGGATCCACTCCAGGCCAACTCCAAAGCTGGATTCCCGCGCTAGGGTGGAGTGGCGCAGGCTGTAGCGGGCAGCAAGACGAAAGGAAGGGCTGATAGCGTAGGCAGCTGTAAGCTCCGCCAGGGTAACCTGGACTTCTCTTGGCTCCTGAGGGGTCAGCCAGGTGTAGCTGGCGGTTAAGTCGGCAGCTTGGAGAGCTAGGGACAAGACAACGAAGGCCCCATAGCTCACACCCCTGAGGCGGCGGTTCTCTTGTTCCAATTCCAAGGCGCGGTAGCCCAGTTGGGGGGCTAGATTGAAGCGGGATCCCATAGGGGCAAGAAAGTAGCGCACCTCTAAGCCGTACTGGCGGACTACTGGGTTCTCAGAAGATTGGCGATAGTCGCCGCTGAGGGTGAGGCGATCCCCCAAGCGCAAGTCCTGCAAGGCAATTCGCCACGCAGAAGCCGACTCAAAACCCGCCTGCAAACGGGTGGGCAAAGCGGGAGTATTGCGGATTTCTTCCAGGAGATTGGGCGGGCCTTGCAGCCAGCGGCGCAACACGGGGCTATCGATTTGGCCCTCCACCCCCAAAGTATCTCCCTGGGCGGTTGAGGTCAAATTGGCCCAGGCTGGCCACCGGGGCATCAGTCCAGCTCCAAGGAGCAACACACCCAAGCAAAGCCCTCTGCCCACTTCCCCCCTCCCTGCCAGCCCCACCTGGCCGAAAACTATTTGTTTCGGCTGTTGGCCATGATCCGCAGCCGCTGCGACAGGTTTTGCAGTTGCCGCTCAAGTTGCAAATCTTCCCGCTGCAACTGACTAATTTTTTCACAGCTATAGAGAACGGTGGTGTGATCTTTTCCACCAAAGTAGTCGCCAATTTTGGGCAAGCTGAGACGGGTATGTTGGCGCATCAAAAACATGGCAATTTGACGTGCATGACTGACGTCCCGCCTGCGGGAAGATCCCAATAAGCTCTCTCGGTCGATGCCAAATTCCTCACAGACTACATCAACAATCATATCGGGAGTAATTTCCTTGGGTTCGCTGGGAGGGTTGAGGATGGGCCGAATCGTCTCTACACTCATCGGCAAGCCAGAAATGGAGACGTAGGCAACGGCCCGGATGAGGGCACCCTCCAGCTCGCGGATGTTGCTGGTGTAGGTGGTGGCAATATATTCGATGACCTCCGGCGACAAGCTCATCCCCTCATACTCAGCTTTTTTCTTGAGGATGGCCATACGGGTCTCGATGTCGGGCGGCTGAATTTCTGCAATCAAGCCCATTGAAAACCGAGAACAGAGCCGCTCCTGCAGCCGCGGGATTAGATGAGGGGAGCGGTCGGCGGCCAGCACAATCTGCTTGCCCGATTCATGGAGGGTATTAAAGGTGTGAAAAAACTCCTCCTGGGTGTACTCTTTGCCCTCAATAAATTGGATGTCGTCCACCAACAAAATATCCACATCTCGGTACTGCTCCCGAAAAGACTGCATACTGTCTCGCCGGATAGCGTCGATGAGATCGTTGGTAAAGCGCTCGGTGGACACGTAGAAGACCTTAGCCCGGGGATTGGCCTCTAGCTGGTAGTGGCCGATTGCCTGCATCAGGTGAGTTTTGCCTAGCCCTACGCCACCGCAGAGAAACAGAGGGTTGTAGGCCCGCCCCGGCTTGTCAGCCACGGCCAGGGCTGCAGCATGGGCCATGCGGTTGTTGGGGCCGACCACAAACCGCGAGAAGGAATACTTGGGGTTGAGCTCTGGTGCCCGCATAGGTAAGCTGCTGCCCCCCTCCAGCCCCCGAGGAACAGAATCCGGGAAACTGCCGGCGCAGTAGGAGCTTGGCCTCTCAACTGTCGAAGGAGGCTCTTCCGCAGCCAAGGCTTGGGGAGCAACGGAAAACTCTACCTGCAAAGGGATCCCTGCTACCCGCTGCACCACCTCGGTGATGGTAGAGGCATAGTGCTTCTGCAGCCAGCCTCGTGCCCATTCGCTGGGAGTGGAGATGGTGAGGCGGTTGCCCACTAACGACTCAGGCCGTGCTGTTTTGATCCAAGCCTCAAAGGTTGGCCGGCTGAGCTGCACTTGTAGATGGCCCAGAGCCTGATCCCAGAGCTGATCTAGGGAGATATCCACGCCACACACCCAGAGCGACACACCACAAACCCCGAGAGCTAAGCAGGGCCTCCACTCTCGGGATTCCCAATTTAACTGCTTGGCGTGGGGCCTCCAATCTACCCATTTTCCGCTAGGTTTGCTAGCATGGCTTCTCAGTGACTGTCTTTAGGTGAACTGGATTGCCCCCTCGCCAGCCGCGGTGGGCTGTGTTGAAGTTGCGAGTTAGTTTCTCACCATGCCTCAGCGTACCCTTCGTGGCACCAATCGCAGACGCATTCGTGTTTCTGGGTTTCGAGCCAGAATGCGCACCCCAGGTGGGCGGCGAGTCTTGAAGCGGCGGCGGGCCAAGGGGCGTTATCGCCTGGCTGCTTGCTGAGGCACCCAACTCCCCTGCTAGAGGCACAAGCAAGTGTTAACTTGGGGTGGGATCTGGGAGCCGCCACCATGCTACCTGCTCCTTATCGCTTGCGGGATCGGCGGGCATTTCAGGCACTTTACCAGGCAGGTCAGCGGCGTTCCACGGCGGGCTTGACCCTTCTGTTTCAGCCAATGCCGGCAGGAGGTGAAGGGATCCCTAGCCAGGTGGGGTTGGCGGTCAGCAAAAAGGTAGACAAATCGGCGGTACGGCGAAATCGGCTGCGACGTCGCTTGCGGGAGGCCATACGCCTTCTCTGTCCCCAGCTAAAGCCCGGCTATCAGCTGCTGTTTATCCCCAAGCCCAATTTGCTTACCTACAAGTGGCCGGAGCTGCAAGCAGAGGTGCGCTACCTTCTCCAGAAGGCCGATTTACTCGCTAGCCCAGAGGCGAATTCCTAGGGGCGGGCAGGCTGGGCTACTGCTACTGGCTGTCCTAGAGAGCAGAGTAACCCCTTCCAGGAGATTTTGGAATGCCAGCTCTTCGACCTATGCCCGGTGTAAACCGGCGCAGTCGTTGTTGCCGAAAACTATGCTCTGGCTGAAGTCTCAGCCAGGGATCCCAATCCGCTAACACCCGCCGTATTTGCAGGCAATGTTGTCGGTCAACTGCCCAATGGCACTGAAGTGCAGGTCATGGTCGCCGATACCCTGGTGCGATACCTCTATCGGGGTGCAGAGGGATCCCTTGCCGAAGCAGCGCTGGCCCACTTCAACGAGCTTGCCACCAACTGGTTTTGTGCTCTGAGAATGGTGCTTGACAGGCACACAGAAGAGGTGCGCCTCAGGTATTGCAGCAGGGATCCATCCTCAAGCCCGGACAAAGTTTTGCATGGGAGTGTCCAGTTCCTGCCATGACGGTCTTAACACTCAATCTCAGCCCTTTGATGACTCTGACGCGGGAGGATTTTATCCGGCTGTGTGCGGCCAATCCTGAGCTAAAGCTGGAGCGCACCGCCCAGGGAGAGCTGGTGATTATGTCTCCAACCGGAGGTGAAATTGGCAACCTCAACTTTGAAATTGCGGGGGCAGTCTATGTCTGGAACCGCCAATCAGGTCGAGGCAAAGCCTTTGATTCTTCCACGGGGTTTTCTCTGCCCTCAGGCAGCGACCGCTCTCCCGACCTGGCCTGGATCCCGCTGGAAAAGTGGGAGGCTCTGGATCCCCAGACCCGCCGGGGATTCTTGCCCCTGTGTCCTGACTTTGTGGTGGAGATCCTCTCGCCCACCGATTCTTGGGTTCAAGCCCAGGCCAAGATGCAGGAGTACTTGGACAACGGCTGTCGCTTGGGGTGGCTTTTGGATCCCAAGGCCAAGCGGGTGATGATCTACCGGGCAGGACAGGCGCCGGAGCTAGTGGAAGACCCAGAAACCTTGTCGGGAGAAGACGTGCTCCCCGGCTTCACCCTGCCCATCCGCAAAATTTGGTCTGCCGAGAGCTAAGGGATCCGCAAAAGGGGAAACAACTGGTAGTGTCTTAATGGCTTAAAAAACAAGCATTTGGCCCTGCCGACAGGGTGGAGCAGATTGCCCAGGGTTTATCCTATTCACAGCATCTGCAAACAAGGGCAGGCCACCATGAAGGGGTTTACGCGGGCAATTCGGGTGTGGGGCACGGTCGTGGCGCTCAGCGGAGCCCTTCCTGGCAAAGTGATGGGACAGCCAGGCTTGCCGCCGGTGCCGGTCGTCCCCTCTGTTGAGGAGCCGAGAGTCGATCCAGTTCCTCCGTCCCCAGAGGTGTCCCCTGCTTCCAGGATACCGGCCGCTTCCCCGCCAATGGGCCAGGATCTGCGCTACCTGGTGAAGTTGTTCATCAACGAGTCTTGGCAAGCGGGCAAGCAAGCTGCTGCGGTCAACTACAACGACCTCTACAGCCGCCTGTTGACCCGCACCTACAGGGATCCCCGCCCGCCTATCGAAGTCGAGTACGAGCTGATTCGAGAGATCCTGCGCGAATACGGGGATCCCGCCGATCGCTTCTGGGATCCGCAAAGCTTTAGGGACCTGCTCAGCCGTCCTCGCCCACCTCTCCAGGCGCGTCAGATGGGCCCGCGCCAGGTTTATCTGGCAGTGCCGGAGCTCACCCCTGCCACTGCCCAGCAGATCCGCCAAGCCCTCTACACTCAGGATTACAGCCAGGGCATTGTCCTCGACCTGCGCGGGTCGGTGGGCTATGACCCGCAAGTGATAGCGGATGTGGCGCGCCTATTTTTGCCTCGCTCCGTGCAACCGCTGCTGGTTACCGAAGACCGCTTTGGTCAGTCCACCCCCTGGAACAGCGAAAACCTGCCGCTAGCTGCCGGGATCCCCTTGGTCGTTCTTGTCGACGGCAACACCCGCCAGGGGGCCACCCTCCTGGCAGCTCAGTTGGGAGCTAGCGGCAACACCGTTATTGTGGGACAGACCGCCCAAGGCAGCGAGCGCCAGACCCGCTTCTTTGCCCTTCCTTCTGGCGCAGCGGTGGAGCTGGCCGTGGCCACCTGGAAGACCGGCGATGGACGCTCCTTAGCCCAGGGCTTGGTGCCCCTGCAAAAGGTAGAGGGAGATGAGGACGCTTGGCTAAAGGCCGCTCTAGAGGCCCTGGCCCTACCCCCCCGCCAGCCCAGCCCCCCGCCCCGCCCCACCGTCCTGGTTCAAGAGGGCCGCGTCGGTCGCTTTGTCCTGGGCATGGATACCCGCAACGTCGACACCCACCTTTTGGGCAACGTGGATCTCATCCCCGCCGAGTCACGGGCCAACGTCTTTCAGCCCAACAGCGACCTGAAGATCTTCTACTTGCAGGACTACATCCTCTTTGCCTACCGCCGTCCGGGCGTCCTCAATAGCTTTTTTGCCGACCGCATCTACACCACCCACCCCGAAGCCATGACTGGCGAAGGGATCCGCATCGGCTCCACCTACTCGGAAGTCATTGCCACCTACGGCGGCCCCGGGGAAAATGGCTACAACGAGGTCGTGCCCTATCCCAAAGGGAGCCGGGAATACCTGCGCGACGACCGTTACTACGTCAACTACGACGCCCTCGGCCTGTCTTTTGCCTTTGCGGTGGGCTCTAACCGGGTCACCGCCATTGGCCTGTTCAAGCCGGGGAGTTGAGAGAGCAAAAAGTTAATCGATTGTTAACCTTTTTGTCAAAGGCCCTCAACACCAGCCGGAGCAATGGGGTAAATTAGTGCAGCGGCCCCGGAAGAGGGGTTTTTGTGCTGTTTACATTACCGACTGGGGGAGAAGCCTTTGGCAAACGTTGTAGTTGTTGGTGCCCAGTGGGGCGACGAGGGAAAAGGGAAAATTACTGACCTCCTCAGTGAAAAAGCCCATGTGGTCGTCCGCTACCAAGGCGGCGTCAACGCCGGCCACACCGTGGTGGTGGGGGGCCAGACCTTTAAGTTGCACCTCATTCCCTCTGGCATTCTCTACCCCGATAAGCGCTGTGTCATCGCCAGCGGCACGGTGATCGATCCCGAAGTCTTGCTGGCCGAGATCGACCAGCTGCACCAACTGGGGATCTCCACCCACAACCTCTACATTGCCGAAACGGCCCACGTAACCTTGCCCTACCACCGCCTCATCGACGTGGCCGAAGAAGAGCGGCGCGGCATCTACAAGCTGGGCACCACTGGGCGAGGCATTGGCCCCACCTATGCCGACAAGGCCGAGCGCATGGGCATCCGCGTCGTGGACTTGATGTACCCCGACCAACTGCGGGAGCGCCTCAGTTGGGCCATTCCCTACAAGAATGTTTTGCTGGAGAAGATCTACAACCTGCCCCCCCTGGATCCCGAGCCGATTATCGAACAATACCTGGCCTATGCCGAGCGGCTGCGCCCCTATGTTACCGACGCCGCCCTGCTTCTTACCCAAGCCATCGAGGAGCGGCAGAACATCCTCTTTGAGGGGGCGCAGGGTACGCTGCTGGACATTGACTATGGCACCTACCCCTACGTCACCTCCTCCCATCCCATTGCTGGCGGCGCCTGCGTGGGGGCTGGAGTTGGCCCCACCAGCATCGACCGGGTGATCGGGGTAGCCAAGGCTTACACCACCCGCGTCGGCGAAGGCCCCTTCCCCACCGAACTGAAAGACGAGATTGGCGCCTATTTGCAATCTGCCGGCGGCGAAGTCGGCACCACTACCGGGCGGCAACGGCGCTGTGGGTGGTTTGATGGCGTCATCGGGCGCTACGCTGTGCGCATCAACGGCCTCGACTGCCTGGCCATCACCAAGTTGGATGTCCTAGATGCTCTAGACGAGATCAAGGTGTGTGTAGCCTACGAGTACCAGGGCCGTGAGATCCACCACTTTCCCAGTGACGCTCGGGTCTTTGCCCAGTGCAAACCCATCTACAAAACCCTGCCCGGCTGGAGGTGCTCCACCAAAGGCTGCCGCTCCGTTGAGGACTTGCCCCCCGAAGCCTACGACTACCTGAAGTTTTTGGCCCAGTTGATGCAGGTGCCGATTGCCATTGTCTCGCTGGGGGCCAGCCGCGACGAGACCATCATTGTCGAGGATCCCATCCACGGCCCCAAGCGCGCCCTGCTCTACCCCAATGGCAGCAAGCAGGTTCACGCCCTCATGCCGGACTGAGGATCGGCGGCTAGTCCCCTGGGGGCACTGCTTGGGCAAAGTCAGTCCCAGCTTGGGCCGCTCCAAGGGGTCGAGGGAACCCTTGAGGTTGCCGCCACTGCTTCACTTAAGGATCCGCTAAGCTCAAAGGTAGAGATTGCTTGCCCTGTCTTCTGGTCTTCCCATGGCTGCTCCCACCTACTCCATCATCACCTTCGGCTGTCAAATGAATCGGGCCGACAGCGAGCGCATGGCCGGGATCCTGGAGTCGCTGGGGTATGTGCGCGCCGAAGACGCGCTGCAGGCGGACTTGGTTCTTTTTAATACTTGCACCATCCGCGACAACGCTGAGCAAAAGGTGTATTCCTACCTAGGCATCCAGGCGCAGCGCAAGCGGAAAAACCCCGCTATCAAGCTCATCGTGGCCGGCTGCGTGGCCCAGCAGGAGGGAGAGCGGCTGCTGCGCCGCGTCCCCGAGCTCGATCTAGTCATGGGCCCTCAGTACGTCAACCGCCTTGGGGATCTGCTGGCCCAGGTGGAGGCCGGCAACCAAGTGGTGGCCACTGAGCCCGTCGAGATCCCAGAAGACATCACCAAACCCCGCCGCGACAGCCGGGTAACAGCCTGGATTAACGTTATCTACGGCTGCAACGAGCGCTGCACCTACTGCATTGTGCCGCTGGTGCGGGGACGGGAGCAATCGCGCCAACCCCAGGCCATCCGCGCCGAGATGGAGGACGTAGCCCGAGCTGGCTACCGCGAGGTAACCCTACTGGGGCAAAACATCGACGCCTACGGGCGGGATCTGGATCCCAAGACCAACTTGGCCAGCTTGCTGCGCTTTGTCCACTCAGTGGAAGGGATCGAGCGGATCCGCTTTGCCACCAGCCACCCGCGCTACTTCACGGAAGAGCTCATTGCCACCTGTGCCGAGCTGCCTAAGGTGTGCGAGCACTTCCACATTCCCTTCCAGGCGGGCAGCGACGAAGTCCTCAGGCGGATGCGGCGCGGCTATACCCAGGAGCGCTACCGCCAGCTCATCCAGCTCATCCGCCAGTACATACCTGAAGCCACCATTAGCGCCGATGCCATCGTTGGCTTCCCCGGCGAAACGGAAGCCCAGTTCCAGGAAACCCTGCAACTGGTGAAGGATATCGGCTTCGATTTCCTCAATACCGCTGCCTACTCCCCCCGCCCTGGCACGCCAGCAGCCGAGTGGCCCGACCAAGTGCCGGAAGAGGAAAAAAGCGATCGCCTGCAACGACTCAACCGCCTGGTAGCCGAGGTGGCTGCCGCCCGCAGTGCTCGCCTGCTGGGCCAGGTGCAGGAGGTGCTGGTGGAGGGCCCCAACCCCAAAAATCCTCGCCAAGCTATGGGACGTACCCGCGGCAACCGCATCGTTTTCTTCGACGGCGATCCTGAACAACTGCTGGGATCCCTGGTGCCAGTGCGCATCACCGCCACGCGGGCCTTTTCCCTCAGCGGCGAGATTGCCAAGCCTGGGGAAGAGAAACCCCAAGCCGCAGAACTTGGGGCTTGCGCCTAA
This sequence comes from Synechococcus sp. O70.2, assembly GCF_047462135.1. NCBI lineage: Bacteria > Bacillati > Cyanobacteriota > Cyanophyceae > Synechococcales > Synechococcaceae > Synechococcus > Synechococcus sp. O70.2. Next base: position 513,764 of record NZ_JANSIS010000001.1, read on the forward strand.
GCCCACGACGAGGATTGAACTCGTGACCTCCCCCTTACCAAGGGGGTGCTCTGCCACTGAGCTACGTGGGCGGCATGGTGGGCCGAGTTGGATTCGAACCAACGTAGGCGTAAGCCAGCGGATTTACAGTCCGCCCCCTTTAACCACTCGGGCATCGACCCATAGACGCTGGTCCTCCATGGTAGCAGAAAAAAGAGACTAATGCCCAGGAGCAATCTCTGCCCAGGGGGGTAGAGGGGATCTCCCCCCGGCCAAACTGGAGAGAAAACTTGGTAGGGTGGAAGACAGTCTTTTAGCTGGCAACTATGGTTTCAACCCTCGGCACGCCCCCTTCTGTGGTTTCTCCCAACCAGTCGCTGCAGCCGTTAACCAGCCGCGTCAACAGCCAGGGCCACCTGGAAATTGGCGGCTGTGACGTGGTGGAGCTCGTGCGCCAGTTTGGCTCCCCCCTTTACATCCTGGACGAATGGACCCTGCGGCAGGCCTGCCGTCTCTATCGCGACAGCTGGGCCCGCTGCTACGCCGGCAGCTATCGGGTGTTGTATGCCACCAAAGCCTGGAGCTGCCTGGCCATCTGCGCCTTGGCGCTGCAAGAAGGGCTAGGTCTGGACGTGGCCTCTGGCGGCGAGCTGTACACCGCCCTGCAAGCAGGGGCCAAGGGGGAAGATCTCTACCTGCACGGCAACGCCAAGTCGGCAGAGGAGCTAGCCATGGCCCTTGAGGTAGGCTGCACTCTGGTGGCAGATAGCCTCCACGAGCTGCAGCAGCTGGCCGCTCTGGCCACCCCTGACCGGCCGGCCCGTCTGTTGGTGCGGGTTAACCCTGGTATTGACGTCCACACCCACGAGTACATCCGCACCGGCCAAACCGACAGCAAATTCGGCATTGGCCAATGGCAACTGCCGGAGGTGTTTGATTTTCTGGCAGCCCATCCCCAACTGCACTGCGTCGGGCTCCACGCCCACATTGGGTCTCAGATTTTTGACCTGCAAGGACACCGGGATCTGGCAGGCGTGCTGGCCCGCATTTGGCAGCAAGGGCTAGACAGAGGTCTGCCCCTTCAGGAGCTCAATGTGGGCGGCGGCCTGGGGATCCGCTACGTCGAGTCCGACGATCCCCCATCCATCTCCGAGTGGGTGGAAGCGGTGGCCACGGCAGTGCAGCAGAGTTTCACCGCCGCCGGGATCCCACTGCCCAAGGTGCTCTGCGAGCCTGGGCGCTCTGTGGTTGGGCCAGCGGCGGTAACCGCCTATACCTTGGGGGGCAAGAAGTGGATCCCGCCCAGCGACGACCTTCCCGAAGGCCGCCTCTACGTCACCATCGACGGCGGCATGTCCGACAACCCCCGGCCTATCACCTACGGGGCCCGCTACACCGCCCTCTTGGCCAACCGCCCCGAGGCCGAGGCCACCCAGCGGGTGACAGTGGCCGGCAAACACTGCGAGTCGGGAGATGTGCTCTTGAAAGATGTGCTTTTGCCCAACCCAGCGCCCGGCGAAGTCCTAGTTGTGTTGGCCACTGGGGCCTACAACTACAGCATGGCCTCCAACTACAACCGCTTTCCTCGGCCAGCAGCGGTGCTGGTTAACCAAGGGAAGGCCCAGTTAATCCTGCGGCGGGAAACTTATGCCGATTTAATCCGTCTGGATATCCTACCAGAGCAGTTACGGCGCTAGGGGGCTGCCCCAACCTGCCAAGGGGGATCTAGCCCGCTGGTCTCAACAGGGAAGAGCTGGAGGCCAGGGAGGAGAGCAATGGTAGGCTGGTCAGGGAACCAAAGTCCAGCAAGATTCTCACTGCAGGACAGCGCAGGCAGAAGGTCTGGAGCACGAGGGGAGCGTGAACGGGGTTTTTCGGCATGCGGGCGGCCTTATGGGCTTGGCTACAGCAATTTAACCCTCTCAGCCTCTTGGACGGGGCTCTGGCTGTCCTGCTACTGGCTTTGGCCCTCTATTCCACCCGCAAGAGCCGGGCTGGTGTCCTACTGCGGGGATTTACGGTACTGTTGGTACTTTACCTGGCCTCAGCCTCGCTGCCGCTGGTGCACCTCATCTTGGATCGCCTGCTCCTGGCTGCGGCCGTGGCCATGGGGGTGCTCTTTCAGCCGGAGCTTCGGCAGCTCTTGGAGCAGTTGGCAAAGACCATTCCCCTGGAGTGGTCAGATTCGCCAGACGAGGAGGAGGAAGATTCTGAGGAGGGCTTGGTGGAGGAGGTGGTGCAAGCGGTGCGGGAGCTCTCCCAAAGTCGAACGGGGGCTCTGATTGTGATTGAGCCGGATCAGCCCATTGACTCGCGGGTGTTTACGGACAAGGGGGTCTCCCTTCAGGCACGAGTATCGCGGGAACTCTTGCAGACGATTTTTCAGACCTCGACCTTGCTCCACGACGGGGCAGTTCTTATCCATCGGGATCGCATTCGGGCAGCAGGGGTAATCCTGCCAGTCTCGGAGCGGCCTGCTGGGAGGCACCTGGGCACACGACACCGCGCCGCCATGGGGATTACCGAGCAAGCCAATTGCTTGTGTATCGTGGTTTCAGAGGAAACTGGCTCCATTTCTCTAGCAGAGGGTGGACGCATCGAGCGCCCCCTGACCAGTGCCAGGTTACAGGAGCTGCTGCTGGAGCGGCTGCGCCATTCCCGCCAAGCCAAAAAACGAGAGGCTCCTCTGGGGAAACTGGGGATCCACCCTTGGGTTTGTAACGGACTGTTGGGCTGGGGGAGATCCCTGATTGAACTGGCAAAACGCTTTCGCAAACCTAAGAAAACGCTTCCCAAAGGATAACCTCCATGACCCTTTCTCCTGCTCATCTTCTGCAGTTGCCTGCCGATCTCGATCCGCAGTTGTTACCCCGCCACGTGGCCGTGGTGATGGATGGCAACGGGCGGTGGGCGCAAAAGCGAGGGCTTCCTCGCAGCGTCGGCCATCAGCGGGGGGTGGCGGCCTTGAAGGAGCTGGTTCGCTGCTGCCACGACTGGGGGATCCCCCTTCTGACCGTCTACGCCTTCTCCACTGAGAACTGGGGCCGCGCCCGCGAAGAGGTGGATTTTCTCATGACCTTGTTCGAGCAGGTGCTGTGGCAAGAGCTCGAGGAAATGATGGAGCAAGGGGTGCGCCTCCAGTTTGCTGGCCAGCTATCAGCCCTGCCCCCCTCTTTGCAGGAGGCCATTGGGCAGGCAGTGGAGTGTACCCAGCACAACGAGAGCCTTTGCTTGACGGTGGCTCTCAACTACGGAGGAAGGCAAGAGATTCTGGAGGCTTGCCGCTCCATTGCCACCCTGGTTCAGCAGGGACTGCTGCAGCCGGATCAGATCGACGAGGCCCTTTTCTCCCAGTTTCTCTACACCAACGGCCTCTCGGACCCTGACTTGTTAATCCGTACCAGTGGCGAGATGCGCCTCAGTAACTTCTTGCTCTGGCAGATGGCCTACACTGAGCAGTACTTCACCCCCATCCTTTGGCCAGATTTTGACCGCGCTGCTTTTCACCAGGCTCTGCTCAGCTACCAGTCGCGCCAGCGACGATTTGGCAAATGAGAAAACCCCCACTTCTAGAAAAAGGTGAGGGATGAGAGCTCCTTTAGGCGGCACTAGCGCAAAAAGCTGGTTACCAGCCACATCAACCCAAACGTCATCCCCACCAACAGGATGCCAGGAGCATCGCCGCCAGTAAGCGGCAAAGCAAGGGCATAGGCCAACGCCAGCCCCAGGATCAAGGCTGCCAGCGCTAGGAGGAAAGAGCGAAGGAAGCGGCGTTCCTTGCGGTACAGGAAATAGGTAGAGGTCATCAGCCCCAGCGCTAGTTGTAGGGAGGGATACTCTTCAGGGGAGAGGACAACCCAACCCAACAACCCTCCCAAAATCGCTGCCGGCCAAAGGACAGCGGCTACCGAAGGAGTGTCCAGCCAGCGACTCTTCTGGACGGGGCGGGGTAAATTCAACGCTGGCTCGGGAGGAGCAGGGCGCTGTTCAGCGTAGCGAATGCGATCCGGGACAGGGATCTTGCCCTCTTTGCGCAGGCGCAGGCGCTGCATCAGAATGGCGTCGTAGGCTTGTTCCACCCGCTCTTGCTGCTCTTCATCGGCAGCCAAGCTGGCCAGAAGCCGTGCCCGCGCCGACTGGATCTCCTCAAAAGAGGCTTCTTCACTGACCCCCAGCACTTGATAGGGACTCATCTCAGCCATGGCGACCAGTCTTGTGACTCTCTATCACCTTAACCTAGCCGCCAATTCAGGAAGGGGTTGGGGAGCTGGCTCGGAAACGGAAAGGAGCACCGCCCGCAGCGATTGGGCCACTTGCTCAACTGCTGCTTGAGTGGTGGCTCTGCCAAGGCTAAGGCGAATAGACCCGAGGGCCTCGGCTTCAGAATAGCCCATGGCTAGGAGAATGCGGCTAGGGATCTGTTGGCCGCTGCTGCAGGCAGAGCCGGCACTGATAGCGATCCCCTGGCGGCTCATCTCCCGCACCAGCACGTTCCCCGAAATCGCGGTAGTGCAGTAACTGAGGTGGTGGGGCAGTCGTTGCTCCAGCTCCGCAGGGCCAGTTAGCCGCAAACTGGGCACGGTAGCTAGTAATTGTGCCAAGTGCCGTTGCAGCTGTCGCAGGCGGGCCGTCTCCTGCTGCAGCTCTTGGGCTGCCAGGGCCGCCGCCACCCCTAGACCGACAATGGCAGGGATCCCTTGGGTGCCGGGCCGCAGCCGCCGTTCTTGCCCGCCCCCCCCTAGCAGCGGCTGCAGCTCTACTCCTGGCCGGACATAGAGCGCTCCCACCCCTTGAGGGCCATAGAGCTTGTGCCCAGAAAGGGAGAGCAGATCCACCGGCAGCTGCGCCAGATCCAAGGGGATCCGCCCCACCGTCTGCACCGCGTCGGTGTGGAACAGGACCCCCGCTTGGCGGCAGATCTGCCCCAGCTCGGCAATGGGCTGCAGGGATCCCACCTCGTTCTGACCATGGACAACGGAGACCAAAACGGTGTTGGGCTGGAGTGCCTGGAGCAACGCTTGGGGATCCACCTGGCCGGCAGCATTTACCGGCAGGCGGGTCACCTGCCAGCCCTGGGCCTGCAAGCGGCGGGCGGCATTCTCCACCGAGGCATGCTCAACGCTGGAGATGATTAGGTGCTGCGGCTGGGAGTAGCGCTGCGCCACCCCAAATAAGGCCAAGTTGTTAGACTCCGTCCCGCCGGAAGTAAACACCAATGCCTCCGGCTCACAGTTGAGCAGCCCAGCCACCTGCTGCCGCGCCCGTTCCATGGCCATGGCAGCCCGTTCTCCCCACCCGTGCAAGCTGGAGGGGTTGCCCCAACTTTCCTGCATCGCCAGCCGCATGGCCTCGATCACCTCCGGACGCGGCGGGGTAGTGGCGCTGTGATCGAAGTACAGGGCGGGATCCAGATTGGGCATGGGCAGCTCAGCTTCTAGGATTTGCTGTCCCCATCTTAGTGTTGGCAGCAGCTTACTGGGGCTTTGTCCTCCTTCGCGACGGCTAGGTTACTTTTTCCTGAAAAGGCTGGGGGGTTGGCGGTGCAGAACCACCGATTCCACCAGGCCAATGGCCAGAAAGTTGGCTAGCAAAGCCGAGCGGCCATAGCTTAAAAAAGGCAAGGGCAAACCTGTGATGGGAGCTAGGCCAACAGTCATGCCGATGTTGACCACTGCTTGAAAGAGGATCATCGCTAGCACCCCAATGGCGATCAGAGACCCGAAGTTGTCCTTAGCTCCTTGGGCAATCCAAATTAGCCGTGCACACAGAATCCAAAGCAGGATCAACACCGTCAAGGTGCCGACAAAGCCCATCTCTTCCCCGATGGCGGAGAAAATGAAGTCGGTGTGTTGCTCGGGGATGAAGTCCAGTTGGGTTTGGGTGCCCTGGTGGAGGCCGCGGCCCCAGAGCCCGCCAGCGCCAATGGCAATGCGAGACTGGATGAGGTGGTAGCCAGATCCCCAGGGCTCTTGGGTGGGGTCGAGGAAGATCTCCAGCCGCCGCCGCTGGTAGGGCTTGAGCAGGTTCCAGGCCACCTGGCCTAGCTGCCCCGAGAGCAGGTTAATGACACCAAAGGTCACTGCCCCTGTCCACCGCCAAGGCAGCTTCCAAGCGGCTAGGCTTGCCATGCCCAGACACCAGAGTAACCAAACCCAGATCATCCAACTCAGCTCGGGGCGGGTGTGCAGGCCGTAGAGAATGGCTCCCACCCCTGGCGACACCAGCAAGAGGATCCAACTGCCCTTGGCTCCAGCCCAGTAGAGCATGGCTAGCAAGATAGCCACAAACACCAGGGCCGTACCCAAATTGGGCTGAAGAAAGATCAAAATCCAAGGAGGGGCGACGACGGCAACAGCTACCCAAATCTGGCTGAAGTACCTGATTGGCCAGTGATGCAAAATGGCCGCCAGGGTAATAATGACCCCCACCTTGGCAAACTCGGACGGTTGCACCTGAACGCCGGCAATGGAGATCCACCGCTCGGCTCCCCCTGCTGCTGTGCCGAAAAAAAGCACCGCAATCAAGCCCGCCAAGCTTAGGAAGTAGGTCAACCAGTGCCAGCGCAACAGCCGCTCATAGGGGATCCGGGCCACCATCCCCAAGAGCACCAGGCCGATGCCAGCCATGATCAACTGCTGCAGCCAGTAATGGCTGACGGGGCGCCCCCAGACCGCGCTGCGGATGGCAATGATGCCGATGCCCGTCAAGGTCAGCACCGTAGCTAGCAAAATGCCGTCAAACTCCTGCCAAGGCGACAAGATTTGCTGTAGGCGCTGTTTCCAGCTTGCCCGGGGGGGCACTTTCGGCTCAGCGCTGTGCAGGAAGCGGGTCATACCTAGGGAGCAACGCCGGCACTAGTTTATCCCAGCTCTGCCGTTGTCCCCACCAGGCAGCAGCAAGTAATCGGTATCGACCGCCATCCCTGACCCAGGACGCTAGGCCACAACCTCGCCCCCAGTTGCCCATAGGTTTCAGTATCCAGGCGGGTACTGAAGCCGATAACGGCTTTATTCACACCATCACACGGTACTCCTCGTGCGGCCGCCCTGGTTTTGACCAATTTTTAGCGGGGGCCAGCTAGTGCCCACTGAGGCGATAGACCGGCAGGGTGAAATGAAAACTGCTGCCCTTACCTGGGATAGATTCCACCCAAATCTGGCCGTAGTGGGCACGCACGATGCGACGGCAGAGGGAAAGGCCAATGCCGTAGCCCTCCTGCTGCTGATCGCGCTCTAGGCGCACAGCCTCGGAGAAGATCTTCTCTTGCTCAGCTTCAGGGATCCCAGGGCCAGTATCGCTGACAGTCACTTGGATCTTTTGACTGGTGCGGTGAAGGATGGCAAGGCGAATAGATCCCCCGGCAGGGGTGTACTTGATGGCGTTGTCCAGGAGGTTAAAGATCACCTGGCGGATTTTGTCGGGATCCACGTGAACCGTGGGCAGATCCAGGGGAATATCGACTTGAAACTGCAACTGCTTGGCCTGGATACGGGGCTGCAGCTCCTCAATAAGCGGCTGGCATAGGCTAGCCAGTTGGGTTTCTACCGCCCGGATCCTCAGCTCCGAAGCGCTGCCGCGGGCCGATTCAAGAATGTCGGTGATCATGCTGTCCATCTTGCGCAACTGCTGGCGGGCGTGCTCGAACAGTTGCCGCTCCAGAGCCTTGTCCAGGGATCCCTCGCGCGCTTGCTGCAGGGTTTCCACCGCTAGAGCTGTAGCCGTCAGAGGGCTGCGCAAATCGTGAACCAGCATCGCCAGAACGCGGTCTTTAAAATCCAGCTGTTCCCGCAATTGGGCTCGCTCTTGCCGCAGCAAGAACACCTCCTCTGACAGCTGGAGCAGCGCCTCGGTGATGGGAGGAGGGGTGGGATCCTGACCCTCCTTTTGTTGGTGGGAGGCAAGAGCCGCCTGACCCTGCCAGCGAGGCCACCACACTTCCAGTTGCGTCGCCAAGTCCTCCCCCGCCAAAACCTGGGCTGGCAAGGGCTCTGCCTTCACTAAAGCGGGGGTCACCACCAGCTTGTAGTGCTCCGCCAGGTAGGGGTGCTCTTCTAGCGGCACCACTTTTAGATGAGCAGGGTATTGGCCAGGTAAGCTCTGGATGTGCCGACGGAGTTGCTCTGCCAGTTCTTCGACGTTGGCTCGGCCTTGGGCAAACAACAGCAGCCGAATGGTGGAACGGGTAGAAGCGCAATCTAGCGAGGTTTGCATAGGCCAAAGTCCAAAGGGCGGCGGGTACCTTGAGCTCACCCTCCACACCGTTGAGCTTAGCGAAACAGGTAGGCCAGACCCACCAGCACAGCCACTAGCCCCACCGTGGTCAAGCTGAAGTGCAGGAGAGAGGTTCTGCCTTTGCGCACCATGTTGCGCATGGCCAGGCGAACATAGCTGGGCGAGGATCCCTTCTCGCTCTGCGAGGAGCTAACCGGCGAAGGCTGGGACATTGGGATGTCGGAAACGCGGGCCGATACCTCTAACCTAGCTCAAGCTGCCCCCGTTAATACGCCTGCGGCCACCAGCTCATCAGTCAAACCGGCAAGGGATCCCTAGGCACTGCTGCAACAGCTTTCGGTACTCTTGGCCATCCACGAGAAAAGCCCCAAAGCGGGCCAGGTGCGGGTTCATTAGCTGGGCGTCAAAAAGGCGAAAGCCCCGCTCCCGCAGGTGTTCCACCAACTTCACCAGCGCCACTTTGGAGCCATTGGGAATGCGGTAAAACATCGACTCGCCAATGAAAGCCGCCCCCAAGGTAATGCCCAGGATCCCGCCTGCGAGAACTTCTCCCTGCCAGGTCTCAAAGCTGTGAGCAAACCCCGCTTGGTGCAGAGCTAGGTAAATCTGCTTTAACTCCGAGCTAATCCAGGTTTTTGGTCGAGCAGCGCAGCCCTCCACCACCTGCTCAAAAGCGCTGTTGATGCGCACCTGAAAGCGACCGCTGCGCACTAGGGGCCTCAGGGAGCGCGGACAGTGAAACCGCTCGTCCAGAGGGATTAGCGCATGCTGCCTACAGCCATACCACCCCAGGGATCCCGTCTCTTCATCGGCCATGAGAAAGTAGCCCTGGGCATAGCCGGCCACAATGGCGGTTATGTCTACCTGCATACTCATTGCCAGTTTGGCGAGAGGGTGGCGAAATCCCCCGCCTCGGCCTTGGGGTGACAATCCACACAGCCACTTACTCGCACTGGGGTAGGAAAGTCCACCTGCAGGTGCAAAGCCCGGAAGTAGCGAGACTCGGCTAGACGATAGGGCACTGGCTCCCCCTGCCGCAGCGGACGAGAGTTGGGCCGTAAATAGCCCCAAGCCAGTTGGAAAGTCACACCGGTCAAGGGCTGAATCTGCTGGCCGTAGTGGTTGGGATCCTGCAGCAGCCGTTGCCAGGTTTCGGTGGGCAACACCTGAGCGGGCAGCGCCACGTGGCAGGTGCCGCAACTGCGCACGTACTGAGCCTGCGCCAGCTGGGTCGGGGTGAGATCCTGCTGCGCTTGTACCCCAGCTAGCAGGGATCCCATCAAGCCGGCCAGCAGCGCAATCCAGCTGACAAGCCAAAATTGCCGCCGTCGTTTTAAGGAAGCCATGCTCTTGCCTTGAGTTTCAATAGATCCCCTAGTGAGTTTCCAGGATGAGCCTCTCCTGCCAGCCAGTAATCTAGAGCAGCCGGGTGCTGTTTGGCTGGCCTAATCCCGGCAGAGGGATCCAAGACGAGCCCGGCAGATGGCAATTTCCGCGGGGGTAAGGCTATCCCAGCGGACATCGCGGCGCAGAACCAAGCCATTGTGACCGGTGAGGAAGCGAGGGAGCTGGGCCTGGTCAATCACACTTAGATCCCGCATGTCGTAGGTTGTGTAGTGGGTAATCTCTGGGGAGGCGAAGTCAATGTCGATGAGGGTAAGGGTCTTGCGGGGTGGCAGGGGGCTGCCCAACAGGGGGCGGGGCCCAGAGCCGAGAGCGCCACAGTGAAGCAGCTGCAACTGTCCCTTGTAGCCAGGATAGTAGGCGTGGTGGTGGCCACTGATGTAAGTATGGACGCGGTACCTTTCCAGCAAAGCTCGCTTGGCTTCAGCATCCAGCAGCACTTCTCCCGGATGGTCGCGCCCGACGGCAACGGCATAGAGGGGCAGGTGACCAATGACGATGCGCAGCTTGGCCTGTTGAGCCCGCTCGCTGGCTAGCGCTGCTTCTGCCCAAGCCATCTGTTCAGAGGGAATGAAGTTGCAGCTAGCATCCCAAACTAGGTAGAAAACCCCATCTTTTTCAAAGGTGTAGTAGAAGGGGAAATCGCCCCGATCCACAAAATTCAGGCCAGGATCATGGGCGGGATCGTTCCAAAACTCGCGCGCCAGATCCCGTTCCTTTTGAAAGAGAAAACCACCGCGGGCGTTGCGGGCACAGGAAGCATCGTGGTTGCCCAAGGTAAAGCCATAGGGCAGTTGGGCAGCGCGCAGCGGAGCTGCCACATGTTGGTCAAAGGCTGCCCACATGGCGCGGATGCGCTCTTCGGAAAGGCGGGGATCCTGCCCTGCCACCATGTCCCCTCCTCCCAAGACGATATCCGGCTGGAAGTAGGGGATGAGGCGGATGGCCCGATCCACCTCTGGGTCGTAGTTCACCGAGCCGTAGAGGCCATTTAGGTCACTAATCACCACGAGGCGCAGATCTCGGCGGGGAGGGATGTAGAAGCCGCGAGGAGCTTCAGGATGGGGGACAGCCGTAGGGGTGGGCTGCGGCAGCAGAGGTGGCGCTTTCCTTGTCGGCTTTGGCTGAGAAGCCAGGGGCTGCCGACTGGCCCAGTAGGCCCCTGCCCATCCGCTGCTAACGGCTAACCCCAACAAGCCTAGGAGCAGCTTGCGCCGCCGCATCCTAACTCCTCCTCAACACCCCAGCGGTAACCCCAGCGGTATTGTAGAAAATGAACAGGCTGCTGTTGGCGCCACGGCCTGGAGAGGTCGACGGCCAGTTTTTTGAAGGCTTTGGGGTGGCTTCTAGAAGCCAAATCGCGGATGCTAGGCTAGGTTGAACCGGCAATTGGATATCTCGAACTCGGTATGGCTTGAGGTTTTCCCATGCCTCGCCCTGTGGATTCCTTGGAAGCTGCGCTAGAGCGATGCCGGGAGAGCAATCTTCGTCTTAGCCGGCAGCGCCGCTACATTTTGGAACTCTTGTGGCAATGTGGCGAGCACCTCTCGGCGCGAGAAATCTACGACCGTCTTAATCGGCAAGGCAAGCCCATTGGCCACACTTCCGTCTATCAAAACCTAGAGGCTCTGGCTAGGCACAACATCATTGAGTGCCTGGATCGCGCTGATGGGCGCCGCTACGGCAGGTGTACCCACCCCCACAGCCATGTCAATTGTCTAGATAGCAACCGCATTCTCGACGTAGAGGTAGAGTTGCCGCCGGAGTTGCTGGCTGAGGTGGAGCAAAAGACCGGCACCCGCATCCACAGCTATCGCATCGAGTTCTTTGGCGTGGAAAATCCAGGAAGAAGCTAGGTCAGTAGGAGCGGTTTTGTCCCCTGTTGATCTGAGACTGGATTTGTTCCAGCGAGCTAGCCGGAGCCAGGCACTTGCTGCCCCAGCACACTAGGCCCACCGTCCCTGGCGGCAGGGGCTCTGCCTCTGCAGGCAAAGTAAAGACGGCAGTGGGCCAGGGGCGCTGTTGGAAGGTGGGGATGTGCTCAGCTCCTAAGGTCACCTTCACCCAGTTGCTGTACCAGTCTAGCCCAAGGAATAGAGTGGGACAGACCCGCGGCTGGGTGCTCATGAGATGGGCAAAAGTTTTCAGGGCCTGCTCTGCTCGCTCCAGATAGTCCAGATCGCCCGTGAGGGCAGCCAGACGCACCAGGTTGGCGATGGCCACACCATTGGCTGACGGCATGGCGCTGTCCTGGAAGTCTTTCTCCCGCACCAGGAGTTCAGCGGCGCTCTGGGCATCACTGACAAAGTAACCTCCCCTGGCCGTATCCCACAGTTGCGCGTCCATCTCCTGCTGCAACCGGATGGCAGCCTCCAGCCAGTACTGGGAAGTGGGATCCCCTGCTCGACCTAGGCAGGCCTGGTGCAGATCCAACAGGGCCTTGATGAAGAGGGCGTAGTCTTCGGATTTGGCAGGCACCTGGGGTGTGCCGTCGTAGTTCAACCGCAGCAGGGATCCCGTGTCGGGATGGCGCTGGCGGCTAAGGATGAACTGGGCAGCCCGCAAGGCCAACTGCAGGTACTCCTCGTCGCCAAACACCTGGTAGGCCCGTGCCAGCCCCGAGATCATCAGGCCGTTCCAGGAGACGATCATCTTGGTGTCCGTAACAGGCGGGATCCGCCCTGGCCAAGGGTGTTGGCGGGCCGATTGGGCATCTACTGCCGGCGGGAAGGGGATCCTGCGCTCGGTGGAGCCGTAGCGAGCCCGAAACAGATGAGTGGTCAAGGCGGTCTCGACTTCCGGCGGCAGCTCTCCCCCCTGTTGGCGCTGGAGGACAATGCAGCCGGGCCGGTCGGGGAAATTGCCCCCTGGCAACAGGAAGAAAGCCTGCTGCAGAGCGTGGAAGGTTTCTTCATCGAGCAAATCTTGCAGCTCCTGCCAGCGCCAGACATAGAACTCCCCCTCCTCGGGCTCCGCATCTTCTCGCCGGGCAAAACTATCGGCATCCTGGGCCGCATAGAAATACCCAGCAGGAGCTGTCATCTCCCGCGCCACCCACTCCACCGTCAGGCGCACCGCCCGCTCGATGGCAGCGTCCCGGATGCCGTGGGCCCACAGCTCTGCCAAGAACTCCAAGATCTGCCCGTTGTCGTAGAGCATCTTTTCAAAGTGGGGCACCGTCCAGGTGGGATCCACGGTGTAGCGGTGAAAGCCACCGGCCACATGGTCGAAGATCCCGCCCAACACCAGGGCCATGGCCCGCTCCTTAGCCCGTTCCAGAGCTGTCGGCAAGCCGTCGATCCCTTCCGGCGGGTCGAAGCGGGCCGAGCGCAGCACCAACTGGGCATAGGGCATCATGGGGAACTGCTGCACCGCCCCAGCGTTGGTGAGCAAGGGCTGGATCTTGGCGATCCCGGAGCGCAGTAAGTCGGGTGGAATATGGTCTTCTGGCACTAGGTCGCTGAGGGTGGTCAGGGCCGTCAAAATCTGGCCCTTCATCTCCGCAATTTTTTCTTTTTCCTGCCGGTAAAACTGCAGGACGCGCTGCAGCACCGTTAGAAACCCTGGCCGGCCAAAGCGGGGCTTCACGGGAAAATAGGTGCCTGCATAAAACGGCACCAGGTCATTGGGTGTGAGAAAGACATTGAGAGGCCACCCTCCCTGCCCGCTCATGAGTTGCAGCGCCTGCATGTAGATGCTGTCCAGATCGGGCCGCTCCTCGCGATCGACCTTGATGGGCAAAAAGTGGGCATTCAAGAAAGCGGCAATCTCGGGGTCGGAAAAGGCCTCTCCCTCCATGACCGTGCACCAGTGGCAACTGGAGTAGCCAATAGACAGAAAAATCGGCTTATCCTCGGCCCGGGCTTTCTCCAGGGCCTCCGGGATCCAAGGCCACCAATCCACTGGATTATTGGCGTGCTTGCGCAGGTAGAGGCTGGAACACGTGGCGAGGCGATTGGCCATAGGTAAATCCTCTCACCTTTTTTGCTCAGGCTAGCGCGTCCTCCCCTCGAGGCCAAGCCAGACCCCTGTCCCCCCTTGCCCCGGGGATTAGACCTGCTCCTGTTTGGCGGCTGGGATTAAAAACTCCAGCGATCGCCCATAGAGAACCAAAGTGGTGCTGGGGTTTTCCACAAAACCAATCCGCTCGTAAAAGCCGCGCTGATGGGTGGTGAACACGTAGATGCGCTCCACCGACTGCAGGTGGGGATGGCTAATTAGGGTTTCCACCAGCTTGCGCCCAATGCCCTGGCGGCGGTAGTCGGAATCCACCACAATATCCCAGAGGACGGCCCGGTAAACTCCATCGGAGGTGGCGCGGCCAAAGCCAATCAGGCGCTCCCCGTCCCAGGCGCTGACCACCGGATGGCTGTGGGCAATGGCCCGCTCCATCTCGTCCCGACGGCGGTTTTGCGCCCAAAAGGCATTGCGGTTCAATAGCAGCAGAAGCTGCTCCAAGTCCAGCTCGCCCCGCTCTAGAGAAAAGCGAATGTTGCGGTTGTCAACAGGCTGAGAAGAAGAGGCAACAAGAGGCTGAGAAGGGGGATCGGGCATGTTCAAATCTTGGCCGCAGCGAGAGTGGTCAAGCAAGGAGCCGAGAAGACAGCTCGCCCAACCAGGCGGAGCTAGCTGGCCGAGGCGCTGTCAGAGCTTAACCTCGCCTGCTCCAAGGCATAGGCTTTGAAGCGCTCCAAGTCCGCCTGGATGGTGCTTTCCACTACCTTACCCACGAACAGGCCATCTAGAATTTTGCCCAGAATGCCTGGAATCTTGTAGGCCACTGACAGCTTCACAAGGGTACTACCCTTGCGATCATAAAACCGCAGCGCCCCCCGATTGGGCAGCCCTTCCACCGATTGCCAGGCGATGCGTTGGTGTTTCACCACCGTGTGGGTGCGGGAGATCCAACTGAAGGTGAAGCCGCGCGTAGCAAGCGTCCACCGCGATAGGTTGTGATCCAGCAATTCCACCGAGCGAATCCACCGCATCCAACGCGGCATGAGGGCCAGGTTGGACCACAGCTCCCAAACCTGTTCAATGGGAACCGGCACCTCCACCTGACAGGTGTGCTCTAACCAATCTGACTCCGCCATGGCGCCTCCCACACAAGATGCGGCAGAAAGGGGAAGCCACCCTCGGCCCTGGCCACCAAGCCGCTGGGGGATCCCTGCCTTTACAAAATTTTATATCGGCCTAAGATAGCATTATCAGCCCGAGGCAAGATCGGGGGCTTTGCGCCTTTGGCCAGCAAAGTGCGGTCGATGCCTAGTATGAGGTGAGGCAGAAGGCGGGTATCATGATTGCCACCTGCAAGCTTCACCTGCATTGGCCCGCTGCACTCAGCTGTTTGACTTGACGGGACGACCTCACCATGGTTTCTCAGTGGAAACAGCATCTTAAAAACTACTTCGTGGCGGGATTGCTGGTGGTGATTCCTCTAGCAACCACCATTTGGCTGATGGTGGAAGTGGCCACCTGGAGCATCGGTTTTCTGACCAGCATTCCTAAGCCGTTTAACCCCATCCAAGGGCTGCACCCCATCCTGGTTAACCTCATCAACCTGGCGGTGGGCTTGCTGACGCCAATCTTGCTTATTTTGCTGATTGGCTTCATGGCCCGCAACATTGTCGGCCAGTGGCTGCTCAACCTAAGCGAGCAGCTGCTCCATGCCATCCCAGTGGCGGGGCTGGTGTACAAGACCCTAAAGCAATTGCTCAGTGTCTTATTTGCTCCCAACAACCAGGGGTTTCGGCGGGTGGTGCTGGTAGAATACCCCCGGCCAGGGATCTGGGCTTTGGCTTTTGTAACGGGCAGCATTCAAACTCCCATCCGACTGGGCGGGCCCCAGCGTTCCCTTAGCGTGTTTATCCCCACCACTCCCAACCCAACCACTGGCTGGTATGCGATCGTGCCAGAAGATCAGGTGGTGGAGGTGTTCATGCCGGTGGAGGATGCTTTTAAGATGCTCATCTCCGGTGGGATCGTGACCCCGGAAACCTTTGAGGCTGGGCTGCAGCGGCGCGAGGGAGCTCTGGCGGTAACCATGCCCAGCTTGCGGGAGCTGGTGGAACAAGAGCGGGCGGCAGCCTCTGCTAGGACGGACTCAACGGCTGCCGAGGTGGGCTTTGAGGCTTCTTAGCTGGCCGGTTCCTCTCCTAGGAGGTTGGGCTGCCAGAGCTGGTATTCTTTGGCTTGCTCCAGGCGCACGTAGAAGGGCTGCATCTGCCGATCCAAGGCTTCCGCCTGCTCTGGGGGGAAAGCTTTCCAGGCGGCGCGGCTAGCCCAGCGAATGATGAGGTGAACAAGTTCGGGATCCTCGGCGTCAAGCCAGACTTCCTTGCCCAGAAAACCCGGCTGTTGGCGCAGGGCCGCTCCCCAGATCCGCTCGTCTTCCCGAAGGAAAGCCACCTGGCCGCCGGGGGGAACTCGAAAGCAGAGGTGTTCGATGACAATAGGCTGGTCGGACATCGGCAAAAGTTGTCTTAAGACGCTAATGAAGCGTTGGTCAGCCGCTGCAGGGTGGGAATGAAGTCGGGGTAGGAGATGCGGGCGCAGTCGGCACCGCTGAGGGTGGTGGATCCCTGGGCGGCCAGGGCAGCTACCATCAAGCTCATGGCGATGCGGTGGTCGGCGTGGCTGTCCACCTCTGCTCCCTGCAAGGGGATCCCTCCTTTGATTTCCAGGCCGTCGGGATATTCGGTTACCTGGGCACCCATGCGGCTAAGTTCCTGAGCGATGGCCGCCAAGCGGTCACTTTCTTTTACCCGCAATTCCGCTGCATCGCGAATGACCGTAGTTCCTTCGGCAAAGGCTGCTGCCACCGCCAAAACCGGGATCTCGTCGATTAGGGTGGGAATCAGCTCGCCGCCGATGCTACAGCCTCGCAAACGGGCCGAGCGCACGCGCAGATCCCCCAGAGGCTCGCCGGTCACTTCCCGCTGGTTCTCCACTTGAATGTCGGCCCCCATCTCCTGCAGCACCTGCAGCAGCCCGGTGCGGGTGGGGTTGAGGCCCACACCCTCTAGCAGCAATTCGCTCTCGGGCACAATCGAGCCCGCCACCAACCAGAAGGCTGCCGAGCTGATGTCCCCGGGCACCTGCACCGTCTGGCCCACCAGGCGGGATCCCCCCACCACCGCCACGGTTTTTGTCGCCACATCGACCTGGATCTCGGCTCCGAAGGCCCGCAACATCCGCTCCGAGTGGTCGCGGGAAAGGGCCGGCTCCGTAACCTGAGTGGTGCCTTCTGCCAACAGGCCCGCCAGCAGCAGGCAGGACTTGACCTGGGCCGAGGCCACAGGCGAGTGGTAGTGGATCCCCTTTAAGGATCCCCCCTGCACAGCCAGAGGTGCCAGGTTGCCCCCCGCCCGCCCCCAGATCTGAGCCCCCATCTGCCGCAGCGGCTCCACCACCCGCCCCATAGGCCGCGAGCGCAGGGAGCGATCCCCAGTGACGGCAAAAAAGCGCCCCCGCTGGCCAGCCAGGATTCCCAACATCAGGCGCAAGGTGGTGCCGGAATTGCCGGCATCCAAGACATCTGCCGGCTCCTGTAGGCGATCCAGACCCACTCCTCGGATGCGCACACACTCGCTGTTGAGCTCAGGGATCTCGACTCCCAAAGCCCGAAAGCAAGCCGCTGTGCTGTGGGGATCTTCCCCTAATGACAGACCCTGGATGACCGTTTCCCCTTCCGCCAGGGATCCCAGCATCAGAGCACGGTGGGAGATGGACTTGTCCCCTGGAACCTTAATCTGGCCGCGTAGGCCCCGGGCAGGGGAGAGCGTCAGGACGTTGGGAGAAGCAGCAGTGGTTAGCACGGCAGCCGTAAGGAGACTAGGGGCAGTCTCAATGATACGTTGAACCCACACCGCTCTTGCCGCAAAGACAGCCTGTCTTTTGACAGCAGCCCTCCTCTTTCAGGATGAGCCTTAACAACATGGATTCCTCGGTTGAGGCCGGGCCTCGGCCTTTTTTCTGGGAATCTAACAGGCTGTAGCGGGAAGCCTCCAAATTGTAAGGCTCGGCTAAATGGTCGACTGCCCTTGTCTGGGCTGCTCAGCTGCGCGGTAGCAAGGATTGCCTGCAGATTCCCGATGGCCTGGTGGCCCGGGAAAAAGCCTGGATAGAATCATCGAGGTTGCCCCTCTGCAGCCACTGACCTCATGGACTTGCCGGAAACTCGGCTCGGGGAGAGCTCTCCGTATCACCACGAGTCCGTTTTGACCGAGGAGGTGATGGCCTACCTGCAGCCCCAGCAGGGCGGCACGTTTTTGGACGTAACCTTGGGAGGAGGCGGACACACCTTGGCCCTACTGCAGGGGGGAGCAGAACGGGTGGTGGGGCTGGATCGGGATCCGCTGGCTTTGCAGGCAGCTCGGGCGCGCTTGGCAGCAGCAGGGATCCCCCAGGAGCGCATCCAGCTTTGGCACCTCAACTTCGCCGATTTCGATCCGCAGCGGCACGGCTGGCGCGACGAGCAAGGGCGGCCTATCCTCTTCGATGGCATCGTGGCCGACCTGGGGGTGAGCTCGCCCCAATTGGACTGCCCTGAGCGCGGATTTAGCTTTCGCGCTGAAGGGCCGCTAGATATGCGCATGGATCCCACTGCCGCTCAGGAAACCGCTGCTGATTGGGTTAACCGCCGCCCTGCCGAGGACTTGATCGACATTTTCGTTCGCTATGGCGAGGAGCGCTTTGCCCGCCGCATCGCCCATCACATCGAACGCTCCCGCCCCCTTTTCACCACTACCCAACTGGCCCAGGTAGTCTGGCAGGCAGTGCCGCCGGCGGCAAGGCGGGGCCGCATCCACCCAGCTACGCGGGTCTTTCAGGCCCTGCGCATTGCCGTGAACCGAGAACTGGAAGCCCTAGAAACCCTGCTGGCCCAGGCTCCTGCTTGGCTAAAGCCCGGCGGTAGGTTGGCTGTAATCAGCTTCCACAGTCTGGAAGATCGCCTAGTGAAATGGGCCTTCCGTACCGATCCCCGCTGGCAGGTACTCACCCCCAAACCTCTGCGCCCTTCCAAGCAGGAGCAGCAACGCAATCCCCGGGCCCGCTCTGCCAAACTGCGAGTAGCTGCCCGCCTCGGATAGAGTGGAACCCAGTTGGCAGCAAGTGCTTGCTGGGTGAGGCGTATGGTTAGCCAAAACACAAGCCGTGGTCGCAGCTTGCTCTCTATCCAGCCCAGAACTGCAACTTTGGCTCCCTCTCCTCACTCTGAAACGGCTCTGTCTCCTGCAGCTTGCAAAGGCAGCCCCCCTCAACCTTTGAAATCCGCCCATCCCCGCCGTTGGGATCCCACCTGGAGAGAGCATCTCATCTGGTGGCACCAGGTCTCCACCGGCCTCGCCATCGTCTCGGGGTTAGCGGTGCTAGGTGTTTATAGTTGGACAGTGCATACCCAAAGCCAATGGAGCCAGCACTACCAGGTTTGGCAGCGGCTGCAACGCCATGAGCAGCAGTTTCTCCTCACTCAAGAATCCATCGTCAATTCTCTGCGAGAGATTGCCGAGCGCTCCGATATGGTTTCTCTAGCGCCAGAGCGGGTGATCGAGGTTCCCATCGCTCCTACCCGCAGAGATTCTGGGCAAAGTCAAAACACCCCTCAGCAAGCCAAAGCTAGCCCCTTTTATCCAGTTGGGTATTGAGCAGCCAGTTGCAGCAGCTGCAGCTAGTCACCTAGGGCGCCCCTTGATTTACTGGAAACTGCTGCCATTCCTGGCGGACTCGCTGCAGCTTCTGGAGCAGCTCTTCCCACTGTTCGCCCTCGATTAGCTGCTCTAGTGCCTTCAACTCAGCTTGGTAGCCACGCAGAGCAGCTAGCAGCGCTTGCCGGTTGTAGCGGGCCATCTCTAGCCCTAACTGCGGGATCCCACCGCCAACCCGACTTGTATCTCGAAAGCCACTGCTGGCCAAAGTGCGGGCCAGTGCCAGAATATTCGAGTTCTCCTCCTGGCTGACGGCGGCAATTAAGCCAGCTCCCACCATGACCGGCAGATGGCTAACCCAAGCTACTGCCTGATCGTGGCGGACAGGATCGGCAAGGACAACTTCGGCACCCACTGCTGCCACTAGCTCCTGCATCACCGCAAGGGCTTGGGGTTGCGTCTGGGGAATGGGAGTGAGCACATAGGGTCGCCCCAGAAACAAGTTAGCTTCCGCTCCCTGGATCCCTTGTAACGTCTTGCCGGCCATGGGGTGCCCCCCCACGAATAGGGGCCATAGCGCTGTTGCCGGCCCAACAATTGGCTGCTTGACGGAGCCGACATCGCTTACCACTGTCTGGGGCGACAGATAGGGCACCAGGGCTGCCAGGGTGGCCAACACCTGCTCCAGGGGAGTACAGATCACCACCACCTGAGGGTTGAAAAGCGTCAACTGGGCCAACTCGGTTCCGCAGCCCTGAACCGCTCCACGTTCTAGGGCCTCTTGACAGGTAGCCGGATTGCGGCTGATCCCCCAGACGGAGTACCCTGCTTCGGTAAGCTTAAGAGCCAGGGATCCGCCGATCAACCCCAACCCGACAATAGCGATGCGCATACTGTCTCCTTGAAGATCAAGGCTTTGCCAAAGCCGGCGGCAGAGGGAGACTGCCTTTTGGGATTTCTTCCGGATTAGAAAGTTAATTCTGCCCCATGAAGGGCATACAGGGGAGGGATCCAGCCGCTAAGATGGAAGGGTGAACTGGGTAACCCCCACAACAGTTCGTCCGGATCTTTTATCGCAGGAGGGAACCGTGCTTCATCGTAGGATCTATCAACTCAGCCGCGAAGGCAAGGAAGTGTGGATCTACCTGCGCGATCAGGGACGCTGGCTGGAACGAGCCAAGATCCTCGATATCGAGGGGGACACCATCCTGGTTCGCTACGAAACAGAAGATGAAGAGGAGATTTGCTCCTGGGAGGAGATGATTCGTCTAGAGAGCATCGGGGCTGTCGCCCAGCGCCTCTCTTCCATCCCAAAAGGAGTGCTTAGCACTTCCGACCTGCCCACAGCCGAGGATTGCCCTCCTGCTGAACTCCTCCGTTTACCACCCTCCCTTCGCGCCGCAGAGCCCCTTAACGGAGAGCGTGCCGGCAGCGAGCGCCTTGGGGAAGACCTAGAGCGGGAGGCCTCTCCCCTTCGCGAGAGCGGAATGGAGTCCCTGAGGCCGCTGCGCCCGAACGGAGAGGAGCTCAAACGGGTAGATCGGTTCCGGAACGACCCAGAAGGCCAGCGGGAGGGTAACCACGACTAGGTTGAAGTTTTCCGGAGATCGACAGGAAGGCATCCCAACATCGTCCTGGACAGGGGCAAATGGCAAGGAGGCCGTAGAACTCCTCTGCGTAGAGCTCTAGCTGGCAAGGGGAGGTCACTTGCCCATCGCGCGGGTCGATCTCGGCCTGCAGAGCAACTGCTTCTTCGCCCAGCCAAGGGCTTTAGTCCTCGTTTGCAACAGCGGTGCGGAGCACCTTTCTTGTCCAGTGTTGTAGCAGCAGTGGTACAATAGAGGCTAGCTTTAGTAAACCCTAGAAAGGGCGGTTAGCGCAGCGGTAGCGCACTTCCTTCACACGGAAGGGGCCACAAGTTCGAATCTTGTACCGCCCATAAATTTCGGCCTTTGGCGGGCAAGCTTTCCCTGCAAGGTGTTGCTTCTATCTACAGGCTCCCTTGAGGAGGGGCCACTGGTTGTCTGACGGGCAACTTCTGACACACCCCCCTTTGCGCAAGTGCTTCGAGCTGGGTGGACTATGCAGCTACGGGAATCCCACTGCTGTAACCAGAAGCTAGAAGATATCGATTCATGAAACCCTTTGCCAATCCTCCTCAGCCATTGACTGCCAGCGAGTTTTTATCCCACTTAGAGGAGATAACGAGAGCTTACGAAGTCAAGACATCTATCATCACCTTCTACAGCAGAATTTGGAGTCAGGTATTCGACCTCAAATTTTCTAGGGGCCAATGGATTTTTGGGAACAGCCCCCACTGGAGAGCGCTTCTGGAAGCTAAGCTCCGGAAAAGCGAATACTATCCAATATCTTGCGTTGTCAGAACCTTCACTGACGAAAAGCACAAGCGCGGGGCTCCAAACAGCAAGACTATCTTGATCTCAACCAAAGAGCTGAGAATGTTTCTTCTTCCGGCTTCAGGTCAGGTTATTAAGCTAACTCCGGAGGAGTGCTTTGCCTGCCACAACACAGATGCCCAAACAGGAGGGCCACTCCCCATCGAGCAAGATGTTAAGTTCTTGTAGTGGCAGCAGTGGAAGTTGGGAAACCCTGTTGGGGCTAATCCTACAGGACCAGGGCTATTTGACCTCAATCAAGAGCTTGGCTCCAAGCGCAACAGGGATCCGTTGGGGGCGTCAGTCAACAAGTAGAGCAAGCCATCCGGCCCCTGACGCACATCCCGGATACGGCCGACAACTCCCTCTAGGAGACGCTCCTCAGCCACCACCCGATTCCCTTCCAAAACCAGCCGTGCCAAATGCTGGCCAGCCAGTGCTCCCACAAAGAGGTTGCCCCGCCATTCGGGAAAGACGTCTCCCGTGTAAAAGGTCATGCCAGAGGGAGCAATGGAGGGGGTCCAGTGAAGCAGCGGCGAAGCCAATCCAGGAGCTGCTGCTAGTCCCTTGCCAACTGGTTCGCCGCTGTACTCGCG
This sequence comes from Synechococcus sp. O70.2, assembly GCF_047462135.1. Taxonomy (NCBI): domain Bacteria; kingdom Bacillati; phylum Cyanobacteriota; class Cyanophyceae; order Synechococcales; family Synechococcaceae; genus Synechococcus; species Synechococcus sp. O70.2. The sequence goes on from NZ_JANSIS010000001.1 coordinate 536,018, forward strand.
GCCATGGGTGATTAAAGGCCAGCCGTAGTTCACGCCGGGAGCGAGGATGTTGATCTCATCTCCCCCTTTGGGCCCATGTTCGTGTATCCAAATAGCCCCTGTTTCCGGGTGGCGGGCCATTCCCTGAATGTTGCGGTGGCCATAGGTGAAAATTGCTGGCAGAGCCCCTACTTGCCCAACAAAGGGGTTGTCTTTCGGGATCCCGCCCGTGTCGGTAAGGCGCAACACCTTGCCTGCTGCATCCCCCAGATCCTGAGCCCGATTCCGTTCTCCGCGATCCCCAGTACTGATGTAGAGAAACCCTTCTTCGTCAAAGACCAAGCGGGAGCCGAAGTGCTGCTGGGCAGGCGTCTTGCGCTCCATGTCAAAAATCACTTCCAGGTCCTGGAGTCCCTTTTTCCCTAGGCGGGCCCGCGCCACTCGTGTCCCCCCTCCACCCGGCCCGGGAGCCGCGTAGGACAAGTAGATCCAGCCGTTCTCCGCGTAGTTGGGGTGCAAAGCGATATCCAGCAGTCCCCCTTGGCCGCGGGCAAACACCTCCGGCACCCCGGCTATGGGCTGGGGATCCAACCCTCGGTCGGTAACCCGCCGCAGGCGGCCCGGGCGTTCGGTAACCAAAATGGTTCCATCTGGCAGAAAAGCCATCCCCCACGGATGCTCCAGGCCGGTTGCCAAGGTTACCACCCGAAAGCGTTGCTTCGTTTTGGCTCTAGGCAGCGCTTGAGCGTGATCCCCCCGTTGCAGAGACATGACCGTTTTGGGGCTGACCGGATAGGCCCCTACGGCAACAGGGGCGGACAGCCCTCCCAAAAGCAGCAGTGAGGAGAGAAGCTTTATCACCGAGATCCTCATGGCGATTGCCGCCTCGTTTTCGCAATAGAGCTAAGGGCAGGCGTTGTTCTCTCCCTTTAGGTTAGCCCTGAGGGCGGCGATCTGTCCCCAAACCATTAGACCTGTGGATCCCTCTCGAGACTTCCCAAAGCTCCTCCGAAGAGTGCATAACCTCTACGGTCTCCTGAGGGCCCACGCCTCCCGCAAGGGTCTACAACAGCTCGACTCCGACCAGTGCTCCTTTGTCCTTACTCGCTCCGGCTTTGCCAGGATCCGGCGCTGGGTGGCCGTCTGGACGGGCGACAACCAGGCTGGATAAGAGCCCCTCGGTCCAAGCCCCCCCTCTTCTTGCTCGACAGCGGCCAGGCACACCAGATCTATCTGTCCAGCCCAGTGAGGATCCTGCCCCTAGTCAATTGCCCTCACTACCTCCAGCAGCTCGCGGTTGTCACGCTTGAAGATGGGCAGCCACTCCACATGCTGGTAGCGTAGGATCCCTTGGCTGTCCACTACAAAATAGGCCCGCCGTATCCCCAGCAAGCTATCCACCCCGTACTGCTGGCTTACCCTCCTGTCCACGTCACTCAGCAGAGGGAACTCCAGCTTGAGCTGCTCGGCAAAGGCTTCGTGTCGAGAGATGGGGTCGCTGCTGATCCCCAAGATCTCACACCCTGCCGCCCGAAAAGCTCCCCAGTCCTCCCGAAAACAGCGCATCTCGCTCGTACACACCGGCGAAAAGTCTGCGGGGTAAAAAGCCAGCAGCACCTTGCTCTTGCCCCGATAGGCCCCCAGCGAAATCTGGGCCCCCTTGGGAACCCCTTTCCCAACCGCAGGCAGGCTAAAGTCGGGAGCTGGCATCCCAATCTCAATCCCCATTTGTCCGATCCCCTCCGAACTCACTTTCTCAGTCTAGCGGTGGCCTGTTCCCAAAAGCCCCTTATGGGTCTTGACGATGTGGGGGAGGGTGGGATAGGGTAGTGAAGCGCTGACAAGGCCACCAGGCCCAGCGCCCCAGAACCTTGACAAGCGCATACCAGTCAA